>CAYLYZ010000043.1:0-45614 GCA_964387885.1 uncultured bacterium | reverse complement strand
TACTTACAAAGAAAACGTTTTCAAAGAACTGTTCTTGGACAAGCTGGGAATGTCCGTCCTCCCCTGCTCTTGTTTATTTGCAGGCGGGAATCTAGTAAGTTACTGTGTTTTCTGGATTCCCGCCTACGCGGGAATGACAATCCTCAACAGGATCGGAATATTTCAAAAGTCTATCCTCACTTGACGAATAAACAGTGACTTAAGTGTCAGGTGAGGACACCTGACACCACTAAGAGAAAAGATGAATGCAAAAACAAAAACTAACAACCATAAAAGACTTCCTCACCAACAACAGAATCGCAATGATCGGCGTATCGAGGAATAAAAAACACTTCAGCCGTGGTCTCATGCGCGACATGATTAAGGCTGGGTATGAAATAGTTCCTGTCAATCCTCACGGAGATGAGATTGAGGGTCACAGGTGCGTCCCGAAGTATGGCAAAATTGATCCACCTGCGGACACTGTGATAATAATGCTAAAAAAGGATTTAGTGTTGAACGCTCTGCGGGAATTCAATCGAGCAGGTGTAAAAAATGCTTGGATTTATGGTATGCGCGGTGCTGCAGATGTTGACGAAAAAGCCATTGCATTTTGTGAGGATAAAGGTATAAATTTCGTTGCAGGTTATTGTCCATATATGTTTATGGAAAAATCGGGATTGCCGCATAAAATTCATGGATGGATCTGGATGGCTATTGGTATGTATCCGCGTAGGGGTTGAAAATATTCAGTCCGTAAACCTAATTCGATAGCGTCATATATCCATTACTGTGTTGTAGGTCGGGAACTTTTCCTGACAGATAATCAAAACTATGAGGAATCATCGGGATAAGATCCCGACCAACAAACGGGTTGAAAATATTCAACCCCTACACCAAATCTGTTAGGAACAATCTGACAATGATAACAACAACTTTACTGGCAGACAAGGGTGTCTACCGACACACATTTAATCATTAAAAGACCTGTGACAACAATATCCCTCAAAACAGCAAAACGACTTGCCCTGAGCGCTACGTTACCTGACAAAAAATTCGCATTTCCAAAGGGAAAGTCTGGCGTTCTCAGCGTCATCGAGAAACTCGGCTACGTTCAAATAGACACGATTTCTGTCATCGAGCGCGCTCATAATCATACCTTGTGGTCAAGACTGCCCGATTACTCCACAGAAATGCTGAATGAGCTGCTGTCTGTTGACCGGAAAATCTTCGAATACTGGGGACATGCAATGTCCTACCTGCCGATGTCAGATTATCGACATTACATCCGGCAGATGAAACGTTTCCATGATCCATATAGTAAATGGGAAAAAGAGCGATTAGCTAAATATGGACACTTGATGAAGCCAGCCCTCGAACGCATCCGTGCCGAGGGACCTCTCAGCTCCAAAGACTTTGAAAGCATCCCCGTAACCGAACGCAAGATGTGGGAGAATCCCAAACCATTCAAGGTTGCGCTAGAGATGCTATTCTGGCAGGGAGAAATTATGGTATCAGAGCGACGGAATTTTCAGCGTGTTTTCGACCTGACCGAGAGAGTTCTTCCTGATGATACTGACACGACAACTCCAACAGATGATGAAGTAGGCAGGTTCCTTGTGCGTCGAGCACTCTCAGCCTACAGTATCGCCAGGGAGAAAGAGATTACAGAGCACATATTTGCTGCAAAAAAGGATGTAATCAAAAAATCAATCGCAGAAATGATTGAGTCAGGCGAGGTTATTAGTATCGAAGTTAAAGGAGTCGAGAAACCCGATTACTGTGCGCTCACCGAGTTATTCAACTCCCCACCAAAACCCAAAAAGAGAAAACCCACCGTCCACATCCTCTCCCCTTTCGACAACCTCGTTATACAGCGCGAGAGGATAGAACGACTGTTCGGATTCGATTATAAAATTGAATGTTATGTCCCCCCAAAGAAGCGTGTTTATGGATATTTCGTCCTCCCGATTTTACTGGGTGAAGAATTTGTGGCAAGGATGGATGCTAAAGCGGATCGGAAGAAGAAAACATTGATAGTCCGCAATCTTGTGTTTGAAGATGGGTTTGATGGATTCGAAGAGTTTCTGCCGCATTTCTCTGAAAGGTTGAGGACGTTTGCAGCATTCAACAATTGCGAAAAGGTTGAGTTTGAGAAGGTTACACCTGCAAAGGTGAAAACGATGTTGTCGTAGGTCGGGAACTTTTCCCGACGGATTGTGAAGGAATATCTGTTTTCGGTATGAATACTCATGCAGTGAGTTGCACGACACACAATTAAAACATTTTGATTTTTCGCCCCCCCTTTAGTTCCCCCCCGCAAGCGGGTGGGAAAAATTGAGCGCTATTTTCAAAGGAAACTTTAAAACCTATTAATTGAATTGATCCCGTTTTCAAAAAAGAGGTATTATTTAAGAGGACATAATGAACAATCGATTACTGATTTTAGGGACAGTTCTGGTACTATTTACAGGAGTTTCTCAAGCACACCCTGATTCTCTTTGGTTTCAAACCTACGGATGGGATGATGTTGACTGGTGTGAAACGGCAGTTGCACATGACAATGGGGATATTACACTTGTCGGATATGGATGTAATGTTGCTGGAGACGGTCTTGACTACCAATTACTCAGAGTTAGTTCCGGTAGTGAATTGCTGTGGACAGCCAGACCACCAAGTGAACGACATGAACAGATCTATGATGCTAAAGTCTTAAGCAATGGTGCGTATATCCTTTCCGGATTAACCTATCATCAAAGTGGTGATTCGACGGTCTGGTTAGGCACACTTATCAAGGCAGACGAGCGAGGTCGCAGAATCTGGCAACGATATTATGGTGCTGCACCATTCGCCATGTTTAATGAAGTGTACCTGCTCGAGGATGGCGGTATACTCGCTGCCGGTGTTATAGGAGAAGCATTCTGGCCCAATCCCTGGATCGTGAGAACAGACTCGGTTGGTGAAGTTGTCTCATCCCTTGTAGTAGATGACATTGAACTGAGACAGTGGATTACGTTATTAGATTATGATTTGGAAAGTAGTGTTATTTTTGCCGGCGGTGAGTACGTAGCCGCTTATAATTGGGAAGGCGAGCGGAAATGGCGACGAAATCTGGGTTTTGAAGTCCGATGCAATACTAAGCTGGATGATAGAATCTTTTTTCTGGGGGGTGAATCAGATAACGGTTTTGGGATTGCATCCATAGACACATCCGGTATTCTAAGATTGCGCCGGAATTTAGATTTCGAAATTGAATCTCCCTGGCGTGATTATGATGCTAGATGCCATACTATTTATATGATAAATAACAATCATATATTAATGGGAGGATGGGCTAAAAACGATTTACACCAGGAGGCATTTTGTATTGCACAAGTTGAACCCGATGGTTTTCTTGAGTGGAGTTATGTTTGGCTTGGTCAGACCAGCAATGCTGTTCATGCCATTATCCCTCTTGAAAATAATATTGTTTTGCTTGCGGGACAAACCGATACGCCAAACAACCGAAAAGATTATTTTATTTATGCAGTAGACCTTGCTCCGAACGGGATCAAAAATGATGAAATACACGAATTGACGCCATCATTTTTCTCCCTGTCTGCCCCTTATCCTAATCCCTTCAACTCGACAGTCAAATTGATCTGCACAGTTCCTCAGATGTCACAGGTTTTGATCAAATTGTACAACCCAACTGGTAAGTTTGCAGCAGTTGTCGCCAACGATTATTTTTTATCAGGACAGCATTCGGTGACCTGGGATGCCTCGACCATGCCACCGGGGATATATTTTGCGACGATGGAAGCTAATGGATTTTCGCAGACTGTAAAACTTATGTTGCTCAAATGATATAGATGTGGGATGGTCTTTTCTGTGGATTATTTGCGAAGTTGTCGTAGGTCGGGAACTTTTCCCGACGAATTTTGCGTAAATCTCCCAATTTTGTCGGAATAAGACTCCGACCTACGCCATTTGTTTTTTCCTGAATTTATTGGTATATTTTTGTATCACCCTTTCTTATTCACACCTATAGAAACAAGGAACTTTTATCTCTATACAACATAAAAGTATAAAACACTTTTAATACGTTGTAAGGAGTATCCTAATGGGTGAAGTTACCTCTTCTCTTTTTCCCGTCACTTTCAACAAATCACTCAAAGTCGAAACAAGACCGGAAATGCTGTCATCTGATGGCGGCGTCATAGTTTTGCGTGAAATTGACGAAAGATTGAAAATAACCGAAAGCCTGGTTGATAACATAGCCGATCCTCGCGATCAAAACACGATCACACATCTCCTGTCAGAACTGATCCGGACACGTCTGTACCTCATCGCTCAAGGATGGAATGACGCTGACGATGCCGATAGCCTCAGACATGATCCGGCTTTCGTTACCGCCGTTTCACAACAAAAAGGTCAAACACCGCTCAAACCCGAAAATGTTAACCTCAGAATGCCGGATGGACTTGCATCACAACCCACTCTATCAAGACTGACAGAAATGCTGGCAAGCGACGAAAATCGGAATGCCCTTCGTAACAGCCTCATCGAAAGCGCCCGAAAATCAATAAAAGCTAACCGAAAACATCGCTATAGATACTTCACCATAGATATAGATTCCCTCCCCCTTGAAACGTATGGTCATCAGGATGGCAGCGTGTACAACGGTTATTACAAATATACCTGTCACCATCCTATCGCAGCCATGCTCGCCGAAACCGGCGATATCCTCGACATCAAACTTCGCCCGGGAAATGTCCATTCTGCAGACGGGTTGAGCGACTTTCTCTTCCCGCTGATCGATGACGTCGAAGGTAAAATCGGATTGGTCGCATCAGTGCGTGGCGATGCTGCCATGCCGAACGAAAATGACATGTCCGAACTGGAGAGACGTCGCATCGGCTACTGCTTCCGGATAAAGTCCAATGCCGTTCTGAAACGAATGGCGAAACCTTACCTTGCGTACATCCGGGAAAACAGGGCGAACGACCAAAACGAATGGACGGTGGAACTGTCCTATCAGGCTGAGAAATGGAGCAAACCGCGTCGTATCGTGTTGGTAATCGTCAAGGAAAAGAAACAGATAGACGTATTTGAACCGTTCAATTATTTCTTTCTCGTCACCAGTTGGGCAGAAGATCAGATGTCCGGTTCAGAGCTTTTGTACTTCTATCGTCAACGGGGGACGATGGAACGTTGGATCGGCGAGTTCAAAGATGTTTTGGAACCGGCTCTTTCCTGTGCGGCGCGACAACGAAAAACCAGTAACACTGTCTCGAAGTTTCGGGATGACTTAGCTTGTAACGAGGCGTTGTTGCTGCTGTATGCTTCGGCTTACAATCTGCTCAATACGGCGCGTCGGCTGATGGAGAAGGCAACCGGCGAGGGCTGGAGTCTTCGTCGTTTTCGGGAACAGGTTTTGAAGACGGCGATGCATTTCACACTTCACGCGCGCCAGATAAAGGCTTGGATCACAAGATCATCTGCCGAGCTTTGGCAGTTACTCGGTTTAAGGATAGCCCGACTTCATCCAATCTGATCACAACTTCGGTCGTGATGTCATTCAAAGAGCGTTGATTTTGTAGGGGATTGGGTAAACTCCGTCTTTGAATGAAAAATTCGTTCAAAGACGCCCTGATAAATCACTCAAATCTTTATTAATCCCACTTTTTTAATATTTTCTCAATTTTATTATATTTTAATTGCGTTTTGATATTCATTGTGATATCTTGTTTGTGTTCACGCATGGGGTGTGAATAAGAAAGGATCACCATTTTTAAGAGATTTATGTATTACTGGTCGAATTTAATTTGATCCAACAATGTTAGTAGTAGTTTATTCGATTTGACTGAACATTTTCAGGAGAGTGAATCATGAGAACAGTAATTAGTTTTTTCTTGTTTTTTATCGCACTAAGTTTCGTAAATCCTGTTTTTTCTGCAATCCTCAACGTTCCGGAAGACCATGAGGATATACGTTCCGCCCTACAAGCAGCCGAGGAAGGTGACACCGTTCTGGTGCAACCCGGTACCTACCCCGAATTCATCAGATTTCCTGACAGATCAATCACCCTGGCAAGCCTGTTTCTGACTACTGGTGATCCAGCTTATATTGATTCCACAATCTTGACAGGAAATGGTGGAAATTCAGTAGTTCAATTTAACGGTCTCGAAAATGTCCCGACTCTTATCGGTTTTTCGGTCACCAATGGCAGAGCAGCCAACGGGGGAGGAATTTTTGTAAACGGATCATCTCCAATTTTATCAGATCTGAAAGTTTTTGGAAACTCCGCATCCAGAAACGGGGGTGGACTGTGTGCGAATCAACCGGACTCTCTTATTATGATGAATTGTATTCTTTCGGACAATACAAGCGACGATAGAGGAGGTGGTATTGAAATTTTCAACGGCTATGCAAATCTCACAAATCTTGAGATATTTCAAAATGAAAGTGAATCTGGAGGTGGAATAAGCATATTACAAGGTGAGTGTCATTTGGATCTTTCGTATAGTAAAATATTTGAAAATACTGCTTCCACCGGTGGTGGATTGTATTCATCTTGCGGACCAACCGCATCACTTAGTAATGTTGAATTTTCGGATAACACTGCTCGACTCGGAGGTGGAGTTCATCTAAGTGGACTATCCGAAATTGAAATGCACTATTGCCTGGTGGTGAATAATACAGCCACGGAGCGTGGCAGCGCTTTAGACCTTTATGGTGAAAGAGAAAAACACTTCACTAACGTAACCATCACCCAGAACATCTCGAACGATGTTACGGGAATTCATACCGGAGGGACGAGTCGCAACTTTTTTACCAATTGTATCATCTATGAAAATGGCGAACAGGGTATATACTGTCGTAGCAATAGTTCAACAAGCTTAGCTTACAGTGATTTGGAAGGAGGTGAGGATGGTATTGTGATTAGTGATCAAGCTTCAGTTATCTGGTCTGATGGCAATATAGATGCAGATCCCTTATTTGCGGGAATTGAGTGCAGGGATTATTCACTGACAATGGATAGCCCTTGTATTGACGCTGGAGATCCGGATTTTCCAAAAGATGCGGATTCTACATTCATCGATATGGGTGGGATTCCCTTTCTCCAATTCTCACGTATCAGAGGATTTGTTCGTGATGCTGAAAATCGTGATAGACTCGATAATGTAAATGTAGTGGTTTCAAATGGATTTAATACCATTTCAGATGAAAATGGAAGGTATGACCTATTAGCTGTTTCCGGGATATATGATATTTCGTTTTCACGCGAGGGATACAACGATTCCGTGTTGTTTGATGTTGAATTTGAACTTAACGACACTCTGGAATTGAATGTCAGTTTACTTCATCCTGAATTCCGGGTGTCTGATGCCGAGCTCAATGTTTCCGTAGAACATGGATTGTTAACGATGGAGCAGATTTCCCTCACAAATAGTGCAAATGGAAGTCTCGAGTGGTCTGCTGAGTTTACAGTTGACGGCAATGAGGGAATGGATCCCTGGGAAATTCGTGAAGAGTTTCCAGCCGGAGCAACCCTTAATGATAATACACTACGAGGCGTGGTTTACGATGGCGAGAATTATTGGATGGTAGGGGGAGGTGAAAATGTGCCGATGATTTATGTTATGAATCCGGATGGTGATTTGATAAAGCAATTTGCTCAGCCGGGGAACAGCCACCGTGGATTTAGAGATCTGGCATGGGATGGTGAGCTGTTTTGGGGATCTGATAACAGGGAAGTGTTTGGCTTTAATTCCAATGGAGAGGTTATTAGACATTGGGAGGGACCTTTTAACCCAAACAACAATCTGGCATGGGACAGCACAAGAGAATTACTATGGATTTGCAGCACGGTATCTGATATTGTCGCCTGTGACAGAAATGGTGAACCACAAATAACATTAGATCGAAACGGACACAGGATATATGGTTTAGCATTCTGGAACGATGATCCGGATGGATACACGCTTTACATCCTTCATAATATACCTGACACAGACTTTTCATCACTCTCGAAAGTCAATCCAGAAACCGGAGATTTCAGGTTCGTCAAGGATTTTTCAGAACATGAGGGATCGAATTTAACAAGTGCATTTATTACAAAAGAATACGATCGCTACGGTGGCTGGGTAATGTTGACTATTGCTGAATTCAGCCGGGAAGATGGGTACGACAGGTTAGAAGTTTTCCAGCTTGATCCAAATTTATTTTTCGTAGATATTGTTCCTGACAACGGTATAGTTCGAGCCGGAGAAACAAATAACGTTTGGATCGTATTCGAAACCATAGATGAAGATGGGATTGAATTGGATTTTGGTGGATATGAAGGAAATCTGTTATTCTCTCATAATGCAATGGGTGGTCAACATTTGATGCCTATACAATTAGATGTCCTTGATCCGTCCTCTTTTAAATTGAAAGACCAGACACAACCGATTGAATACGAGATTTCAAGCATTTACCCAAATCCCTTTAACTCAATTGCCAATATAGACTTCAGTCTGCCTGAAGCATCAGATGTCAGGATGAATCTTTATGACCTGTCGGGTCGTTTGGTGAAGAAGATTGTGCAGGGGCAATATGAGGCTGGCGTGCATAACATGATATTGGATGGAAATTCACTTGTTTCCGGATTGTATCTGGTCAAAATGGAAGCTGGGAACGGGAGTTTATCGAGAAAGGTGATGCTACTGAAATGAGTGTGACGTAGGTTGGAAACTTTTTCCGACGAATTGTTCGCGAAAATGCTGCAATTTGTCGGAATAAGATTCCGACCTACCATTTATCGAATCTTTTGAAATTCACCATATAGAAAATATTCACCGGTTGTTGAAACTGAACCTGATAAACCCAGCTCTCTAATATACTGGTCTAATAAATCTGGCTCGTAGAAAACTTTTACGATTTCGAATTTCGATCCATCCTTGAGAGTTCGTTTTGCGATGCCGGAATGATCTATCTTGTGGTCTATTGCGGTTGATTTCTCTGTAAACAGGCTGTCAACAAAAAAGACTTTTCCACCCGGATTCAAAATTGAATTAATCCTGCCCCAGAAATCATCGAATAGATTTTTCGGAACATGAGACAGCCAGAATCCGAAAAATATGAAATCAAAACAGCTTTCTGGTTGCCACTTGAAAAAATCTTCAGTGATGTAATTAACAGCAGGATCACCTGTTTTTTCACGATTAATCCGGATCGACTCAGAGGATGAATCAATTGCTGTAAGTTCCCCCGGACTCTGTGCTAAATGTGGAGTCCAAAGCCCTGTCCCGCATGCAATTTCAAGTTTTCGACCTGTAGGCTGCGCCAGTCCCAGAGCAGTGTGGACTTTTTGTAACTCCCCTAACCAGGATTTGCGGTGCTCTTCACCCTGATCGTACCGACCCTGTCTCAAGTGCCATTCATCGTACTCAGAAGCTCGAGCACGATAGTACTCGATTTGGCGATCTAAGATTCTCCTGTTCTGCGAATTTATTTTCATTTTAATCTAAGAGCTTTTACTACTCATTCCTTTCGATTTGCCTAATCCAATCAAACCAGAAACTCCAGGATTTTTTGATTTGAATGTTCCGTAAAGTAATAATTACTACATTTAAGGTCAAGTACACTTTACGGTGACGTAGGTCGGAAACTTTTTCCGACGAAATGTTCTCGAAAATGCTGCAGATTGTCGGAATAAGATTCCGACCTACGATAAACATGCTGGCAGGAGTCCTCGTCTGCCAATTTAGCATTGATATTACTGTCACACGAGGGCGTGTGACTGCGCTGGGATATAAGCCTTACCCCCTTTAATTCCCTCCTACTTCGCAGGGGGGAAAATGGTCTTACGCTTCTTGTCTACTCCGTGCTTTACGCATACGATCACGTTTACGTTGTTTGCGGGATTCACCTGCTTTTTTTCTGCCACGGTGCTTCCCATTGCCTGAGTTCAGGGTCATACGTAACTGTTGTCCTGCAACTCGGACTCTTTTTAATTCATATAAAACCTCAGAGGGCATTCCATCCGGAAGGTCGACTGTACTGAACTCGTCCTGAATATCGATCCTGCCGATATATTTGCCGTCCAGTCCGGCTTCGTTTGCAATTGCTCCGACGAGGTTTCCAGCTTTGAGACCATGCGCATGTCCGACTTCAACTCTATATTGTGCAACGTTATAATCAATATGTCGGTCTTTCGGATGTTCTCTTTTACTGTGTCGTTTGGTTGATTTTCTTTCTTTCTTCCTATCGGTAAAATTGATTTCATTTGTTTTATGGTTGAATGAAATCTCTCGCCTCTCTCTTCTGGCAGGAATCTCCTTTTCTGGCAGGAGCAACGGCTGTGAACCCTGGAACATGCAGGCCGCAGCAGCAGCAATATCGAGTGGATCAAAATCACTCTCGTCCTTCATCTCCTGAGCGATCTTCCTGAAAAGATCTAATTTGCCATTCTCAATCTTGTCTGCAATTTTTGCCTTGAAGGATGAAATTCTCTGATCGTTGATCTGTTTGGCTTTTGGGAGATCAAGCTCAGAAATCTTTTGCCGGGTTGATTTTTCGATAGTACGCAATAGCCCACGTTGACGTGAGGAAACAAAAATGATAGCCTCGCCATTCCGACCGGCTCGTCCTGTTCGTCCAACTCGATGGATATATGCTTCTACGTCGTGAGGTGCATCATAGTTTATAACATGGCTGATTCGATCAACATCGAGTCCACGGGCTGCAACGTCAGTAGCGACTAATATATCGATCCGTTTAGCCTTGAGTCGATCCACCGTCTGTTCACGCATGTGCTGGGGAATATCTCCATTAAGAGGTGCAACACTGAATCCACGATCTTCGAGTTTTTGCGCCAGTTCAACTGTTGCTGCTTTAGTGCGAACAAAAACTATCACACCATCGTGTTCTTCTGCTTCGAGAATACGGGAAAGCCCGTCGAGTTTGTTTAAGCCTCGAATCATCCAGTAACGCTGGTGAATAGTAGCAGCAGTTGTTGTTTTGGTACGAACGGTTATTTCTTGAGGATCATTCATAAATCGTTTGGCAATTCGTCGAATCGAGGGTGGAATTGTCGCAGAAAAAAGCGACATATGCCTCTTTTCAGGAGCTCGCTCAAGTATCCAGTCTACGTCTTCCTGAAAGCCCATGTTCAGCATTTCGTCGGCTTCATCAAGGACAATGCTGTTGAGTGTATCTAATTTCAATGTCCCACGACGCATGTGGTCCATAACTCGACCTGGAGTACCAACCACAATATGAACGCCTTTTCTCAATGCCCGGAGTTGATCACCCATTCCTGCACCACCATATACCGGAAGTATATTGACTCCAAACATATATTTGGCAAACTGTCCGAAGTGATCGCAGACCTGAATGGCAAGTTCGCGAGTAGGTGTAAGTACCAGCACTTGCAATTTGCGTTTTTTTAAGTCAAGATGATTTAATAGAGGAAGCGCAAACGCGGCAGTTTTCCCTGTTCCGGTCTGTGCCTGTCCAAGTAAGTCTTTATGTTTGAGCATGGGAGCAATCACCTGCTCCTGTATACTCGTCGGTTTTTCGTATCCGAGGTCTTTTATCGCATTGAGAAGAGAATTATCAAGCCCGAAACTCTCAAAATCGGGCAGAGTAGTACAATCGTCTTTCATGTATTTTTCCAAAATTATGGGTAACAGCGCAAACAGCGCTGGTGTCGACATCATTCATTGATGCTCTCTAATCCATTCTGCCCATAATTATGTAATACTTGCTATCAGGTGAAGCTGGTAAAAAGTCACTTAGGTGGGTACGCAATACGGAAAAACTCTGGGGACTAATGGTGTCTGTGGAGCGCCAGTAAAGTTAAGCACCAAATCTATGGGTATCGATGGTTTCAACCGGAGAAATTCTTCCGGCATAGGTCACACAAAAACATACGTTAGATTTGGACATAAACCTATAGGATTTTTGATTTTTTTAACGACTTTGCGAAATAAATGCTATTTACAATATTATCAAGCGTTCCGTAGGGGTTGAATATTTTCAACCCAAAAACCGAACAGGAGTCTAACTTCAGGTTTAAAAGGATGAATATTTTCAACTCTAATATTTGTGTACAATATTTCTTCATTGTGTTCAAGGGCTGAAGATTTTCAATCCGGATATTTGGATTCAGGATATCCATATTATGTTCAAGGGCTGAAGATTTTCAGCCCCTACCATTTTACACCTGAAAGGTTATTGTTGGCAAACCTGTTACTATTCAGAAAATTCTACTCTCATATCAACTGCCTCTGAAGAAACACATTTCATGAATGACTGACTAACTGGTTTCGGCTGGTGGTATTGTGGTATTACATTACTGTATGTTGGTCGGGATATGAATGAGGTGCCGTAACCGATTATAAATCCTAACAAAAGTACTGCTGCCAATTTCAGGAAACTTGTCTTGAATGATCCATTTCTTTTTGGTAGATGATATTCAGGTAACTCAATCTCCGGATCGAAATCGCCAATAACTGCATTATCAGACTTAACTATGGAATATCTATGTTTGCAAGATTCACATAGTTGAAGATGTTCTTTTAACTTTTCTTCTTCTACTCGATCAAGCAATCCAAGTTCGAGCTCGAGTAATTTGTCCTCTGCTGGATGTCCCATTATATAACTCCCTTCTGCATTAATTTCTCCCTACATTTTTTTACGGCGTAAAATATCCTCGACTTCACTGTGCCAATCGGTTGACCGGTTATCCCTGCAATTTCCTCGTAACTGTGATCACCATAAAAACGCAGCACCAGCACGTCACGATGATCTTCCGAAAGTGAATTGATCGCACCCGCAATCTGAATATCTCGTTCTTTTAATAACACAGTATCAAGCGGATGCAATGATTTATCAGTAAGGACTGAATTTTCAAGACCATCTTCCCTAAGCAGTCGTTTCTTCTCTTTTAAAGCAAGGTGATAAGTGATTGTGGAGATATATGCTCTAAAATTGCCATCGTGATGTCGGGCATTCGACCGAATGAGATATAGAAAAGTCTCCTGCACAATATCCTGTGCTGCTGCTGCAGATTTTGTGATAAGTATAGTCATCTTTATCAGTCTTTTCTGATAATGATCTACCAATACTTTCCAGGCAGACTCATCTCCTTTTCTGGCGCGTCTTAGATTTTCCCAATCCGTCGTCATTTATGAGAACCATGGATAGGACACCGATTGTGATTGTCCACAGTTGGTGTTAGCGGTTTCCACATGTTTTTTATCTCATTTCTCCAGTCGGGGTGCAGCGATCTTTCGACATGAAGATGAATCCAGTTTAACAGTTCCTGCCGAAGTTCCGGAACATGGTCTCGAATTGAATCTCTCATTTGCCAGATTCCAGCAGCATAATTCATAATAATTTTCCTCCCGGCATAGGCTTCCTTTGAATGTGCAAGACTCCAGCTATCAAGACCCCCGGTTCTAAAATCATTCAACCAGGAACTGAAGAGTTTGCGTAGATCATCTGTGTAAGACCTCACTGGCGGAGTAACCAATGTAACTAATCCAAGGAATCGTCCATTCTCACAATATCGATTAATAATATCCGATTCAAAGAGAGTTGATGAAAAATATACCGCACGTGCCTCCTCAAGGGAAGAATCAACCAACCTTGAGATAAGGGTATCAGCATAAGGATTAAACACCGGCTTTTTTAGACTCTGCTCTTGATAATACTTAAAGATTGAAGATCTTAGCTCTTCAAGTTGTTTTTCAGTAATAAATCCAGGCAAACCTCTTTCAATCAAATATTTTGGGTACCAATCAGTATTTAGCAGAGACCGGTTGACTATCATAACATCCGGACGAATATTGAGAACCCGAGTCAGAATCCAACCGGGGTAGGTGTCATTATCCCCATTTGTAATGAGAATCGCATCTTTGTCAAGAATTTTGAGGATATTGAATGATAGATCCATGAGCTCCTCTGCCATCGCACCTCCATCGAGAATATTCCTTAGCGCAAGGACGGTTCGCTCTTCATCACCCTGACTCATATAATTTATTACCAGTGCAAACCAGGGATCAATGAAGGTCGGGTCTATTGCTACGGCTTTCTCCAACCGTGCTCTCCCAAGATCGTTGTCAGATGCCCCATGCTTCTTCATTCCCGCAAGATATAACAACACCGGATTTGCAGGATATCTTTTCAAGCCCTTATCGAGTAACTCAAAATAGCTTTCATAACCGGTATACCGTGTCGCATACATCCAGTTTGCATATGCATCCTCGGATGGATATACATCGTAATACCTTTCCCAGAGTTCTGCCAGTTTTTTGTAAGTCTCAGTGTCATAAACGATCTCACGCTTGCTGACGATTTTCTCTGGACGAATGATATCAGATGTAATCACCTGACTATCAGTGAAGTAAAATACAACAATTAAGCAAATAATGAGTAAACCCACTACATAATACCACTTCATTTTCCACTCCTCATTTGTGAAATATTAGAAAAGTCACTGTCAGTTTAAAACTGTTTCCATTCTATATATTAAGTCTCTTAGACATTGTTTTGTTCAAATCCAAAACAACCTTTTATACATAATATGAGTTTTCTCACAAAAAAACAGACAACCCTGATTCATACCCGGGGTTGTCTGTTTCAATTAGAGTCCTATTTCAATAGCTCCACTATCTTTAAAAGATAGTGCGTGGCTCGACGGCTATTGACCTATTTCTTTTCTTCAGGACTTTCATCAGGACAGCATTTGTTCATCCTTCGTACTAAATCGGCGCAATCCAAAGATTGACCATCGATATTAATACTTAAACAATTGCACGCCTCCTCCGCTCCCTTTCGGGAAATCTCAATCGTGATTTTATCCTCGGAAGTGGATATTGTACAACATTTTTCAGACATTCTTCCTCCTTATCTGAGTTTACGAAACAATTAGCATAAGGTGTGTACGATTCCCTCATACTTATATTCGATATTTCGACAATTATCGAAATTATCGTCAAAAAAAACACTATATTGAGAAGAACTTCGCTATCTCCTGAAAAACTTCAGGATCTGCCCAGCATAATACTCTCTGACCTTTCCGCTCCATGCGAATAAGTCCAGAGTTGGAAAGTTCTTTTAAATGGTGTGATACCGTTGATACTCCCACACATGTTTCATCGCATAGTTCACCAACAGTAGGTCGTTCATCTTTTTCCTCAAGCGAACAAACCGTACCTGGTCCACAGCAGGAAACCAACCTGATGTAGATCTTCAATCGATTTGGATTTGCGAGTGCCTTAAACATCTTTGCAAACCGATCTAACTCGAATATATGATTGTTCGACATATATCGTAATATAAAAATATTAAAACAATTTGTCAAGACTTTTTGCCACTTTTCTTTTTTTTGATTGTTCTTACTCAATAATATAAACTTTGTGAAAAAATGGACAAAAAAAATTCAATTGACTTTTTTTCGCCCAGCATATTTGGATTAAGAGAATCCCTTGTATTAAATTTTACATATAAAGTACACTTTGTTTTCAAGAACTTGATATAATTTTGAAGTACCTGATGGAAACCAACGCAGTTCTAAGATCTGGATACAAACGGAAAATGATCCAGTCATTTTTCTGTTTTACTGACTTAAATAGAAAGTTGTTAACTACTTTCTTGCTCTTGCTAATTACTTTCTCCCCAATTCTTACATATGGTTCGGATAATGACGATTGTTTTGGCTGTCATGAAGATCCGGAATTAGAAAATGAAATCGGTAAGTTGATTGGGTTGGATGGCACACACTTCTCGACCAGTGTACACAAAGACCTGCTCTGCCTGGATTGTCACACACAATTCGGGGATTTTGAGGATATTCCACATTTTGAGTCTTTCGAAAAAGTGGATTGCGGTTCGTGTCACGAAAACGAAAAAGATCAAATACATACCAGCGGAAAGACAAACGGAGAGATATCCTGCATCTCATGTCACGGTAAACATGATATTCAATCTCCTGAAAATTATACTGAAATTATCAATGCTTGCACTTATTGTCATAAGCACATCGAGAATGACTTTTCAGGCTCAGTTCATGAGTCCATGATCAGTGAAGACGGTATGAATTGTCTCTCTTGCCACAAAAGCCATCGGATTAAAGATAATCACGAAGCCAACGATTTCGGTTGTGGTGAATGCCATGACGATATCGAAGATGAATATCGAACCAGTACCCATAGTTTAGCGAGGTTGCATGGCGACAACATCGCAGCTTCATGTGATGATTGCCATGGAGGTCATCACATATTATACACATCTGATCCCTTAAGCCCTGTCAGCCATCACGAAATTCCAAATACATGTGGAAAATGTCATGCTGATAAAGCTGTAATTACTTCAGACTATGTTCGATTACCGATCAGCCTGCCAAGATACAAAGAATCAATTCATGGGGCAGACTGGAAGTTGGATAAGCAGACTGCAGTATGTACTGATTGTCATGGTGTTCATAACCTCCAATCAGCAATTGCTCCAACGAGCTTGATTCACAAGCAAAACCTTGCAATTACCTGTGGTAAATGTCATGAAAAGGAATCGGCGGAATACCGTAACTCCATCCATGGAAGGGCACTGGCACATGGAGTAACTGACAGCCCAAGCTGCACCGATTGTCATGACGAACATTTGATTTTTAAAATTGATGATCCTCGATCTAAAGTGCACCCGGGAGAACAGGCAAGTCAAACTTGCGCGAGTTGTCACGAAGATCCGGAAATGGCAGCTCGGTATGGTTTACCTGCAGAAATAATAGAAAGTTACAAAGACAGCTATCATGGGTGGGCGGTGAAACGAGATGGGGCTGCTGCAGCATCCTGTATCGACTGTCACAACACTCACGACATTGGCAGCCTGATGGATTCAACATCCTCAATACACCCGACACAGGTAGTTAAAACTTGTGCAAGATGTCATCCTAAAGCCAATGCAACCTTTGCTGCGAGTTACTCGCATGTTCTTGCCCGTGGAAAAATGATGGTTCATGATTGGGTAAAAATCATTTACATCATACTTATAATTTTGGTTTTGGGAGGAATGTTTGTACATAATGCAATTCTATTTATCCATGACCTGAAAGATCACTATATTTCTGTTCACCAGCAACCTACGATTATGAGGATGAACAGGGATGAGGTAATACAGCATCTCTTGCTTGCGTTAACCTTTACAGGATTAGCCATCACAGGATTTGCTCTCCGTTTCCCGGACACCTGGTGGGTTCGGATAATTACAGAAATTGGTCTTACTGAGGAAAACAGGAGACTTACTCACCGGATTCTGGCAATTCTTATGGTGTTTGCATCATTTTATCACATGTTTTATCTATTTCTTACTCAGAGGGGAAGAATGATATTACGAGCGATGATGCCGGTTTTAAATGATATTAAACAAGCTATTGAAAATGTTGGGTATCACCTTGGATTGAAAACGAACAAACCTCGATTTGGAATGTTTGATTATACCGCCAAGGCTGAATACTGGGCTCTTATATGGGGAACGGTACTGATGACCATAACCGGACTTGTGCTGTGGTTCCCGGCAATTACAACAAGTTGGCTTCCCGCCTGGGTTGTTCGCGTATGTGAAGTTGTCCATTTCTATGAAGCAATACTTGCAGTGTCTGCAATCGTCATCTGGCATTTCTATTTTGTAATTGTATCACCTCGAGAATATCCTATGAGTTGGATATGGATTACTGGTAGAATGCCAAGAGATGAATGGGAAGAACTCCATCCTGAATCGGAAGAAAAACATAATCTGTAGATTCATAGGATTTATATAGTTATTGCAGGAAATCAACATATAACTTACACTAATATACAAACAAGGAAACATTCAATCGGTACTTTCGAATTAAGAAGACAGAAAATATTAAATAAACCGCTTATTACTTGACATTTACCTTCTGATTCATTACAATTACACTAAATCAACTATAAGAACATGGAAATTGGACTCTCAACAAGTTTGTAATGGAAATTCCTGGTTATATCTGGAAAATCAGATTTAGTTTTATTTTATCTGTTGTACATTGAAAACCGCAGCGTGACAAACCTAAAATAAGTAGCCGGTCTAAGTGTCCTTACAATGTGGTAGCTTAGTTTAATTTGAACCGATAAGGCATTTTAGCGATTTTGCAAACACTCTGTTTACCCGTTCTTCGTTTAATTTATTTGAAAAAATGCGGATTGCTGATGTGATCACTCAAGTTTTTAAACGAAAAATCGTTTTGTTCGTATCACCTGTTTAATTATAACAGGTGTTGATTAAACAATGCAGATGAAGATTTCTGCTACACAATAAAAGTAAAGAAGATGAAAAGAATATTTGAAGTGGCGATGGAGCTTAAGGTAACTACTCGTCGAGTTCTGGAATACCTTGACAGCCTGGGTTATGACATTAGTAGAAACCAGATGCAACCTGTTACTGAGGAGATGCATCTCGCAATTCTTCAGGAATTTGGCACCAATCAGGTTGAAGAAGTGGTAGAGACTATTCCGGAAGCAGATTCGATTCTCGATGCAATAAGACAGAGAATTGAGGCAATCGATCTGAAAGAAGAACCCGAACCTGAGCTCCCGAAACCTGAGCCAACACTCAAAGCAGAACCTGCTTTCTTAAAAACTGAAGTACAACTAGTATCTGAAACTGAAAAAGTTGAAGAGACACATAAAGTTGATGAAATTTTAAAAGAAGTTATCAATACGGAGCACGAGGTCATGAATCAAAAGAATAATTCTAATGTTGAAGATTCTTTCCAGATCTTGATAAATGCCTTAAAAAGCCAGATTAAAGATATTACCCAAAAGGGTATGAAGGCAATTGAAAATGGAGATTTTGAGAAAGCTCGAGTTCCATTGGAGTGCGCTGCTAATATCCCAAAGGTGATGGATAAACTGAATGAGCTTAAGGTCGAATGGGCTATCATCTCGGGTCAGGTTAAAGCCCCCAAGGCTAAACCTTCTTCAACCTCCAGAGAGGCTCGATCAGCAAGGGCAAAAAAACCAAGATTGCCAAGAGGAACTTTAACTCCAAACTCAGCCTACACGATCCCAATTCTACAATCATTAGTTGATGTGGGCGGAGCAACGCAAAAGTCCGAAGTTATAAGAAAAGTAGGTGAGATCATGGAGAGCTCTTTTAATAAGTTCGACATACAACCACCTGCTGCTCATCCAAAAACTCCTCGATGGCAAATCAAATTCGATAAAATCCGAGTTAGTTTGATTTCAAAAGGTCTGTTAATCAAAGACACCGACTCAGGTATTTGGGAAATATCGAAAAAAGGTCGAGCAATGCTGAAAAAGCAGAAAGGTAAATAATCCACAGTTTAAGGATTTTTCTTTTCCTGTCAAAACCTGTATACTGTTTGAGTTGTTTCTTTCTGCATTGAAGAAAGAAACAACTCAAACATAAATTTACAGATTCTTATCCGGTAATAATTCACTTTACACTCTGAACGTTGTTGTCCCTTACAGTTGTATTCTGAGTTTTATTTTGTGCAAATCAGAACTGCAATACCTTAGGGAAAACATGCGCTATTCCATAACAGATACTTTCCTGGTAGATACTCTATCTCCATATTCCATTTTCAGTACATATAATCCTGATGGTAGACCTCGTGCTGCCAATTGGGAGCTGTTAATACCAGCCTCATTTCTCCCTTCAAAGATGATTTTCACATAAGATCCGTTTGATGAAAAAAGTCTAATTGAAACGTCTGTGGCGTATTGTAAATTGTAGGAAACAGTCGCATTCGAGTTAAAAGGATTTGGAAAAACTGATATCAATCCGAATCTATCAGGAGCTGGGGATTTATGTTCTAATTGTGCAGAGTTTATCCGCCTGTCGAAAAAGAAAGCTCCCATATCGGCTCGGGATCCGTCCGGATCATCTTCTGATGCAGGATCTCCCCTGTCAATACACGGGCTTCCGGCGGTCAAATGGTAATCATCCTCTTCAGCATTGACGAAGTATGGATCATGAGCGATATTACCGCGTCCCCACACTGCTCTGCTCTGCTCATCTGAAACAATTTCTTCCGGTCCACCCTCTACATCGCTGTAACGAATTGTCAGAACAGTACCAGGCACCAGAGTATCACCGGTCAGTATTATGGATGGATCTTGATGGAAATAAACTATTGAGTTGATAAGTTCGACAGCACATTCCCAGAAGTCATGCGTTATATAAAGAGCGCTGCCATTGTCGGAGGTGTTAGAGCTGATCGTGACGTTTTCGAGGACAACATCAGGTGAATCAGTGATGTAAACACCCCCACCGAGCCCCCCATGATTTTCTGCAATCAGCACTCCGTCGGTTGTAATATTCGCAAATTCATGACCGATAAATATTCCTCCTCCGATGTTATCCGCAGTGTTGCCCCTGATCTCGCAGTTTATCAGTGTTGGATGCGCGTTGTGAGCAATACCGATTCCACCACCCACCGGAGAAGAATTCCCGTTTATTCTCACATTGATAATCAGAGGACGAGATTCCTGCGTGCAATATATCCCGCCACCCATTCTGTAGGTCTGGCAGTTTTCAATCACAAGATCGCGAAGTGTCGGACTGGAGAAAGCACAGTAAACTCCACCACCATAACTTGTACCACCGTTGAGGATTGTAAATCCGCAAAGTACAGCCGAACTGTCACCAGCATGCCTGAAGTCGATGGCACGCTGCTGTCGCGCAGCATCGATAATAGTTGAGTCGATATACTCCGGATCGGGATTAAGAAGGTAAAGACTCGCAAGCGTTACCCCGGCGCCATGAAAAACTAATGTCTCATAATAAATCCCAGGCTGAACAAGAACAGTATCACCTGATCCCGCTGAGTCTATCCCGGTTTGAATCCAATCGTAATCTTCAGGGATATTTATTACAGCAGCATCTGCTGTGAATAAATCAACAAAACAGAAATTAAGAACTACCACTACATACATAGTGATTCTATGTCGGCACATTAAGACCACTAAAAAATTGATCATCTTCCAGGTTCATACCTTTTAATTTTCACTCATCTACAAAAAATCTCGGGCATCACAAGCGGACTAGTTTAACAATATATTATCAGGTTTGTATTATTACAAAGCAAACAATGAGTGTTTGATTTCCGTATATCTGGTTTAGGATAAATAACAAGCATCTTAATTGAAGCTGATCATTCAAACGGTTTCAGTCTATCAAGTCGAAAATCAGGAGGATTTCTTTGGTAATCGCTAACATAACATGTAAAATAAAGGACTTCGATCAATGGTTTCTCAGATTCAGAAGACATGCGAGGTATAGAGTTCAGAATGGTTCAAAGGGTGTTGATGTTTTTTTTCCTTCTGAGACTGAGGGAACTGTTTCATTTTTAATAAAATGGGAGAATGAAAAATCATTAATGGAATTTTTTAAATCTGATGAGTTTCGAAATATGATGGAAGAAGGTAGCGCGGTATCCAATCCAACGATAAGATTACTTAACTATGCAGGTTCATTTGACAGATAATAATCCTAAGTCGAATTAGACGTTGAGACACAGAAATTCTGTCCGTTCACTCAACTCTCTTTTAAACCCTTCCGGTTTGGACAAACCATACATTGACAATTGAGTATACTTCACTTAGATTTGAGTCAGGATTTCAGTAAACTTAAACCGGTTCAACAAAAAACACTCAAACCAGCATGCAGTCACTTAAGGAAGTAAACAGTAAGGAATGGGAAAGAAGGCTTGATAAACGTAAAACACTGTACCGTGAGAAAAACAGATACAAGATTGCACTTGACAGACTGAAAAGATTCAAACCCGACAAATGGATGGACATCGGAACCGGAAATGGCTATTTGGCTGAAATTACAAAACAGAAACTGCCAGACATACTTGCAGTAGGCATCGATTTCGTTAAGGAAGCACTTGATGATGCAGTTGACTTAGATGAGAAAAAAGTAGTTAACCTGGATAGAGAAACTGTCCCCTATCCTGATAATTCATTCGACTATGTGACCTGCCTTGAAGTAATAGAACACCTGACCATGCGTGATAATAACCTTGCCGAGATTCACCGCATCATTCGTCCCGGAGGCAAATGCCTGATCAGCGTCCCCAACATCCAATTCATCGAGTACCTGATCGCCTTGTTCAAAGGCAAAATGCCTAATCCGGCAGCAGATACCCGCCACATGAGCATTTTCACAAAACGATTTCTTAAGCAGCAGATAGAAAAAACCGGCTTAAAAGTCTGTTACACCACCGGCTGCGACGCCTCACCGACATGGTTATCCAAAATTTCAACCCGCTATTTCTGCAAAACCATTATCGCAGAAGCTGTAAAACCTGTGTAGTTGTAAGATATCCCCCCTTCTATTGAAGGGGGGAATAAAAGGGGGGTTGAGGCTTGTAAGGTATGTTCTAAACCAAACTTCCTATAAGACAGCTCAAAAGTATTTTCGTATAAATCTATTAGACGTTTCTGGCTGTTCTCAAATGAAGGGAGTGAATATAAACTACCAGATTACGCTTCATTTGAAATCAGGCAGTAACAAATCTGCGCTGGCAGACGCCTTCGTCTGCCAGAAACAACATCACCTAATGAGTGTCGACAAGTGTTCCCACCTGACCGGTGCTATCCCCCTCCGATTCGGTCGTATCCTTTGCTGTTTCTGTTGAATTAATGGCAGTTCGGTTGGTTAATCCAGTTGATTCCACCGGTTTTTCGTAGCCCGGATTCTCCGAATCCGGGGATTTAGTAAAGGGAGTATAATCCAACCAGGTTAATATTGCCGCAATTCCAGCCAATAGAGCAACACCCCCAACAATCCACCCCCAGAATCTTTCCCAAAACCGCTTTTTCACCTTCTCTATAGATTCACCTTTCTTACCGGTTACCTTATTCTCAATTGTCCCGGTATTATCCCCTATAATCCCAATTGTTGCGCTTTCAATATTTACCACGCTTCCTTCGCTTACAGCCAATTTACGTAGTAATCCCGCCAAATCGTCATTTATACTGAGTTTCTCTGCTAATTCAGTTCCTGCTCTGAACTTCAAATCGTCATAATAAAAAGAATTTCTTTCAATAATCCCTCCCACAAGGTTAGAGATAAGAACCTTTGTTAACGATCCCTCCTTCTCGCATGAAATTTCTTTCTCTCCGGAATTCACAAAAGTCAGCAGCCTGCTAAACTCAAAATAGAAAGGATCTTCTGAAGCTACACACCTTTCACAAACACAAGGAATCATCTTCTCAATATCAATGTTTTTAAACGACCGCTGATGAATCTCATCAATTGTACCCCTGATATAAGCCAGAAAGTCCTTTCTAAGATTTGGATCACCAGAAATAGAAACATCAACAACTTGCAATCCTTCTTTACTGATATCCTCTTTTACCAATGCAACGCAATCATCTTTCTTCAGAAAAACTCCACTTTTCCAGACCAGATCACGACCTTCCCCGTCCTTGTCCACCCACTGGTTGAGACGCACGATAATCCTCGTCACGATCCCAATCGGCAGGAATTTGTAGCGGTATCTGAAATTGAGCTTTCCTTTCCGCGACCATTTATTCGCCTGAAGCGGAGCAACATCGTTTAAGACCTGCGGTACGAGATAATTACCGTTGACCGTTTCGTAGCAGAAGTCAAATTCCTGTTTCTGAATGAGAAGCAGTATCTTCAACTTCTCTTCATAATGATAATTATCACCCAGCAGATCGAACAGCCAGTCCTGGGTGAAGATGCCGTTATTTCTATCCAATTCCTTGTTTGCCAGCACCGTATAAACAGCGGTTGTAATCCACTGCGGATTCAGAAACACCAGGTCCGCCAACTCGCTGTCATTTTTGTAGTGAAGAAGTATCCCGATTGCGTGGAAATATCCACAAAGGTTCATCTGATCTGCTTCATCTTTAATATCATTCCGAGCACAGAGTTCCTTAAATTCAGCCGTAGTTACATAATTCCGTGATTTTAATTTCTTAATCTCATCCCGAACCTTAATCCATCCTCCCGGCAATTTATCTCCGATATGTTTTAAGTTCGAAGCCATATCCTCAGCGTCATTCCGAATTCTTAAAAGCTCCTCCTGATCCTGCGATAGATCCAACTCACGGAACGATATTTTAAAATCATCCGCATATCGTTTCTCATATTTCAAACGGTCAAATCCGGTTGAAGAATCGATATCTCTGATATTCCGGACGAGCAGCACCGGGCTGCCTTTGCCGAGCAGCTTGATTATATTAAACCAGTAATCGATATTCGGATTGTCACGTCTATCATCCACCACTAACACATATAATGACCGATCTGTCAAAAAAAACTGATGCAGGTAATACTGCACGTTCTGTCCACCGAAATCCCAAAAGTGAGAAGTAAAATCCAGTCTGTCGTCATTCTTATATTTGAATGAATAGGGTTCGATGTCGATTCCAAGTGTAGATAGTTCGCTCATGCCGTCCTCACCGGGAACGGGATAACTCGGATTTATTAATTTCTTCATCAGCGAAGTCTTCCCCGCACCCGGTTCCCCAACAAACAGCACCTTCGCTTCATAAAGATAATCCTGCCCCTGTCTCTGGAGTTGCAAGAAATAATTCCTTATCGCCTCAACTCCTCCATTTCTGATGTCTTCCGGAGGTTCTTTCAGGTTTGTGTTACTATCAATATTCAAATATTTTAATCCGGGTAAATCAATGACAAATGAGATGTCGGAAAGATTATTGACATGTAGGTCGAGAAATGTTAGACCTTGAAGATCGCGAAGGAAACCTACATCCGATAGGTTGTTTTCAAATAGATCGAGGCTTGTTAGACCTAGGAGGGCGTAAAGAGGAGGCATATCTAAAAGCTCGTTTCTGCCTAGACTAAGCTGTGTCAGACTTTTCAGATCTCGAAGTGGAGATACATCTGAAAAATTGTTTTGCATGAGATACAATGATGTCAAACTGGTAAGTGTGCAAAGTGGAGACACGTCTGAAAGATTGTTTCTTCCCAGGAGAAGTGAAGTCAGTCCAGTTAGAGAGCTAAGCGAGGACACGTCTGAGATATTGTTACTCATTAAGTTTAGAGATGTTAAACTTGTAAAATCGCGAAGAAAAGAAATGTCCGAGAGATTATTACTTCTCAGATCTAATAATGTCAAATTAGTTAGATCTCGAAGAAAAGATAAATCACAAAGATTATTTCCAACTAACCGGAGTGATGTCAGACCGATAGAATCACGAAGAAAAGTGAAATCGCAAAGATTATTATTACTTAGGTTGAGTGTTTTCAGTTTGGGAAGATCTTTAAGAAAGGATACATCCGAAAGCTCATTATTATTTAGTAGAAGTGATGTTAAATCGGTAAGTTCGCGAAGAATGGAGACGTCTGAAAGATTGTCGGAGCTCAAGTTAAGCGATGTCAATCGGTTATGATTGCGAAGAAAGGAGATATCTGACTGACCGGTAAAACCCAAATTGAGTGATGTCAAACCTGTAAGTTCTCTAAGAAAAGAGACATCGGAAAGGTTATTTCTATAGAGTTTGAGGGATGTTAAACCTTTAAGATAGAGAAGAGAATTATAATCTGAAATACTCTTATTCCAACTAAGGTCGAGTGATTTCAGATCCTTAAGATCTTGAAGAAAAGAGACATCTGAAAGATTGTTAGAACCCAAA
This sequence comes from uncultured bacterium, assembly GCA_964387885.1. GTDB lineage: Bacteria > Electryoneota > AABM5-125-24 > Hatepunaeales > Hatepunaeaceae > JABGPL01. The sequence goes on along the minus strand of CAYLYZ010000043.1, from coordinate 19,983 downwards.
TTCAGTGATCGTAAACTGGTATGATTATGAAGAAAAGAGACATCTGAAAGTTTGTTAGAATTAAGTTTTAGTGACGTCAGATCTGTAAGATTTCTAAGAAATGAAACATCGGAGAGATTGTTAGACCGAAGATCTAATGATCTTAACTTCGTTAATTCTTCAAGAAAATAGTAGTTGTAAACCTCTTTCTGTCCTGAAAGGTCAAGATGTTTTAATCCTTTTATTTCAGATAATATTGAAAAATCCGTTTGCTTGGAATCCCTAAAAAAAAGGCTTTGTAGTTTCGGTAGCTTTGTCAGAAACTCGAGATTTTCGAAGTTGTTATAACGGAGGATTAACGTTTCAAGTTGCTTTAATCGCGACAGAAGTTCACCATCGGCGAAGCCCATGCTGTATATAAACAGACCCGTGACGTTGTCTTTTTCGTCGGTGCAATATGCACGGAGGTATGCATGTGTGTCTTTTGTCAACTCCTCTCGCGTCATTTTCACGAGCGGAACCTTGATCTTGTCTTCTATTTGCCTGATGATATCGAGATCGGACATTTCTTTACCTTTGGTATTTTTTAGTTATTTATTGCCTGTATTTCTCTCCCTGGGATGCGAGATCCCGGGCTACGTTCCTATTCCGCGACTGCGAGGTTCGCAGCTACTATTGTATCTTATAACAATTACTTATGTGTCAGGTGAGGGCACCTGACACCACTCAAAATATGGACGCCTGATACCACTCAAAATTTAAACGCCAGCTACCACTCAGTGATCTTTGGTCATTATTTCGGCTACTCCCCCTTTGTCCCCCTCCCTGCCTTCGGGAAGACTGGCTCTGCAAATAGCTGGGGCGGGAAATCATATATGTTGGTATTATACTTATTGAAATGGGGTTAATCAAGGGGGAATTTTGTTTCTATTTTGGTATTTGCAATTTCTGATGCGTTATCTCAGGCTTTTGATGTATCAGTTTGTCTGAAAATGCGGAAAACTCAGTAACATACTGGATTCCCGCCTGCGCGGGACCGACGTGAAATTTAAATGTGGATATATCAAAGAATTCAAGGGCACCTGACTCCACTCTTCGGGCATTCGAAAGGCTGGTATGTGAGGATTCTTGTATTGTGTGAAGGGGCGATTCGTGAATCTCCCGTACGGCTCGGGATAGACGATGGATCGTGTGTTGACTTCAGTCGTTTAATAGTTTACTTTCCAGATAATCAGCTAAATTGAAGGAAACGGGAGTAACAAATGGACTTTCGGGAGTGTCGTGAATGTGGACATCAAGTCAGCAAATCGGCTTTTACATGTCCCGGTTGCGGAGCACCCTATCCGGCAAAGGAGAAATGGGACGGCTGGGGTTATGAGTATAAATCCGAACAGACGATATTGGGATTGCCGCTGATACACATTGCGTTCAAGTATCGTCCTAATCGTGTTCCGGTACCGGCTGTGGGGATTATTGCCATCGGACAATTCGGGTTGGGAGTTATTAATATTTCGCAGTTCGGGATTGGGATTTTCAGTGTCGCTCAGTTCACTATTGCCGGATACGCTCTAACGCAGATTGGATTCGCTTACTCGCTGATAGCACAAATTGGGATTTATGTCGACAAAGGATATGGGCAGCTTGTTTACCAGTTATCTCAGTTGATGCAATGAGATACCCACAATCAAATTATATGATATTATCATCTCACAATAACTACTTTCCGTGCACTTTCATTCATTCTGATCATATACACACCCGTTGGGACGTCACTTGCATCCCACACATTACTGTGCATTCCCTCCCTCTTATTGCCTTCAAACAACGTTTCTTTGTGCCTTCCTTCTGAGTTGTATACTTGGAGTGACACATCTGATTTAACTTTGAGAGAATAGCTGATTGTTGTAATCGAGTTGACCGGATTGGGATAGATTTGGGTAATACCGTAATCTTCCGGGGGATTTGAATCGTCACCAATTACACTGAGGGCTGAGCCGAACATGCTTATCACAATCTCCCCTTCATCAGGATCATCAGACTCAACGACAAACCAGGCATTCCACTCACCAACTTCCTCAGGCGCAAAATAGACATAGACACGATATTCTCCCTCAGGTGCGATTTCAAATGGTTCATCTCCTTCCATTGTGAAAAATGGATGAACATTTTCTGCCCATGAAAATCCCGTGATTGTCAGTGGAGTGCCACCTGTATTGTAGATAGTGAAAAAATCATTAGCGGCTTCCCCGGCTGAAATCGGTTCAAATTGCAGGTCAACTACCGGAACATCAATATCCCGCTGGTGGAAATAGTACGCTCCTACATCTGCGCACGTACCGTCCGGGTCTCGGGTGTCTTCCGGATCACCGGCATCTATGCATGGAGAATCTACAGTGATTTGCATATCTTCTTCAAGTGGTGCGATACAGCGTGGATTTGCATCAAAATTTTCTCTTTGCCCCGATACCCGTTCCCATTCCTCAATATCATCGTACCATTCATCATTCCAACCGAACGAAGTACCGATGTTGTTTGAGAAAAAGTCATTGTAACTGATACTATTGCCTCCCGCCTCAATTGCGGCGGGGAACACCCATATACAGGGACTAAAGGTGCGGTAAACGAGATTTCCGGAAACGATATTATCTGCGCCATTCTGCAATAAGATGCCTGCACCGTGGTAATCAATAACGCTGTTGTGACGAATAATATTGCGGCTGCCGGTGACAGAGATGAAACATGATGAGACGTAATCAGATGCAGTGAGGAATCCGGTGTTATATTCGATTATGTTGTCGTTCGCGTTCTGACCTACCGGACCGAGCCACAAATGTGCACCGTTGCCTCCGAGTCCGTTGCCCATATCACGCCTGGTGAAATTGCAGCGGGACACCCGGTTGAAGTGTGCAGCAGCCATCTCGATCCCACCGTGTCCGTTGTCCCAGAATTCGCAGTTGACGATCTCATTGTGGTCGGCTCGTCGTTTCAGGTAGATACCGGTTATGTAAGCGGAATAGCATTTCAACCCATCGAATGTGCAATAGTCCGAATCGATAGAACTGACACAGCTCCCGTTCCAACCATATACTTCAATATTTCTGAAAACGAGGTAATCCTCTCCCCCATCGAGGTTAAGTCCGTGGTTGGAACCGCCCATTTCCATAAGATAATCGTTCGGATCATTACCTCGACCGAGGTCACGGACACAAGCATATAGTATATAGGGCGGATTCTGCCCCTGCGCATCATTGATGTAATACTCACCCGGTTCATCAACCTCCTCAGGACTTGCCGCCATCGCATAGTTCATCTTGGCTCCATCCTGCAGCAACAATCCACCCCGTGTCCCACGCGGATCACGGCCACTGTTGAAGCGGGGGAATGCGGAGAAATTTACTTGCGCGACATAACGTACTCCACCTTCATCAATATCCCAGTCGGAGATAACCCGTGTTCCATTGACAACGACTCGCTCATCCTGAAAGGCGCTATAGACAATCGGCTCGTCCTCAGTTCCCGAGTTTGCAGGATTGACAGCTCCCCGGTATGTCCCCTCTCGGATAAGTACGGTGTCTCCAGCCTCAAGTGTCCTCGCCGCCTCGGAAATGGTTCGCCAGGGATTGTCTATTGTACCGGCGTCATCATTGTCACCGTTTGGTGCGACATAGTATGTTGCTGCGGATAATTGGACGGTGACAGCCAAAACCCAGAACAGCAAGATCAGGATGTTTTTCATTTTCTTTTAGAAATCTCGTTGATAAGTGGAGTAAAAACAACACCTGCAAACAACTTCATCTCCCTACCTCATAAGTATAATTTTCTGGGTATATGTGCGTTGCCCATCAGCCAATTTAACAAAATACAATCCGTTTGCAAAGCCACTTGCATCCCAAATAATTTTATATTCTCCAGCATTAATTTCACCGTCCAGCAGCACATCAACAATTTGACCATTACTGTTGTAAACATTTAGCTTCAATGTTGATAAGAGAGGCATTGAGAATGAAATAATTGCACGTGAATTAAACGGATTGGGATATACCGATTGAAGTTTGAACTCATGCAATATTTGATAACTGGGATTTCCCTTGACATCCTGTGGTAAATCAAGAAACTCAACCTCGTTTCCATAGAATATAGGCACAGCCAAAACTTCGTTATGTTTATCAAAGAATATATCCGCCGGGCTGGCTTCATGTTGGGAATGTCTTTCGAGACTGCTGAAATCAGTTTCGAAGCGATAAACACTGTTACTGCCCCAGCTTGAGATGTAGTAATAACCATCGCTATCCTGCGTGAAACCGTCGAGAATATCGAGGGTAGTATTTACAATTGTAGTGACAGATGAATCCACAAGACTAATTGCCTGGATGGGAGAGTTGTCTCTGGTTGAACAGACCAGCAGCCTGTTATTCGGAGCATCAAAATGGAGCCCGTTCGGATTCTGAAGCCGTTCTTCAGCGAAAAGGGAGTATGTCCCGGATTCAGGATTAATCCGGTAGATTTTCCTGGCTCGCGAGTCCGAAACGTATATATTACCCGATGTATCCGCAGTAACATCATTCAAGAACTGTGCACCTCTGATCTCGAAGAAATGGACGAGTTCACCGTTCTGCAGATTAAATCCCTTCACCCCGACTTCCCGACATGCTGAAAAGAGGATATCCCCGACAATGTGTAGCCCGAGTCGGCAATTTTCACCTTCGACGAAATACTCTTGAGAGCCATCTTCGTTTATATGTACAATATTGCCCGATCCGATATTTGAGACCAGATAGCGATTTTGAGAAACATCGTAAACAACGCTCTCCGGATTGTTCAGTAGATTTTGAGCGATTACTGAACCTGACAATAAACATAGAACAATAAAACCAAAACTGAACAACCTCTGTCTCATAATATCCTCTATTTAGCTAGCATTATCTTTTGGGTAACCTGTTGCATAGTTCCTTCCATCTTCATAAAATACAACCCTGAAGTCATATCCCCCGCATCCAGCGTTGCCTGGTGAACCACCGCCTGCATCATACGCTTAAACAGCGTCTCAATCCTCTGCCCGGACAGGTTGTAGAGGATCAAGGTGAGTTCGTTACAAAGGGAAAATAAGTATATGATAGTGGTTATTAAGTTGAAAGTAGTGCATAGGGCAATGAGAACTCAAGTCAGTAATGCGCAATATTTGAGTCTAACAACAATGATAATTTAAAGTTTATACTAAGACTTCACTTCAATGTTGAATTGGGATGAATATTTGAGATCACTATACATGTTGCCGTCTTCACCATATTATCAACATCTTTATAATTCAAATTAATTACTTATATTTTGAATAATGCTCTTGCAGACACCCAGGGCAAATACCATGGGAAAAATCGGCTTCTGAATGGGTACTGATATAAGTTTCCAGTTGATTCCAATAACCTTTATCGTCCCGAATTTTTTTACAATGTGCGCAAATCGGCAAAAGACCACTCAGACTCTTTACTTGCAAAAGGGCTTCCTCAAGTTTGATAGTCCTTTCTTTTACCATCTCATCAAGATCGCTCATCTTCAGAGCTGCCTTACGATTCAAATTCCATTTTTCCGTTAAAGTAAGTGCTAACTGCCTTATTTCAGCAGGATCAAACGGTTTCCTAAGCAAGACCAGTTTATCCGTTCGACCGAATGTATTATAAATATCTTTCCAGGAATAATCTGCGTAGGCTGTACATATCACAACTATGATTTCCGAATCAACTTCCCAAAGTCTTTTTATCGTCTCAATCCCATCCCAACCTGGCGGCATACGAACATCAACAAAAGCTAAGGCGTATGGTTCACTGTTTTTTATCGCTTCAGTAACTTTTTGATGAGCTTCTAGTCCCTGAAACGCAGAATCTAACTCATATTTAGGAGAATCAATCTCCGTCTCCTCATCAAAGAATTTCGCATCAAATGATGCCAATGCATCCTCAACCACGCTCTTTCTTTCGTGCAGTATTTCACGATAGTTTTTATGCATATTCTCGAGGTCATCAACTAAAAGAATCCGTCGGTTGTTCATGTTACCTACAGTCATTTCAACTCTCAATTGTTACGGGTATTTCCAAAGTGAAGGTCGCCCCTTTTCCGATACCCTCCGAATGCGCTTTCAAAGTTCCACCAAATCTTGCAGCAATATTGGCACTCCCGTGGAGTCCATAACCATGTCCATTAGGTTTGGATGTAAAACCATAGGTGAATATTTTATCCATATTTTCCTGATTTATCCCTTGACCGTTATCGGTAATGGAAATTCTCAGCTTGTTTTCAACCGAAAGCAAAGCTAATATCCTGATTTCACCACTCCCGGATTCAGTACTTAATATTGAATCCCGGGCATTTGTAAGTAAATTTACTAATATTTGCAGAAAACTGTGTCTATCTAATATAATTGCCTGATTATTGTTTTCAACATCTAAGATGATTTTAATTGAATCATTTTTTTGTGACGTCTCAAATAAATGAACAGCATTTTCAATTAGTTCATGAATCCGGGTCTTCTCCTCAATTCCCCCTTTCCCGGTGAATTCCTCCTGCAGAGAAATAATTTCACGGATGTGCTCCATGCTTTGCTGTAAATCAGTTTGTTTCTGGTAAATCTGCTCGTTCTCTTCAGTCACTGCTTTATCCAATTGCGTTACATATTCGGGAATCTTCTTTCCCCTTGGATCGTTCAGGCAAAAGTCTCCAAATTTCTCTTGGTGAGGTTTTATCATCTCCGCAAATTTTTTCAAACTTTGTTGAGACCGGGAGTTGTGAGTAATTTCACCAATTGCGGAAGTTAATGTAATTGCCCTGGTTAGTACGTTACCAACATTATGAAGTACATTAGCAGCAATTTGAGCCATTCCCGCCTCACGTGCCATTTTCACCAACTGTTTCTGTGCTTCTTCCAATCTCTTATATGCTTCAACTGCCGCGTCTCGAGCATCAGCTAATTGTATGGTTCGTTTCTCAACTGTATTTTCCAATCGCTGTTTTGATCTCTTCAATTGATTGACACGCAATTGAAAACCAATTAGGCTCAAAATTATTATCAATGCTCCGATTCCAATCTTGAAACTAATGGTCTCATAGAAGAAAGGAGGCACTGTAACTTTTACTGGATGTGATATCTGCGACTTTCTCCCCCTCCCATCAATGGTACGTAAGTGAAAAAAGTAATTTCCTGGAGGTAATCGCTCAATAATTACCTCTTGCTTAAATGAATAAGGGCTGAAATCCTGGTCCAATCCTGAAAGTTTCCATGAGAAACGGTTTCTGGATTCACTGAAATAATCGGGGAGAGAAAATCTGAATCGAATATTCCGTTGACCCGGAGGAAGATTAATTGTTGCATTGACACTTATCCTCAGTGAATCACTCCATATTTCAGTTATTATTGGCTGCCTAATTTCATTTGCAGGTGAAGAAAGGAGCTTTGGATCAAACTGTGTAATACTATGTGGTTGAAGCAAGATGATGTCGTCTTCAGAGATTGTGAGAATCTGCAAAACTTCACTTTCTTTAAAGCCAAAACTAAGATCACAGAAGAAATCCATGTTATCGCTACTCACCAGCAATCCGCGGGATGTAGCAAAGTATGTTCTACCCTCTGAGTCAATCTTCATATCATAGAATTCAGGATAGTCCTGAATGCTGAAATCCAAAGGTAACACTTCTTCAGAGGTGATTTTGCAAACGCCCTCCTCACTGAAGAAATAACGATTTCCTTTTATATCCTTATATGTTCCACTGAATCGCTTTCCTCTTAATCCATCCTCAACCCCATACGATCGAATTGAGTCTCCCAGAATTCTGATTAATCCTCCGCTGAATGTACCAAACCAGAGAGCAGAGTCCGGACCTGATCCTCCGGACACTAAAACATGATCCTTGTAGTAATCTGCGGATTCATCAGGAATCCCGGAATATTCGTACAAAGGATTTGTAACATCAGGATTATAACTGATGGATCCTATATAATATCTCCAGCCTTCATTTTTAGAATTGATGCGGTAAAACCCATACCACGTCCCGATGAATAAACTAGTGTCAGAAGCGGAGTGGATAAATGTTATGAAAACAGGATTGCCCTGTTCTGGTAATCCCTGATGAAACTCTAACTGATATCCATCCCAGGAATAGACACGGTTATCCCTGCATATCCATAACCTACCTTCCACATCTTTCTCAAAAAACACATATTCAGCAAAAGGTAAATCACTACTGATGGTCTTTTGTTTCCCCTCTGAAATAATATGCAGGGCAAAGCTGGTGGCAATAATCAGGTCTTGTCCAAGATTGTAAATCGCAATGATAAATTCGCCCGGCCTGGTTTTTATCGGTAAAGGTTCAATTGTACGGTTACTATATTTCAATACATTCTTCAGGGTATAGACTATGACACAACTGTCCGGTAGTGAAATTCCCCCCTTTATTTCCTCCAGAATCGGATAATCCTCCTCGGTAATAATTGTGAAGGATTTCGATGACAGCTTTTGAAGCCGATTACCCATAGCCAGCCAGAGGACTCCTTGAGTGTCTTTCATTCCGTAAGTTATGTGCGATGAAAGTAATCCGGATTCCTGAGATAAGTGCAGTGTATCATTCTCATGAATTACATAAAATCCCTGTGTCGATCCGACATATTTAGTACCGTCTGAATCAATATCAAAATGATATAAGAAACCAGTATAATCCATTAATGTTTTCCGGAGCTTAAAACCAATATCAGAATCAGAATTATTCAGGGTCAATTTGAACAATCCTTTTGATGTTCTTGCCCAGATATTATTTTCCGGATCACTGCTGATACTATAGACTATTCGATTCCCTGTGTTATCCAAAAATTTATATTGCCGGATATGGTTTTGAAAGAATTTTGTGCGATCACTATCATTATCAACAACATACAGATCGGAAGGAAGATAATCACCCTCAATGGAGTGCTTCTTTCTAAACTCAATATCCCCGAGAAGTTCATACTCAATCTGTTTTTCCTTATCCTTCATCTCAAATATCGTAATATAGTCACTCATATCAATCGCAACTACCCCGTTCATGTCAGTTGCAACCCAGAGTAAATTGCGCGTTTCATCAAACCATATATCATGAGCAACCGTTATCATCCCTACATCAATTATATAGTGTCCTCTGTTTCGAAAAAGGAGAACACCACCGTCCATGGCAATAAAGTATGATTCCTCATCGAGAAAAATCACATCCCGCCTCCTGTCATACGTGTGTGACGGATGTGTTGATAACTCCCCATTACCAGGATTATAAACAGAGATCCCATCCCATGTACATATCCAGATCTCACCGTTTGGTGCTTCTTTAATTTCAAAACACCAGTTGCTGCACAAACCATTGGTAATTGAGAATCGATGGAAATGCTCGCCGTCATAATATGCCACACCTCGATTTCCTCCTATCCAGATAATCCCACGGCTATCCTCAAATATCGTGGAGATATCACCCAGGTCAGGAAGAACATCCTCATTGTATGAATGAAAGGCGTATTGCTGGGCATACAACCCATTTCCGGGATTAGAATAAAAAAAAACTATTAACGCGATTGCTGATATAGCAAAATTTGAAAACCTGCAAATCATGGTTTGTGGTGTGGTTTTTTTGTTGTTAAATTTGCACAGCGTATGAAAAGTAATCTTCTTTAGATCTTCAGTCTTTGAGGCAACTATCACACATTTTATAACGTAATCAAAACAGACTGAAATAGCAAAATACCGAAAGACTACTCTTTGCCAAATTTATTTCAACAGCATTAGTTTTTGAACCTGATCCCCCGCATAGTTTTTTCTCATTTTGGGTGATTGTAATCTCAAGAAATACAATCCTGAAACCAAATCATCGGCATTTAACATAATCCTATTAATCCCTGCCTGCATCCTCCCACTAACCAGCGTCTCAACCCTCTGACCGGTCAGGTTGTAGAGGTTGAGGGTGATGTCTGAGGCGAATGGCAAGGTATATTCGATTGTAGTTGTTGAGTTGAAGGGATTGGGGTAGGGGTTTGAAAGGATGAAGGATGAAGGGTGAGGGATGATAGAATCGCTGGGATAGCTAATATTTGAGGGATCTTGACCGGCTTTAACTATCAACCATGATTCTCCTTGTTCATCTATATCTTTTGCTACTCCTGCAACAATATAATCTCCCTCTCTATTTTGCTGTAAACACGAAATTCCCTGCCTCTCCTCAATACCATATCTGCCTTGCCAGATTATTTCACCATTAACATTTGTTTTGACGAAAAGGAAATCCGATTCTCCACTGTATGATGTCCACCCACCCAATGCAAATCCTCGATCCTGAGTTCTGATTATGGAACCTAACCTCCATGACCAATCATCTCCAATCTCAAAATTGAATACTACTTCTGATGCAACATTGCCTTCGAAATCAATTTCGACAGCCATAGGCACCGGAAATCTGCGTTCATCCTGATAACTACCGGTCAGCAGATAACCCTCATCCGGCAGGAGTTCAATTGTTTTAATCAGGAAATTTTCTTCTCCCGGGTATATCCATGAATCGGTAGAATCGCCTTCTGAATCCGTAAATATAAGTAGTGTTTCAATTATTTCGGGATCTCTTGTCTCAATTAAAAGAACATATCCACCATCATTTGAATTAATAACTGAGGTTATAGAAACCGATTGATTTTCTACTGAAACCGGCGTTGAACCTGCTGACCGACCCTGATCATCAAGCTTCATGATTAACCCGGAAAACTCATCATCTCCAACAACTATAAATCCTTCCTCAGTTTCGAGGATATCATAGAGGAAATGAACATTAAATCTCCACGACCATTCAATTTCACCGTCAGAATTTGTTTTCATCACGAAGGGTGGTCCCATACTCACCGGAACTCCGGTAACCGCAAATCCTCCATCGGAGGTTGCTATAGCACCAGTTGGTACCAAGTAATCATCCCACGCCAGAAATGTTTCCCATATAATCTCACCATCTTCAGAGAACTTCACCAGATTTCCACAATACGGTACATCATCGTCAGTATGCCGAATTACATATCCTGAAAAGACATAACTGTTATCGGTAGTTTGAATAATGTCACATACTTGAGCATAACTATCCCCGCTATAGGTTTCTGACCAGAGAATTTCTATCTGGCAGTATGAAGCGTTCGAGAATGCGAAAATAGAAAAAAATAACAAGTATAACTTCATGCTAACCTCACTAAAATGACCTTTATTATATCATTACCCGGAAGTAATGACTTATGTTTGCCTTTGTGAAGAATGAAGAGACGAAGCAATCTATTTGTATATTAACGAGTTAAGAAATTGATTCACTTCCCTCGCTAACATATTACTTTCAGAAAATGCAATATCCAGAAGGATTTGCAGTGTAAAAATCAGATTCTTTTCTCAATGATTATAAGAAAATCAACTTTGGATGTCGCCCCCATAAGTTGAAATGAAGGGCTCGTAAATGGCATCACACTCACCACTTCTCCACTGAGGTCGTTCAGGAATTTTTCTAATTTCTCCTGGATATTATCTTTTTTGACATTCAATTGATGTACTTTGAATTTCATTTGGAAACTCCTTTGAATTATCACTATTTATTGAATAACATATCTCCCCAAATTAAGGATTTATTATCTAATAGTAAATAAATCCTTAATTTATCAATAAAACCTTTTGTGAAATCGATTGACCATCGGTCCGTAATCCTATTATGTACAACCCCGAAGTCATATCCCCCGCATCCAGCAACACTCGATGCACCCCCGCCTTCATCCTCCCATTAACCAGCGTTTCAACCCTCTGCCCGGACAAGTTGTAGAGATTAAGGTAAACCTCTGACGCATATGGCAGGGCGTATTCGATTGTGGTTGTTGAGTTGAAGGGGTTGGGGAAAGGCTCATGCAGATAGAATTCGGACGGTGGAGTTGTTACTAATTCTGGCACTGATGAAACCATGTCATCGTCGAGACGCTGTAGATATAGATTTGTAAGTTCTTCACCGTGAGTTGATCGTTTGTCCTCCCATACAACAGCAACACCATCATATCCTGAACTGTTTATTAAAACCGCTTCTGGATTTTGTTGCTTGTGAGTTGCCCCACAAACAATCCTCCCATTTTCCGGCCAACCCTCAAACGGAACGCCATCGGAATTAATATGGGTAGCATAGATATCACTCCACCTGTCACCACGACAATCCTTCCAGGAAACCCACATCCCATTGTTACCATCGTGAACAATGTTTACCTCATTCTGATCGTTTGCCGCAGTACAAACAGGAATGCCATCGTATATTGGTTGGTCATCCTCAGTTGTAAATAATATGACTGGATCACCCATGTCATTAGTTCGTGCTGAGAGTTTCTGTATATATATATTTTCCTCTCTACCGTTTCGTCTATCCTCCCAGACGATCCAAATGTTACCGTCCACTCCAACAGACACATCAGGTCGAAGGGGATTTTTTTCCCCGTCGCAGATTATATAGCCACCTTCCATTCGATTCCACCGGAAGCTGCCATCGTTATTAATAAACTGACCAAAAACGTATGTTTCCTCCACGACTCGTTCATCCTGCCAAACCACAACGTAACCTTCTTCGTGTCGAGCAATTACGGGTCTTCTCTGATCCTCAACTTCATTACAAAGCGGTCTGTTCTCACCCCACAGCAATTCGTGATTTCCATTCACTCTTTGAACCCAGAGGTCCTTTCTTGTATCCATATCCTGTGCTTCCCAAACCAATACAGCCCCACCCTCGCCATCAGCTAAAATTGATAGAACGTTATCGTCAACCCGATTGTCAGTCAGTTGAAAACCCTCTTCTCCCCAAAGCCTGTTACCATTCCCGTCCAACCTTTGCAAATAAATATCAAAATATTCATCATTGGTCGGGTAGCTGTATGCGATAATCGCACCACCATTTCCATCAGAACAAATCATTGGTTTTCGAACATCAAACGCAACCTCTAAGCAATTCACTCCCCCATCATCCCAAAGTAATTCGCCTTCCCAGCTTATTTTCTGTGCATAAACTGAATACCACTGTCCCCTTCTATGATCTTCCCATACAACGATTATGGCATCATCACCTGACAGCGCAGCTTGTGGTTCTACCCCCCCACCGATGAATTCAGGAGAGAGGATAGGAATGCCTCGGTTTTCCAGATGGAATGCGGGACGATCTTCACCATTATGGCAAATCTGCAAAAACGGGAATCTTCCATTCCCACCGAACCTTCCATCAAGCCAAACAATTGCAAGATCTCCGTTTCCGCGTGAAAGTATTTGTGGATAAAATGCATTGCGACTTATCCCTGTAAATACAACAACACCTCCTTCATCCCAGAGGGACTCCCCATTCTGGTTTATTCTCTGGCCGAAAATCTCATTGCTGCCTGAACCGTACTCACTCCAGCTTATCAGGATGTATCCGTCCGAGTTGGGAAGCACTACAGGTGTTGATTGAAGGTATAGTGAGGACGATACGGGAATTCCGTTTTCCGCCCATAGTATTTGTCCATCTAAGTCCAAAGTTTGTGCCCAGATATCTACCTCTGGAAATCCCCCGTCTCGTTCATCATCCCAAGCAATATTTACTCCACCATTTCCATCAGGACATATTCTATGTGAGGATTGATTATTATTGGCGGTTGTAACTGGAACACCACCTTCAGCATCCCACTCAAAAGTCATTTCATTCTGACCGGAAACACGCATACCATACAAATCAATGTCTGCACCATCACTGCGTTTATCCTCCCAGACGATTATTGCGCTTCCAGGTTCAGACATAACGATGCGAGGATTTAGCTGCTCTTCTTCAGCAACGCAAAGTGGGAGACCTTCTCCCTGTTCTCCCCATTGCGATTCACCATTTGTGTTGATACGTTGAATGAAAATATCTTCACGCGATTCACGCATATTTCTATGATCCGCCCAGACGATGAAAGCTCCACCTTCCCCATCAGGACAAAGCTTAGGAGTATGCGGAGTTGACTCATTATTACAGACTTGAACGCCCTCGTCCCACTGTAGTTCTCCCGCAGGATTAATTCTTTGAGCCCAGATTTCAATAATACCACCGCCATCTCGCCAGACAATGATCATGCCACCATCTCCATCCGAAATAGCATCGTGATTGACCTGGGCACCTGGCTCTCTGACAATTTCAACACCATTTTCAGCCCAGTCAGGATTTATTCTGCCTTCCGCCATAACATGCATTGCATATATGTCGCCTACAGAATGGATTCGTTGACACCAGGCAATAATGCATCCCCCATCTTCGCTATCAATAATAACTGGATATACCTGTATACCAGGTACAGTACAAACTGGTACACCCAGGTTCTCCTCTCCCCAGACAATTTCACCCCCTGCAGTGACCTTCGTGCAGTATATATTGCCTAATGAGTCCGCATTAAAGTCCTCCCAGGCAACAAACCACCCACCATCTGAACATGCCGTTACAACTGGATCTTCCTGCCGGTCTGGACCATCGACAACTTGCAGCCCATTCTCAGCGAATTTCGGTTCACCTTCCGCATCAAACACCTGCATATACACACCCCGGTCACCGTTGCGACAATCACTCCAAACTAATGCTGCCTCTCCGGCAAATTCACCTTCAGTCTGATAAGCACCTGTCCGATACCATTGGAGGTGATCTCCCTGTCTGACTGCCACACCATCAGTTGGTTCCCAACGGCGATAATCCTGAGAATAAATCGAGGAAGCAAGAAAGCAAGTTACCAGGAAAACAATAATAATATGTCGAATTTTCACGGTATGATCCTTTTATTTAACCAGCATTATCTTCTGAGTAACCGACCGCCCCACCCCTTCCAATTTCACAAAATACAACCCCGAAGCTAAATCCCCCGCATCCAGCATCACCTGATGCACCCCCGCCTCCAACCTCCCATCAACCAGCGTCTCAACCCTCTGCCCGGACAGGTTGTAGAGGGAAAGGGTGATGACCGATGCGTATGGCAGGGCGTATTCGATTGTGGTTGTTGAGTTGAAGGGGTTGGGGAAAGGCTCGGTAAGGATGAAGGATGAAGGGTGAGGGATGAAATTCTCCTCTGGAGTTGAAGCCATGTCGTTGTCGAGGTGCTGGGTATAAATTTCAATATGACTCCCACGACCTTGCGCATCGATTTGCTCTCTGATGTCCTCCCAGGCGATTACTATACCATCAGAACCGTTATTAAGTAGTTCAACCTGTGGTAATTGTTCCCTGAATATCGATTCGCATATCGGTTCCCCATTTTCGTCCCAGCCCCTGTATGGTTGTCCCTCCGGATTCAGGTGTGTCCCGAATATGTTGCCATCCCTGCTGTTTCTATAATCCGTCCAGATGAACCACATTCCGTTACTTCCATCGTGTTTAATAACTGGATTTAACTGGGTTTCTTCGATCGCAGTTACAGCGATTCCATACCCTTCAAATAACTTCACTGGATTACCATCCTCAACCTGACGGGAGGATAGTTTCTGGCAATAAATATCGTGTCTCGCATTGCCAGTTGCTCTCCAGGTGATCCAAATATTGGCTTCATCATCAATCGCGAGAGAGGGTTCAGACTCCGTAAACTCTGATGTGCAGATTCCTGCTCCGTTTTCCTGCCATAATAGATCACCATCCTCAGAAATAAACTGAGCGTAGATATCAGCACTTTGTCCATTCCCAGAATTCCGATCATCTCTCCAGCATACTACATAGCCACCTGGATGTTTGATTAAATCGCTAGAATATTGATTTTGATCTGCATTAACAAGCGTAATCCCTCCTTCCTCCTCGCCCCACAAAGCTTCCCCCTCACCGTTGACTCTTTGAATATAATAATCATTTCCGGTTTCCCGATTGTTACACGCGTAAACTATAACTGCCCCATTTTCATTATCCGAAACTATTTCTCTGGGGGTATAACCAATCTCGTTTTCATCAGCTCTGGTTAATTGAATACCCTGATCACCCCACAGCCGGTTTCCGTTTGCGTCTAATCGTTGAGCTAATACATCAGCATAACTGTCATGTGGGAAAGTTTGCCAGGTGAAAATCGCCCCACCTGCGCCATCAGTGCAAATTAATGGGTCTTCGTCATCAAAGTTATCATGAATTGGGTCCGCGCATTGAACACCTTCCCTATCCCAGAGAGATTCACCCTCCCAGTTAACTTTCTGGGAATAGATTGTAATAGTCCGTTCGTTTCTATCATCCTCCCAAACTATAATGATATTATCATCAGCAGAATTTATTGCTTTAAGTTTAAGCCCACACCTCATATTTTCTGGTAACAGCGGTACTCCATGGTTTTCCAATGCCATTTCCATCGAGTTTCCAGTATCTCTTCCCACCTGCAAATATGGTAAAGCAAGGCCGTTATTTCTATCATCCATCCAAAGCATTGCAATCCTGTCATCCTGACCGACTAATAAATTTAAGCTAAAAGCAGAATATGAGAATCCTCCAACAAGTCTTTCACCATTTTGCTCATAGGTTATTTCACCGTTTCTATCTATTTGTTGTCTGTAAATCGCTGGACTTCCCGTTCGATTATCTTGCCAGATAACGGTACACGTTGCATTTGAAAGAGTCAAGTGATGTCCCGGGTCCTGTTTAGATTCAATATCATTACATATCAAATCATCATCGAACACCCGGTTTCCATTCTCATTTATCCTCTGCACAACAAAACCTGTCCAATTATCAACACCACTGATAAAAACTCCACCTGCCCCATCCGGACACAGCGAGAAGAAATCTAATCCCCCACCCTCCTGAAAAACCGGGACACCATTTTCATCACCCCAATTCCTTATGAGATCTTCATCTCCACTTATTTTGCATGCGAAAATGTTCACACGTTGTCTTCGCCACACAATTACGGCTGAACCTTGTTCTGATTTACAGATACCCGGACTTCGATCAGACTCCCTTGTTGCACAAATTTCAACAGGATTCCTCGCGTCCCCCCAATAAAGCTCACCTTCGGGTGAGATTCGCTGGGCATAAATATCCCGCGAATTTATCCATGCGAGGAATGCACCACCCTCTCCATCAGGACACATTTCAATACAAGATGAGCCTTCTCGAAGGTCAATCGGTAAACCATCTTCATCCCAGTGTAATTCCCCTTCAGCAGAAATGTGCTGTATGAAAATGTTCGAACTGTCAATCCAGCAGGAATAAACTCCTCCCAACGCATCCGATATCGCATTTGATTCGTCGGGTTGATTTGCGGTTATCAAGACACCATCTTCAGGCCAATCGGGGCTGATTTCCCCGTCAGCAAGAATCTGGAACGCTTTTAATTCTGTATCGCCATCATCACCGAGTACAGTTATTACTAAACCGAGATCATTATCCGGAATGAGATGATAATCTCTTATATGTTCGTATTCTACGACCATTATACCCGATAATTCCTCACCCCAGATGATTTCCCCTTCGGAATCGATTTTCGTAATGAAAATCGTTTCTGGAAAGTTATTATTTAGTTCAAAAATTCTGATTATCCATGCAACGAACCACCCGCCATCAGCACACGGACTTACCCTGGGTTCCCATACCTGAAATGGTGAATCAGCGAACTTTAATCCATTTTCGGGAAATTTTGGTTCTCCTTCTTCTGTGAGAACCTGAATAAATCCATCACGTTCTCCATCGCGGCAGTCTGTCCATACTACTGCTGTTTCTCCAGCAAGTTCACCCTCTTCACGAGTTACTACAACCTGTTGGCTATTGTCAAATAAGATGTGATGCCCCTGCCTGACTGCCACTCCGTTTTCGGGTTCCCACCTTCGGAAATCATGAGATAATGTTAAAGAAGCAAGTAAACAAGTGATCAAGTGAGCAAGAAATATTAATCGAATGAACATTATAAATTCTCTTTATTTTGCAAGCATTACCTTCTGAGCAACCGACCGCCCCACCCCTTCCAACTTAACAAAATACAACCCCGAAGGCGTGTTACACGCATTTAATGTCACCTGGTGAATCCCCGCCTGCCTTCTCCCGTTAACCAGCGTCTCAATCCTCTGCCCGGACAGATTGTAGAGGCTCAGGGTGATATCGGATGCGTATGGTAGGATGTATCCGATTGTGGTTGTTGAGTTGAAGGGATTGGGATAAATGTTCATCAATTCAAATTGCATATCGGGATCTACTTTTCTACTAACCTCATTCCGGGAAAGTTGATATATGCTGAGACATGTTCTATAGTTCTCGTTACAAAATATCAGGTCATTCCACACTAAAAGATTAGAAGGAAAATTACACTCATGCGTGAATCCCACAAGAACCGGATTTTCAGAATCGCTCACATCATAGGCAAAAAGGCTGTTTTCATCGCTAACAACAAGATTGTTATCATTGATCGCTATCTCCCTTATATTCTCTTCAAATACCATTTCGGTGATTACTTGCAGAGAACCAAGGTCAGAAATATCTATGATTGAAACAAGCGTGTCAGAATGAGCAACATACAGGTAATCTTCACTACAGACTGAACGATCAATATCCAATTCAATAGTTCTGATAACCTCCATTTGGCTGATATTGGAGATGTCAATTAAATAAATCTGTTGGCTGGTTGTGAGAAACAACAAAGAACCGTTTATATACATTTGGAGGGAATTGGGATGGTTATGATATTCAAGTTCACCGACTAACTCAGGATTTCGAGGATCGGAATTGTCAATAGACCTGATAGTCCCAAATGAATCGACGAAAATAATGTCACTATTGCCTGCCATACTGGAAGTATGAATATCCAATGATCCCAAGTTCTCAATATTATCAAGATCACTCATGTTCACGTTCACAAACCCCGCACAATCACCTTCATTATCCGTCATACTGGCAACACCGTGATGGAGATAGATTTCACGAGGTGGTAAATCCCCAAGATTTTGACGCACAAAATATCTAGGTGTAGAAACATCTGAAATATCAAAGACTCGGATCCATCCTCCCAAAAAGGTCTCATATTCAGTCGTTACTGTTGGGTGTCCAACTTCTATCAAATTGTTACCATCAATTAGAAAATCAGTTGATAATGCTTCACAATCACTGAACGATCCAATCCGCAAGGGATTATCCGGATCGGTGATATCTATTGCAATTATTTCTAATCCTTCATTACTACCTGATACATATAGTAATCCGCCATCAAGACAAAGTTTATTTGGTAACCAGAAAGGATGTGAAAAAACTAATTGAGGGTTCTCCGGTTCTGAAATGTTGTAAATCCTCACTCCGGAATATCGTGCACAAAATAAAAGATCTCCCACTCCGGATAAAATTGGATCATGACCATTTGATTCAATTTCCCCGATCAATTCAATCTGCTCAAAATCAGCAGTGTCGTATATTTTTAACGTGTTTCCGTCAGCCAGATAGGTAATATTTTCATTTACGTAAGTTGCAGTACCTTCTGCTTCAAATACGTGAATTAGTTCAGGATTAGCTGGATCTGAAACATCATAATATCTTAGTCCGCATTCACCTTCCTCTTCAGCCCCAACTGCAATCAGCAGGTCTTCATCCAGGAAAATATCACGAACATATGCCAGAGAATCTATGCAGGCAATCTCTTGCGGCTCAGCAACATTGGATACGTCGTAGATATAAATAGCCTCCGGACCTGCCTCAAAGCTGGTGATATAAAGGATCTGTTCCGTTATCTCAATTTTCCCCGGTCTATACTCCAGCTCGATTCTGCCTGAAAATTGCGGGTGTAACGGATCTGAGATGTCGTAAGACACCAAGTATCTCTGGTCATTCTGTTCAAACGTCCATAACACATCTCCAAATGCAAATACGTTATTAACAGCATTGTCAATCTCAATATCCGGAAAGATTATCTGAGGAAGTTCGGGATCAGCACAATCCAGAATAGTCAGATCCGGAGCTGTAAACGCATAATTATGGTTCATCCGACTAACGCGTACTTAGCTTCGTGAATGGCCATGATTT
>CAYLYZ010000042.1:0-45854 GCA_964387885.1 uncultured bacterium | reverse complement strand
GGTTTCCAGGGGGGGTAGGGGGGGGGTGTTTTGTGTCAGGTGGGGACACCTGACACCACTCTCCTGTTGTAGACACCCGATGCCGCGAATCTGTTCCAGCTCCTCCGGATAATTCAAAACCACATCCTCATCAACCCGAACCTGATAACCCTGAGTCAGACGCCAGGAGGGCATGTTGGAGAAATCGAACTCAGGCAGCATGAAGTTGCCGTTAATGTCCTTAGCGATCAATACATTGTCAATTATCGGAGAAAGAACATAAAAATCCGGGGCACTGGCATCGAGTTGGTATTCCGGGTAATATGCTATGAGGTTCCAGCCTTCTTCAACTGGAATATCAGTGTCGAATGGAATCCTGTCTCCTTCCCATATTGACTCAACATTCTCATCAACTCTGACATAATAGCCTTCCGCTAAATCCCAGAACGGAATGTTATTAAATTCCTGGGCGGGGGTATAAAACCTGCCGTCTTCATCTTTCATTAGTTGTACGTGATGATTGCCATCGTCGACGCGAAGTTGTTGGGCCATCAGGATAATATCAGGACCGCGATCTTCGTCTTCACGGTAGAACTCTTCTTCAGGAGTTATGTTTATTGATATGAGATTCCATCCCCGGTTAAACGTTATGTTTGAGGAGGGGGCCTGGTAATAAAATGCTCCCATGTCTGCTCTCGTGCCGTCAGGATCCGGATCGGATTCGGGATCTCCGGTGTCGATGCAGGGGGAGTCTTCGGTCAGGTGGTAGTCACCTTCATCCGGATCAACGAAAAGTGGATCTTCGTCAATGTTTCCTTCACCCCACACAACTTCTGCAAATTCCGATTGCATTATTCCATCTTCACCACCCTCAATATCGCAATATGATGCAGTGAAATCTACAGACCGTTCATCCTCGCCGTGAGAAAGCCTGATCTGAGGAAGGGAGTTACCCCATATGATGCAATTCTGTATTGTCACCTCACTGTGTCCGGCATCCCCTTCCCACGTTCCAAGTATTAGTCCACCAGATCGATTTTCTCTTGTTGTTGTATTGTTTGCAATTGTGACATTTGTAAGTAAATTTCCCCTTGAACATCCCAAATATAAACCAGCAGCAAATCTTCCTGTATTGTTGCAGATGAGAACGTTCTGGAGGGTAACAGTCACCCCGCCAATAAATATACCACCGCGATCATTTCCGCGAATGATGACATCATGTAGAAATGGATTAATCTCCACTTCACCTACACGACGTTCTGCCTGGAGACCCTTGCCGGTATTTTCTTCAATGATAGACCTCATTATTCTGGGAGAACCCCCATACACAAAAACACCTCCACCATCATATCGAGCTTCGTTCATGGAAATAATGAGATCTAAAAGAGTCGGACTTGCTTCACCACAGTTTATTCCGCCACCAGAGATATTAAAACCATTTCTGACAGTAAATCCTTGTAATATTGAACTGTCATCCTCACCATTCTCAAATCTAACAACGCTGTCTTCTCTATCTCCATTGATTATGGTCGAATCAATATAGGCTCTGTCACCGGTTGTCAGGATCAAACTGGCAACTGTGATCGCTTTCCCCTCAAAGTTAATAGTCTCGACGTATTCTCCCGGTTGGACGAGCACGACATCGTCATTTTCAGCGGCATCAATTCCAGCCTGAATGGTATCAAAATCTTCCGGGATGTTGATAATTTCACCGAAACATTGAGCTCCTAGAACTGCTGTAATGGCCAATATTAGCATCCATTTCATCTCAACACCCTCTTATTTGATTAAACTAATCTTGCGAATTGAGCTGAATTCTTCAGATTCAAACCGGGCAAAATAGATTCCTGCTGGTAAACCCGTTCCATCGAAGACAAATAAATGATTTCCTGCTGGTCTTGTATTGTTCGCGAAGTTTTCTATCAATCTGCCATCAAAATTGAAGATTTGCATTTTTATTGGTACCGATGTTGGAAGGAAGCAGGATATTGTTGTTGTAGAGTTGAAAGGATTAGGAAAAGCCGTGGATACGAAATATTTTTGGGGGCTCAATGATTCTTCTATAGAATTATCTACCCATTCACCAACGGGTATACTTATTTCCAGATTTTCAGCAACAGATGTGTGAAAAATCCGCAAAGAGACGGATAGGATTGCCTCATGGGGAATTGCGTCCGGATTAACTTCAATCAGAAAAGGGAATTCATCGTTTCTTATCTCCTGCCTTGGTGCAACAGGATCAATCAACACGTGTGGGGTAAGAATATCCAACGATGGATCATTAGTATGGATCTCTGCTGTTAAATTTCGTGCAGAAACGGTATTTCCGATATTTCGGTATGCTAGAGTTATTCCAAGCGTGATTCCGGGTTGATCAGCATAATGGTGTATCTCGGGATCATGCATTACCAACCTCGGGTAACGACTCCACTCGAGAGATCTCAAAGCATTGATCCTGCCTGCACCTAATTGGTTCTCATACCGCGGATTTGCACCGTCTATGTTGTCTGCTGCATTCCTCATGCAGGCTTCAACTGCATCGGGACCAATGTCCGGATAAGTTGACCAGATGAGTAATGCCAAGCCTGCAGCAAAAGGGGTTGCCATCGAGGTTCCGCTGAGATATCCGTATCCTCCTTCAACGAAAGTGCTCATAATACCTACTCCTGGTGCTGAAATATCGACCCATCCGCCATAATTGGAAAAGTCAGCTTTCCGGTCATTAGAGGTGGTTGCTGCTACTGAAACAACATGATGGAATGCTGCAGGATAGAACGGTGAGTTCAGATTATCATTCCCTGCGCCGGCAATAACCAGAGCACCGTGCTCATAGGCGTAATTTATTGACTGTTGACACCATTCCGTTGGTTCACCACCGCCCCAGGAACAGCTGATTATTTTTGCTCTGCAATTTGCCGCATAAACTATCGCCTGATATCCAAACCTGATATTTTCTCTTCCCCCACGAATCGCAATTATCGGGCAGTTGAATCCGAGACTGGCAACGCCTCGATGGTTATTAGTGGCAGCTGAAGCGATACCAGCGCAATGAGTTCCATGCCCCCAATAACGGTATTCACCTTCCTCCAAATCATCCTCTGGATCGTTATCATGCCCATGAAAATCCCAGCCATGGAAGTCATCAACTGCTCCATTGTTGTCATCATCGATTCCGTTTATCTCCCAGTCCTGAATCCGTCGATCATGATTGAGGTCCTCACCCGGATTCACCCAGAGGTTAGGCGTTAAATCGGGATGATCCATATCCATCCCGGTATCAATAATAGCAACGGGAGTATTGGTATTTCCGATATGAATGTCATGAGCTTCGTTCGCATGACAGATATCGAGTCCCCACTGCTCTTCCCGCCTGGGATCGTTATGCTGAATAATTGGATAACAGATATACCAGGGCTCAGCATATTCGATGATTTCTATTTTTTCAAGTCTCCGGCAAACGGATTGAACAGAGATTGTTTCAGGATAATGCACAGTATAGATTCGAGTGAGATCTGTTTTGCCTAATTCGGGCTCATCACAAAATGGGAAGGTGCGTTCGATGGAGTTTGCTCCGATACTTAATAGAATTGAATCCAGAGCAGCTATACCAGTGAGCCCTTTTTCCAATAGTTCCTGTTTCAACTCAATTCCCGGAGAAATCTTAAATACTGTCACACCATCAAAAAAGGTATTCTTTTTCTCCGAATTTTGAGCGGTTAATGAAATTGTTGTAATCGCTACGGTAAGTAAAATTAAGAATACATCTCTTTTTGTACACATAATAACCTCTCTAACCGAAAAACCTATTCATATTAATAAGATAGGTCGATTACAATCGAATCACGACAGGTTTCAGGATTTTCACGAAAGTAGAGTTATTTTAGCTTATAATAATAGATTAGGAATCCAAAAACAGAAAGGAAACCAAACATGACGTGTGGTCTGAGGGATAATGTTATGGCATTTATTAAAAAATCTGTCATTGCGAGCGAAGCGAAACAATCTTATATCAGATCACTGCTGTCCAAATTATTCCAGTACCTTGACTTCCTGATTCCCAACTTGATTGGGAATCCAGGATATAGTTTTGTTATTTAACAGTATAGATGTTATTACCTTTTTTAATGATTCAATTTCTCCATAACAAAAAGAAAACAAGAATCAGGTTGTCACACTCGTAATTTCTCTGGATTCCGGCGTCCGCCGGAATGACGATCAGGATTATTTTCAATTGAATACCTGCGAAAATACTTACAAGCTCCGTTATAGTAAAAAAACAGGCTGGGGAAAAGAGATTCCCCAGCCTGGTAAGTTACGTTTAATAGGATGTCGTCGGTTATTTTGCCAGTAAAATCCGTCGTTTGGAAATTCTATTTTCCATTCTGAATTGCAGCAGATATTCACCACTGACGATATTGGAAAAGTCCGGAGAAAATTTATGTTTGCCAGCTGTTTTCTGAACCGAGACCAATTCGGAGATTTTCTTTCCGTTTAGATCAAATAAGATGAGTTTAATGTTTCCTGCCTTTTCGAGATTTATGTCTATGCTGCTCGTACTATTTAGTGGAAAAGGGTAGTATGGCAAATTTACAAATGGGGATTTGATAAATTTAGAGTTCAACATGCGCAGCACGACAAATTCATCTGGTTCATATACGTCTTTGCCCTGCACAATTTCGTAATCAAGGTCATATTCAATACCATCTTCACCGGCAAAGAAAATCTGAAAAGGTTCTCCATTTTTGGCGCCATCGACTTTGGGAGTTTTTTCAGAATCACCCCATAATGCGAGTCCAACTTTGTCCTGATTTTGACAAGCTGATACAGCCGGGCATAAACCGGACTCGGTAAAAATTGCGAATTCACCGCTAAGAGGTGTGTCCAGAAGGAGGACACTCATGTTTTTATCAGTGCGGGGCAACGGTTTGAAGTATTTGAAATTAGAACCTGTTTGACCGGTCGATCCAAGGTCAGGAGTGGCTTTTGTACTACTTCTGGCAGGTTTTGATTTTGTGGTTTTTTGTGTCTTTTTTGAATTACTGCTAAGATAATCGAGGCATTTGACAACCAGAAAAGCGTCGGCTTCAAATGTGTCTTCACCTTCTAATATTTCATATTCTAAGACTTTTTCCGATCCGCCTGGATCTGCAAACAGGATCTGAAGAGGTTCACCCTCAACTGCCCCGTCAATTTCTATTGTTCGCGGATCATCTTCCCAGACTGCAATCCCTACCTTATCCTGACTTTTATATGCTGATGCACCGGCGCAGAGACCGGATTCAGTCATGATACCAAACTCACCAGCGGAGGGAGTATCTATTATAAGAACACTCATATTCTTAAGAGTGTTTGGAATCGGTTCAAAATGCGAGGGAGGCAGATCAACGTATTTATTTGCAGCTAAAGGTTGAGCGTAAATTATGTTTGCTGCCAGAATCAGCAGCAATATGAAGACAATTCTACCCATTTTGGTTGTTTTACTCCGTTTTCAATGGTTCTTGTTTAGCAAGTAGGATGCACATTCCTGCATTCTCTATCTGTCGGAATAAGATTCCGACCTACGTTTTTATCGCATCATGACAATCTTTCTTATGAAACTGTCTGCTCCGGTGCTAAGTTTCACATAATATAAACCAGAAACAAGGTTTTCGGCATTCAACTCAAAGCTGTGATTACCTGCTTCGGTAAAACCTATCTGAAAGTTTCTGACTGATTCACCTAATACATTATAAAGAATCAACTGCACAACACCAGCTTCCGGCAGGTTGAATTTAACAACCGAATAGTTATTGAACGGATTTGGGAAAACTGAAGTGATTCCAAATTCTTTTGGATACACAGTTACTTCAGAAAGTCTGATCACCTGAAAGTCGTCGACTGAGTATTGTCCTGAACCTTTGATAAGCTCTGTGTGAGGAGTACGATTTCCATTTTCATCTGCAAGTGTGAATTCAAGCCGTTCCCCCGGTAGTGCACCATCGATGGTCGGAGTAGTCGAGTCATCACCCCAGACCGCAATCCCGCATCTGCCATTTTGAATGACACCTGAGCCGACCAAATTGCCATTGGAATAGACACCAACATTACCCTCGGAATTATCTGTAATTACCAGTAAACTCAGGTTATTATCGGTAGCAGGAATAGTTGGTAGAAAGTCGGGCTGCCTGAATGGTGTGGATTGAGCAAGTTCTTCTTCAACCGCATAAACCAGTTCCGCATCTTCATCCATCTTTAGGAGGTATCCCTGACCCGGAATCATATCCCCCATATTACTAAAGTTAAACTCGGGATTGTAAAACCTGCCCCTGGCATCCTTTGCCATCAGCAGAACATCAATAATATTGGAAAGGGCAGCAACAGCATCAATTCCACGACGCGGATAATAACTTACGATTTGCCAGCCTTCAATCAAAAGTAGAGGATCATCAGGATTCACGGGATTTCCACTGATCGTCAATTCTGCGTCACCGTCAACCTTAACCATGTATCCTTCATTCACCAGCCATCCGGGAATGTTGTTAAAGTTGAATTCAGGATTATAGAAACGTCCTTCACCATTTTTCATTAAAATGAGTTGGTCGGCTTCAACAAGTTCACTCATGATTTCGACGACATTATCAGGGTCCGGTTGAACATAAACTGAAACCATGTTCCACCCATCATTGAGTTCGAGCACCATTTCTTCCTGGCCACCATTACCCTCACCAGTTTGAAGTGATATTGGCAAGATTGTTTCACCACCGATCCCATCATGTGTAAAGACAATCTCACCTTCATATAAAGCCGGTAATAGGCCGGTAGCGTCGAGTGTTATTTCAAATTCCTGCTGTTCTCCAGCCTCAATGACACCTGCAGTTGGTTCAATTGCCATCCAATCTTTCCACGCATTTACATGCCACATGTCGATCCGATCACCTCCGACCTTGTTCGTACAAGCCATGAATATCCAGCTGTAAATATCAAACTGGTTGGTGAAAAAACAACCCAGGGCTGTACCCCCTTCTTCCGGATCAAGAGATATGACTTCAGTTATCTCTCCATTTTCAATATTGATTTTTGAGATAATAAGGTCACTAACATTGGCAATTCTATGGAAAAGATATAGCTGGTGTCCATCCGGATCATCAGACCAATATGCGAGCCCATAAACATATAAACCGTGTCTGTCAATCTCAGCTGTGAAATTGCCTTCGCGGTCAAAACCGAGAATATTGGTCGTTACCGAAGATGTCCATAATACCTCTCTATCTGAATCCCAGGCGAGGTTAGTGCAGGATCTGATCTCACTATTAAAAGATACAACCTCCTCACCATCAGGTGTGAATCCATATATGTTCCTTTCACCTGATCCCCATATTAGTTCTCCATCGTAAGCCAGGTCTTTGTACCCATGCCGTCCAATACCGAGTTGTCGATATTGATCCACAAGTTCCTGATCACGATTTAGCACGTACATAACCGGTTCTCTATTGTTGGATCCGGATACGTAGAAATTTTCTTCGAAAAAAACTGCACCAAAGATTTGTAAGTCTTCTGTGATCCTTCCAACAGGAACATCTAATCTTAAGTCCCATGGGTCTGCATTTACGTCACCTATCAATCTCTTATCGGTTGTATATGTTAATGGTCCGTTTCCATCATTGGAGATAATAACCTCTGTTTGCACGATTTCATTCTGTTCAAGAGCTGCTTCGATATTGTCACGACTTGGACTACACTCCGAGTGCAGTAGTTCGACATTCAGGAGTAATTCGTCTTCATCGTCAATTTGGCATGGTTCGACGTGGGTCAGATAATTTTCAGCTGTAAAAGTGAGTTCATAACCACCGAATGGGATTTCCTCAAAACCACAAATACCGTTTCTGTTAGTAAGTCTCCTAAACTCGTACTCGTCAAAATCTACGGTAACGTTTTGAATAGCTTCGTTGGTTTCAGCGTCGAGTACTCTGCAAGTTAAAGGAGCGGTGGGGGAATCAATGGTAATGATAGCTGTTATTTCCAAATTCTCCCGATCTGTTTCGAGAGTTATTAAAGTCGGGTAAACACCGGGCTCAAAACCCTCCGTGGTTATAAATACTTCGAGGGGAATTGCGTCTTCCGCGGGAATTTCACCTTCATCAGGATCAAAGCTGAGCAGGTAAAATTCTGAGACACCTTCATCAAACATAAACCATGTTCTTTCCCTATACGAACCATGCCACATGTTTTCACCATCATGCGCATGCTTGCAAGCCTGGAATTCATTGTTCAATGCAAAGTCGGAAACTGCCTCAACATTCCACTCATCATCAACAAATACCTGATACATATGTCCATGTGAAATGCCCCATAATTGACCATAGCGGTGTTCGGGTACCCATTCAATTCCCCGGATGTAGTCACCTCCCATCTCGTGATGGAATCTGAAAGATGCAACCTCCTCGAGGTTTTCAATCAAGAGCACATGAATCGTCAGGTCATCATTATTGTTTAAAAATAAATATTGGTCACGATCTGAGGCCACTCCGGAAATATGGTCTAAGTCTATTACAAATCTCTCTAATTGATTTCCCTCAAGATCATAGGTGAAAATCCACCTACGCTCAGTAGCTATCCAAAGTATTTCACCGTCAAATGTCATGCCTTTAATATAAGGATGTTCTCCATTAATATCAGGAATTTCGACATCATGTACGACTTCACCATCGAGTGTCACAGCTATCAATCTGCGGCTGGTGTATGGACATCCCCAGAGTAATTCACCATCGAAACACATTCCTCCGATATATCTGATCGGTGATTCAAATTGTCGCAACATTTCACCAGGATTGTTGCGCTCAGGTCCCTCACGTTGATCTGTGCTAATTGTGAATGATACGGGATCTTCATAATCGTTGATCAGGATGAGTTCAGTATCTGCATCCTCGTTTTCTTCAACAGGGAAACCAAATCCGTGAGGTTGGATTGAAATCTGCGCTGAAGCTGAACTAATTGATAGCGTTAACAGCAACAATAAAAGAAACGGAATCGAACAATTAAGCTTATTCATTTCAACCCCCATATAACCTTGATGATGAAGAGATGATTGTGCCGGGTGTAACTACTGCACCCGGCACAATCTTCGCTTCAAGAGGATCAATCACCTCATATTGATGTTTAAGTTACTTAATTAATGTTAGTTTACGTTTTGATACTTTTCCTTCTGCCTGAAGTTGAACAACATAAACACCGCTGGAAAGGTTTTCCCCATCAATTGTTAAGCTGTGCTGACCTGCCTGAAGTTTATTATCCATCAGATCAGCAACCTGCCTGCCGGAGAGATCATAAAGAGCTATTTTAATGTTTGCCACCTCTGGAAGATTAAAGGTTAGACTTGTCCTGCTGTTAAAAGGATTGGGATAGGTTTCAATTATGCCAAATTTATCGGGTGAAACAATGCCATCAAGGATACGAATCCCTGAGAATCCATTTTCTGAATATTTGTTTTCACCATATTCAGTTTCAAATCTAACATTTTGAAGAATGCTCCCGTTATGCAGATAAATTTCCATTATATCATCTTTGCGAGCACCATCTATATTTTCTGTAGTTGGATCGTCTCCCCAGACAGCAATCCCGCATCTGCCATTCTGAATGACTCCTGAACCGACCAAATTGCCATTGGAATAAACACCAACTTCACCCTCGGAATTATCAGCAATTACCAGCAAACTCATGTTATTGTCAGTCGCAGGGAGAGTTGGTAGAAACTCGGGCTGCCTGAATGGTGTGGATTGAGCAACCTCTTCTTCAACCGTATAGACCAGTTCCGCAGCTTCATCCATCTTTACGAGGTATCCCTGACCGGGAATCATGTCACCCATGTTGCTGAAATTGAACTGAGGATTATAGAATCTGCCTTCTCCATCCTTTGCCATTATCAATACATCCACAATACCGGAAAGGGCAAGTACTGCATCTACGCCCTCACGAGGATAGTAACTTATAATCTGCCATCCTTCGTCGAGAGCGATTGGTTCGTCCCAGGGCACCGATTCACCAGAAAGTGTCAATTCATCAGCGCCATCCATCTTCATCATGTAGCCTTCATCGACTCGCCAGCCCGGTATGTTATTAAAATTGAATTGTGGATTGTAGAATTGGCCAACAGTGTTCTTCATCATTATTAATGTGCCGGCTTCAACCAATCCTGCTGTGATCTCTATAATATCGTCCGGATCAGGTTGAACATAAGCCGAGACCATGTTCCAGCCATTTTCAAGATTGAGAACCATGTCTTCAGGTCCGCCACCTTCACCGACTTGAAGTGTAAGGGGCAGATGGGTTTCACCTCCGATACCATCATGAGTGAAAACAATTTCACCTTCGAATGGAGCCTGTGGTAAACCTGTAGCATCGAGAGTGACAACAAATTCCTGCTGTTCACCGGCTTCAATAACTCCTTCGGTTGGGTCGATATCCATCCAGTCTTTACGCGCATCGACCTGCCAGATGTCAATCCGATCTTCTGCACCATTATTGGCAACGCCCATAAACACCCAGCTATAGATGTCGTATTGATTGGTTATGAAGCAGCCCTGTGCAACTCCTCCGAATTCGTGTTGGAGGTTTGCAACCTCCACCATTCGATCATTATCGATATTATATTTCGCAATCATCAGGTCGCCAACTTCGTTGATCTTGTGGAAAGCATATAATTGATAACCATCCGGATCATCAGGGAAATATGCCAGACCATACACTCGCAAATCATGTCTGCCTACCTCAGCAACCTGATTTCCGTCGCGGTCAAAACCGAAAATATTTGTAGTTGTACCGGAACACCAGAGGATTTCTCTGTCCGAATCCCATGTGAGGTTATTACATGGCGAGATTCCGCTGTCAAATGAGATGACTTCATCACCGTTACGTGAGAATCCGTATATTGCTCTCTCACCGGATCCCCAGATTAGTTCACCATCGAATGCGAGGTCTTTATACCCGTACCGTCCCTGACCCAGTTGATCGAATTGATCAATGAGTTCCTGATCGCGGTTCAGAACATAAATGAGGGGTTCTCTATTATTTGCTCCGGACATGTAGAAATTATCACCGTCGAATACAGCACCCTGTATGCGTGAATCCTCAACGACGACTCCAGCAGGGACGTCTAAACGAAGCTCCCAGGGATCAGCATTCGCATCACCGAGCAGTCGTTTATCGGTGGTGTATGTGAGCGGTCCGTTGCCGTCATTAGAAACAGTAACGACAGTTTCCGATGAACCGTCGACCGGTAGTTCATCTTCGACTTCTTCCATGTCTAAGTTGCACTCCGAATGCAGTAATGCGAAGTTCAGCTCGAATTCCTCACCCTCCTGAATTTCAATTGCTTCGGTATGTGGCAGGAAATCATCAGCGGAGAAATGGATATTATACTCTCCAATCGGTAGTTCGGTAATTACCCATTCCCCATCACCATCACATGCTCTCATTATTCCAAACGGTTCTGTTTCAACACAAGCTAGGTTAATCGGAGAATCATCTGTTGCGTCGCAAACCACTCCATGCAGCCTGAAAACTTCAGAGTTTAGTGATGTAACAATTGGAATCTGTATAAGTGGTTGATCGGGATCGTCCAGCTCAAATTCAACGATTGCAAAATTTACACCTTCTTCCATTCCTTCAGGATCCAGAATTACCGGCAGATCAATATCCGCATCTGCTTCGATTACTCCTTCGCGTTCCTCGATGATAATCCACTTCAGCCACGCATCGCGGGGACCAACTCCTATAACTCTTCCTTCTTGCAGGTAATCATTAAGCTGGTTGGGCGGTTTAAACTGGAAACCCCAATGTCCGTCACCCAAACCCTGGAATGCTGCCTCAGCACCGTATGTACCATTTCCATCGTCAAAACGGTTTCCGTCACCGAAATCCGCACCATAATTTATCGTCATCATTCCATCGATACGATAAATAACCTGAACATCAGCGAGTGAACCATTATCCCGTGCATTCCACCGATTCCAGGTAATTATTGCCACATCTTCTTCATTTGTCCAGAAGTACAGCGGACCGCCTCCATCCCTGTTACCATGCCAATCACCGTCAGACCACAGTATTGTTCCATTCCATTCCTGTTGTCTATTTGGCATATCGGGGACATTTCTTGCGTATTGTGATCGTACAACTGAGACCCAGCCGTCACTACTTGCCCAGCAACGATTAAATTCTTCATCATAAAGTGGAAAATTCCACCTGAAGTTTAACTGGTCTGTATTCTGATCATCCTGCAGTACAATCTGCGTTACACCTTCAAATTCTCTAATATCAACCCACTCATACTCAGGGCCATCATCCTCAAGATTGTCCCGCCACTCATACTCAAAATCATCGCCATCCTGAGGTCCGCCTCTTCGATCACGAAATGGACCCATATTAACTTCTTCCTCTTCTTCAAGATCCTGCAGCCGAATATTGAGTTCATAGTTTACATCCTGGTCGCTGGTATTGAAGAGATTAATGATGAATTCTTCAATCTCTTCATCGAGTAGAAATGCAGCACCGGTTGGTTGATAGATTACTTCTGCTTCGGAAGTTACAAAAGAAGTTAACAATAGAAGTAAAAAGGTTAAAAATAGTACTTTACAACGCATGGTCATCTCCTTTAAATATATCGTAGGATTAATTTCGCAGTTTATGAGCGAGCTTTTTTGATTTAACACCGCCTTATTGGGCAAAAATCAGGGATGAGTCACATTCAGCAGTTAATCCTAAGATACCTGCATGAATTTGCAAAGTCAAGTGTGTGAAAATTTTCTTTTTCTTTATCACTTTATCAGCATAATTTTCCTTCTACAGACATCCCTTTCATTAGAGAGTTGCACTACATACACTCCACTCGTCATTTCATTTCCGTAAACAATAAGGGAATGAGTTCCGGCATATTTAAATCCTGAGATCATTTCCTTAACCAGTCGCCCATTAGTATCATACAAGGATAGATTTATTTGAGCTGCATCAGGCAAACTGTAGGAGATACTGGTGGTGCTATTAAACGGATTTGGGTGGATTGGCTCGATCCCAAATTTATCCGGTAGTATGGCAACATCACTCATTTCAGCAACCCAAAAGTCATCGGTCTTGTATTGCCTCCTGCCTATGAGAGTCTCAAATTGAGTACTTTGGAATTTATCATCCGAATAGTACTTCAGCTCTAATACATCACCGTCAACTGCACCGTCAACTTCTGTTGTAGTAGGATCGTCTCCCCAGACTGCAATACCACACTTGCCGTTTTGAATTACACCTGATCCTACGAGGTCGCTATTAGCATATACACCTATCTCACCTTTTTCTGCATTAGTGAGAACCAATAAACTCATATTCTCACCTGTTGAAGGATGGATGGGCAGCAATCTCGGCTGGATATAGATATCCCATGCTGAAAAGTCGAGTTCCTCGTCGAGATTATATATAAGCTCTACAGCCTCTCTCACATTAACCAGATATCCCTGACCGGGCTGCAAGTCACCCATATTGCTGAAATCAAATTCGGGATTATAGAACCTGCCTGCAGCATCTTTTGCCAAGAGAAGTACATCTACAATACTGGACAGAGCCACTCGAGCGTCGATTCCCCTGCGGGGATAATAGCTCACGATCTGCCAGCCTTCGATTAATGGCAGAGGGTCATCTTCAGCTACGGTTTGACCTGCAATGCTCATCTCAGCATCTCCGGTTACATTTACCATGTAGCCCTCATTGACCCGCCAGCCGGGGATATTGCAAAAATTGAACTCCGGATTGTAAAATTGACCCGCGCCGTTTTTCATCAGCACTAATTGATCGGCTTCGACTAATTCGCTCATTATCTCGACAATGTCATCAGGTTCTGGTTGAACATAGGCTGAGATTATGTTCCATCCATCAACGAAATTCAGGATCATTTCACCTTCCTGACCACCTCCACCACCTTCTCCCACGTCAAGTGTTATTCTGATTGGAGTTTGACTGCCAATACCATCATGATTTAAGACAATTTCACCCACAAACTGAGCTGGAGGTAAACCAGTGGCATCGAGGGTGATTACAAATTCCCGCTCTTCCTCGGCTTCTATCACACCTTCCTCAGGTTCAATATCCATCCAATCCTTTCGAGCGTCGATCTGCCAGATTTCAGTTCGGTCATCCCCGCCATCGTTAACATTTGCCATAAATACCCAACTGTATATATCATATTGATTGGTAATGAAACAGCCCTGGGCACCTCCGACGCCTTCCGGTTCGAGAATTATAACATCGCGCATTTCTCCATTGTCTATGTCAACTTTTGTAACAACCTCATCTCCAACATCTCTAACCTTATGAAAAATGTAAAGTTGATAACCATCAGGATCATCCGGCCAATAGGCAAGCCCATAGATTCTAATTCCCTGTCTGGGAATCTGTGCAACCCGATCGCCTTCACGGTTAAAACCAAAAATATCTGTTGTTGTTCCAGATGCCCAAAGAATTTCCCGGTCACAGTCCCAGGCTAAATTGTTACAGGGACTAATACCCGTATTAAATGATTCAACCTCTTCGCCTTCAGGTGTAAAACCGAAAACGGTTCTCTCACCTGATCCCCAAATTAACTCTCCGTCCCATGTGAGATCTTTGTAGCCATACCTGCTTTCTCCTAATTGTGCATATTGATCAACTTGTTCACCGTCGCGATTGATAACATGAATCACAGGTTCTGCATCATTTGCTCCGGAAAAATAGAATAGATCATCAAAAAATACAACACCTTGAATCCGAGAATCATCTGTAATCTGACCGATGTTAATATTTCGACGAAGTTCCCAGGGATCTGCATTAGCATCACCAAGGAGTCTCTTTTCTGTTGTATATGTCAGGGGACCATTCCCATCATTTGAAATGACTATTTCTGTCTGTATACTGTTTTCCTGAATAAGCGCTGCTTCGATATTGTCCCGACTTGGATTGCATTCGGAGTGGAGTAATTCTACTGCAAGGAAGAGCTCACCTTCACCATCAATCCGGTAGGGTTCAACGAGTGTAAGGTAATCCTCAGCAGTGAATGTGAATTCATATTGACCGGTCGGCAAACTCTCAAAATCTGTAATCCCGTTGCGATTGGTAAACCTGGTGATATCATACCTGTCCATCTCAATTCTAATATTCTCCATTGTTTCCTCTGTCTCGGCATCGGTAACCCGACAAGTAAGGAATGCAGCGGGTGAATCGACGGAAATAATAGCAGTAAGCTGAATGATTTCCCGGTCAGTTTCCAAATCAATCAAGATATTATAGTCACCCGGTTCTATGCCCTCCGAATTGATAAAGACCTCAACTGGAGCTGAGTCCTCTCCGGGAACTTCTCCTTCTTCAGGATCGAACGTGAGCATGAAAAATTCAGCCACCCCGTCATCAAACACATACCACATATTTGTATCCCACATCCCATGCCACATGTTTTCACCGTCATGACAAGGATCATTATATGGTTGATCGGTATTCCAGGCGAAATCACTGACAGCTTCTACATTCCATTCGTCATCAACGGAAGCTTGATAAAGGTGCCCACGTGTATTTCCCCAGAGTCTTCCTTCACGATGGGATTCAACCCATTCAATAGCCCAGATATCAGCATTTCCCATAGCCTGTCTGAACTCAAAACGGGTGACTTCTTCATGGTCTTCGATAGAAATTACATGTATTAAGCCATCATCACGCGAATTCATGAAGACGAAATTCTCCTGATCTGAGCCCATTCCGGCGATGTCTTCAAAACCAACATTGAATTGACCGACCTGTTCACCTTCTAAATCATATTGAAATATCTGGTTTGTAGACCACTGACAGACCCACAACAGTTCACCGTCAAAGGTCATCGTTAACGGGTTATCGTTGATATCTATCAATCTAACCTGCTCACCTTCGAGTGTCATTGCACAGAGTCGATCGGAACCGTGGGAACTTCCCCAGAGGAGTTCACCATCAAATGCCATCCCACCAATATTATTTAACGGAGATTGAAATTGATTGAGCTGATCACCCGGTTCATCTCGTCCTGGTCCCTGACGACGTTCTTCAGCTTCCTCTATAAGCTCATAATCAATGGTGTAAGTGACCGGCTCTTCGTAATCATTGACAATTATCAATTCGGCATCGGCATTATCATTTTCATCCATTGTAATACCAAAGCCATGGGGCAGTACAGATATTTGAGCAGATACATTGCTGGATAAAACAATCAGTAAGACTGCTATCAGTATCAGAATTTTCTTCTGTTGGTGCATGATGACCTCTGTTTTGTTAGTAGTTAAGTTTTTCAGTACGGGTTTTGTCTACTTGATTAATGTCAATTTTCTTTTTGAGACTCCGGTTTTGGTTTTTAACTGAATAATATAGACACCACTTGAGATCAGTGGTGAAACTATTGAAATTGTGTGCTGTCCCGCAGGTTTTTGACCGGAATCCAGTTCGATTATTTTTCTTCCTGCCAAATCGAAAATGGAAAGTTCGATTACTGAGTTGGTTGTTAAATTGTATGTAATCCCGCAGCGATTGTTGAACGGATTGGGAAAAATTGAAACTAAACCAAACTCTGTTGGAGACGTTATAATCTCTTTTAATCTAATTGCTTGAAAATCGTTAGGAGAATATATTCCGGAACCTATAATGTACTCAAGGTTAAGAGAAATCTGACCATTTTTATTGATAAAGGTTATGTCAAGTCGGTCACCAATTAGAGCGCCATCTAATTCAGGTGTAGAGGGATCATCACCCCAAACCGCTATACCACATTTTCCGTTTTGCACCACACCTGATCCGACCAATTTTCCCTTTGTATAAACACCAACCTCACCACTGGCAATCTCAGACAGGATCAGTAAACTCATATTCTCCGAAGTTGGGTGATGGATCGGGAGTAATTGAGGCTTGTTAAAATCACCGGAGTGGTTGGAAGCAAACTCGTCTTCTAAATTGTAAATTAATTCTCCTTCATCATTTACCTTAATAAGATATCCCTGTCCGGGAATCATATCTCC
This sequence comes from uncultured bacterium, assembly GCA_964387885.1. Taxonomy (GTDB): domain Bacteria; phylum Electryoneota; class AABM5-125-24; order Hatepunaeales; family Hatepunaeaceae; genus JABGPL01. The sequence goes on along the minus strand of CAYLYZ010000042.1, from coordinate 28,857 downwards.
GATATTGCTGAAATTGAATGCAGGATTGTAGAAGTGACCGGAACCGTCTTTTGCCATCAGGAGGTTTTCACCAAGCCCGGAAAGTGCAACAACAGCGTCGATAGGTTCGCGTGGGAAATAACTTACGATTTGCCAACCCGATCTTAATGCAATTGGATCATCGGGAGCAACAGGCATCCCATTAACGGTCAACTCGTCATCACCATCCATTTTAATTAAATAGCCTTCTGAAACCACCCATCCCGGGATATTGTTGAAATTGAATTGTGGATTATAGAACTGCCCGATAGTGTTTTTCATCAAAATTAGTGTACCGGTTTCAACTAGTTCTGCAGTCACGATCCGGACATCATCGGGATCGGGTTGAAGGTAAGTTGAGACCATATTCCAGCTATTATTAAGCTCGATTACCATCTCTTCGGGTCCACCACCTTCACCAACCTGCAGAGATATCGGCAGGTGAGTTTCACGACCGATACCATCGTGTAAAAAGACAATTTCACCTTCAAAAACTGCCGGTGGTAATCCTGTAGCGTCGAGAGTAATCTCAAATTCCTGCTGATCATCCGGGTCAATAACACCTTCAGTTGGTTCGATTTCCATCCAGTCCTTCCGGGCATCTATCTGCCACAGGTCGATTCGGTCTTCTGCGCCATTGTTCGCGCAAGCCATGAGGACCCAACTGTAAATGTCGTACTGATTAGTTATATAACAACCCTGGGCAGCACCGCCTCTTTCCGGATTGAGGGATGTGACGTCGAGAATCTCACCGTTTTCGACGTTGATTTTTGAGATAATGAAATTGCCTAAATCCGGATTTTTATGGAAAATGTATAGCTGATATCCATCAGGATCTTCCGGCCAGAAAGCCAGTCCGTATACCCGAAGTTCGTGCCTGTCAAGTTCTGAAATCCGTTCGCCATCACGATTGTAACCGAAAATATTGGTTGTGGTACTTGAAATCCATAATATCTCCCGTTCGCTGTCCCAGGCGAGGTTTGTGCAAGGTGATATTTCTGTGTTGAAAGATTGTACTAATTCACCATCCGGTCTGAATCCAAAAACTTCTCTTTCACCAGATCCCCAGATCAGCTCACCATCCCAGGTGAGATCTTTGTAGCCATAGTTACTTTCGCCAAGCTGTTCATACTGGCTTATAACTTCACCTTCCCGGTCGACAACATACATTAATGGATCACGATTATTTGCCCCAGCCAGGTATAGATGCTCATCGACGAAAACTACTCCCAAAATTCTTGAATCCCGGGTGATTTCACCGACGTTGTAACTGAATCGTAATTCCCAAGGATCGGCATTTGCATCTCCAATTAATCTCCTATCCGTAGAATATGTTAACTGACCGTTGCCATTGTTAGACATTTCAACAGGTATTACAACTTGTTCTCCTTCCTCAATTTCGATGGCTATTTCATCTCGATTCAGATTACACTCGGAGTGCAATAACTCAACTCTTAACTCAAGTTCCCCCTCACCATCGATACGGTATGGTTCGGAAAGTGGTAAATAATCCGGTGTAATGAAAGAGAACTCGTATTCGCCAGTAGGGAGATTTTCAAAATCGCAGGTTCCGTTTTCATTTGTAAATCTTGTGATTGAATAGGCATCAATATTGACCTCAACCTGCTCAATTGCTTCCTCAGTTTCAGCATCGGAAACACCACAAGTGACGGTTGCAACTGGTGAGTCTATAGAGACAACTGCAGATATCTCAATAGTGTTTACTACTGATTCAACTGTAATAAGAGTATTATATATTCCATCTTCCAAATCCTCTGAAGACACCAGGACCGAAATATCTTCGAAGTCATTATCCGGTATTACTCCTTCTTCCGGATCAAATTCAAGTATATGAAATTCTGCAGTTCCATCATCAATCCTGTTCCATCTGTTCGGAGCGGTGATCCATAAGTGTTCACCATCATGTGTAAGTCCCCATTGGTTTCTGAAATCAAAATCGGTCTCCTGCAAAACTTCAACCACATCGTTTTCAATATCGAGCTGATAGAGATTACCTGAAGTATGTAGAGCCCAGAGCGGATCATTATGTTCAGGAATCCATGTCAGTGATAAACGGGAATTCTCCAAATTCTGCAGGTCAAGAGTTCTAAGCTCTTCACCTTCAATGCTAATTTGTCTTATAAACGGTCCGTTGATTGGAGTGTACCAAAGGTTTTCACCATCCCAGGTTAGACCGACAGGATCGTTACCAATCTCAATGGAATTTAATATCTCTCCATCCAGATCGAATCTCAGTATCAGGTCAGCATTGGGTTGTGTCGTCCAGAATGCTTCACCATCCCAGCATAAACATACTGTTCCCTGAACTCCAAGTCGAAGTTCCCGTACAATTTCACCTTCCAGGGTTCTTGCATGCAATAGACCATCATCATAGTGCATCCCCCAAATAAGCTCACCATCCCAGGCGAGTCCATACCACTGATCATCATTTGCCTCAAAACCTCCAACAACATCACCGAAGTCATCACGGTGAGGTCCATTTTGGCGTTCCTCTTCATCATCGATAAGGTTGTAATCAATACTGAATTCTGTGTCTTCATCACCGTTATTGATCAATACAAGCTCAATCTCAACTTCTTGGTTTTCTTCCATTGAGACTGCAAAACCAACCGGCTCAATAGATATTTCAGTCCTAGCGCGATTCGTCAGTGCTACTACGATCATTAATGCCATTATAAATATGGCCGTTTCTTTTTTAAACATATTCTCACTCCAATTAACGATTGAGAATTGGATGCAAACGAAAACTGAAAACGCGAACACTCTTGTTGCAGAAGTGTTCGCGTTTAGAAGGCTGTTATTTCAGCAGCGTAACTTTTCTTTTAGAATTTCTGGTTTCTGATTCTAATTGAATAATGTAAATTCCGCTGGCAAGTGTCGCCCCATCAATTGTGATGGCATAGGATCCGCCTGTTTTAAAACCGGAATCAAATTCTATTATCCTTCTGCCAGCTAAATCAAATAGAATTAAATTAATAAACGAACTTTTTTCCAAATTGTATGTTATTGTACAACGGTTGTTAAATGGATTAGGATAAATTGAATCCAAACCGAATTCATTGGGCAGGGAATTACTCTCTAACAACCTGATAGCCTGGAATCCATCGGGAGAGTATTCTCCTGATCCTTCGATGTATTCAGCGAGAACTTCTTTTTGCCCATTTTCAGTGACGAATGTAAAGTCAAGTTTTTCTCCATTCAAGGCACCATCAATACTTGAAGTGGTTGGATCATCACCCCATACTGCAATACCGCATTTTCCATCTGTTATTACTCCTGAGCCAACAAGTCTTCCGTTAGCATACACTCCAATTTCTCCATCCCGTAACTCGGTGAAAACCAGCAAACTCATATACTCCGTAGTTGATGGATGAGTGGGGAGAATAAGAGGCTGTCTTGAGTAATTGGCAGAATAAGACGCGAGTTCATCCTCTATATTATAGATCAACTCTCCGTCATCGTTTACTTTGATAAGGTACCCCTGTCCGGGGACCATATCACCCATATTGCTGAAATTGAAGGCGGGATTGTAGAAGTGACCGGAGCCGTCTTTTGCCATCAGGAGGTTTTCACCTAGCCCGGAAAGTGCAACGATTGCATCGATAGGTTGGCGTGGGAAATAGCTAACGATCTGCCAGCCGGATCTTAAGGCAATCGGATCATCAGGAGCCACTGGTATGCCCTCGATCATCAACTCGTCTGCATCATCCATTTTGACCATATAGCCTTCAGCCACACGCCATCCCGGGATGTTGTTGAAATTGAACTGTGGGTTGTAGAATTGACCGATTGTATTTTTCATCATTATCAGAGTTCCGGCTTCGACAAGTCCGGCAGTAATTTCTCTGACATCGTCAGGGTCGGGTTGAATGAATGCGGAGACCATGTTCCAGCCATTATTCAGCTCTAAGGTCATTTCCTGAGGTCCACCACCGCCTTCGCCAACCTGTAGAGAGATTGGGAGATGAGTCTCACCACCAATACCATCATGAGTGAAAACTATTTCACCCTCAAATACCGCAGCTGGCAATCCTGTTGCATCAAGAGTTATCTCAAATTCCTGCTGACTTTCAGCCTCAATAATACCCTCGGTTGGCTCGATTTCCATCCAGTCCTTTCGTGCGTCAACCTGCCAGGTGTCGATCCTGTCTTCTGCACCGCTGTTTGCGCAACCCATGAAAACCCAGCTGTATATGTCGTACTGATTGGTAATGAAACACCCCAGAGCTACTCCACCAAATTCATGCTCAAGAATGATTACATCTAACATCTGCTCATTTTCAATGTCGATTTTAGCGATCATCATATCACCGACATCATTGATTTTGTGAAATACGTAGAGTTGGTAACCATCAGGATCATCTGGCCAATATGCCAGACCGTAGGTCCGTAAATCATGTCTGCTGATTTCTGCTACTTGATTTCCATCACGATCAAGTCCGACAATATCAGATGTAGTACCTGACGCCCATAACAATTCTCTATCGTTATCCCACGCGATGTTTGTGCATGGGGAGATTCCGCTATCAAATGAGGTTACTTCTTGTCCCTCTATTGTGAATCCGTAGATATTTCTCTCGCCTGATCCCCAGATCAACTCTCCGTCAAATGCCAAATCTTTGTATCCATAGCGTCCTTCACCGAGTTGAGGATATTGATCTACAACCTCGTTGTCCTGATTCACAACATACATTAGCGGATCACGATTGTTAGCACCTGCCATATAAAACAATCCATTTGCGAAAACCACTCCCTGGATTCGGGAATCTTCAGTAATCACTCCCGCCGGTAAACTGCTGCGGAGTTCCCACGGAACGGCGTTAGCATCACCGATTAATCTTCTGTCGGTTGAAAAGATCAGGGATCCGTTACCGTCATTGCTCACTTCAATGGGAATTATCTCCTGTTCACCTTCAGGAAGTTCTGTAGCTATTTCCTCGAGGTTAAGATTACACTCGGAGTGTAGTAACTCTACTCTAAAATCAAGTTCACCCTCTCCATCAATTCTGTAAGGTTCTGTTAAGGTTAAGTAATCAGTTGCGGTAAATGTAAATTCGTATTCTCCCGCAGGTAGATTTTCAAATTCGCAGGTTCCATTTTCGTCAGTGAATCTAGTGACCAAATATCTGTCAATATCAACAATTACATCACCAATGTCCTCTTCGGTTTCAGCATCAATAACGCCACAGGTTACAGATACCACAGGAGAATCAACTGAAACTATTGCGGATATGTCAATGGATTCTAACTCTGTCTCTATAGTTATCAGGACATTATATACGCCAGGTTCGACCCCTTCCGAGATGACGAGGGTGGATATCTCCGTAGATTCATTTCCGGGAATTACCCCTTCTTCAGGATCAAATACGAGCATGTTAAATTCGGCAATTCCATCGTCAATTCTGTTCCATCTGTTTGGAGCTGTGTACCACAGGTGTTCTCCGTCGTGAGTCAAGCCCCATTGGTTTCTCAGATTATAATCGGTCTCCTGAAGGACTTCAACCACGTCGTTTTCAATATTAAGCTGGTATAACGAACCGTCGGTATGAAAAGCCCACATCGGATCATCGTGTTCAGGTACCCATGCTACAGATAACCTTGAGTTTTGCATATTACGCAAATCGAGAGTACGAAGTACTTCACCTTCCACCGTAATCTGCCTGATGAATGGACCCCCAATTGGAGTCCACCATAGATTCTCACCATCCCATGTAACTCCGGCAGCCTGTCCGCCTACGTTCAGAGTGGTGATTATGTTTCCCTCAAGATCAAGCCGGTGTATCTGACTATTGGGGTAGCTTGTTGTCCAGAAAGCCTCACCATCCCAACAAAGGCAAAGGGGTTGTTGAACATTGTTGTTAATCGTCTGCACGATCTCCCCATCCTCGTTTCGCGACTGGAGTCTGCCGTCATTATAATGGATACCCCATATTAATTCTCCATCCCATGCTAAACCATACCATCGGTCTCCGTCGACGTCATATCCACCAACCTGATCCCCGAAATCATCTCGATTAGGTCCGTTTCCTCGTTCGTTTTCTTCCATGGCAATCCCAAAACCAACAGGATTAATTGTGATATCAGCCTCAGCAGTACTTAACCATACAAGACTAAGGATAATTATTGCAATAACAGAAACGATTGATTTAAAAAACATTTTTCTCTCCAAAACATCAAATACAGCTCGGATTAGGAAAATAATATCAAGCACCCCCAAAATATGGGGGTGCTTGATATTATTTTGCGTTTATTTCAGTAATGTGAGTTTTCTCTTGGACACCTTTTCCTGTGATTGCAACTGCACAAAGTACAATCCGCTGGATAGAGATGATGCTTCAATTACAATCGAATGAGCTCCACTGGTTTTTTGTCCGGAATCAAGATTTAATATCCTTCTACCTGAAACATCAAATATTGCCAGATCAATCCGCGAATTTTCAATCAGATTGTAGGTGATGGTGCTGCTATTGTTGAACGGATTGGGGTAAATTGAAACCAAACCGAATTCACATGGTGCGGATATTTTTTTGATAAGCCTGATAGCCTGGAATTCATCAGTCGAGTACACTCCTGAGCCCTCGATATATTCAACAAGAACCTCACATTGTCCATTTTCATTAACGAAAGTATATTCGAGTTGATCTCCTTTAAGTGCACCATCCACATTGGTTGTGGTTGGATCATCACCCCATACCGCAATTCCACATCTGCTATCTGCTATTACTCCTGAGCCAACGAGCCTTCCATTTGCATACACACCAATTTCCCCTTCCTTAAATTCAGAGAAAACCAGCAAACTCATATTCTCCATAGTCGCGGGATGAGTTGGGAGAATAAGAGGTTGTCTTGAATCATCGGCGGTATAGGAGGCGAGCTCATCCTCCATATTGTATATCAATTCTCCGTTATCGTTTACTTTAATAAGGTATCCCTGTCCGGGAACCATATCACCCATATTGCTGAAATTGAACGCGGGATTGTAGAAGCGCCCGGAACCGTCTTTTGCCATCAGGAGGTTTTCTCCAAGCCCGGAAAGTGCAACGATTGCATCGATTGGTTCGCGAGGGAAATAACTTACTATCTGCCAACCGGCTCGAAGTGCTATTGGATCATCTGGAGCCGCTGGCATACCCTCGATCACCAACTCATCGGCATCATCCATTTTAATCAAATAGCCTTCAGCCACACGCCATCCCGGGATGTTGTTGAAATTGAACTGTGGGTTGTAGAATTGACCGATTGTATTTTTCATCATTATCAGAGTTCCGGCTTCGACAAGTCCGGCAGTAATTTCTCTGACATCGTCAGGGTCGGGTTGAATGAATGCGGAGACCATGTTCCAGCCATTATTCAGCTCTAAGGTCATTTCCTGAGGTCCACCACCGCCTTCGCCAACCTGTAGAGAGATTGGGAGATGAGTCTCACCACCAATACCATCATGAGTGAAAACTATTTCACCCTCAAATACCGCAGCTGGCAATCCTGTTGCATCAAGAGTTATCTCAAATTCCTGCTGACTTTCAGCCTCAATAATGCCCTCGGTAGGCTCGATTTCCATCCAGTCCTTTCGCGCATCTACCTGCCAGATGTCAATCCGGTCTTCTCCGCCGTTATTTGCACAGCCCATAAATACCCAGCTATAAATGTCGAATTCGTTGGTGATGAAACAACCCTGGGCTACTCCACCAATTTCATGCTCAAGATTGATTACATCTATCATCTGCTCATTTTCAATGTCGATTTTCGCAATCATCATATCGCCGACATCATTGACCTTGTGGAATACGTAAAGTTGGTAGCCATCCGGATCGTCAGGCCAATAAGCCAGGCCATACATCCGTAAATCGTGTCTGCTGATTTCTGCCACCTGATTTCCATCACGATCAAATCCGGCGATATCAGATGTTGTACCAGATGCCCATAATATGTCTCTATCAGAATCCCATGCGAGGTTATTGCAGGGTGAAATACCACAATCAAATGATATTCCCTCCTCGCCCTCCGGAGTAAAACCATAAATAACCCTTTCTCCGGAGCCCCAGATCAACTCTCCGTCAAATGCCAGATCTTTATGCCCATATCTTCCCTCACCGAGTTGATCGAATTGATCTATTACTTCCAAATCACGATTGAGAACATAAATAAGAGGTTCTCGGTTATTTGCGCCTGAAAGGTAAAAATTATCACCATCAAAAACAGCTCCCTGGATTCGAGAATCTTCGGTTATCACTCCTGCGGGGACATCACTGCGCAGCTCCCAGGGATCAGCATTGGCATCACCTATCAGCCGTTTGTCAGTAGTGTATGTCAAAGGACCATTGCCTTCGTTGCTGATCTCGACTGCAACGATAAGCTGCTCTTCCGCCGGAAGTTCAGCAACAATTTCCTCTCTGTCCAATATGCAATTAGAATGAAGCAGTTCAACATTCAATTCTAACTCACCCTCACCATCAATTCTGTATGGCTCGACTAAGGTTAGATAATCCGGTACGGTAAATGTGAACTCATACTCACCGGTGGGGAGATTCTCGAAAACACACAGGCCGTCATTATTGGTGCTTCTAGTGAACAGATATCGATCAATATCAACTGAAACATTTCCGACAGGTTCTTCGGTTGCCGCATCGGTCACGTTACAGAAAATTGTCGCTGAAGGTGAATCGATAGAGACTATTGCTGAAATCTCTATGACCTGATCTTCAAAATCGTCCCGCATCTCTCCTGCCTGGGTGAGTTCAAACTCCATGATCATATTATATGTACCGGGTTCATAACCTTCTGGTGTAACAATTACTTGTATTGCTTCCATATCATCAGCAGCAATGATCCCCTCAGTCGGATCAATTTCGAGCAAACTTATCTCAGCTGTTGCATCATCGATCGAAATCCAAACTGCGTCAGCTGAATACCAAAGATTTTCACCATCATGAGCCAGTCCAAAGCTGTTTCCGTTCTGGAGCCCAAGTTCCTGTACAATTTCTACTTCGTCGTTATCAATATTGCACTGATAGAGTGTGGTACGGTTGTGAAGTACCCAGAGCTCACCACCGCGGTGTTCAGGCACATATTCTATAGAAATCCAATTTCTGTTTGCCAAAGCCTGAATGTCAAGGGTACGCAATAATTCTCCCTCAGGAGTAACCTGGAAAATTCCACTTCCTCCGTTACCTCCCTGGTAGGTGCAGTACCAAATATTCTCTCCATCCCATGCAACTCCTGTCGGACCTCCTGCCCAGTCACCCTGAATTGTTGATAGAACAGCTCCTTCTTCATCGATACGGTGAATTGGTCCGTCACTCCAACTGCATGCCCAGAATGCTTCTCCATCATAGCACATTCCAATTGGCATATTAAAACCCTGGTTCAATTGTGCCTGATTTACAACGTCTCCTTCCATGTTAACCCCAATCATCTGATCGTTGCTGTGGTTAACTCCCCAGAGTAGTTCACCATCCCAGGCTAAACCGAACCAGTTGTTCCCCCCGACGTTTAATTCGCGGACTCTATCACCGAGATCATCCCGTCGTGGTCCTCGATTTTCTTCGTCTTCATCAACGAAATCATATTTGATTTTAAACTCGACATCATCTTCACCGAGATTGAATAATTCAAGCTCTATCTCCAGCTCATCCTCTTCAGTTGTTACACCAAATCCGAATGGCTCAACCCCAACTTGAGCAAAGAGGCTTAAACTAAATAAAAAGAATAGTGCAACTGAGATGTAAATTCCTTTTCCGAACATTTTCCACTCCTGACGTTTAAGTACTTTTTTTAAGTACCAAATTATGCAAGTAAATCGGTGTGGTCAGATCAAGATATTTCGGTCAGGGCATTAAGAAATGCCCCTGACTCGCGCAATTAATTTTCTATGTTAAGAGTACTACTAACGAATTAATGTAACTTTATGTTTAGCAGTCGCGATTCTGTTTTTGATTTCGATCACGTACACACCACTTGAAAGAGATGCACACTCTATTGTTAATGTATGTTGCCCTGCCTGTTTATAACCGGTTGTCAGCTCTCTGATTTTTCTGCCGTTTAAATCATATAGTGAGATTGTTAAATAATCGGATTCTGGCAGGTTGCAGGTCATGTTTGTACTGTTATTAAACGGATTCGGATAAGCAGTTACGATTCCGAATTCCACAGGTGCAGCCATGACTTCCGATAATTTGACAGCTTCGAAACCGTTTGCGGTATATCGGCCATTTCCCTTAATTATTCCAAACGGGAGATCATGTTTTCCATTTTCATCAGCAAATGTTAATGTATAAACCTGATCTTCGAGAGCTCCATCTATTTGAGAAGTGGAAGGATCATCACCCCAGACTGCAATTCCGCATCTGCCGTCTTGAATAACTCCAGAGCCGACCAAGCAGCCATTTGCATAAATACCAATTTCTCCTTCCAACTGATCTGCAAGTACTAATATACTCATGTTTTCCCCTGTTGAGGGGTGGACAGGGAGAATTGCAGGATCTCGGAAAAGTGTCGATTGAGCGGCTTCATCATCGACGGAATAGATCAGTTCAGTATCTTCACTTACCTTGACCAGATATCCCTGTCCGGGGATCATATCGCCCATATTACTGAAGTTAAACTCGGGATTGTAAAACCTGCCACTGGCATCCTTTGCCATGAGCAGAACATCAACAATTCCGGACAGGGCAGCAACAGCATCAATACCTTGACGCGGATAATAACTTACGATTTGCCAGCCTTCAATCAACGGTAGAGGATCATTCGGATTCACCGGATTACCGCTTATTACCAGTTCTGCATCACCGTCGACCTTAACCATATATCCTTCATTCACCAACCATCCGGGGATGTTGTTAAAGTTGAAGTCAGGATTATAGAACCGTCCCTCACCATTTTTCATCAAGATAAGTTGGTCGGTTTCAACCAACTCACTCATAATTTCAACGACACTATCAGGGTCTGGTTGAACATAAGCGGAAACCATATTCCAACCATCATTGAAAACAAGGTTCATCTCTTCATCCTGTTGACCGCCTCCTTCACCGACCTCAAGTGAAATATCTATTCTTGTTTCGCTGCCTACTCCGTCATGCAGAAACACGATTTCACCCTCAAAAACTGCCTCAGGTAATCCTGTTGCATCGAGTGTGATTACAAAATCTTGAGTATCTTCTGCATCTATGGTTCCTTCCGAGGGTTCAATTTCCATCCAGTCTTTTCGGGCATCTACCTGCCAGATATCTAATCGATCATCTCCACCATTGTTGACATTTGCCATATAAACCCAGCTATATATGTCGTATTGGTTGGTAATGAAGCACCCCTGTGCATTACCCCCAGCTTCTGGTTCAAGGGATACGACTCTTATAATTTCACCATTTTCGACATTCATCTTTGAAACTAAATGCTCACCTTCATTTCTGATTTTATGGTAAAGATATAACTGATGGTTGTCCGGATCATCTGGCCAATATGCCAGACCATAAACGCGCAGATCCTGCCTTGAATGTTCATCAACCCTGTTACCTTCACGATCAAGCCCGATTATATTGGTTGTGGTGCTCGAAATCCACAATAGTTCCCGGTCGCTATCCCATGCGATATTTGTGCATGGACTTATTTGTGAACGGATTGTAGACACCAATTCACCATCGGGTGTAAATCCAAAGATATCATTTTCTCCCGATCCCCAGATTAATTCGTCATCCCATGCGAGATCTTTATACCCGTAAATACCATCGCCAAATTGTTCGAACTGGTTAATTAATTCTCCATCTCTATTAACTACATACATTAAAGGTTCTCGATTATTAGCACCTGAAAAATAAAGGAGGTCGTCGACGAATACAACTCCCTGAAGTCTCGAATCTCCCGTAATTTCACCCGTAAGATAACTATTACGCATTTCCCATGGTTCAGCGTTAGCATCACCAATCAGCCTTTTATCTGTTGTGTAGGTAAGTGGTCCGTTTCCATCATTGGAGATAGTGATTTCTGTTTCCAACACATCTCCCTGATTGAGAGCTTCTGCAATTTCATCCCGACTTGGATTGCATTCTGAATGTAATAACTCAATAATTAGGAGCAATTCACCTTCACCATCTATCCTGTAAGGTTCAACAAGTGTCAGATAATCGTCTGCTGTATATGTGAATTCATATTCACCGACCGGTAGCTCTTCAAAATCACAGCTCCCATTTCTACTCGTTAATCTCCGGATATTATATCTATCAACATCAACTGTAATGTTCTGTAAAGGTTCTTCAGTTTCAGCATCAAATACTCTGCAGGTTAAAAATGCAGATGGGGAATCTACGGTAATGATAGCTGTTAACTCCAAACTTTCGATATCCGTATCAACGGTTATTAAAGCGTTATAAACTCCAGGTTCAACATTCTCTGTAGTGATAAATACTTCGATAGGGATTGAGTCTTCACCCGGAACTTCACCTTCTTCGGGATCATAGGAGAGCATGTTGAATTCTTCAACACCTTCATCAAACATGTACCAGTTTCTTCCTCCCCATGAGCCATGCCACATGTTTTCACCATCATGAGCAGGTTCGCAATGTTCGAATTCAGTATTCCATGCGAAATCCGAAACAGCTTCAACATTCCAGTCTTCATCGACAAATGCCTGATAGAGATGTCCTCTTGAGTTGCCCCAGAGCTGACCATCGCGATGATCAGTTACCCATTCGATACCCCATACTTCTTGATTTCGCATTCCCTGTCTATATTCAAATGTTGCGACCTCCTCACGATTTTCAATTGAGATAACGTGAATTCTATCGTCAATATTCGAGTTCATAAAGACATATTGGTCTCGATCAGAAGCCATTCCGGAGATTTGTCCAAAGTCCATATTGAATTGAGCTAACTGGTTTCCTTCGAGGTCATATGTGATTAACTGGTTGGAATCCCAATTACTCGCCCAAATTCTCTCACCATCGAAAGTCATTGACAATGGATTTGGATGACCGAAATTTAAAACTGCTTCACCTTCGAGAGTCACAGCAACAATTCTGTCGCTCCCATAAGATCCGCCCCAAAGCAGTTCTCCATCAAAACACATCCCACCTACTTGATCGATGGGAGATACAAACTGTCGCAGTAATTCTCCGGGTTCGTCTCTTCGAGGTCCCTGACGCTGATTTTCGTCATTTTCGATGAGATCAGTATCAATTGAAAAGGTTATAGGCTCTTCGTAATCATTAATTAGTATCAGCTCGGCATCACCTTCTTCGTTTTCGTCCAGTGAAATGCCAAATCCGTGTGGTATAACGGAAATCTGAGCTGTAGACGTGCCGAAAGACAGTAGCAGCGTTATGGCCAGAAAAAAGGAAATAGTGCATTTAATATTAGACATTTCGTCCTCCATTTTTCTAAGTGACAACTTTCGACTTGATATGGATGTGCTGCAAATGAACCGGGATGTATAATGCAACCCGGTTCATTTGCAGAATCAAGTGGATCATTCCCTTGTATTTAAGGGCAGTTTATTTTATCAATGTTAGCTTTTTCTTGGATTCTTTTCCAAGTGCCTTAAGCTGAGCAACATATACACCACTGCTCAATGCATTTCCGTCAATAGTCAGAGTATGAGTTCCAGCGATGCAGTTACTAACGCTGAAGTTAACCACCTTTCTGCCTGCGAGATCAAACAATGCAATTTCAACCTCTGCGGATTCAGGAAGATTGTAAGTTATACTCGTTTTGCTGTTAAAAGGATTTGGGAATGCTTCAACAATCCCGAACAATTCAGGTGAACAGGTCATTTCGAGAATTCGTATCACCTGAAAACCGTTGGTTTTGTAGTTCTCATTTCCGAAAATGGTTTCGAATTTCACGTTGTATAAGTCGTTACCATTGTGAATTGAAACCTCGAGTGACTCTCCGATCAATGCACCGTCAATATTAGGTGTTGTCGGATCATCCCCCCAAACAGCTATTCCGCACTTACCGTTCTGAATTACCCCTGAACCGACCAGATTACCGTTTGTGTATACACCAATTTCACCCTGTGTAATGTCGGATAAAGCAAGTAGACTCATGTTTTCGGAGGTTGTTGGGTGGATTGGTAATAGACTTGGCTGCTCCCACACTGAAGTCTGACTCGCGACTTCTTCTTCAACGGTGTAAACAAGCTCAGCAGCTTCATCCAACTTCAAGAGGTATCCCTGTCCCGGAACCATGTCACCCATGTTGCTGAAATTAAATTGCGGATTGTAGAATCTGCCCTGACCATCCTTTGCCATTATCAGGATATCGACTATTCCGGAAAGAGCAAGTACTGCATCTACGCCCTGACGAGGATAGTAACTGATTATCTGCCAACCTTCATCGAGGGCTATTGGTTCATTCCAGGGTACAGAGTCACCGGAGATGGTTAGTTCATCAGCACCGTCCATTTTCATCATGTAGCCTTCATTAACTCGCCATCCGGGGATGTTATTGAAGTTGAATTGAGGATTGTAGAACTGACCAACACTGTTCTTCATCATTATTAATGTACCGGCTTCAACCAACCCGGCAGTGATCTCTATGACATCATCCGGATCGGGTTGAACGAAAGATGAAACCATGTTCCAGCCGTTTGCGAGCTCGAGTACCATTTCTCCCTGACCGCCACCTTCACCAACCTGTAGTGTGATAGGCAGATGTGTTTCACCCCCGATTCCGTCATGGAGAAATACTACTTCACCTTCAAATGGCGCTTGAGGCAGACCGGTAGCATCGAGAGTAACAACAAACTCCTGCTGCTCACCAGCTTCAATTACTCCCTCAGTCGGATCAATCCCCATCCAGTCTTTTCGGGCATCTATCTGCCAGATATCGACGCGGTCTTCGCCACCATTATTGGCGACACCCATGAACACCCAGCTATAGATGTCGTATTGATTGGTTATAAAGCAACCCTGAGCTACTCCACCGATTTCGTGCTCGAGATTGACAACATCCATCATCCGGTCATTTTCGATGTCGATTTTGGCGATCATCAAATCTCCGACTTCGTTGATTTTGTGGAAAACATAGATTTGATAACCATCCGGATCGTCAGGCCAGTATGCCAGACCATAAACTCTCAGGCCATGTCTGCCCACCTCAGCAACCTGATTGCCCTCACGGTCAAATCCAAACAAGTCAGTTGTTGTGCCGGAACACCAGAGGATATCTCTGTCTGAATCGTAGGCGAGATTATTACAGGGTGATATTTCACTGTCAAAGGTTGTTACTTCCTCACCGGCAGTATTGAATCCGTAAACAGTTCTTTCACCCGATCCCCATATTATCTCTCCATCAAAGGCGAGGTCTTTATATCCGTAACGTCCTTCTCCGAGTTGCGGATATTGATCCACCAATTCCTGATCACGATTCAGTACATAAATTACCGGTTCTCTATTGTTGGCACCTGAGAGGTAGAAATTATCACCATCAAAAACAGCTCCCTGTATCCGAGAGTCCTCAGTTACTATACCAGCTTCGACGTCAATCCTGAGTTCCCAGGGTTCAGCATTTGCATCACCCAGAAGTCTGCGCTCGGTTGTATATGCCAGGGGACCATTTCCATCATTTGAGACAATAACGACAGTTTCTGATTGTCCATCAACAGGCAGTTCATCGACGATTTCCTCAAGATCGAGATTGCACTGTGAGTGAAGCATCGAAATTTCGAGATTCATAATGTCATTATCACCAACTTCGAAAGATGCAACTTGCGGCAGGTAGTCTGTTAGCTCGAATCTCACGTCGTATTCATTACTGGGCAGGGACATTATATCAATTTCACCGTCGTTATTAGTGCTTCTTCTGAAATCGTATGGATAGGTAGTGACATTTACTCTACCTAATGGTGCTCCATCTGATTCATCTGTGACTGTCGCGAATAAATCGAATATCGGAGCATCAATTGACATCATAACCGGTACCTGAATCATTGCTTGATTCGGGGCATCTGTTTCGATTTCCAGTATCGCATAGTGTGTGCCAACTTCCATTTCCTCAGCCAACAATGTCACATTCAGGTCAGCGTCTCCATCGGGTTCGATGACTCCTTCCTCTGGCTCTACGACAATCCACCTGGGTGAGCCAAGATTGATCAGCCATTGCATCAGGACTTCTGCACGACTTCCCCAGAAGCAACCTCTATCCCAATGATTACGCCAGACATGTCCTGAAGGTTGACCAGAGACATTTACGAAACCCCGGCCATACTGATAAATAAGGTCAGCTGCATCTTCCCGGTCTCGATCTCCGGTCAGAATAATCTGGAACCAATCGCAATTATCGATATTTTCAATTGCATTTCGACGATAGATTACATGTGTGGTGTTTCCACACCTGAAAAGAGTACCTTCCTCCCATTCCATCTGCTCGATCATCCAGTTATCTTCTGGTCCGACATTGAGGATGCCCTCCTGTGGGACTCGTTCTTCCTGAAGACCGCCCGGTAATTGGTCAATGCATCTCTGATTCCAGCCCTCCTCGACGAACATACAACGACCACCGTCAATATAGTCCTCGAATCTCTCCAGGTTTTCAGACCACTGTTGCACAAAGCCGGCAGAACAGTCAGTACCAACTACCCAGATTGCATCGAATTCATCAAGGTCTGCATTTGCGAGATCGTTCGCATTTCTGAAATGTTGGTAATCCTCATAGTTAATCCGGTTGAATACAACCTCTGTAATCCAACCCCATTGACCTGTATCCTGGAACAGTCCAAATCGGCCTTCCGGGACGTCCCTTCTGGGACCCTGGCGTTCCTCTCCGGGATTAATTATGTCCAGCACATCAATGCCAATCTCAAAGTTGACCTCATTATCACCTTCGTTTGCCATTGTGATTATAAACTCTTCAACAGGTTCGTCTTCAATTGCAACTGCAGTCCCGAAAGGTTCAACAATTACTTCTGCAATAAGATGTGTTGTGCAAAGAACCATTATAATAAAGAGAATGTTGAAAAAGAAAAATCTCCTCAATTTCATGTCTTACTCCCAAAGTTCCCAACGAAAAATTCTAAATTTATTATCTGTTAGTTTAGTGGAGTGATCGTATAAGATTGTGCTTGTTGGGTTTGTTTCACTCCATTATTTCAGTAAAGTCAACTTTTGTTTGTAGTTTTTCCCTGATGCCTGAAGTTGAGCAATGTAAACTCCACTTGAGAGGAAAGAACCATCTAATGTAAATGTATGAATCCCTGTCTTCATTTTTCCTGAAGCTATTTCGGAAACTATCCTTCCATTAAGATCAAACAGATCAAATTTTACCTGCGATGCTTCAGGTAGATTAATCGTAATGCTTGTGGTGCTATTGAACGGATTTGGATATGCGCTGACTATTCCATATCGTTCAGGTAAAGTCGATTTCTCTTTCAGACGAACAACCTGTAAACCATCAGTTGTGTATTTGTCGTCACCAATTAGTATCTTATATTGGATTGTGGTTAAATTGGCGCTGTTGTGATGTAAAATTTCCAATGACTCACCATTTTGTGCACCGTCAACCTGGGAAGTTGTGGGATCGTCTCCCCAAACCGCTATTCCGCACTTACCGTTCTGAATTACTCCTGAACCTACCAGATTACCGTTCGTGTATACACCAATTTCACCATCGGTTATATCTGACAAAACAAGCAAACTCATGTTTTCAGAGGTCACCCGGTGAATTGGGAGCAGGTTTGGAAGTTCGCATACTGAAATCTGATTGGCGACTTCTTCTTCAACGGTATAGACTAATTCAGCAGCTTCATCCATTTTGACAAGATACCCCTGTCCGGGAATCATATCTCCCATATTGCTGAAATTGAACTGCGGATTATAGAATCTGCCCCGACTATCCTTTGCCATTATCAGAACGTCCACTATACCTGAAAGAGCGAGTACCGCATCTACGCCCTCCCTCGGATAGTAACTGATCATCTGCCATCCGACATCAAGTGCAATAGGCTCATCCCACTGTACTGCCATGCCGGAAAGAGTCAATTCATCAGCACCGTCCATCTTAATCATGTAACCTTCCTCAACTCGCCAGCCGGGTATGTTGTTGAAGTTGAATTGTGGGTTGTAGAATTGACCAATTGCGTTCTTCATCAAAATTAATGTCCCGGCTTCAACCAATCTGGCGGTGATCTCTCTAACATCATCCGGATCGGGTTGAACGTATGCGGAAACCATGTTCCAACCATTGGTGAGTTCGAGCACCATTTCTTCCTCACCACCACCTTCACCAACCTGTAAAGTGATTGGAAGATGTGTTTCACCTCCGATTCCGTCATGGAAGAATACAATTTCACCTTCGAATGGCGCTTGAGGCAGGCCGGTTGCATCGAGAGTTACAACAAATTCCTGCTGTTCACCAGCTTCAATTACTCCCTCAGTCGGATCAATCCCCATCCAGTCTTTACGGGCATCGACCTGCCAGATATCGATACGGTCTTCAGCGCCATTATTGGCTACGCCCATTAATACCCAACTGTAGATGTCGTATTGGTTTGTAATGAAGCAGCCCTGAGCCACACCACCGAGTTCGTGTTCGAGGTTAACGACTTCCATCATCTGGTCATTTTCAATGTCGATTTTGGCAATCATAAGGTCACCAACTTCGTTGATCTTATGGTAAACATAGAGTTGATAACCATCCGGATCATCAGGCCAGTATGCAAGACCATAAACTCTCAGGTTATGCCTGCCTGCTTCACCAACCTGATTACCTTCGCGGTCAAATCCAAACAAGTCAGTAGTCGTACCTGAACACCAGAGGATATCTCTG
Organism: uncultured bacterium; assembly: GCA_964387885.1. Lineage (GTDB taxonomy): Bacteria > Electryoneota > AABM5-125-24 > Hatepunaeales > Hatepunaeaceae > JABGPL01. The sequence goes on along the minus strand of CAYLYZ010000042.1, from coordinate 10,065 downwards.
TCTGAATCATAGGCGAGATTATTGCAGGGGGAAATACCACTGTCAAATGTAATTACTTCCTCTCCGGCAGTATTGAAACCATAAACAACCCTTTCTCCCGATCCCCAGATTAACTCACCGTCAAACGCAAGGTCTTTGTATCCGTATCTTCCTTCTCCGAGTTGTGGATATTGATCTATTAATTCTTGATCACGATTCAGAACGTACATTACCGGTTCTCGATTATTAGCACCTGACAGATAGAAATTATCACCATCAAAAACTGCCCCCTGAATTCGTGAATCCTCGGCAACCACACCGGCTTCGACATCAATCCTCAGTTCCCAGGGTTCTGCATTTGCATCACCGAGAAGTCTTCTGTCAGTTGTGTAGGCTAAAGGTCCATTTCCATCATTAGAAACAGTTACAACCGTTTCAGATTGCCCATCAACCGGCAATTCATCGACGATTTCTTCGAGGTCGAGATTACACTGCGAATGTAGCATAGAAATCTCAAGATCGATAATGTCATTATCACCAACTTCGAAAGATGTCATCTGAGGGAGATAGTCAGTTAAGGAGAAATGCACATCGTACTCATCACTGGGCAGATGCATAATCTCAACCTCTCCGTTATTATTGGTTCGTCTTCGGAAGTCATACGGGTAGGTCGTTACATTAACTCTACTCAACGGTTCTCCGTTGGATTCGTCAACAACTTCCCCAAAAAGGTCAAAGATTGGCCCATCAATAGTCATCATTATTGGTAATTGTATCAGAGGCTGATTGGGATCATCAAGTTCGATCTCAAGGATGACGTAATGTGTACCTACACCCATCTCCTCACCTAAAATCGAAATTGTAAGGTCGGCGTCTCCATCTGGTTCCAACACGCCCTCCTCTGGTTCAAATTCAATCCAGGGCGCAACATTAGCAAGGACGTCAAGATAATAGATTATCGCTTCACCGGTACGTCCCCAGTGAAATCTGTCAGGACTATTGTGCAAATATCCGTCAACTGTCGTTGAAGTTAAAACAAACCCACGACCGTATTGGTAAACTACGATTATCGGTTCAGCAACAGGATTACCTAATGCTATCACCTGGTGGAAATCAGAGTTTTCGATTTCGTCGATCCCATCCTGTGTGAAATAACCATGCGCACATCCGCCACCAACGAGCTGTTGACCTTCACGCCATTCCCAATTGAATGGATCATTCTCATTCATGTAGTTAATCAACCAGTTGTCTTCGGGATTAAGCTGTAGTGGACAATTATTTTGAGATTGAGAATTAACATATTGGAGACCACCAGGATTTATTGGTCTTGTTCCATGATTATTTGTTCCATTACAATGATGCAGAGCTCCGCCATTATCCACAAATTCTTCAATTCTCTCAAGATTCTGATTGTATTGGGCAACCCAGCCGTCGGATTCGTAGTTACCGAGCCACATAATATCGTAGTCGGTGAAGTCGATATCTTCAACATCATTCCAGGTTCGGAATCTGTCATAATCGAAATCTTCCTCTTCAGCCACAGACTGAAAATATCGCTCGAAGTCCCAGTTAAACCAACCACAATTCTCCGCGATTAAAATACCCCGGCTGTCAAGATCACGACGGGGAGCGACCGTTTGGTCAATTCTACGGATAGATCTGTTTAAATTATCGCGTCCTTCACCAGGATTGATAATATCCTGAGGATCAACACTAATCTCAAAATTAACTTCCGTATCACCCTCGTTAGAGAGTGTAATAATAAATTCTTCTTCTAATTCCTCATCAAGAAAGACTGCTGTTCCAAATGGTTCAATTATTACTTCTGCAGATAAGGAAGTAACACCTGAAACCAAGATAAAAAAGAGAATGTTAAGAAGTAAAATTCCTCTTAAATGCATTCTTAACTCCAAAAATGTAAACTAATTGTAGTGACCAAAATATTATTTTTGTGAACCATGTTTTTTGATCACCCAATTATTTTAATAATGTTAACTTATGTTTGTAGTCTTTCCCCGAAGAATGAAGTTGAGCAATGTAAACTCCACTTGAGAGAAAAGAGCCATCCAATGTAAATGTTTGAATCCCTGCCTTCATTTTACCAGATGCAATTTCCGCAACAGTCCTTCCATTAAGATCATACAGTGCAAAGTCCAAATGCGAAGCTTCCGGTAAATTGATCGTAATGCTTGTCGAACTGTTGAACGGATTTGGATATGCACCGACTATCCCAAATCGTTCAGGTAAAGTCGATGTCTTTTTTAAACGAACAGCCTGGAAACCATCTGTATGATATTGGCCATCACCATGTAGAATCTCTAATGGAATGGTGTTCAGATTGAAACCGTCATGATGTAAAATTTCTAATACTTCACCATTTAATGCGCCGTTAACTTGAGAAGTTGTAGGATCATTGCCCCACACCGCAATACCGCATTTACCATCCAAAAGAACTCCTGAACCAACTAAATTACCGTTCGTGTACACACCGATTTCACCACACAAAAAGTCGGATATTACAAGTAGACTCATGTTTTCGGGGGTTGTTAGGTGGATTGGTAATAGACTTGGCTGCTCCCACACTGAAGTCAGACTCGCGACCTCTTCTTCAACGGTGTAAACAAGCTCAGCAGCTTCATCCAGCTTCACAAGGTATCCCTGTCCCGGAATCATATCTCCCATATTGCTGAAATTAAATTGCGGATTGTAGAATCTGCCCTGACCATCCTTTGCCATTATCAGAACATCGACTATCCCGGAAAGAGCGAGTACTGCATCTACGCCTTCCCGAGGATAGTAACTGATTATCTGCCAACCTTCATCGAGAGCAATAGGCTCGTTCCAGGGTACTGATTCGCCAGATATTGTCAATTCATCCGCACCATCCATCTTCATCATATAGCCTTCATTAACTCGCCATCCCGGGATGTTATTGAAGTTGAATTGAGGATTGTAGAACTGACCGATGCTATTCTTCATCATGATAAGAGTACCTGCTTCGACCAAACCGGCAGTGATCTCTCTGACGTCATCAGGATCGGGTTGAACGAAAGATGAAACCATGTTCCAACCATTCTCGAGTTCGAGTACCATTTCTCCCTGACCGCCACCTTCTCCAACCTGCAGTGTAATTGGAAGATGTGTTTCACCTCCGATTCCGTCATGGAGGAAGACTATTTCGCCTTCGAATGGTGCAGGAGGTAGACCGGTTGCGTCAAGAGTAACAACAAATTCCTGTTGCTCACCAGCTGCAATTACACCTTCTGAGGGATCAATTCCCATCCAGTCTTTACGGGCATCGATCTGCCAGATATCAACACGGTCTTCTGCGCCATTATTGGCTACGCCCATAAACACCCAGCTGTAGATATCGTATTGGTTTGTAATGAAACAGCCCTGAGCCACACCACCGATTTCGTGCTCGAGATTAACTACATCCATCATCTGATCATTTTCAATGTCGATTTTGGCGATCATAAGGTCACCAACCTCGTTGATCTTATGGTAAACGTAGAGTTGATAATCGTCCGGATCATCAGGCCAGTATGCTAATCCATAAACTCTCAGACCATGCCTGCCTACCCCAGCAACCTGGTTGCCTTCACGGTCAAATCCAAACAAGTCCGTAGTTGTCCCTGAACACCAGAGAATATCTCTGTCTGAATCGTAGGCGAGGTTATTACAGGGAGAAATCCCGCTGTCAAATGTTGTTACTTCCTCTCCTGCTGTATTGAAGCCATAAACAACTCTTTCACCCGATCCCCATATTATCTCTCCATCAAAGGCGAGGTCTTTGTATCCGTAGCGTCCTTCACCGAGCTGCGGATATTGATCCACTAATTCCTGATCACGATTCAGAACGTAAATTACCGGTTCTCTATTATTGGCACCTGAAAGATAGAAATTATCACCATCAAAAACCGCCCCCTGTATTCTTGAATCCTCAGCAACCACTCCGGCTTCGACATCAATCCTTAGCTCCCATGGTTCTGCATTTGCATCACCAAGAAGTCTGCGGTCGGTTGTGTATGCCAGGGGCCCATTTCCATCATTTGAAACCGTTACAACAGTCTCGGATTGTCCATCAACAGGCAGTTCATCGACGATTTCCTCAAGATCGAGATTACACTGCGAGTGAAGCATAGATATATCGAGATCAATAATATCATTATCACCAACTTCGAAAGATGCAATCTGCGGCAGGTAATCTGTGAGCTCAAATCTCACGTCGTATTCATTACTGGGTAATGACATTATATCCATTTCACCGTCGTTGTTAGTGCTTCTTCTGAAATCATAAGGATAGGTGGTGACATTAACTCTGCCCAATGGCGCACCGTCGGTTTCGTCGGTGACTTCGGCGAATAAATCAAAGACGGGTGCATCGATAGACATCATCACAGGTACCAGTATTAATTCCTGATTCGGATCGTCAAGCTCGAATTCCAATAAAGCATGATGAGTTCCGACTTCAATATCTTCAGCCATTAACAAGACGTTGATGTCGGCGTCACCATTTGGTTCCATAGCACCTTCTTCCGGTTCGACCTGAATCCACGCCGGAGCACTGAGAAGTGATAACCATTCGAGGAGTGCTTCACCACACGAACCCCACCTGCCCTGTTGATTATGATTACGCCATTGATGTCCGCAGGGAGATCCTGATACAATGACATTCCCCCGTCCATATTCGTAATGAATTATTGCCGGGAGTCCGTTGCGCTGACCTACACACACAACCTGGTAGAAGTCGCAGTCTTCAATGTTATCAAGGTTATCTACAGGATAGATTACGTGAGTGAAAGAACCACCGGGAAATTGTTGTCCCTCCCGCCATTCCATTCTGTTTGCCAACCAGTTTTCTTCAGGTCCGACCGCAAGTGTACCTTCGTCGGGATTCCAGACGTAATCTAAACCACCCGGGGTTGTATGAGTAGCGTTTTCACCCTCATTATGTCCCTGTTCGATAAACATCGACTTTCCACCGGAAACGTAGTCTTCAAAACGTTCAAGATTATTATCCCAGTTTTGACGGTATTGACCACTCTGGTTGCCCGTTTCTACCCACAAAGCGGTGTAATCATCGAGCTCAACTTCAAGCAAATCGTTCGCATTATTAAAAAATTCATATTCAAGACCATTAATGCGACGGAAAACAAATTCATCCACCCAGCCAAAAGTCTGAGCATCCTGGAACAGGGCAAACTGACCTTCAGGTATATCTCTGCGGGGTCCCTGTCTTTCTTCTCCGGGATTGATGATATCCAATACATCTATGCCAATCTCAAAATTGACTTCACCATCACCTTCATTGGCAAGTGTAATGATAAACTCTTCTTCTAACTCATCTTCGATTAGAATAGCAGTCCCAAATGGCTCAACGATTACCTCTGCAAAAATGGGGGTAATACAAAGAGTCAGGAAAAAAAAGAAAGTGTTAAGAAGGAAAAATCCTCTTAATTTCATGCTCTACTCCAAAATTACTAACAAAATATTTTTTTTAGTTAGTTAACGGTAAACTTATCAGGTGTCCACGAGTCGGTTTATTCTAAAGATCGCTCCATTATTTAATTAGCGTTAACTTGTGTTTGTAGTCTTTCCCGGAAGATTGAAGTTGTGCAATGTAAACTCCACTTGAGAGGAAAGATCCATCCAGCGTAAATGTATGAATCCCTGCTTTTATCTTACCGGATGCAATATCAGCAACATTCCTTCCGTTAAGATCAAACAGGGAAAAATCGATCCCTGCAGCTTCTTTTAGATTTATCGTTATGCTGGTAAAACTGTTGAACGGATTCGGATATGCGCTAACTATCCCGAAATTCTCCGGTGTTACGTTCACATCAAGTAATCGAACGACGTTGAAATCATCGGTTGAATATTTGACATCTCCATGAATTTTCTCAATACCGGGCTCAATTAGCCTGCTTCCGTCCCAGTATTTGATCTCAAGATCATCACCATTGAAAGCACCATCAATTCGTGAAGTTGTCGGGTCATCTCCCCAGACCGACACTCCGCACCTGCCAGCTTGAATTACACCTGAACCAACAAGAACATTGTTAGAATAAACACCGACTTCTCCTTCAGATAAGTCTGAGAGAATGAGAAGACTCATGTTCTCACCCGTATTGTGGTGTACAGAAAGGATTTCAGGTTGCAAGTAAGGCGTGGATAGACTCGCGACTCCCTCTTCCACGGTATAAACCAATTCAGCAGCCTCATCCATCTTCACCAGATATCCCTGACCGGGAACCATTTCTCCCATGTTGCTGAAATTGAATTGCGGGTTATAGAACCTGCCCTGACCATCCTTTGCCATTATAAGTACATCTACTATCCCGGAAAGAGCAAGTACAGCATCGACTCCCTGGCGAGGATAATAGCTGATCATCTGCCAGCCGCCATCAAGGGCAATCTGTTCATCCCAGGGTACAGGCATTCCGGAAAGAGTTAATTCATCCGCCCCGTCCATCTTTACCATGTAACCTTCATCGACAAGCCAACCGGGAATGTTGTTGAAATTGAATTGTGGATTGTAGAATTGTCCTGCACCGTTCTTAACCATTATTAGCGAACCTGCTTCAACCAGATCGGTCATTATCTCGACGATATCATCCGGATCGGGTTGAACATAGGCTGAAACCATGTTCCAGCCGTTGGCGAGATCGAGAGTCATTTCTTCAGGACCGCCTCCTTCACCAACCTGCAGAGTTATCGGTAGATGAGTTTCACCGCCAATTCCATCATGTGTAAAAACTATTTCTCCCTCAAAAGGTGCCTGGGGTAATCCAGTTGCATCGAGTGTAACTAAGAATTCCTGTTGCTCTCCAGCTGCAATCACACCCTCTGTTGGATCGATATCCATCCAGTCCTTACGGGCATCAACCTGCCAGATATCGACACGGTCTTCAGCACCATTATTAGCGATGCCCATGAACACCCAACTGTAGATATCATATTGATTTGTTATGAAACAGCCCTGAGCCACTCCGCCTATTTCGTGTTCGAGGTTGACAACATCCATTAATTCATCATTTTCAATGTCGAGTTTGGCAATCATGAGATCGCCGACATCATTAATCTTATGGAAAATATATAGTTGATAACCATCCGGATCATCCGGCCAATAAGCTAAGCCGTATACTCGCAGGTTGCCCCTACTAACTTCAGCAACCAAATTCCCTTCACGATCAAATCCGAATATTTCGGTTGTGGTTCCGGATAACCACAACAAGTCTCTATCTGAATCCCATGCGAGGTTATTACAGGGTGAAATGCCGGTATCGAAAGATGTGACACCATCCCCGTTGGCTGTGAAACCATATACAACTCGTTCACCTGATCCCCAAATCCACTCACCATCATAGGCGAGGTCTTTATACCCGTAACGTCCTTCACCGAGTTGTCCGTATTGATCAACAAGTTCCTGGTCACGATTCAGAACATAGATTAATGGATCTCTATTGTTTGAACCTGAAAGATAGAAATTATCACCGTCAAAAACTGCACCTTGTATTCGTGAGTCTTCTGTAATAACTCCAGCGGGGACTCCCGCCCTGAGTTCCCAGGGTTCTGCGTTTGCATCACCGAGCAGTCGTTTATCGGAGGTGTATGTTAACGGGCCATTTCCATCATTGGAGATGGTGATAGCGGTTTCGGATTGACCATCTACCGGTAGTTCATCGATGATTTCCTCTACATCGAGATTACACTGCGAATGTAACATTGCAATTTCAAGATTTATTTCATCGTTATCACCAACTTCAAAAGATGCAACCTGTGGAAGGTAGTCAAGTAGTGAAAAATGAACATCATACTCGTCACTCGGCAGAGACATGATTTCAACTTCACCTCCACCATCGGTACGACGTCTGAAATCGTATGGATATGTCCTTACGTTAACTTGGTCGAGAGTTTCACCGTTGGATTCATCAACAACCACTCCAAATAAGTCAAAAATCGGAGCATCAATCGACATCATTACAGGTATCTGAATCAAATCTTGATTCGGATCGTCAAGCACGATTTCCACTACAGCATAGTGCGTTCCGACTTCCATTTCTTCAGCAAGAAGCATTACATTTAGGTCTACGTCACCATCTGGTTCAATAACACCTTCCTCCGGTTCGATCTGAAGCCAGCGAGCACCACCAGCAAAGTCTGCCCATCGAGTCAGGTTGACACATTCCATCCCACTCGACCACAGATAGTTTTGCCTGATGAAAAGCGTTCCGGTGATGCCGGTGAAAAGAACATAACCTCGACCAAAGGGCCAGTCGGCAATAATTGTAGTGTTCTCCTGTTGCTCAGGACGATAGTACCAGACTGCTTCTTCTGGTAAATCTGCTCGTTGTATGATAGAATAATTCAATGAGTTACCACGCATGCGAATTCGAACTCGATCCGGGCTCTCCTGATCATCGCGGAAATTCTCATATGGTGTCAGAATCGGAAAATCTTCCTCTATACCTTCGATGAGTCCATCTCCGTCATCATTGATGAAATCCTGGTTCACATCACCCCAGTCACCATTTGGACCGCGTGTAACCTGAACATCACCGTCGTTTGATGGGAGACTAATATCCTGAAAAGAGTTGCTGCCTGTAAAGAATGAGAATAAACCACCACCATCAATGTACTCATCAATTTGTTCGCGGTTTTGATTATATGCCTGATAGAAGGAGGCATCCTGATCTTCACCAGTTGCCAGTAAGTCATAATCAGACAAGTCAATGTCGCCAAGATTTTCGATATTCGCCTGGTCAGGTTCGGGGTCCTGATCGTTAAACACCTGCAGCCAATCATCGTTGTTGTGCCAGCCAAATGCAGGATCATTCTCTGCTTTAATTAGTAGAATGCGTAACTCATTCGGTTCATCTCTTCCCGGACCGAAATCGAGTGGTTCACTATCTGCAGTATTGGACTGATTCTCAATTATCGATGCCGGTGGAGTCAAGTCAATGTTAGCCTCGTAATTTGACAGTCTAGCTACTGGTCCCGATGTTATCCGTCGAACTCTTCGACGTATATTATCACGTTCTTCTTCAGGATTAATTACATCCATAACATCGAAGCCAATCTCAAAATTGATTTCTGCGTCACTTTCATTGGCAAGTGTAATGATAAACTCTTCTTCTAACTCATCTTCGATTAGAATAGCAGTCCCAAATGGCTCAACGATTACCTCTGCAAAAATGGGGGTAATACAAAGAGTCAGGAAAAAAAAGAAAGTGTTAAGAAGGAAAAATCCTCTTAATTTCATGCTCTACTCCAAAATTACTAACAAAATATTTTTTTAGTTAGTTAACGGTAAACTTATCAGGTGTCCACGAGTTGGTTTATCCTAAAGATCGCTCCATTATTTAATTAGCGTTAACTTGTGTTTGTATTCTTTCCCCGAAGATTGAAGTTGTGCAATGTAAACTCCACTTGCGAGAAAAGAACCATCTAATGTAAACGTATGAATTCCTGCTTTTATCTTACCGGATGCAATATCAGCAACATTCCTTCCGTTAAGCTCAAACAGGGAAAAATCTATCCTTGTTGTTTCTTTTAGATTTATCGTAATGCTGGTATAACTGTTGAATGGATTTGGAAATGCGCTAACTATTCCGAAAGTCTCCGGTGCTGCTTTCACATCGAGTAATCGAACGACGTTGAAATCATCAGTAGTATATTTAAGGTTTCCAAGTATTTTCTCAATGCCGGGTTCAATCAATTTGCTGCCGTTCCAGAACTTGATCTCAATACTCTCGGCTGTGAGAGCTCCATCAATTCGGGAAGTTGTCGGATCATCTCCATAGACAGATACGCCGCACCTGCCATCCTGAATTACGCCTGAACCAACGAGAATATCATTAGAATAAACACCGACTTCTCCTTCAGACATGTCTGAAAGAACGAGAAGACTCATGTTCGCGCCGGTATTGCAATGTATAGGTAGTATACTGGGCTGAATAAAAGGAGTTGAAATTCCAGCTACTTCATCTTCCACGGTATAAACCAACTCAGCAGCCTCATCCATTTTTAAAAGATATCCCTGACCGGGAATCATTTCACCCATATTGCTGAAATTGAATTGCG
>CAYLYZ010000041.1:0-46017 GCA_964387885.1 uncultured bacterium | reverse complement strand
CAAATGCCATTACTGTTCGACACAAAAGTACTTTTTAACCGGATGAACCTTAATACCTACAGACTATTATTTATCTTCGGCATATCCAAACCCATTCAACTCAACCACGCGAATTGAGTTTGGACTCCCTGCTCAGACTGAAGTTAAAATAACTCTATATGATGTCAGAGGAAGAGTTATTGAAAAATTGGTAAGTTCAGTTACTACTGCCGGACATCATTCAATTTCACTGAATGGAGATAACTATGCGAATGGATTGTATGTGATAATTATGGAAGCGAATGAGTTTAACTCGATCCGGAAGTTAATGTTGTTGAAATAGTAAATCTGTCATTGTGGGCAAAAGCTCACATGCGGTAGAATGGTAAATCTTCCCGTAACCTGATAGTGGAATTGGCACAGGACGCTACGCTATGGGTTACGGGATTTCTTTGTAAACATTGATTAGAAGTAATTTCGTGTAGGGGCTGATCCCCGATCGGAGTCGAGGACAAGTTTATCAAACCTTTTTAGTTCAATAAAGTAAAGAGGGCTCTATAAATTGACCCATACACGGACATAAACAATTGTTTCACAAAAACGAGATTATTTAGGCACCAGTGAAAGTTAGAGGTTTCAGTTTTGGAACGGACGGATCAATCTTTATCGAAGTTGATTATGAATGGATCAAATTGTACTTCAGTGTTGGTGATCCCCTCTATTATTATCCCCCGATATAGAACCTGAACCATTTGCTTGATTAGTCCGAGAATTGCGCGCAGCCCGAAAAACTTTTCATCAAACCAGTTGTTACAGATTGCCATATTCAGACCATACATATAATTTGACATTTGCATATACATATTAGCAATCTGGTCATCAGGAATGTTTGAGAGCGCAGGATCTTTCTTGAAATATTCAAATGTCTTAACAATGGGATCACTTAGGATATCTGTGAATAAAGGATTTTCTTCTGCAAAAAGAGACAGATAGAGGTTCTTATTTTGATAGGCAAATAAGGCTTGTCCTATCGCTACATTTGTAAGTATGAATTCTTCACCATAATCTTTGTAAATGTACATATTCAGCCGGGATACAATTCTCGAAGCGACTTCTCGCTTCAAGTTATCCATAGAGCTGTAATGGGTATAAATTGGTTTTACAGAAGACTGTAGTTTTTGAGAAACGGTTGAGGTAGAAAGATTATCCAATCCACCTTCTGCTACAAGATCGAAAGCAATCTGTGAAATCAGTTCCTTTTTAAATCTTAAAATTGCCGGCATTTATCATTCCGGAATTCATTCCAGGATTGTTTAACAAACGGTAAATCTACTTACCATTAAAATAATTATTGATTCACTCAAATGCAAGAATTTAACCGACTTTAAATACCTCTAAAACGAGATGGATTCATCCGGAATTTTTTAATGTTCCCGGAGAACTCATATATACTTATTCTGCATTGTGGGAGGTATTACCGCGCAATAGACTTATTGCGTGAGGGATGGCTGGTAATATTACCTGCAGGTTCTCTTCTGCAGCCTTTTTACTTCCCGGAAGATTAATAATAAGTGTAGATCTCAGAATACCACAAATACCTCTTTGGAGCATGGCATGCGGTGTAATCTGCATCGAAGATGACCTCATTGCTTCGGTTAATCCGGGTACTGGTTTTTGAATTACCTCCATTGTGGCTTCGGGAGTGACATCCCGCTCGGCACAACCGGTACCACCTACAGTCAGGATAAGATCGAAACTCCTCATAGAATAATCTCTCAAGATGTCTTTGATTTCCTGTAAGTTATCTGCAACTATTCCATGCCAACCAACTCTCGCATCAATTGAGGTTTCAATCATTTTAGATACAGCTGGTCCAGCGGTATCAATTGCTTTACCGGATGAGCATGTATCTGAAACTGTGAGCACGGCAGATTGGATAATCCGTCGGTTTACAGCGCTGATGACTTCAACCTTCAATCCCGGTTTAATATCGCCGCCTTTTAGCACCCGCGCAAATAAACCCGCTCTTGGCATTATGCAATCACCGGTTTTGAAATAGATATCGCAATGGGTATGGCAGACTTTCCCTATTTGGGTTATCTCCAATTCAGCATCACCAATTTCGAGTCTTGTTCCAATACCAAATTCGCTCAGGTTCAGGTCTTTGATGATGAGGTTTTCGCCAAAAACTCCGGGTGCTAATTGTAAGCCCTTTTCCTGCATTGAGTTAATATCATTTTCATCCAGAAGACTCACCTGTCGATGCCAGCCTCCAGCGTGTGCATCGTCCTTCAAGCCATGATTTTCGACGAGGATAGAGTCGGAAACAGTATGTTTGACAGTTCCTTTTGCCTCTGAAATGCATATATTTTTCAGCGTCCCGGTCATTTTTCTAAATCCTCATCCTGTTTGCTGGCGTCAGGAGCGAGATAATTTCCCGATTTTCCTCCCGATTTGGACAGCAGATGAATTGATTCGATAGTTATTGAGGCTGACAGGGCTTTTAACATGTCATATATTGTAAGAGCTGCAACAGCCGTCCCCGTTAAGGCTTCCATTTGAACTCCGGTCGAAGCCCTCACAGAGGCAGAGGTTATTATCTTGATTCTATCCTCACGCATCTCGAAGTCAATCTGAACATGATCAAGAGGTAGTTGATGGCAAAGAGGAATTAACTCCCATGTATGCTTTGCAGCGTTAATACCAGCCAGCCTTGCGGCTTCCAGGACGTTGCCTTTCGGGGTTTCATTATTCCTGATTGCATCGATGATTTCTGAACCGGTGACAACAACTCCGGCAGCAACTGCCCGTCGTGAGGTGACCGGTTTTTCACCAACATCGACCATTTTCAGGTGACCCTTTCGGTCTAAATGAGATAAATCATTCATATGAATCCAATCTATCTTTGTGAATGTTCTGATCCTTTAACAATCCGTATCTATCACAGATCCACTTTGCGAGAGAATTTGCTTCACAGATGCTGAACTGATTTGAGCTTCCGTTACTGGTTTTGCCTGAAACAAAGGCAACAAAACGATCATCAGCAGCAAAATGTGGCTCATCATCATTTAGAACACACTCTATTATATCATGAGTGGTATTCTTATCCCCTTCCCATAATACAATATCATAGTTCCTGAAGACAGCTTCAATAGTCTTTTCAATATCTTCAATCGTCGGATCATTTACGTGGCAAACCATTTTCGACGGTGAAAGAATAACAGTGGTTTTGCTTTCTGCCTGCTGATGCTTCCATGAATCAGTACCCTTTAAATCGAATTCGTGCTCGTGAGAGGTGTGTTTGACTGTACCGGTGTTCAAGCCAAGAGCCCGAAGTTCGGAAATCAGAGATAGAATAAGAGTTGTCTTTCCACTATTCTTTTCTCCAACAATGTTCAGATGAAAAGGTCTTTGCATTTCAGATAAGTTCAGCCAAATTCTCCGGTGAATTCAAATTAGTTAGTGCGTGTGAATCTGCAGGCACCAAAACAGGTTTCCATTTTAGACTTCTAATGCCCCTGTGCAGGCTGAGATAGTTGTTTTGTAATCGTTGTGTCCAGAATTCAAGTGTCGAAGTATTGTAAAGAGCCGCCAGTGGTTCGGGTTCTCCCGATTCTGACAACGTTATGATCTCAAAACCATTTCGTGTCGAATTCAGCAGAAGATCGATTTCTAATGAAGTTATCAGCGGTAAATCTACCGGAAGGATTAACGCCCAGTCAGATTTGCAGTGATCAAGAACTCCAAGAAGACCACCCAGTGGACCTTTACCGGTTATTTTATCTGGTATTATCTCCCAGGAAGCGGGAAATATGTTCTTCTCATCATTACAGACAACAAAGGGTTTATCACCAAGAGAATCCTTGAGTAGCTGAAATGTACGCTCCAATAATGAATACTGACCAATCCTGATCCACCTTTTATCAGTCCCCATTCTTTTGCTGTTCCCACCGGCTAAGATATAACCGGTTACATCTTTATGGTCGGTACAGCTCATAACACCTCAACTTCCACTTTGCTGCCAGCAGACAATAATTGGTCTCCACCTTCAACGAGGATAAATCCATCAACACTTCTAATTGATGCCAGTCTACCAGATTGTTGTCTCAATGCAGGGACGGCATTCAATTCGCCAGTCGTTTTTTCGAGAGTTATCCCGATTGCCTTTTGTCTGAATCCTTTGACTTTTATATCCGCGGTAAGGATAGCACCGACTTTTTCCTGCTGAAAAGATATCCCCATGAGATTATGAAGGAGTTTCTTGATATATAAATGATATCCCGCAACAACACTAACAGGATTACCCGGAAGACCAATCAGCCATCGTTCCCTGTCATTATTAAACTTAGCTAAGAGAACTGGCTTTCCAGGCTTAATTTTCACCTTATGAAAAATAATCTCCCCGCCTAATTCAGTAACAACCCGAGGTATATAGTCAAAATCTCCCATTGAAACACCTCCGGTTGTAATCACTATATCATACAGATGCAAACTTTCCTCAAATCGTTTATGGAGTGTTTCAACAACGTCAATTGAGGGAGGAAGAACGGAATTAGGGTGGAATCCGGCGTTTGTCAATAATGCCGATAAGGACGCATCATTAGAGTTATAAATCTGCCCGGGCAGAAGTTCGTTTCCAGGAGCTATAATCTCTGAACCAGTTGCTATTATGGCAATTCTTGGTTTTGGGATGACTTGTAATTGATCTAATCCAATGGATGCCAGAACTCCAACATCAACCGGTTTCAGAATATGTCCCTGTTCGAATACTAAATCACCTTTCCGCAAATCATCACCCATTGGACGAATATGGGCACCGAACTTCGGTCGTTCCGAAATTTCAACCTCATCATTGTGGAATGTCAATTCTTCGACTGGGATGACTGAGTCGGCATTGACAGGCAGAGGAGCTCCTGTCATAATTTTGACCGCGCAACCGTATTCCAGAGTGTTATTGGGTGAGTCGCCTGCAGCGATAGTTTTCTGAACTTTTAACTTCCAGGGACCAGCCTCGGTCAAGTCAGAAAATCGAATTGCAATACCGTCCATTGCTGAATTGTCAAATCCGGGCACATTGATTGGTGATAACAAATCCTCGACGAGTTTGCAGTGGGCGCATTCAGCAATTGGGACTAATTGAGGCTTCAATGCTGAAACTGAATTGTCAATTAACTCAATTGCTTCTTTCAGCGATATCATTATCCACCTATTGATTTCATTAATGGTTGATGGATTGCTCCCTTTTCTGAAGGTATTTGTCTTACACCTTCCATTGCAATAGACTTCTGAACGAAATTCGCAATTTCATCGACTGACTTTTTTTCAGTCAACAGTTGCATAATATCAATACCTTCAGTTCCATACAAGCAGCCAATTAATTTGCCCTGACTGGTTAATCTTAATCGGTTGCAGGATTTACAGAAACTCCTGCTCATCGCTGAAATAAAACTTATTTTGCATGGGTGTCCTTCAACCTGGTAAGAGCGAGCAGGGCTGTGAACATCTTCATATTCAAAATCAGGTACAAGATCAATATCTAACATCTCCCTCAGATCGGATTCGGGTATGAGTTTTTCTTCAGTCCAGTTTCCACTGCGCGTTGGCATGAATTCAATGAATCTTAGATCAATTTTCCGATTTAGTGCCCAATGTGCAAAATCATTCACCTCGTTGTCGTTAAATCCCTTTATCAATAATGTGTTAACTTTGACATACGGAAATGCCCCGGACTTTTCAGCAATATCAATAGCATCAAGAACCCTGTTCAGGCCATCATATCCCGTAAGGTCACTAAAAACATCTCTTTTAAGTGTGTCTAAACTAATATTTAACCTATTCAGTCCTGCGTCTATTAAAGGCTGTATTTGAGGTTTCAGCAGGTAACCGTTAGTTGTTAAGCCAATTATCCGGATTTTGTCATTTTCCGATATTCTCCTCACAAGATGGACAAGATTATTTCTTAAGAGAGGTTCTCCACCTGTCAGGCGGATTTTATTTATACCCAATTTCACAAACACATCGATCAGTTTGATTAAATCATCATCTCTGAGTAGTTTAGTGTCGTCTGAAGTCGGTTGTTCGTCGGTGTAACAATAAAAGCACCGAAAATTACATCGGTCTGTTAAAGATACTCTTAGATAAGATATCTGACGCCCCTGCGGATCTATTAACTGATAGTTCACTTCGTTATCAAATTCCTTTGTAAGTTTTACAGGACACTTAAGCACTATCGAACTGCCCCTCCACCTCAACCTGTTTAAAAAAATCGAATACTCCCTTTAAAGAATACTCTCATATCTCCTGAATTTCAAACCATTCAACCACTAATCTCTCCATGTCATGATTTTGGTCATGTTATTCTGTCTGGTTATGAAATGTTTATTCCCATATCACCACGGTCCAAAATAATTCAGCATCTTCGATTTCCTCATTCCCAGCTTGACTGGGAATCCAGTAAGTATGTCTTGTCCTGAAATAGGTAGTATTGAGTATTTTTATGTTGAAGTCGAAACTTGACAATATCAGTAGGTTATGTTTATGTTGTGATAGCATCTAATTGGGAGATTTTTCATGCATGTAAATAATCACTTAATCCTAAAACGTCGAGCGATATGTTTTGCTCTGACTTTTCTGTTTTTTCTGATCGGAGATGTTTCAATTGCTGGTTCAAAAGGGAAATTGAAAGGTAAAATCACGGATGCTAAAACTGGAGAGGTTGTCCTGAATGCAAGTATTGAATTATTTCAGGATAGTATTAAGGTAAAGGGCTGTTGTTCCGATCTCGAAGGTAATTACACCATTAATAGCATTTTTCCTGGAATATACTCAGTAAGTATCTCCCGTAGTGGTTATGTCGATACTACTATTTCAGAACTAAAAATAAGTCCTCACTCAATAGTGCAACTGAGTATGCGACTTGAACAATCATCTGTGAAATTGGGAGCATTTATTGATTATTTTCATTTGGGAACAAAAAAATCATCTCATGGGGAATTATCCGGTCACATCACTGATTTAAAAACAGAGACTGGAATCCTTCATGCAAATTTAGTGATTCCCGAGTTAGATATTGGAGCAGCATCTGACAGTAGCGGATTTTATAAAATTCGAAATGTTCCTGAAGGTGTCTATACAGTTAAAATCACGTGTGTTGGTTATCATTTTTGTACAGTGAGGGAAGTAGCCATTGAAGCTGATTCTGTGGAAGTTCTTAACATTCAGCTCACACGAGATTTAGGAATTCATGATGTAATACCGCTCAAAAAATGATTTGAGGTGGCTTGAATCGAATACTTTTATTATGGAACCAGTCAGATTGAGTGGTGACAGATGCATCGTGGGCACTTAAGTTTTCGTATCATAATCAGAAACATATAACAGAAGAGGTTTAATAGTCCAAACCTGTGCTTCCACATAATGATTATTGTATTTATAAACCTGATATCTTTGAATCATCTCTTCGAGTTCCTCTATTCTATACACGGTCGGGTTCTTGCTTCGTTCGAGTTGAATCCTTCCCAGATTGTCAAGGGGGACTTCATATAGACTGTCGGGATAGGTGAAGCTGATTTCTTCGGGTTTGAAGATGGAGAGCGGAATCTTGATGTGCAGGGGGTATTCTGCTGAAATGTTGTGGGCTCCGCTGTTCGAATCACCGAGAATCATGTAAATCGGAAACTCACGTTCCGGTTTTCCACCAGCAGCTATAAATGCCTCGCGAATTTTCTTTTCATGTGCCTTCCGAGCTCTCAGATAGGTTCCATCCGCTCGCCAGAGTTCGTCTCCCTTCAGGATATTCTCTGCCTCTTTTTCGGGGAGATCGCAAAGAACATCGAACATGTTCTGACCTGGTCTGTAGAAGTAGGTTAGATAATTGGGGATTGGCATTTCTTTCTTTTCGCTTAATCCATCAAAAGGATTGATTCTGCATTCATTACCGAAGTAACGATGCCATGCTTCGAATTTCCAAATGGGAAAGCGCGAAGCATGGCTTCGCTACTCCAGATTATTTATCCTAACTATCAAAATACATCTGCATCTCATAAGGATGCGGACGATTGCTCAAATCTTTCAGGTCGTTCCGAAGTTTCTCAGTCCAGTTTTTTATAAAATCTGCGCTGAATACATCACCTGCAAGCAGGAATTCATTGTCCTCTTCGAGTGCCTCAATAGCCTCGCCTAATGAAGAGGGAAGACGAGGGATTTTTGCCTGTTCTTCTGCCGGAAGCTCGGTGACGTCGTTATCATAGGGACCGAAACCTTCTGCGGTCGGATCAATTTTGTTTTTAATCCCGTCGATTCCTGCCATTAACTGAGCAGCAATAGCAATGTACACATTACATGTTCCATCCGGAGGGCGGAATTCTATGCGTTTCTTCTCCGGTTCTACAGCATATTTCGGAATGCGCACCGCACATGACCGATTTCCCAGTCCGAATATTGCATTGACAGGTGCTTCAAAGCCCGGAATTAATCGTTTGTAGCTATTGGTTGACGGATTCGTCAATGCGAGCAGAGCCCTGCCATGTTTCAAAAGACCACCGATGTAATTGAGACCGGTTTCGGATAGTCCTGCATATCCATCCTTATCATAAAACAATGGGGCTTCACCATTGAACAGGTGCTGATGAAAATGCATCCCATTTCCTGCCTGACCGAAGAGTGGCTTAGGCATAAACGTAATGCAGCATCCCGCCTGATAAGCGAGATTGCGCAGGATGTATTTGATATTTACGGCTGCGTCACCGATTTTTTTAGCTGTCTGGAAAGCGATTTCAATCTCGGATTGACCCGATCTGCCAACCTCATGGTGATGGTATTTGACTGGAATACCAAAGCTCTCTATCATCGCAGCCATTTGATCCCGAAGCTGGAAATACTTATCCATGGGAGGGGCGGCATGGTAACCTTTCTGAGGTTGAATTTTGTTGCTGTCATCATTATCAGAGTAATTACCGTTTTTCCAGCCGGCCTCCATCGACTCAAGTTTATAACAAGCCTCATTTTCCTGATTCTTATAGGTGATGGAATCGAAAATGTTGAACTCAAATTCCGGTCCCCACATGCTGCGGTCTGCGATTCCTGAAATCTTCAGGTAATCTTCAGCATGTTTAATAATTGAGCGTGGATCGAGTGGATAGGGATCTTTAGTATCTGTGGTGTGGATACTGCCGAGCATACTCAGAGTTTTTCTATCCCAGAAAGGATCTATAACAGCCGTTTCCGGATCAGGGATCAGTGCCATATCACTTGCACCTTCAATCTTAAAACCGGGAATTGATGAACCATCAACTCCAACTCCCCGCTCAAAAACAGCGTCTGTCAACATTCGGGTTGGGATTGAAAGATGGTGTAGTCCACCAAACAGGTTGGTGAATTTTAAATCTATGTTTTCAACCGAATTTTCACGGGTGAAAGCGATAACTTGATCGATGTTCAAGTCTCAAGTCTCCTTCGTAATAGTTTTCACAAGTTTAGCGCTAAACCTTCAAAAGCGGTTACTGCTAATTTATAATTTAAGGTTATTACTCTCAGAAAAAAAGTAGTTTAGGACAAAATTTCTTGATGCCCTGAAATTTGTTCAATTATTCACAAAATGGACACACTTATCCAGATACCTGGATTGTAGGCACAGTTTGATCAATTACTCTTAGTAAAAGGGTTATGTAGTTACATCTCTATTAAGCTATTTTTTTGAGTCATTCGAAAATCACCCATCACCTTGACACTCAACGCTTTAATTCTTATCTTACATGAATCCGATAATCGGTATTTTACATCGCATTTGATTTAAGGAAATAAATTGTCATATTCACCGAAATACCTCGAACACTTTACCATGCCAAAAGGTGTTGGAGAACTTGATCCGCATGATGCTCTATCTGAGGTTGAACATAAGGGAGGTGGCTGCTTTGATCGAATTAAGCTTACACTGTTGGTTGAAGATGGGAAAATCAAAGACTCCAAATTCCGAGCACGTGCCTGTTCAGGTACGATTGCAGCGTGCTCCTCACTTACTGTAAATATTATTGGTTTGAGTGTTGAAGAAGCCCATAAATATTCAGTTGATGATTTGATAGAGTATATTGGTGGTATCCCGGAAAAGAAGCAGCATTCCTTTGATCTGGCAATTGAAGCCCTGAAAACGGCACTTGAAAATTTAGATGAATAGGGCAATCAAATGAACCTTCAGGGCATACTTGTAGTTTACTTTAAAGAGCTTCGTGATATCCTGCGTGACAGGCGGACATTATTCTCAATGATACTCCTGCCAATCCTGATTTTTCCTCTCTTGATGATCGGTTCTGGTGCATTTATGAAACACCAGGTCGAGAAGATTCAAGAGAAAACGTCTGTGGTAGCCTACGTTGGCTCAGATGAAACGAATTATCTTATGGATAGAATAGAGGCTATTGAGGGTTTACAATTACTGAATCTCAGTGCGGATTCTACACTCGCAATTGAGATGATCCGGAACAAGGAGATTGAAGCGTTTGTATATTTACCTGATAATTTCCAGAGAGCAGTTGATGCTGCGTTATTGGGTGATACAACTGAATCTGTCCCGCACATCTCACTTTTCTCAAATGAAACCAGAACCCAAAGTGGTTTTGCTGTAAAAAAGGTCAGTCGTGTATTACAGGAGTTCCGCACAGAAATAGCCGAAGAGGCACTTGCCTCATTTGATCTTTCTCCAAAAGTAGTGAAACCTTTTTTGGTTCTTGAGCAAAATGTAGCATCTCCCAAAGAGATGGGGCGTTTCCTGGCAGGATCTTTTCTTCCATACATCCTGATCCTGATGTCATTAACCGGGGCTATGTATGCCGCCATTGATCTGACCGCAGGAGAAAAGGAGAGGGGGACATTGGAAACACTCCTCGTTTCGGGAATTTCAAGAATGGACATTGTACTTGGAAAGTTCCTGACTGTGTTTACAGCATCTGTTGTTACAACACTTCTTTCAATCGGGAGTATGACAACTACAAGTGTCCTGACCCTAAAAACTATGCCGGAAGTTGCAGGTGTGTTGCAATTCAGCTTAGGTTTAGTGGAAGTACTTTTAATGCTTCTCGCAATGATTCCTCTGGCAGCTATTTTTTCATCTCTGCTGATGACGCTGGCGTTGTTTGCGAAAAGTTATCGTGAAGCCCAGACCTATATTTCACCGCTGATGTTCATTGTCATTTTCCCTGCGATGGCGTCACTAATGCCTGATTCGGAAACCAGTCGACAGGCTGCTTTAATTCCGGTGATAAATGTGTCACTTATGTTGAAAGATGGTTTGAGCGGGAATATTGACCCGGTAGTCACGCTGTTGACTATGGGGGTAAATCTCGTTCTTGCTGTTCTTGGACTGATCCTTGTGCAGCAAATGTTTAAACGCGAATCTGTTTTATTCAGAATTTGAGTGCAGAATGATCGACGAATTTGAAAACCAAATAACCACTGACCAGAAACCAGTTGATGTTAACCAATCATCATTCCTGTTTATGGACGATATCCCGGCACAGAAGATCCAACTAAAGGTTGGAATTGTCGGAATAACTGGAGTTGTTGGAAAGATCTTGCTTGAGGTTTTGAAAGAGAGGGAATTTCCGGTTAGCGAGCTTCATACTTTTAACTCTTCCACATCGGGAGAGCATTGGCTCGAAACACCTTTCGGAATTGCTCCCGTAGCACAACTGAATCCACGCAAACCACCTGAACTCGATGTTGTGTTTATGGCCGCCGGGGCTGAAGTAGCGAAAAACTGGGGGTGGAGGTTTGCCAGACGTGGTGCGATTGTAATAGATAAAAGTTCCTATTTCAGGGCTAAGAAGTATGCTCCACTGATCGTTCCTGAAGTTAACCCAGAAGCTCTTTACCCGAATCGTGGCATAATTGCTAATCCGAATTGCACTACAATTCCGGTCGTCCAGGCTTTAAGTCCGCTGCATGACCGATATACTCTGCGCGATTTTACAGCAGTAACATTTCAAAGCGTTTCTGGTGCGGGGAGAGATGGGATAGATGCTTTAAAAAGAGAGACGGAAAATCCTAATGAGTTGCCGACCGCGTTTTCCCACCGGATTGCACATAATGTAATTCCATACATAGGTGCAGGAGATAATCACGTTAGTGGTGAAGAAAAGAAAATGATCTGCGAGACTCGTCGAATACTGAACTTGCCAAGATTGCCAATCAGAGTAACGAGTGTTCGAGTACCCACGTACGTTGGACATGCCATTGCTATTCATGCAAGTTTCTGTAAAAGCGTATCCGTTTTAGAAGTAAGGGACATTCTCGCCGAGACTTCCGGGATTGGAGTTGTTGACAATATCGGTAAGGGTGAATATCCAACACCCCTTGATGCTGAAGGAGGTGACAGTACATTGGTGGGACGAATTCGCCAAGATCGTGGAAGACAGGGACTTGCAATTTGGGTAGCGACGGATAACCTGAGAAAGGGTGCTGCGACAAATGCTGTTCAGATTGCTGAATCTATGCTGGAGAATTATTCGGCATAGCCTGATTTGTTATGTTCATATTCCCATATCGTGATGAGAATCCTACAAGGACCTACCCGGGAGTAACAGTACTTCTGATAATAGTTAATACTGTACTATACCTGTTACCTGCTTTAATAGGGAAACTTCCCGAATTATATGCTGTTTACGGTTTTACACCTAATCAGATATTTGTAAATCCGAAGGGATTAATCACCTCGATGTTCCTCCATGCCGGACCTCTCCATCTTATCTCAAATATGTGGTTTTTATGGCTTTTCGGTGATAACATCGAGGATCATTACGGACATTTTCGATTTCTTGGGATGTACCTGCTCGCCGGTTTATCAGGAAATCTGGTTCATGCTCTCTTTTCGTTTTTTATGTCCGGAGTTCCGGTCATTGGCGCGTCGGGGGCGGTAGCCGGAGTAATGGGCAGCTATCTTCTAACTTATCCGACCGCGAAACTTAAGTGTTTGTTCCTCCTAATAATTTTTCCGATCTTCTTTCGATTATGGGCGGCAATCTTTATAGGATTGTGGATAATAGGACAATTCTTTAGTGCTTTTATGTCTGTGAACAGTAATATTGCACATTGGGCTCACATCGGTGGATTTCTCTATGGTTTCATGTGGGTCTGGAATATGCATAGCGAGGATGAATGAAATACAAGGAAGCCATAGCATATCTTAACAGCCTGGTAAACTTCGAAAGACTTCCCGAAACCCGCCATAAAACCGATACGGATGATCTTATCAGATTCAGGAAAATGCTCAGTAATCTCGGAAATCCACAGAACGATTTTCTGATCATCCACATTGCCGGAACGAAGGGAAAAGGCTCAACGGCTGCGATTTTATCCTCAATTCTACAAAAATCCGGGTATAAGGTCGGGCTTTATACTTCTCCTCACCTGATAACTGTACGTGAGCGAATACGGACTAATGATGATGATATCTCAATGGCAGTGTTCGCTGAACATATGTCATCGATTCTATCAATTCCGGATTCCCTCAGAGTTGGTGAACAAGCCGCATTCAGAACTGTTTTTGAACATTTAACAGCAATTGCACTGCTCAATTTTTCAGAAAGTAATGTTGACATAGCAATAATTGAGACCGGATTAGGTGGAAGGTTAGATTCGACAGTTGTTTTCGAACCGATCCTGAGTGTACTCACTTCTATCGGTCTTGATCATACGGCCTTGCTGGGTGATACTAAGGAGGAAATTGCGTATGAAAAGTCGTTTATCATAAAGGAGGGAGTAACGGCAATTTCAGCACCCCAGATTCCCTCAGTGTTGAAAGTTTTCAGTCAGAGAGCTATACAGGTCGATTCTGAGCTAATTATTGCACCCGGTCTCGATGAATATAGCAAAATTGAAGTCTCTTCAATTAGAACAAAATTCAGATCTGAAAGGAAATGGCTTAATGGGAGAGAATTAGAATTCAATCTCCATGGTGAATTTCAGCTGACAAACCTGTCAACTGCTCTTGAAGCACTTGAATATCTAAAAAAGAGTGGATATAAGATTAGTCAAACATCTATTGAAAGAGGATTGAAAAATATCCGATGGGATGGCAGAATGGACATCCGTCTGAATCGATGTAATGTCATCCTTGATGGAGCGCACAATACCCTCGGTATGGAAATGTTATCTGAATCCGTCGAAAAATTATTTCCTGCTCGAAAATGGCGGGTAATATTTGCCTCACAAAAAAACAAAGCGTCAATTGAAATGCTGAGGATTTTGCAGCCTTATGCTGAAAAGCTATATTTAACTCCACTTCAATTTCCGAAATCACTAACACCACAAATGTTAAGCGAAATGAGTAAAAGTTTAGGTAATTCTACGAGAGTATTTAACAATGCTTCCGAGGCTTACAAAACAGCATTGTCAGAATCAGATGATGGAGAGGTTGTTTTAGTTACAGGATCGTTATATCTTGTCGGAGAGATTTACCGACATTTGAAGAACATTGCTCCACCGGTACCGGATGGAAGCATTGATGACAGGATTTGATGTGAACAACGCAATAAGGATAAGAACAACTGAGTTAGCGGATTATGACAAATGTTATCAGATCTGGCAAATATCCGGTATATTTGTTGGAGCCTCCGATACTCCAGAAGAATTTGAGAGGCTCCTGGGACAAAACGAAAATACCTGCTTGACCGCTTTGGTGGCTGAAGTAATTTCCGGTTGTGTCCTAGGTGGATTTGATGGAAGACGAGGACTTGTCCATCATCTTGCGGTTCATCCTGAGTTTCGTGGTAGAGGAATCGGCCGAATGCTGATGGAAGAACTTGATATCCGCTTTCGTGAGATGGGTGTGGTTAAATACAGTTTTTGGATAGAGGCGGATAACCTTCAGGCTGTCAAATTCTACGAACACCTGGGTTATGAGCTAAGGGATTTGATAACTATGAGCAAAACTATCAGGAAATGAACTCAACTTCAGAAAAATATTCAGTCAAGCAAAAACTGCTGCTATTTATCGCAGAAGTTTTCGGACCGATTTTTATACGAATATTGGGATTTCTCTGTTTTTACCAGGAAGAAGGCAGAGAATATTTTGAGAATGCGGTAAGCGAAGGAAATGGGGTCATCCTGACAATCTGGCATGGTCGGATGTTGCTTCCGATATTTCATCTGCGGAAAAGGGGGATTGTTTCCTTAGTTAGTTTACATATGGATGGTGAAATAATCACAAGAATTGTGACTCGTCTTGGATATGTTATTAGGAGGGGTTCACCGCGCAGGGGAAGTCGTGAGGGTTTTAAAGCTATCCTGCAGGATCTTAAAGATGGGAAGACGGTTTCCATGTTTCCCGATGGACCAACCGGGCCGAGACATTTTGTACATGACGGTGTACTCCATCTCGCGCGATTAACCGGAGCACCAATAGTACCCCTGTTGTTCTCTGCAAATCGGACTTGGCGCATGAAAAGCTGGGATAAATTTATGATAATGAAGCCATTCAGCAGAGCAGTGCTGAGCTTTGGAGAACCGATCTCTATACCAAGACGTTTTGCAGAAAACGAGTCTCTTGAAGGATACAGAGAAAATATCAGGCAGGAATTAATGGCATTTGAGAGCAAACTGGATCTACTTATGAACATACCATCAGATAGGTCAGGAGGTAAATCGTGAAGCCACAGGGATGGTTATGGCCTCTGAGTATTCCTTATCAGGCGGTAGTTCAGACACGGAATAGGCTATTTGATATAGGCGTCCTGAACAGTCACAAGGTTGATGCATCTGTGATCAGTGTCGGAAATATTTCTGTAGGTGGGACTGGCAAGACTCCATTTGTTATTCACTTACTGGAGAGGTTGGACCAGTTGTCCGGATCCAGAAGGGTGAAAACAGCAGTGATCAGCCGAGGGTACAAAGGAACCGGTTCTGGAACTCAGATAGTTTCAGAAGGGAAACATGTTAGAGGTACCCCGGAGACCATGGGCGATGAACCTGTCCTGATTGCTGAATCTTCCAAACGAACTGTTGTTATAACTGATAAAGACAGGCTTCGTGCCGCCCGACTCGCAATAAGTGAATATAAGACCGGATTAATCCTACTTGATGATGCATTCCAGCATCGCAAGATATCACGAGATCTCGATATTGTGCTGCTGGATGGTCAAAACCCACTCGGGAACAGAAGAGTTTTACCTGCGGGATTTCTCAGAGAGCCCGTATCTTCACTCACCAGGGCGGATCTGGTTGTACTTTCGAAATGTTCAGGTTCTGACGATGAACTGGCTGAAAAAGTCGGAAAACTCAGTGAATTAATGAATAAACCTGTGATTGCCACACGAGTTGTCCCACGCTATTGGCATCGGGTTAATCAGGGCGAGTTGTTTGCCGCAGATCAAATTGCCGGAAAAAAGGTGGTTGCCTTTGCCGGTATTGCTCAACCGGACTCTTTTTTCGATACCGTTGAAGAACTGGGAGGTGAAATCGCAGCTCATATACCATTACCTGATCATTGTAAGTATGAGAAAAAATATCTCGATCACATTTCAAAATATTTCGTTCGGTTAAAGGCAGAGTGGTTGGTTACCACAGCTAAGGACGCAGTTAAATTACCATACATTCTGAAACTTCTACCCGCATACTATCTTGATATTGGAATTGAAGTTGTTGCGGGATCGGATATACTCGACCTGAAACTCAAGAAATTGCTGAAAGAACGTCAAACTAAAAAATCAACGGACAGTTCAGCAAAATGACATTGTTATTGCGGGAAAAAGTTATTATATTAATTGTTTGCTAAAAAACTGGTGTAAAACAAAGAATAAACAGAAATGCTAAAGCCCAGAAAACGATTGGTAAAAGCCCAGCTTAAAGAAGACAAGCTGTTAACATTCACTTCCAAAGCCCAAGGCTATATCGAATCATATTGGAAACATGCTGCAATTGCGGTTGCTGCTGTTGTTATTATTGTATTTGCAGTAATCATGGTTCAATCCTCGGGTAAGTCAACTGAAGCCAAGGCTGGACTTGAAGAGTTGTTGGCACGAGATGCCTATTCAAGGGGTGAAATGGATGAAACTCTGCGTAGAATTAACGTAATTCTTGATGATTATCCCGGGACATCTACTGTAGCAACAGCGTTGATGTTAAAGGGCAGAATTTATGAGCAGCGTGGAGAATTTGCACAGGCTGAAGAAGTATATAATACAATTGTGCGAAAACACTCAAACAATCCTTACATCGGACATGCCGCATACATTGGTTTGGGATCGATTGAGTATGGCAGAGGAGAAAATGCAAAAGCTGCCTCATTCTACAAAGAAGCAGCAATGAAATTTCCGGATCATTTCAACGCTCCCAATGCATTGGTTCTGGCAGGTGAGAGCCTGACCAAGATCTCCAGATATGATGAAGCCAAAAGAATGTACGGCATAGTTTTGAAGAAATATCCTAAATCCAGGAGTGCTAATTCAGCAAGAAACAATCTGGCAGAATTGGAATTCATGGATTAGAAGTCCTTGCTTGAGGGCTTATTAATTCGTATATTACTGTATTAGAGTGGGTTTGTTTCCCACTCTTTACTTTTATGTAGTGGTTTTTATGCCAATTTCAGTTTCCGATATTGAAAAACTTGTGCAACCTCTGCTCGAAGAGCAGGATATAAAACTCTGTTATGCAGAAATAAAAGGCAGCATTCGCAAACCTCTTATCCAATTGTTCATTGATCGAGAGGATGGGTTTGTAACAGTAAAGGATTGTGTTGATGTAACTCGAGGTACACAGGATCTTTTAGGACTGCAAGATAATGTCCCGGTAGATTACCGCCTTGAGGTTTCGTCTCCTGGTGTTGATTATCCGCTCAGAGAAATCTGGCAATTCAGGAAGAACATCGGGCGCCTGATTCAAAAGTGCAGAACTGAGTTAAGTAAAGACGAACAGGAACCATCGATCACAGGTCGCATTGAATCTGTCAGTGATGCCGGAGATATTTTAATCAGCACTGAGGGTGGGAATCGTGAGTTTGGATTAACTGAACTCTTGGGATCTCAAATTATATTGGAAACACCAAAGAAGAAAAAAAAGATGAGACGGAAACGACATGAAACACGAAGTCGTTGATGCAGTAACTACTCTGTTGCGTGAGAAGGGGATTGATAAGGAGACTTTCCAGGAAATTATCGAATCCGTTTTCTTCTCTATGATTAAGAGAAAGTACGGTGAATCAGATAATTTCAGCGTAACATTCAATCCCGAGAAAGGTGATATCGAGATCCAATGCATTAAAATGGTTGTCGACGATGATATAGATCTGGATCCAGCGACAGAAATCAGTTTAAGCGTTGCCAAGACATACGATCCCTATGCTGAGATTGGTGAAGAAACTGTTGTTATGATTGATTATGAAGACGAGTTTGGTCGCAGAATCATAACCTCAGCTAAACAACATCTCGTTCAGCGTATTCGCGAAATCGAGAAAGAGAATTTATATCAGGAATTCAGCCAGAGAATAGGAGAAATCGTAATTGGCGATATCCATCAGATCAATCGTCATGAGATAAGGCTGAACATAGACAAAACTGAAGTAATCATGCCCCGTTCAGAGCAGGTTTATAATGAGCGCTATCGTCGAGGTGATTCGATTAAGGCTATTGTTCTCGAGGCGAGACGAACTACTCGTGATCCAGAAATAATCGTTTCAAGAAAGAGCATAAATTTTGTCCGCCGACTCTTTGAGTTGGAGGTACCTGAGATTTTTGATGGTATTGTTGAGATTAAGAGTATTGCTAGAGAAGCTGGTGACCGCACAAAAATTGCCGTCATCTCAAATGATAAAAGGGTCGATCCTGTTGGTGCTTGTGTTGGGATGAAAGGTGTTCGGATTCAGGCGATTGTTAAAGAGATGAATCGCGAAAAAATTGATATTGTTCACTGGAGTAGAGAACCCGATCTGTTCATTCGTCGATCACTTGCACCTGTTATACCGTTAGAATTAGTCTACATAGATAATACAACTAAGGTGCTGGCAATCATTCCGGATGATTCAATGCCTCAACTTATAGGACGTAAAGGGCAGAACATCAGGTTGGCATCTCAGTTAACCGGATATGAAATAGAACCGATTCGAGTAAGTGATTATTATCAGGAAGAACTAGATTTAGCTGATGTTGATGGCCTTTCTGAAGGACTGGTTGGGGTTTTGAAGAATCATGGTTTTTCTTCTGCAGAGGATGTTCTCAATGCAGATCGCGGTTCATTAATGAAGTTGCCGAATTTTAACGATGAAGTAATTGATTACATCAACAATGTACTGAGTGGTTATTTCGAAGAAGGTGAATAAAGTTCTAAGTGATCAAACGACTGCATGCAGTGTAATCGTAGGATTCAACGAGGTGTTGGTTCAGTTTAAACATGGATTTGGGGAAGCAAATAGCTAACAAGAGACGTGTATTCGAAGTCGCAAAGGAATTAAAGGTTGTCACACCAACCATTATCGAGTTCCTTGAAGCGAAAGGTTATGATGTTAGCCGGAAGCAAATGCATCCGGTTACAGAGGAGATGTACGTCGCATTGCTGAATAAATTTGATAAGGCGAAATTCGCCCAATATCAGAGTGAACATTCGACAACGCGAGAAGCCGTACAAAAGCGCGATTATGCCAGACTCCGCAAAGAAGAGCAACAACAATTACTTGCCGTAAAAGAGACAAAG
This sequence comes from uncultured bacterium, assembly GCA_964387885.1. Classification (GTDB taxonomy): domain Bacteria; phylum Electryoneota; class AABM5-125-24; order Hatepunaeales; family Hatepunaeaceae; genus JABGPL01. Next base: position 26,367 of record CAYLYZ010000041.1, on the reverse strand, counting down.
GAAACTCCGAAAGAGAAAGCCTCAAAGAAGATTGAGCTCCCGAAATTCTCAAAATTTATTGTGGAGGGTGCTCCCCCTGAACCAGAAGAAACGACCGTAAAGACTGACGATGATAAAGACCATGAAACCGCCGAAAAAGATAGCAAAGAACCAAAAGAACCGGCAAAAACAGTAGCTGAAACAAAAGAAACTGATGCCGTAGAAGTTACAAAAAAACGAGCAAGAAAGACAAAAAAGAAAAAAGTCGAGCGTTCGGTTGAGGATGTTAAATCAGCTCCTGAACGAAGTGCCAAAGTTGAACCTATTGATTTGCAAGTTGATGAAAAGGCTATTGATTCGACAGAAACTGAAGTTGCTGAATCTGTTCCTCACAAAATAGAATTACCCAAAGGCAAATCTCTTAAGATAGTTGCAGAAGCGCCAAAGAAAGAGAAACCAAAACCTGAAAAAACTGCCAAGTCAAAGCAAAAACCGAAACCGAAGAAAAAGCCTGAAAAAGTTGTTGAAGAAGAGGTTATTGACACAACTTCTCTAGCAAAAGCACTGGAGAAAGTTGAAGGTAAAGGCGATAGTACTGATAAGCCTTCCAAACGAAAACTCCGTAGAAAACGACTGAAAATCAAACCTGAGACAGTTGAGGATGCTCTTGAATCCGAACAGGAGAAAAAGCTTGCAAAGGATATTGAAAAGCAAGGCAAGCTAAAATCAGGTACTGCGAAGGCTGATACTCCGACGAAGCCGTCCCGGAAGCGTAGAAGAAAGAAGAAAACCAAGGCAGGGGATGGTGCTCAACCTACATCAAAACCAAGCGGTCGTTCTAGAAAACGTCAGAAGGTTAGTGCAACTGAGGTCGCAGCCACAATCAAAGAAACAATGGCAAAAGTTGAAGGTCGCGATAAATCTCGACGTCGCCACACCCATTCGAAAGAGCAGGTTGAAGTTGTAGATGAGAACGCACCTCTCAAAGTTCAGGAATTTATCACCACTCAAGAACTGTCAAGTTTGATGGATATCTCTTTTCAAGAGATCATTCAGTGTTGCCTGGGCATGGGCATGATTGTTTCGATAAACCAACGGCTGGATAAAGATACAATCGAACTACTCGCGGCTGAATTCGGATTTGAGGTAGAGTTTGGTGTTGATGAGTTAGTCGAAGAAATTGTCGAAGATGAGAATTCTGAAAACCTTGAGAAGCGACCTCCTGTGGTTACGATTATGGGGCATGTTGATCATGGAAAAACTACATTACTTGATTATTTAAGGCGCACAAGTGTTGCAGATTCAGAGGTTGGAGGAATAACTCAACACATTGGTGCTTATGAAGTAACATACAATGATGAGAAGATAGCATTTCTTGATACACCCGGTCATGAGGCTTTTACTGCTATGCGTGCGAGGGGCGCACAAATTACAGATATTGTGGTGTTGGTTGTTGCTGCTGATGACAGAGTTATGCCTCAAACACTTGAAGCTATCGATCATGCGAGAGCTGCAAATACACCGATTATTGTTGCTATTAACAAGATAGATAAACCTGAAGCTGATCCGGAGAGGCTTTACAAAGAACTTGCAGATAACAATATACTCGTTGAGAAATGGGGTGGTAAATACCAATCAACAGAGATATCTGCAAAGTTCGGTCAAGGTACCGATGACCTTCTGGCTGAAATTCTTGTCGCAGCAGATATGCTCGAGTTAAAAGCGGATCCAACAGTCAGATCAAGGGGCGTTGTTGTTGAATCAAGGTTAGACAAAGGTTTAGGTGGTGTTGCAACTATCCTGGTTCAAACCGGAACTCTTACACCTGGTAATGCAATTGTTGTAGGTGAGAACTACGGACGAGTCAGATCTCTATTCAATGAACGTGGAGAAAAGAAAACCGAAGCAGGACCATCAACTCCGGTGCAGGTTGTTGGATTTAATGGCATACCGCAGGCCGGTGACCAGATGTTGGTATATCCGACGGAAAAGGAGGCCCGTGAGGTAAGTCTCAGACGGCAGCGTCAACATCGAGAGCTTTCAGCACGAAAGATAAGCTCTCTTACACTTGAACAAGCTAGCCGTCGGTTACAGGAAGCTTCGCTCAAAGAACTTCCACTTCTAATTAAGGGGGATGTTCATGGTTCGATTGAAGTATTATCAGATTCATTGATGAGGCTCTCAACCGAAGAGGTTAAGGTTGAAATAATTCATCGAGGAGTTGGCGGAATTAACGAATCTGATGCTTTGCTTGCCGCAGCTTCAGGCGCTGTAATTATTGGCTTCCATGTTCACCCGAATCTTAAGGCTCGTGAACTTGCAAGGAAAGAAGGTCTCGAAATCCGATTATACCGAATAATTCATGAGGTTGTCGATGATATTCGGGCAACTCTTGAAGGCATGTTGGCTCCGTTGCAGGAAGAAAAAGTAGATGGAAGACTTACGGTGAGACAGGTATTCAAGGTCAGCCGCTTGGGTACTATTGCTGGAAGCTACGTTTTGGAAGGCAAGATTAGACGTAACAGCAAAGTTCGGTTGATTCGGGATGATATTGAAATCTGGACAGGTAATCTTGCCAGCCTGAAACGTTTTAAAGATGATGCGAAGGAAGTTGTTTCCGGATTTGAATGCGGTGTTGCACTTGAGGGTCATAGAGATGTGCGGATTGAGGATATAATCGAAGTGTTCTCGATTGTGGAGACTAAGAGGACACTTGACGAGTCCGCTTAAACGGATAATAGAGGCTTTTAGGATAGAATGAAACCGGACAGACCCAGGCGTGTTGGTGAATTGATAAAGCGAGAATTAGCTCAGGTAATTAATTTATCAAAGCAGGATTATCCCGGCTTTTTTATAACTGTTACTGAAGTTAGAACTTCACCTGATTTAAGATATGCTGATGCGTGGGTAAGTGTCTATGGTGACCAGGAAAAACGTTCGCAGGCACTTAAAAACTTGAAGTCTGATGCCTGGAAATTTCGACAAACACTGTCGAAGCAACTCCATTTGCGCAGAATGCCCGAGCTGAGATTTAAATTGGACGAGACTTTAGATAATGCTGCACGGATTGAGAAATTGTTAAAAGAAAATTTAGCGGTCGATAGTACAGAAAACACAGAAATTCCTGACACTCAGGAATCTATTACAGACAGTGAAGAGTAGAATTACAAGGTTCTGCGATGAACTGGAAAATTATTACGATAGTTAGCAGATTTGAGTGAGATAAAGGGATTATTAGAGGGGACAATAATTCCTCTGTATAAACCTGTTGGCATTACTTCATTTAATGTTGTAAGTCAAGTACGACGTGCATCTGGTATAAAAAAGGTTGGTCATGCAGGAACCCTCGATCCATTTGCAGAGGGTGTATTGATTATTGGTATTGGTAGATCGGCGACTCGACGGCTGGATGAATTTCAATCGATGGAAAAGGAATACATCGGACGGGTTGTGTTGGGAATAACAACAGATACATATGATTTGACCGGGAAGGTAATTGATACGAGCGATTTTGAAATGCCTTCCGAATCGCAAATACGACAAATTCTGAATAAATTTACCGGAGAGATTTTTCAGCTCCCCCCCATTTATTCAGCAATAAAAGTGAAGGGTGTCAGGATGTACCAAGCCGCTCGAAAGGGTGTTGAGCTTGAACGTAAACCAAGAAAAGTAAACATTAAGTCAATTGATCTATTAAAGATCAATTCAGATGGATTTGAAATGAGAGTTATTTGTTCTAAAGGAACGTATATACGAGCATTGGCATTCGATGTCGGTGCAGAATTGGGAATGGGTGCTCATTTAGGGAGCCTTAAACGTACACGTATCGGGTCTTATGGGCTTGATAAAACAAAAGATTTAAAATCATTTGTTTCATGGATTTCTAATGAGCAGAGGAGTAGCTGATGGAAGTGATTAAAGATTTGAATAAAATCAAAATTGTTCCGGATACTTCGATTACGGTTGGTTCGTTTGACGGGTTACATTTGGGACATCAGCGAATAATCCAACAAATGCGGAAGCTCGAAGGAATGGTCACTTTATTGACGTTCGATCCTCATCCGCAATCTGTTGTTAAGCCGAACCAATCGCCACCCCCATTACTGACGAGTTTTGATGAAAGGCTTTCACTTTTTGAAAAGATCGGTGTGGACAGATTGATTGTCACTCCTTTTGATAAGGAGTTTTCCGTAATGAGTCCGAAAGACTTCATTGAAAATGTACTTGTTAACATATTGGGCATGAAGTACATCTTTGTTGGTCCTCGCCATCGATTCGGACAAGATCGCTCCGGAGATGTGAATCTGTTGAAACGTCTATCGAAGAAATTTGATTTTGAAGTCTCCGAAGTTGAGCCAGTGAATCGATTTGGAGAAGTTATCTCGAGCTCTCGGATTAGAAAACTCCTGTCCGATGGTGATGCATTGACAGCCTGGCGGTGCCTTGGCAGACCGTATTATATCGAAGGTACAGTTGTAAAAGGAGATGACCGGGGTAAAAGGATTGGATTCCCAACGGCAAATATTGAACCCATTGACGATACTAAGCTGATTCCGCCCTCTGGAGTATATGCAACGGTTACAGAAGTGGACGGAGTAAGGTGGCCTTCAGTTAGTCATTTCGGTCCAAGACCTACATTCCGCGGAGCTACACCTGCACTTGAGACTTTTTTAATCGGTTTCCGCGAGGAAATATATGGGAAGGTTATTCGAGTCGGTTTGATCGATAAACTTAGAGATATCAGAACTTTCAAATCAGTAACTGAGTTGGTTGGTCAATTGGGAACCGATGTCAGAGGGTCTGCCCAGAGGTTAGCAGAATTGGGATTCGGACCTACAGCCCGTTTACGCATTCAGCGTTACGGGAAAATACTTCAGTAATAATAAAATCTTTGTAGTGGAGATTAAATGTCTTATACATTAGTAAAAAATCAGGAGTTAATCGATAAGTACGGTGAACGTACCAATGATACGGGTCGTACAGAGGTTCAGGTAGCAATCCTGACAAATCGCATTAATTACCTGACAGATCATTTCAAAAAACATCCTAAAGACCATCATGGTCGGAGAGGATTATTGAAATTAGTCGGTCGTCGAAGAAGATTGCTTAAATATTTAATTGATACCGATCCTTCCCGATACCGAGATATTATAGCGCAGCTCGGATTGCGCCGTTAACGAAAAATTAGAAGAAGCGAGTAATTTGTGTCTATTGAACGAGAGATAGCATTTGGTGGTAATACGTTAAAAGTAACACTCGGCAAAACTGCGCGTCAAGCAGACGGTGCTGTCTGGGTGCAATTTGGTGATACTATCCTTCACCTTGCTGTGGTTTCTTCCACTGAAAGACGTGAAGGTGTAGATTTCCTCCCTTTAACTTGTGACTATCGTGAGAAGTTTTATGCAGCCGGTAAGATTCCGGGTGGTTTTTTTAAGCGTGAGGGCAGACCTCACGAGAACGAAATACTAAATTCCCGAATTATCGACCGGCCAATTCGGCCCCTTTTCCCAGAAGGTTATGCCTACGAAACGCAGGTAATGGGTATAGTCATATCATCCGATATGGAAAATGATGCATCCGTTCTTGGTCCTATTGCAGCTTCGATTGCACTAAATATCTCCGATATTCCCATGAATGATATCATTGCATCGGTACGAGTCGGGTATATAAACGGTGAGTATGTTGTTAATCCAACCTATGCTCAACAGGAAGAAAGTCGTCTCGACTTATATATAGTTGGGTCAGCAGACGCCTTAACAATGGTCGAAGGACATTGTGATGAGTTGTCAAATCAGGAAATGATCGACGCTCTTGCTTTCGGTCATGAGCAAATCAAGATTCTGGTTGACTTCCAAAGGACTATTGTCGAAGAATTTGGTAAACCAACAAGAGAATATGAACTTCCTGAAAGTGATGCAGGTCTGATTGAAATGGTTAAAGAAAAAGCCACTGACAGACTGGTTGAGATCGCTGTGATCCAGGAAAAGTCAGAAAGAAATTCTGCAAGGAAAGAGTTGGTCAAGGAACTCCTCGAGGATATCGATCCTGAGGATGTTGAAAAGGTCGCAACAGTTAAGGAAACTGTCAGTGATGTTTTCAAACATCTGGTCCGTATGAATATTCTTGAGAAGAATATTCGGCTTGATGGCAGGACCAATAAAGACATCCGTGATATAGAATGTGAAATCGGAGTCTTACCTCGCGCGCACGGATCTTCACTGTTTACTCGTGGACAAACTCAGTCACTCGGTACGGTTACACTCGGTACAAAACTTGATGAGCAGCGCATTGATCAATTGGATGTTGTAGGTTTCCAGCGTTACATGCTGCACTACACCTTCCCTCCATATTGCACAGGTGAAGTCAAGAGGAGTTTTGGTGTTTCGAGGCGTGAAGTTGGTCATGGTAAACTCGGTGAACGGGCACTTCAACCAATGCTCCCCGATTGGGATGAATTCCCATATACCATTCGTGTGACATCTGACATAATGGAATCAAATGGCTCCTCCTCGATGGCTTCGGTCTGTGCAGGATCTCTTGCATTAATGCATGCTGGTGTTCCCATGAAAAAGGCTGTTGCCGGAATAGCAATGGGTCTTATTAAAGAGGGTGATGATTACAAGTTCCTGACGGATATCCTTGGTGATGAGGATCATCTTGGTGATATGGACTTTAAAGTAGCCGGTACCAGAGATGGCATAACAGCGTTCCAGATGGATATAAAGATTAAGGGCATTTCTGCTGAACTTATGGCAGAAGCAATGACTCAGGCTCGGGATGCTCGTCATCATATCCTCGATAAAATGGATGCGGTCATTGATAGAGCAAAACCGGAATTATCCCAGTATGCACCTCACTTTATTACAGTTAAAATCCCGGTCGATCGAATTGGTGCATTAATTGGTCCTGGTGGCAAAATGATCAGGGAGATCATCTCCGAAACAGGTGCTACCATTGACGTTGAGGATGACGGTACTGTTCGAATCGGATCGACGGATGGTGAAAGTGGAAGCGCAGCAAGGGCAAGGGTTGAAGCACTAACCCAGGTTCCTGAAGTTGGAAAGACCTACCAGGGCACAATAAAGAAGATCATGAATTTCGGTGCTTTTGTTGAAATTCTTCCCGGAGTTGAAGGTCTGATGCATATTTCACAGATAGAACATCGACGCGTAGAGAACGTCGAAGACCTCTTTAAAGTCGGTGATACGGTTGAAGTGAAATTGCTCAAAATTGATAATGCCGGTAAACTTGATCTCTCACGCAAAGCATTATTGCCCGGAGGTCCACCTCCCAGGGATGATCGAAATCGTAGACCAAGGACCGGAGGATTTCAAGGCGGTCCACCGCGGAGGTAATCTGACTGACCGTGGATAACTTGAATTATCAGCGAACAGTCCTTTCGAACGGATTGCGTATTGCCACTGAGTTTATTCCTCACGTTCGATCTATAGCAATTGGATTCTGGTTTGATACTGGCAGCAGGGATGAACTCGAGGATTATTCAGGAATAGCTCATTTCCTTGAGCACATGAATTTTAAAGGTACCGCGCGCAGAAGTGCCGGGCAGATTGCCCGCGAAATCGAAGGTCGTGGTGGTATCTTAAACGCATTCACCTCGAAAGAAGTTACATGTTATCACGCACGTGTAGTCGATGAACAGACTGCACGTGCGGTTGACGTGCTTTCCGATATTACTCACAATTCCCTTTTTGATCCAAAAGAAATTGATCGCGAACGAGGTGTCATCCTTGAAGAGTTGAAAAATGTAGAAGACACAGCTGATGATCTCGTCTTTGAACATTTTATGGCACAGGTTTTTCCTCAACACCCACTTGGACGTTCCGTTCTTGGTAACAAGCAGTCATTACAAACAATCCATGGGGAGAATCTATCTGATTTCTGTACTCAGACTTATCATGGAAAACGAGTTGTAATCGCTGCTGCCGGAAGACTCAATCACAAGAGACTTGTCAGAATGATTGAGAAACGACTTGGTAACACACTCGGTGTTGACCAGAATAGAACGTCACCGGCCTTCCCGGATATGAAAGATCAGCGTCAAGACCTGCATACTGCCACTCAGCAAGCCCATATACTATGGGGTTGCAGGGGATTAAGTTACAGTGATCGTCGAAAATATGTTCTTTTTATCCTCTCAACTTTACTCGGCGGTGGGATGAGCTCCCGATTGTTCCAAACTGTTCGAGAAAAACATGGTCTTGCTTATTCTGTATATTCATTTATGGATAATTATCAGGATTCAGGTCTGTTTGGAATATATGCCGGAACTCAACCAGAAAGAGCCGAAGAAGCGCTTGAGCTGATTAAAAAAGAGATACACAAACTTATTGCCCATCCCGTATCCGCAAGGGAACTAAAAAGAACCAAGGATCAATTAAAGGGAAATATAATGTTAGGATTGGAATCCCCTAACAGTCGGATGCACAGGTTAGCCAAGATGGAGATACTTACAGGCTCTTGGGTTCCAATTGATGATGTAATCGCACGTATTGATGAGGTTACATCAGAAGATATACAATCAATTGCCAAAGAACTTTTCGAGGAACAGGTGTTGTTTACAACGGTTCTCTGGCCTAACTGAAGAGAAATTACCGTGAAACACGATTACCAGATCGCTCCCGCTGATAGAACAGAAAATATCACCTATGCTGTTCGAGATGTCGTTGTACTTGCTGATCAGATTGCAAAACAGGGCAAGGATCTGCTCTATTTGAATATTGGTGATCCAAACAAGTATGATTTCCGCACGCCTGACCATCTAATCGAGGCTACTCACAAAGCACTAATAGACAATCAAAATGGATATTCTCCCTCGTCAGGGATTCAGGAAGGTCTTGATTCTATCAGGCGAGAGGCAGAACGCAAGGGAATTAGCAATATCCAGGATATTTTTATTACCACCGGCGCAAGTGAAGCGATCGAAATTTGTCTTTCAGCACTTGTAAATCGTGGCGAGAACGTACTTACTCCATCCCCAGGATACCCTCTCTACACAGCAATTATTTCAAAATTAGAAGCCATCGAAAATCCCTATTATCTCGATGAATCAAATGGCTGGCAACCTGACCTGGAGGATATAAGAGCAAAGATCAATGAGAAGACCAGGGCAATCGTGTTAATAAATCCCAACAATCCGACGGGATCCAATTGCTCACAAGAGTTGTTACTTGGCTTGATTGATCTTGCTATTGAGAATAATCTGGTGATCTTTTCGGATGAAATTTACGATAAACTACTCTTCGATGGAGAACAACATCTTGCTACAGCTTCTCTGAACAGTGAAATACCAATTATTACTTTTGGTGGGCTGTCCAAGAACTATCTTGGTCCAGGATTGCGGATCGGTTGGGGCATAATCAGCGGAAACGGTTCAGGACTTACGGATTATATCGAGGCGATAAATAAAATTTTACGCGCCAGATTGTGTGCGAATCATCCACTCCAGTATGCTATAAAACCGGCATTGGATGGACCTCAAGATCACATTGATGAAATGATGCTAAAGCTGACCGTTCGCAGAAATATGACCGTAGAAATGCTCAACAATATCGATGGTATCTCATGCGTTGTGCCGAAAGGTGCATTTTATGCTTTTCCGAGATTACACATAGATGGAGATGATCTGGTCTGGGTTCAGGAACTATTAAAAGCAACCGGGGTTGTAGTCGTTCATGGCAGTGGATTTGGTCAGGTACCCGGAACAAAACATTTCAGGGTAGTGTTCCTGCCGCAGGAAGAAAAGCTGAAAAACGCATATAATCAAATTGGCAACTTCATGGCAGGATATAAATAACATATGAAAGTACCAATAAAAATTCTGTCACATGGAGTTGGATTGCTTCTGCCGAGATATGCAAGTTATGGCTCATCAGGAGTAGATCTTTATGCTGCGATTACAGAGAGTATTGCCATTGAACCCGGTATCACCGTGGCTGTTCCGACCGGTATTTCAATTGCAATACCATATGGATTTGAGGGTCAGGTTAGACCTCGAAGTGGATTGGCACTGAAGAGTAGTATTGGTTTATTGAACTCACCGGGTACAATAGACTCGGATTATCGGGGTGAATTAAAGGTTCTTTTGACAAATTTTTCCAAAATAGATTATGTTGTCACACGAGGTGATCGAATCGCACAACTTGTATTAGCCAGATATGACAGAATAGAGTGGAATGAAACCGAAGAGCTGCCTGAAACAGAGCGGGGTGAAGGTGGATTCGGACATTCCGGTAAATAGGTATAAATTCCCTCCCTGTCTACTTTATCATAAAGTAACATCCAATTGGGAGGCAGGAGTAACCTGGACGCCTCCTGAACAGTTCAAAAAACTGATGAGTAGTATTCATACCGATGGATGGAGCACCATCAATCCTGATACAGTCTTTTCAGAAAGACCGATGGAAATGGTTGAAAAGAGCAGGGATTTCCTCCTTTGTTTTGACGATGGATACGAATGTACATTCTCGGATGCATTTCCCATTTTGGATCGTTTTGGATTCAAGTCGATGATATTTGTGCCAAGTGGTTTTATCGGTAAAGATAACGATTGGGATCATCACTTATTAGGGAGACGGTTCAAACATCTCAATGCTGAGCAATTGAAGATATTGATTAAATCAGGTTGGGTAATCGGATCGCACACCATAACTCACAGGGCACTTACAAATCTCACCGAGAATGAGATCAGACGAGAACTTTCAGAATCAAAGACTCAGTTGGAGGATATGTTTGAAATTCCTGTCAATTGGATTTCCTACCCGTTTGGGAGGTATAACAAAAAAATCATCGAGATTTCGCGGGAAATTGGTTACAGGGGTGCTGTCGTCCATGTATTACGAAATAATTGTATTATCAAAGATTTCATTTTGTGGCATGGAGATGCAGTTTATAGATGGGATTTGAATAAACTGGTACATCGACGGTTGTATCGCAAACCCGGATATGGACTCGGGAAGCTATTCAGAGTATGCGTAAATTGGTTCAGCGGTGGTACATTGCTATGGAAAAGACTTTTTGGTCCTTAAAATTTGGAAATTCCTTTCGAGATCGAATTTATTCTTTTATATTAAAAGTAAGAACTGCTGACCTTGAAAACCTGGATCAATGACCTAAGCAGTTACCATCATTTAGCGGGTTGAATGTCAGAACAGGAGATACAAAAACTCTACTATTCCATCGGTGAAGTTAGTGAAAAAACCGGTGTTGAACAGCATGTACTGCGATACTGGGAAACAGTTTACAAAGAGCTGTCACCCCGTAAGAGCCGCAGTGGAAAAAGGCTGTATCTATTACAGGACATAGAGATTGTTCAGCACATAAAAACGCTGTTATACAAGGATGGGTACAAGAGTAGAGGAGCTCAGGAGCGACTGAGGGAATTACTTAAAACCGAACAGCCACAGTCGATTAAGGAGCCAGAGTACGCTCTGACGAAGCAGTCTTTAGTAAAAGAAGAAAATTCAGCACTCGACATGAATGATATTCATGTCGGATTACTTGAAATAAGAAGGATTCTCGATGACTGATTAATTCGGGGAGTTTGTAATATCGGGGCGTGGCGCAGCCTGGTAGCGTACCTGACTGGGGGTCAGGTGGTCGCTGGTTCAAATCCAGTCGCCCCGACTACTTAAAATACAACAACTTAATGAATTAGCCCGGTTTTTCTGACTGGGCTTTTTTATGTAAAATAGTGCCAAAATAGCCCCAAAAAGGCAAAACTCGGACACGTTTTGTGTCCGAAATGTGTCCGAAAAATTCACCCAAAAACACCTGTTTTTCTCCCTGCTAATCTATCATTTACCAATTGGATTACTCTCTGTTCTTCTGTCAATTCAACCTTCATAAATTTGTTAAGCGAGGATTCGGGAATAACGACCGACCTAACTCCCGATTTTCGCGCACATATTAAACCATCCCGGACATACCGCCTTACTGTCTTTACGGACTTCCGCAAGACCTCGGCTGTTTCCTGGATGGTGTACATGCGCTCAATCATTTCAACTTAATACCAATATCCGGTGAAATCGTGGTGATCAACAACGTTTCCGAACTGGTCAAATTCCGGAACCTTCAAGTCTGCCTTTTTAGGACTCCTGCCGAACCTGTAAGCCCAGACAGGACACCTTTCAACTCCACAGACTTTTACTTCTGCTGCTGAACCTCCACTACAATCCTTACACATATCCCGGATAGCTTTTAATGGTGAAGGAATGTTAAGTTGTTTCTTCAGCTTCCTTGCAGTCTTTTTACCCTCTATACTATTCTTGTGTAAATCCTTGAAGTTCATGTTGTCTGTTATCCTGTTTTTGTGTTTTTTTACTACCAGCACATGTCATTTTTTTTACAAACGAAAATTCGACGATGGAAAGGATGCTTCAAGCTTCTTTTATCCCGGAATTCGGAGATATTTTTGATTATTATTATCTTTACCTCACACTCCCTATCGTCTCATTTTTAATACGATATCGTCTCAACATTTGAGACTTACCATTACGCAGGTGGTTGTTGTTTGTTGTTTTTCTGAGGGACAGTTAATCTCATGAAGTACATTGAATCCATCGGGAGTCTGAGTTTGTACTTATGATGAAACTGACCGGGTTCGTGATCTTTGTAAATCACCTCAATATCCAATAAGTCCATTCTTTTCAATTTGTGAATCGACCTCTGAACTGTATTAATGCTGTACCCCGATTCCTGTGCGAGTTTTCTCATACTCACAAAAATATTCTCACCATCCCAATCACTGTGACCGGCAAGGAACACCAGAATATTGCGATAGGTGGGAATAAGGAGCTTATCCATGACTTTCTGTAGGGCATTGGTCATTCTAACCGAAAAAGGCATATCCTGTTCATTTTTACTTGAATGACAGGATTTTCTTGACTCTTGCTTAAATGCATTTTTCAATGAAGTGATTGCTTCAAGTTTTGTGTAAGGATGGGACGGATGGGAAGCATCGGGAACTTGTTCTGCATAACCCAACATGTATGGTGTTGCTTCACTGATTGACATTCCATTATCACGGAGCTGAATAGCGAGCTTAAATCCGGAATCATTGCGATTTCCAGGTTCTGCCTTATCTGCATATTTATTTACCCAATATTCAGGACTCATCAAAGCCCTCTCTTTTGGCTTTGAATTTTCAATTGATTCAGCAATTTCAAATTCTGTTGGATTCTGCATTAAATTCAGTAACCAAGCAGGAGCTTCGACAATTTCAACCTCTCCGGGAGCGTTTATCCATTCGTATTGAGTACCGCTTGGATGGATAGAGGGGGGAACTACAATTATCCCACCATCACCACGAATATCACAATCAATACACCTTCTCAACTTAGTTTGTGTTTTTACATGAGTACCGGGATGCTTAAAATAATAGTGCCGTCCCTTACTGGTTTTAGATGAGACTGTCTGTGGTAAGTATTGCTCAGCAATAAAATCCAAACCTTCCTGGCTATCAACATCAAGAACGAAAATTCCTGAAATTTCACCTGTCACAAATGCAATATTCTTTTCTGATTTTCCTTTCCACCAACCTTCAATTTCTGCAATGGTGGGTTTCCGCGCTTGGAATTGAGTCCATGATTTAACAGGTTTCTTCTTCCTGACTCCACATGGAATAACACAGAATCCCAATTCCGAGTATCTAAGAGCCCATTGTTTCCGTTCAATTTTAAAGTCTTTTTTCAAAAACTTCCCTCGCTTCTGAACCAGACCCCCAGGGCAAGCGAGGGGATCGGCAAAACCCCAGGGATCGGCTCAGTTTAGTTCCTTTCTTTGTGTTAATTCAACTAAGCATGAAAAGACCGTCTCATGCTTTCCTTTCCATTGCTTTTTAAGTGTTTACGACCCGAATATGTGACATCCCTCAAAAAACTCACTTTTCGGCTTATTTGTGACATCCCCATAGTGACATTTTTGCTTTTTCAATTCACCCCTCTGAAAGTACTGTAAACAAAGGGCAAATGACGTTTTTCTTGAAAGTGAACAAGTTTGCCTCATTTCTCACTTCTGTAAACTCGCACTGAGTAAACATTGAATACACTCATGCAGCAAGCTCTTTACTGATCGATCCGCCCTTCAATTCTTCGGGAACCGGAGCCAGAATGAAGGTTATCGGAGGGAATTGTTTCGTCTCACCATCCCCGCCCATGACTTGATGCTTCACAATGTAATCTCCGGATGCTCGACAGAGCTTATCCATTGCGGACAATCGCTCTGACATTGGTCTTTCAGCATCCAACACAAGTTCTGCTAACCATTCAAGACGTGCTTGGCGTGATTTCACCAGCTTATTGCTGCTCTTCTTATGACGATTAAGGATAGCTTGTAAAATCTTACCATTTCTTAGCAATTTATTACCCATCACCCCAAGCGAGTTATCAGTACCTTTATATCCAGCTAAACGAGCGGCTTCAGTCGCATTACCCTCGAAAGCATCGACGAAACGCTGTTGCTTGTGCGTTAGTTTTCGGTTTGATTCGATCATTATCACACCTGATTCGATGAATTCCAGGATTCTCTCGTTTTTTGGATATTAGGAATTGTGGAATGATGAGCAGGGGATTGTTGATATTCCGGGAAGAGTTCTTCGCGTTTTACATCCAGGGATTGTGAAATCGCATTCTGAATTTCCTGAGACATTTTAGCATATCCGTTAGTCCAAGAATTCAAGCTTGTGTAGCTAATATTGATTTCACGAGCCAAATCAACCAATTTAATGCCACGAACTCTCAGTGCTCTTTTTAATGTTTTCAGTATGGGAAACACTATTCTTACCTCTTTTAAAATTGTTAAATCACTTACATTTCATTATACTATTAGGTAATATCAAGGTCAAGACAATTTTACTAATTACAGCAATAATAACAACAAACGACAAAATATATATATTGTCGGAGCAAAAAAAGAACCTCGATGGGTATCACCGAGGTTTGATTGTTTGCCTGTTAGGACTGTGTATTACAAATCAAATCCTTCAAATGGAATCTCATGTCCATCTCTTTGACCATTCTTCCATTTTTCCCAATCTGGTTGACGTTCAATCCATCTTTGAAATGTTGGGTATCTATCAATAGGATAGATTTCCATGTTTGATAAAATATTTAAAA
This sequence comes from uncultured bacterium, assembly GCA_964387885.1. Taxonomy (GTDB): domain Bacteria; phylum Electryoneota; class AABM5-125-24; order Hatepunaeales; family Hatepunaeaceae; genus JABGPL01. The sequence goes on along the minus strand of CAYLYZ010000041.1, from coordinate 11,257 downwards.
CTTTTAGAATATTTAACCAGAATGAACCTGTCTGAAAAACCTGCCTTAGTATCCAACTGTGCTTAATAACATAATACGGAAATGGAACTTTCGATTCTTGAGGTCTACCCTTATCCCTAACAGTCTCTCTTCTTTGCTTCTGTTCTGCAAATTTAATCCAGGTTTCGATCTCGCTTTTGAATCCATCATTAATTTGAGAGAGAATTAAGTATAGTCGATAATCAGTTATTTTCATTCCTCCTATCTCATCCCAAATTTCTTGAGCGTTATTCTTATTTGTAATTCCCTTAACTCGGAACACGTCTTCAAATTCTTCTGTTGAAATCTTATTTCGATCATTTTCGAGATAAAAGAGAATTTCTCCCGCTCTTGCCATTCACCTGAATTCTCCTGTTGATTCAAATGGTTTATTCATATAGTCAATGTAAGGATCAAAGTACTCAAAATCATTTGTCTTATATGCTTTGAACCTAAGTGATCCCCATTCCCAAAAGAGCATCCAAAAATCGGGGCAAGCCATCCATTCACGTTCATCTTTTCTTGGATTGAGACTCTTAATCCAATCGCGGTATTTAGAATATATCTGTCCCTCATTAATTAAAATGTTTCTAAACCGACTTATATCTAATCTATGCTTTAATTTTCTTACCCATTTATTTATCGAAATAATATCAGGATTTGAATCTATTAGTGACTTTAATTGTTGAAGTTCAAGGCAAACTTTTTTGTGTTCAACAGGGAGTGAAAATCCATTTAAGATATCTGGTGTTCTTTTTATCCGATCTTTTTTGAAATCAGTTGATATTACTAATGCAATCGAAAATATGGGATACGGGGTTGAAAATTGGGGTTGACTATCCCAGGATTCACTTTCAAGTAATTTGTTTAAGTACCTATTTGATTCATCAACCAATTCCACAAGAGAATATCTTTCATTAAATAATTCAAAGTATTCATGCCACAATTGGATATCTTCCGGAACAATGATCTCTTTAATCATGATAATTCATCTCGCTAAACCCTTATATAATCGCTCGCATTATCCTGCAGTGCTTCCCGGTCATGCACGTATCTCATGGTTGTTTTCAGGTTCTTGTGTCTCAGGTGTTGCATCACCTTATGGGGCTTCGCTCCGGCTTCAATCGCCAGACTTGCGCAAGAATGCCGGCACGAGTGAGCGGATACTTGTTTGGTGATCCCGGCTTTCCGGGCATATTTCTGAATGATCCTCGTGATTGCCTGACCGGATAAGGGTTGAATAGTGCCTGTTTGACGGTTGGAAAACCCGATAAAAATCCGGTCGTTTTTATGCACGATAATGTCTTTTATAGTGCATAGAATTTCAAGATAATCAGTAATTGTCTGAACTGCAAGAGGCTGGATTTTTACCCACTGGTTTGAACCGCCTTTTGACTCCGGTATCCTGAGTATCCAGTGTGACTCTTTCAACTCGATATCTTCTCTGCGGATGTTCGCAAGTTCACTCCTGCGAAGCCCGGTGAAGATCAAAGTTAGAAAGATCGCTTTATCCCTGGCTTTCAGGACTTGATTTCTGCCCTTATCTATCTCACTCAGTATATTCTTGATCTCATCCTTGCTCAGTTCATTGGTGATCGATTCCCCGGACACCCTGAGACCTCTAACGATTTTCACGCCTGCAGGTGATCGGTCGATGATTCGCAGAGCAACCATGAAGTCGAAGAATGACCGGATCGCAGAAAGCTTGCGATTGACGGTTGTCGATTTATTCCCTGATTCCATGAGGTGATTACGCCACTCGATAACGTCCTGGACGGTAACATCCCGGATTGTCTGTTGTGAAAGGTGTTTTACATCGAGAAAAGAAAAGAACTGCCTTACATTAGCCCGATAGGCGCGTCTGGTCGCGTCTGAGACCTGTCCGGCAAGGAAATCATCGAGCGGATCCGGCTGGATAACCCGGTGAATGATTTCTGGTTTGATTAGTGATTGCACGTTGTGCTCCTTAGCGTATTTGAACAAATAAAAATCCCCAAGCTGTGTTCACGCTCACTAAGGAAACGCCTCGCACCTCACGATAACGAGCAGCTTGGGAAAAACTCCAAAAAGAGAAAACCCGGTCTTACGGTGCGGGACAACCGCTTACTGATGTGAACATAAACAATATAATCATGCCGGTTTCATTTGTCAATGATTATATGCGATTTTTCTGTGTTTTCCGCATGGATGTATCAATATTAATAACATCTTAGATAGTGACAAGTGTCGAAAATGTTTGCCTACATAGTGCCTTTTCAACACGAGTGATTCAAAAGGTACTCAAAGCTTAAAGTAGCCGATTATTATTGTGAATCGGCTTGACAAATTCCCAATTCAAGGTTACTTTTGACTCTTGGAAGGTGTGACAAATAGATAGACATTTTCCTAAGCTCAAGGATAATCATATCAAATATTCAACAATCGAAGAGCTTATTAATCCAACAGAATGAAGGGAGTCAATCATGAGTGCTATGAGAATAATGCAAAGCGCTAACATAATATTCACAATCATTTGTATCTCGCTTCTTGTAACATCCGGACTTATAGCTCAGGACAGCGAGAACATCGAACAGGTCGGACGGTTGTATAATTTTTGGGATGATGCTGAAGCAATTGAAGTACAGCGCAATTATGCCTATGTTGCAGTGGGACTCTCAGGACTTCAGATACTTGATATTACCTCTCCGGATGGTGCATTTGTCATTGGTTTTTTTGATAATATCAAAGATGAAGTCACTGATTTGTTTATAACCGAAAATTTAGCCTACCTTGTTGCAGGTAACACTGGTCTTGTTATCGTTGATATTTCCGATCCCGAACAGCCTTTCGAGGTAAGTACATTTAATACTCCCATTAGTGCCATTGATGTTGCTGTGTTTGAAAACTATGCTTATGTATTGGATCAATACGGGCTTCGAATCATTGATGTTTCAGATTCAGAAAATCCACTGGAAATTGGTTACTGTAGAACCGGTGAGTTCAATGGGGGTGTCACAATTGATGCTGAATTTGCGTACATTGCCGGAAATGACAGTCTATTTGTAATTGACATATCCAACCGTGAGGAACCTGAAGTAATCGGAACCTGCGAAACTCCTGGTAATAGTAATGGGATAGATAAATCCGGTGAAAACGTCTATATTGCAGTTGGCTATCCGGGATTATGCGTAGTTGATGTCGATAATCCACATGAACCTGCAGTCATTAATACAATCGATACTCCAGATAATTCTCTTGATGTCAAAATTTATGAAAACTTCGCTTATGTAGCAGATAATGATTCGGGATTGTGTATTATTGACATTACTGATCCTGAACAACTCGCTCAAGTCGGAATGTGTGACACACCCGGTTATGCAAAATGTATTACAGTTGCAGAAAACCACAATGTCTACATAGCAGATTGGGCATTCGGAATCAGAATCATTGATGCCGGGACTCCTGAAAATCCTGAAGAAATTGGATTCTATGATATCGATGGCTATATAGAAGACATTAAGGTGAATGGTGACTATGGTTTTGTTGCTGCTGGTGAGGCAGGGCTTCTGATAATGGACATTTCGAATCCTGAAGATCCGGAAAACGTTAGCATTTGCATCACAGATGGGTACGTAAAGGAGGTTTGTATATCAGGGAATTATGCTTATATTGCTGATCGGGAAGGTCTTTTTATAGTTGATTTATCAGATATCGAAAATCCTGAAATTGTTGGCTTTTTAGAATTGGGTGCGCGCTGGGACGTTTCGGTATCTGGTGATTATGCATATCTGACAGGAAGTACAAGTGTAAAGGTGATTGACATTTCAAATCCAGAAAATCCTTGTGAAGTCTGTTATTTCCGTACAAGTGATGACCGTCGAGGATGTGTTACTATTGTTGATGATTATGCTTATGTAGGTTTATCCGACAACTCTTATCGTGTCCCACCTGGTCTAACAGTCATCGATATTTCCAATCCATGCCGTTTAGCTGAAGTAAGGAGGTATTTCACCAGTAATGACATTTTTTCCCATGCAATGGGTATTTCTGTGAATAGTAACATTGCTTGTGTAGCGATGGGATATGCTGGTGTTATTTTCTATGACATTTCTGATCTTGAAAATGATGAGGAGATTGGATTCTATCGATTAGGTGGATATAATTACGCTAATGATGTGAATTTGATCGGTAGATTGGCTTATACAGCCTATGATGAGGCTGGTATCAGCTTAATTGATATCAGTAATCCAAGGATTCCTGAAGAGGTTGGTTACTTCAACACTCCGGGAAAAGCTTCTGGTATTGCTGTAGATAATGATCTGATTTACCTTGCAGACGGAACGAATGTCGGTATATATCGCAGTCAGATTGTCGAGAATTCATCCGCCTCAGAGGAAATTTATCCAAACACCTACAGTTTAATGACTGCTTATCCAAACCCCTTCAACGCCATAACAAACCTATCCTATTCACTTCCAATCCCATCCCCGGTCACTATCCAGATTTGCGATATGTCCGGGCGGTTGATCGAAACACTCGTCAATGACTTGCAACCGGCAGGACAACACTCGATCACTTGGAATAGTCTGAATGCAAGCTCTGGTGTTTATCTGGTTCGAATGGAGAGTGCAGGATTTAGGGATGTTCGGAAGGTTTTTTTGGTAAGGTAACTGTAATTGACAAACGGATCTGTAGGGCATTTAAGAATATTGAAAAGACACTACCCGTTTGTGAAATAAGATTTTAGGAGACGTTTAATGTGTTCAAATAATATAGAAGATAACTTGGTTTGCGTAGACTGTGTAGATGATAGTTTTCTGGTTGATATGATAGTTGAGAATGGAAACAAAGATGTGTGTAGTTATTGTGAAACTAAGGATTATTGCATTGATTTAGTTGAATTAACCCATATGTTTGGAGAAAAATTTGAAGAATACTATCAAATCGGTGAGTCTTTCCCACGTTCTGTAAAAGGAAGTGACAACCCCATTTGGGAGAGTGATGGAGATTCGATTGCTAATTGTTTAATGGAAATCGGATTATCAGATGAGCGTGTTGCAGAAGATATGGTTTATCTTCTAAGATATCGGGAGTTTTTAAAGGAACATTATAACGAAAAATATCAAGACCACGAAAGCTATGTTCCCAAGGAATTTATTGCATACAACTCTAAAAATCTCTGGGAAAGATTTTGTGAAATCATAAAACATGAATCTCGCTTCTTATCGGATGAAGCAAAAGACATACTAAAAGAGTTACTTCAGGATATTTCCTCTTATACCACCGGTTCCAGACAGGAAATCGTAACAACACTGGCAACATCTTCTGATATTAAAATCTTTCGGGGACGAGAGGTTCAAACTAAAACAAGCCGAATGAAAGTATTGCATGCACCCGAAAGCGAATTAGGAGCTCCTCCATCCAGGTTAGCCAAAGCAGGAAGACTTAATCCGGCTGGTATATCTGTATTCTATGGTGCATTTGATCGTAAAACCTGTATTGCAGAGTTGCGACCCACCGTTGGAAGTTATGTTATAATCGGTGAATTTGCTGTAACAAAAGCTCTAAAATTATTGGATTTAAGAGTGTTTAGAGATTTATATGAGTTTTTAAATTTCTTCGATCCCAATTTTGAAGACAAGCTTGATCGAAGATACTTCCTTAACGATTTCCATGAGTTGATCATCAAGCCTGTTTTACCAGACGATTCGGTACTTGACTATTTACCTACTCAATTCTTTGCGGAATACCTGAAAAACGAATTTCAACCTAAGATTCATGGGATTTTATATGGATCAAGTCAGTCAGGTAAAGAAAGTACTAATATTGTGCTTTTCAGAGATATTCCTTCTTTCAGGAATGTAAATTATTTCAATCCGAAAGGCTCATTCAGAGAAGAATGGAACGACGATGACGATGGACTTAGAAATGGATATGCTATTTGGTTCAATTCTGAAGATGATATTGCGAATTTCAAGAAATCTGAAATTGAATTTTCAGACTCAGATGTTGATCCATGTGTTAAATTGGTCAAAGATAGCATCCGGATTCATAAAGTTCAAGCTGTAAAATATGAGGCTCCTGGTCTTGAGTTTGATATTTATCAGATCCCTTGCGATCCATTAGACATTTAAGAAGTATGAATCGTTTAATAATCGCTTTCTAAGTACTTTTCTTGTCAATTATAACCAAATACTCACATGATCGAGTAAGCGTGAATCCTGCGTATGCTAACCGGATTCCTGATAACATTTATGAACCTATATTCAAACCCGTTTTGGACTCAAGGCTTGACTTTCAACAGGAGTCCTGATTATTATGCCAATGTAATTTGATTCCTGATTGAGATCAAAAAGCGAGGGGAACATGGCTTCATTAGCCAAAAGGGAACGAAAACAAGGCTGGTCGTATGAGCTTAGATGGCGGGAAAATAACAAGAACCGACGTCTCTGTTTAGACACTCAGAATAAACGCGCTGCAAACCTTGCCCTGAAGCAACTCAAACAGAAATTACTTGAAAAGAAATTCACCCCAATTGAGAAAGAACAACTGACAATATCACAATTCAGGGATCAATATTTAGAATACAGGAAGCCGAGAAGAGCTGAGAAAACTGTTGAATCCGACATGTATGCACTTCAAAGCATAGAAAGATGTTTAGGTGATATTTACATAAATTCAATAACAACATCCTTAATCGAAGATAAATTCATTACTACAAGACTTTCTCAGGTCAAACCCGGATCGGTTAACAATGAAATTCGTCACCTGAAAGCTGCGTTTAACTATGCTGTAGAACGCGAGTATGTCGAGCTAAATCCATTTCAGAGGATTAAACAGCTTAAGGTTGAAAGTGTTGGTGAAAAGTTTTTTACCGTCGATGATTTGAAGAAGATTGAAGAGAACATAAACAGAGAAGATGACAGACAATTAATGTGGTTTTTGATTTTGACGGGTTTGAGAATAGGTGAGCTTCTATCATTGCAGTGGTCAAGTATTCACTTCGATCAAAGAATAATTAAAGTTCGAGGCAAAGGGAATAAGGTGCGCATTGTTGGTATCAATGAGGATTTGCTCGAATTAATTCATACTATTCCCAGATACGATACCTCAGATTATGTTTTTCCGGGGATGCGAAACGCTCCGGGAGAGACGAAAGAACCATTCGGGCAGCGTTCTTATAGTCGAATAGCGAGAAGATTCAAGGCATACTTTCAGAAATCAGGGGTAGATGGTACTCTACACAAGTTCAGACATACGTTCGCAAGTCAAATGCTTATGAGAGGGGTAGGGGAGAGAGCAGTACAATTACTCATGGGACATGAATCAATCACAACAACAGAAATCTATTCTCATTTGTCGATGGATTTTCTCTCAAATGTGATGAATGTCTTAAAAATCTCTGATTTGCGCGGAGAGACAATTCCAAGTTAGATGTGTGTCCGAAACGTGTCCGAAAGTGCTCAAGAATGTTGATAATAAAAGAGGGGATACTATACTGGGGGTCAGGTGGTCGCTGGTTCAAATCCAGTCGCCCCGACAAGCGAAAGTTAAGTAATAGTAAAAACTTAAAACCCCTTCTGTCAAGTGTGATGGAAGGGATTGTTTGTTTTGATGGATGTTAAAACTCAGCATATATCTTTACTGTTTGATCAAAATGTCATGACAAATTGCCTGATGATTAAAAAATTAGGGCAAACATAAGTGATGACTTTCACATTATGATCTATAACCAATGTTGACTTAATAATATATATATTTTACATTCTGCAATATAGGCATTCCGAACATTCATCTTTGTCAGCAGCCTTTCCAAATCCAGTCAAACGGAGAACTGATGAAATCTTTCTTCTCATTCCTTATAGCAGGACTTACTATTTTCTGCTTTTTTCCTTCAATGTGCACGGTATATGCCCAGACTCCTCTAATTCAGGATCAAATTACCAGCGAGGTTATTGATCTTGAGATAGATAATCCAAACCCTGGTCGAGATGAGATCGGGGATAACTGGATCACTTACGATGAGGGTGATGTTGCTTCAATGACCATTGATGAAAACTACTGGTCAAAAGTAATATTTACTCCCGAAAACCAATATATTCTGAAAACCATTCAATTCATGCCGATGAATGTGGGACCCAATCTAAATGCACCTTGTTTTCTCAGGGTGTATTCACTAACCGTTGGTCTTGAGGATTTGGATGAAATGCTCTATGAGTATGAGTTTGAGTCTCTTGAACCTTGGAATGAAAACATTGCAGATAATTGGATAACTGTAGAACTTCCGGAAGAGGATTGGATCACTTTTCAGACAGACGAGAAATTCGCAGTGATGTTTGGTCCTGCGCCCGGTGGTCCATTGCGTGTAGGGGAGGAGGGTGCTGGCTGGTGGAATGTTATAGATAGTGATACTGAAACTTACACAAGTTTTGTTTTAGAGGAACAAGATGGTGAACCAGTAGCAATTCACCGAGATTGGAACGTTCTTGAGGGAGATTTGCTCATTCGCGTTAATGGATCATTTGAAGGAGGTGTGTTAAGGTGGGATCCTAATGTGATTGACTTTGGTGAAGTGCAGAGGGGGGAAAGTCATACAGTTCTATTTACTTTTGGAAATGATGGGAATGAGAATGTTACGATTATTAGCGCTCACGTGAATGGAGTTTGTTTCAGTGAGAACTTTGAGAATCAGATAGTTGTCGAACCAGGAGCTGAGAGAGAGATTGAAGTAACATTTACTCCAGAGCAATTTGGACTCTGGGAAGGATTACTTACAATACGAACAGATGATCCCGAATTCAATTTGATAAATATCGAACTTACAGGGAATGGTATAATCACTCTTGAGGAAATTAATCGTCTTGAAGAAGCATGGGGGACCCGCCTTTCAGTGTCCGGAAATCACGCTTTTATTACATCGATGAGAAGTCTTAAGGTTATTGATATCTCTAATATTGAGAATCCGGAAATGGTCACGACTGAAGATGAGGAAAATATAATCAGAGGCTTTGCTTTAGAAGGTAATTATGCATACTTAGCAACGGAAACGCTTTTAAAAATTTTTGATATCTCGACTCCTGAAGATCCACAAGTAGTTGGAATATATGACGCTCCTGAGCATATTCGAAGCTGCGATGTTCAAGGTTCATTTGCATATATTTCGCTTTGGAGAAATGGTCTGCAGGTCATTTCATTGTTTGATAAAACCAATCCTGTTTTAGCAGGATGGTATGAAGATGACATTGTAATTCTTAGTATTGAAGTCCGTGGTGACTATGCGTATTTAGGTTCACAGGGTAGAATGTACGTGATGGATGTGTCTGATCCACAGAATCTTCAAATAGTTAGACAAGTGAATGGAGTTAATAATGCAATGGACGTTTCCCTGCACGGAGATTATGCACATGTGACATCTTCAAATTTAGAAATTCTGAATTCAACGTCAATTATTGATATTAGCAATCCCGAAAATCCCGAAGTTCTTGGCTCTTATTTTACACCCGGGCAGCAGAATTTCAGTGTCGCAGCCTCCTACGATTACTCGTTTACCTGTGGATGGGAAGGTTTATTTATTGCTGATGTATCACACCCTCTGAATCCATTTGTTATAGGATACGTTGATATTGGATTTGAAGGAGGTAGTCATCTTCATGATATTGTTTTAATGGGTGAATATGCTCTGGCTGTTTCCGGACAGGAAGGATTAATAGTTTATAATACTTCTGAGTTGCAATTATTAGATCAAGATATTCAATACGGTCCGTCGTTTTTCGAATTTGGACCTGTCATGAGCGGAGAGAGTGAAGAACAGGTGCTCACGATTAGTAATCAGGGTGTAGAAGAATTGACCGTTTTTGATGTTTCAAGTGGTGGTGGATTTTTTGATGTGAATTTTGAGAACGAATTTACTCTTGATCCGTTCGAAAGTTCTGAATTGATTGTTACTTATTCACCCTTGACATTGGGAAGACATTCCGGGTCAATTTTGATTGAGTCGGATGACCCAAATGAAAGAGATGCTTTATTACCTTTAGATGGAATATGTCTCACGGAATTTGAGGAAGTTGGACTATGGTCAAATGATAATTATATAGAAGAAGTTGTGGTTCAGGGAGATTTTGCCTATGTCATTGAAGCTTATTATGGTTTGCGAATAATTAGCATCGTTCAGGACCATAATCCCGTAGTGGTAGGATCGGTCCCGCTTCGAGGCTTTGCCAGGAGGTTGTTCGTAGACGGTGATTATTGTTATGTGACTCAGAATGGAGAAAGAACAGGTTTCTCAATTATTGATGTTTCGATCCCAGGAGAACCTGAAGAAATAGCTTTTATTAACAGAGAATTTGGTGCAAATGAATTTCTTGTGCAGGGAAATCATCTTTTTGTTTCTGAATCCGATCGTTATTACAGTTATCTAATAATATTTGATATAGAGAATCCTCACGAACCGCAGGAGATTGCAAGTTATCAAATGATGTCAACCTGTCTGGGAATGGTCATTGAGGATGATGTTCTTTTTGCAGCAGCAGGATGGTTTGGTTTTGAGATTATCGATGTATCCGATTTTGAAAATCCCTCTCTGATAGGATTTTCGCGTATGCAGGAATTCTGGGGTGAACAATCCGCAATTGATATAAAAGTTGCAAACGGTTTTGCTTATGTAGCTGATGATTCAGCTGGTGTTTACTCGTTTGATGTAAGCAACCCGGAACATCCAGTTCAACTGGATAGAATATCAACGAGAGGCAGGACTCGATCACTTTCATTGTTTGGTGATTTTCTTTTTACTACTGAATGGGAGGAAGGAGTCCGGATAATTGATGTATCAGATCCAAATGATTTAGCTGAGATTGCCACGCATGATACACCTCACCAGGCTCGAAGTAATTATACATTAGACGGAAGGCTTTATGTGGCAGATAGTGAAGGAGGTTTAAGGATATTTGATGTCTCTGAATTTTTCACCGAAGGTCCACGAATTACTTCTGTTAATGGAATGGGCTTTGGACAGGTGGGGATTAATCAATCACGCACAATTCCCCTTGAGATTAGAAACGATGGTGATATGAATCTGGAGATTCTGGACATAAGAATTGACGGCAACTATTTTTCAGCGGATTTTGATGGTGAATTGGTCATTGAACCGGGAAACACTGATCAAATTAATATAAGGTTCTCACCAGAAGAGGTCGGTGAATTTCAGGCAACCCTGAGAATGGTCACAAATGATCCCGAGAATGGGACTCATTTCGTCGAAATG
>CAYLYZ010000040.1:0-46219 GCA_964387885.1 uncultured bacterium | reverse complement strand
AATAGTACACCTTAGTTTTTAAAAAATCTGTCCAACTTCTTTTGAAGACGTACACATAATGATTCCCTGATTTTCCTGCTCATAAGGTGCACGTTTATTACTGGTAAGTGCGAGACCTATTCAAGACGTAAACCTGATATTCCAGTAGTCGAGCTGTACACAACCTAATAATTCAGGATGAATTATTAATAAAAGCGCTACCAGGTATGAACCCAGCAGCGCTAATTTACGTTGACAGGTAGTAGCTGCATCCCTTCTATTTCATTATTTCACTAAACGTAACTGCCGCACCTGAGTTTGTTTTCCTATATCAAGGCGAAGAATGTACGTTCCAGCCGGAAGTGAGTGTCCTTTGAACACCGTCTGGTATTCACCAGCTGATTGCCATCCTTCTGCCAAGGTTTGTATTCGTTGTCCGGCAGTATTAAAAACCGTCAGGGAGACAAAACCGGCTTCAGGTAAGTTGTAGTCTACCGTAGCAACAGGATTAAACGGATTGGGATATGAATCTAAGAGCACAGCACTGACAGGATGACTCTCATTACGTTCATCAACACTAACATTCCCTCCGATATCTCCATCGCCTAGCACAAGATTAACCTCAATCCTTTCGCCACCAATAACAACAACATCGCATTCAGCAACTCCCACGTCTTCAAGCTCAGCAACAAGATGATATTCGCATGCAGGAACTCCAAATCCATAAATACCGTCTTCTCTGGTAATAAACTGACCAACAAAGACAAGCATACCGCGAAGCTCGATATATAGAGTTACCGTTGCATGAACGGCAGGAGTCCCATTCGCGTTAGAAACAATTCCGTCAATGCCACCGAAGTTGGGATCATTACCGCCACCATCACCACCGCCGTTTTCCTCGAGAACGAGACGAACATTTGTCTCTTCATCCGAAGCAACACGAATCTGCTCACTAACTGATCCGATGCCCCGAACTTCTGCAATTATTGTATAGACTCCAATGGGAACTTCTTCTATCGAAAACTCTCCTTCATCGTTGCATACCGCTCGATCTATAATGCCGAGAAAGCCGTCCGTAATGAAAACAAATGCGCCAGCAACAGGTTCATTCCGATTGTTGAACACTTCGCCTCTGACAGAACCAAACTCGTCGGATTCTTCTTGTCCTCCAACATGTTCAAGAATCATGTTGATGATATTGTTTTCATCGGGTAAAAACTGAACCCATTCCTGACCAAACAGGTCTCGAGACATTACGGTTACTTCATACCTCCCAGCAAGTACACGTTCAATTGAAAACACTCCATCATTATCAGTAAAAGACTGGAAAACCTGACGTCCTCCACCAATCATGATGATAGCTGCGTTTCCGACAGGATCGCCATCTTCATCAGTTATGGTTCCACTGACTGACCCAATACCGGGTCCATCATCAGCGTTTCCTTCGAAAATCAGATCGATTTCAGCGTTTTCATTTTCAACGACTCGAATGCGGTCTTGAATTCGGTGCTCGAATTCCATTATCGCGCGAATATTCCAGTCTCCGGAGGAAACGTCTCCGATGGAAAAAACTCCATCACCATCAGTTTGAGTCTCTTGTACGTTATGTTGATCATCCCATATCATGACATTAGCGCCAACTGCCGGTTCGCCGTTCGCAAACGAAACCGTTCCACTTACTGAGCCAGCATCGGGATCTCCGCCTCCGCCGAATATCAGGTTGATTTCAACCTTCTCACCTGCACCGACTTCAAACCCTTCATCAATAAATTCGCGACCAAAAACAGCGCGAATATTCCACAAGCCTATAGGTACACCCTCAAAAAAGAAAGCTCCCTCCTGATCGGCTTGCGTCTCGAAAACATTTTTATGATCATCCCATATCGTGACTCTGGCTCCTACAGCCGACTCGTCGTTCGCAAGCGAAACTGGCCCGGTTATTGAGCCAATCTCTTGAGCAAATACTGGACGCGCCATTAAAAGCGCTATGAATAATAACATTAGACCGTTCTTCATCTTTCTCTCCTTAGTTTGCAGATCATTAGTCGGTTTAGGCTAATGTTGTAACTGCTGATTTAACATGTGTAATTTTCAATGCCACGTTCAATTTCTCTAACATGGTCACTGGTCTTAAGTATTCTTCTGCTGTGAATAATGGCGAAAATTGTACCAAAGTTATTAATGCTATATTGTCAACATGATAAATAAACTTGTCTGAATCTGTTCCCAAATATGGTATATTCAATTGCGATATATGATAATTATTCCTATATTTACCATATATTGAAACTACCTATGGCTTGAAAAGGAGAGAAAAATGGATGAAAACGAATTTTTTCGTAAGGCAACACTGCGAATGTGTGGGCAACTGGAAATCGAAGAAGGACTTCGAGCATGCGTTGAATACGTCTCCCGGCATATCCCTGCTGATGTTATTTACCTTGAGAGATATGAAAGGGATCTTGGAGCCATCCAGCTCCTTGCAAGGGCTACTCCGGACTGTGGTGAAAAGATGGACGGACTGATACCACTTCCTGAGGAGGCCAGAGAGAAAATGGATCAACTGACCCGGGCATTTAAGTCCGGTAAATTACCTCCCGTGTTGATCTTTAACAAGCCTGAGGAGGAGCCCATCCCCTGGACTATTCAGCAAGCGCGTGGCGATCCTCTCTCTTCGGTCATGTCCCTACTGCTCTTCTTAGACGATCAACTGGTGGGTTTCTTTTGCCTGCTCGCCAAGGGTAACGACCGCTATAATGATGAACACGCCGATTTATTTGCCACTCTCAGAGAACCTCTCTTTGTAGCAATGTCCAATACGCTCAAGCATCGGGAAGTGTTGAAGCTGAAAAACCTGCTGGCTGATGATAATCGTTATTTGCACGGAGAATTAAGAAGATTATCCGGGGATGAGATTGTCGGAGCGAATTATGGTCTCAGGGATGTAATGATGAAGGTTCAGCAAGTAGCACCTATAGATAGTCCCGTCCTGCTATTAGGTGAAACAGGAGTTGGCAAAGATGTGATCGCAAATGCCATTCACCAATCATCACCTCGAAGAGATAAATCCTTTATTAGAGTAAACTGTGGTGCTATTCCTGAAACTCTGATCGACAGCGAACTTTTTGGTCATGAGAAAGGTGCATTCACTGGCGCTCTATCCCAGAAACGTGGACTATTTGAACGCGCTGATAAAGGAACAATCCTTCTCGATGAAATTGGTGATCTTCCACTTCAGGCGCAAGTACGATTATTGCGAGTCCTACAAAATAGTGAGATTGAACGAGTCGGTGGTACAGAAATTATTAAGTTGGATATAAGAGTTATCGCTGCCACTCATAGGAATCTGGAAGCAATGGTAAACGAGGACATATTTCGCGAAGACCTGTGGTTTCGACTCAATGTATTTCCCATCTGGATTCCCCCACTGCGAGAAAGAAGATCCGATATCCCTTCACTGCTGCAGCATTTTATCAACTTAAAAGCACGAGAGCTAAAATTACCCGCCATTCCCACATTATCACGAGTCTCTTTTGATAATCTGATGGATTATAACTGGCCGGGCAATGTCAGAGAAATCCAGAATATTGTTGAACGTGCTTTAATAATCAATCCGAAAGGACCTCTGACATTCGAACATCTGAATCTGAAACCACCGGTAAATAGTTCGGAAGAACAGGAACAAAAAACAGAAGCTGAAACCTTGAACGATGTAACCTCCAGACATATCAAGTCTGTATTATCCATAACTAATGGGAAAATTAATGGTCCTGATGGTGCAGCTGTCCTACTTGGGATAAATCCCAACACCCTCAGGCATCGGATGAATAAACTTGGGATTGAATTTGGACGAGGAAGCAAAGGTTAATCAACCACTTCCACAAGTTTTGTCAGATTATAGAACCATTATATCACACATATAGAACTTAAGTCACTACATAAATGAAATGATAGCATTCATCTTTAATATCATTATGAAAACTTGGACTTCACTTGTCAGAACTGGAGCTTCTGCTCACCAAGTCTTCAATATTGTTGGAAGCGGGGTACAATCTAACTCTAATTATACGTACAGGTTCACATCCTGAGCACACAGTCAATATCCAAATATTGCACTGTATTTTTTTTGTTTTTTTAAATTTGTGGTGAATCCACTCGCATAGGCAAAGAATCTTGTTCCGGTGAAATTACATGCTTAATAGCACATGATCAGGCATAGGTCCGGTGTCTGATCTTTTCTGGGTTTTTTGCCTGGACGTCATTCTGCCTCCAGAATATTAGGTGTTTTAATTAATGTAAGATCGATTACTGTCCCACAAAAGCACACCTAACTTTTTGACCATTTATACCAATACTCCCTGACTTTAAACACTTAGTAAAAGTAAACATGCTCTGATGAATGTACTTGCTTTACAACCTCGGATAGTGTAATTATATGCAATGGTTAGTGAACCTACTAATAAAAGAAATAATGTTCAACTTTGAATATTTGAACTTTAGCTGATAAAACTGAAATCTTAAATACAACCGATCAATCACCTGTTAACATATCCAATAAACTCAAGGGTGTATTTTCCAGCTATTACCAACAGTAGTATCGCCAGCAATGTGCGAATGACCTTTGCAGGGATGAATCTTTGGGCTCGCGCTCCAAAATAGGTACCCAATAATCCACCAAAACCGAAAAATACACCCAATAACCAATCCGGTGTGATCATTAATCCTGAATTTGAATATATGAATGACAGAGAGAAAAAGCATAGAACACCTGTCAATGATGAAATGAGTGTGGCAAGCAGTGTAGCACCAGCAGTTGTGTAAACAGGCAAACCACACACCCCAATCAGAAAAGAGGAGTTTATTGAACCTCCGCCAATGCCATAAGCACCTCCAATCAGCCCAACCATGAAGCTGAAGACGACTACCAATGGTACTCTTACTGAATGGTGTTTGTCCATAAAACTGTAATCCACGCTGAGTGCAGTGAATCCTGTCACTTCAATTTGAGGAGGAACCGCATTTGATGGAATCTTCATCATTGTATGAGATTGTAATCTGGTTTGAAGAATCAAATACAAACCCATCAATAACAAAACGCAACCTACGAACAGCTTGAAATAATACGGATCAGGTAGAAAGTGAATCCGGATCAATGCACCGCCCACAATACCAGGAACCGTACCGATCAGCAGCATCAGTACAAGTGGTTTTAACAGTCTACCTTCCCTCAGGTAGCGGTATGCTCCCCCCGCACCCGCGAAGACGTTGTAAAAATGATTGGTTGCAGTAACAGCAGGACCGGTAAATCCTAACAGGCTAATCTGAAGAGGAAGCAGGAGAAAGGCACCGGTCACTCCTGCTGTAGAACAGACAAACGCAATCCCAAAAGCCATCAAAGGTGGCCAAAGCGGAAATATCTCAATGCCGGAGACAGGGAATACCACAAATGATATCTCCTTGATCGTTGTTGAAAATTATAGTTTGTTGCCATCGGCAACAGCTATTACAGCTGGTTGATAAGCTTGCCGAGACACGATATGCAGTGGTTTGATCTTTATACCCGAGCTAATCCTTCCACCCTCAATCACACGGGCAAACAAGCCTGAGCGTGGCATGATACAGTCGCCGGTTTTGTGGTATATGGCACAGCGATTATGGCACACTTTACCTATTTGGGACAATTCAAGTCTGGCATCACCTACTTTCAGTAACGTTCCAATTCCAAATTCTGCGATTTTTAGTCCTTCAACGATAAGATTTTCACCGAAAGCACCTGGCTCCAGGTTGAGACCTTTTTCTCGCATTACCTCAATATCCGATTCATCAAGGATGCTTATCTGACGGTGCCATGAACCCGCGTGAGCATCTCCCTCAATCCCGTGGTCTACAATTAGGTTTACACATTGAACAGCACCTTTGACTGTCCCTTTTTCCTCGGATACACAAACGTGTTTTACAATTCCTTCCATTTTTGGAGTCTCTTTAGTTCTGGTATTCATCTGCCAGGTAACATCCGGACTTTCCACCTGATTTTGACAGAAGACGAATTGATTCAATTTTAATGTTATGTGACTGCGCCATCAGCATATCGCATGTTATGGGCAAGAGTTACGACATCGAGGTTCGATTGATTTGTGCGTATTATTATTTCAAACTCATGATGAGAAGGATACCGTGAGTCAATTGGTGATTTAACTGACTCAGCAACCGTACAACCTTTTGCCTCATAGATTGAAAATATCCTCGAGGACACTGGATGAACATGATTGTCAATTAAAGACAAAGCTTTCATAAATGAGATCATGCTCCTATCCTCCAACAGCTTTCATTGATGGTCGGAAATCACAAGCATTAATTCCTGGAATTCGTCTAAATCCCTCACTGGATGTTACATGCTGAATAAAATCCGCGACTTCTCGCACAGTTCCTTTATCATGCAGCACCGGTAACAGACTGACTCGTTTGTTACGGAACAAGCAACCATAAAGCTCCCCCGAAGAGGTTAACCGCAACCTATTGCATGTCTTGCAGAATTCACGACTTACGGCAGATATAAAACTGATTCGCCCAGGGTATCCTTTAACTCTGTATCTACGGGCGGGACCATTAATGTCTTTTGTGTTCGTATCTGGAATCAGCTTCATGCCGATCTTTTGATGCATTTCTTCTTCAGCTATGTATCTTTCGGTACTCCAGAAAGCACCTTGTGTTGGCATATATTCGATGAATCGCAGGTCAATTCTCTTATCTAACCCCCAATTGATAAAGTTCTTGATCTCATGATCGTTAATCCCGCGCATTATTACGGTGTTTACCTTTACCCAGGGGAAAGCTCCGGAAAGCTCCGCAAATTGAATCCCTGCAAGTACCTGGCTTAGACCGTGACAACCAGTAATCTTCTTGAAGTTAGTCGGATTCAATGAATCAATGCTGACATTTAATCTAGTTATACCGGCCTTGATCAGATCCTGAATCTTGGATGGTAACAGATAGCCATTTGTTGTAAGCCCAATCAGATCGATCCCTTTAATGCGAGATATTCTTTTTATAATTTCGATTATCGATGGTCTGAGGAGTGGTTCTCCTCCAGTCAACCGGATTCTGCTTACTCCAAGGAGATTAAAAGCCTTGATTATAGTTATCAAATCATCATCAGCCAGTTTCTCATGAAATGTCTTACTATCTTCTGTATCATAGCAGTAATGACATTTGAAGTTACATTTATCTGTGAGGGAAACTCGTAGATATGATATTTGCCTACCCAATGAATCGTATAGTCTGGGAGAGTTAGGGTGAAGGTTATCCACTTTGTAATCCTTCGTGTGAAATCTGCATCAGGGCACCTTTAATAGCGGGTTCAATCTTGATTAAACATTGCTTAGAGGTCTCGGGAGAAAGAGGTAACGTAATAATCAGGCTGTTTCCGGCAATACCAACAACACCCTGGAACAACATAGCCTCGACTTGATTTTCCCTCAAGCCATTGCGCAATCCCTCCTCCATTCCGGGAAGGCGTCGATCCAGGATTTCAAGCATTGCCTCTGGTGTAACATCCATAGGTGAAAGCCCGGTCCCTCCGGAGACCGTTATTAATTTAAGTCGTTTCTGGTAAATCCACTGTGTTAAAACTGACTTGATCTCTTTTTGATCTGCAGGTACAACTTGATTATCAGAAATAGTATAACCCTTGCTCTCAAGGTAGTTATTTAAGACGGGTTCGAATTGTCTTTCTCGCTTTCCAACAAAGGTGGTATCATCGACAGTCAGTAATCCAGTTGTCCACATTTTTCACCTTCTACTCATCGAAAGTTAGATTATTCCTTCATTATGAGACGAATCTAAGATTCACCTGCTGATGAGAGTATTTCTCTTTCATCGTGCATAAATTGTTCTGTCCAGTTTACAACGGAACTGTAAAAGGGAGACTGATTTGCCTGTTTTACTCTTGACAGGAAATGATCTACCCATGATCCGATATATTCTGAAAAGAATCGGCGTTGCAGGGTCTCAGCTAATCCTGTTTTTTCAATATCGTTCTCAGATTGTGCTTTAAGCCCACCTTCAATCAGAATTGCCATGAACTCAAACAAGACTCCGATGTGATCAGGAATGAATCCCTTTCCATCTACGTTGAGACCGTAGTGCTCTATGAAACGTTTAATCTCTGTTGTTGTTGAACCCCATAATGTTCCGGGGTGAGAGTCATCCTCACGGTATACTGATCCGTAAGGAGGTACATATTGTCCCGGTCCGACAAACAGACGAGCATATTCAGCCTCAAGCAACTCGCAGTGATCGGATTTATCTCCATCAAAATTTGGAAAATCGGTTTTTCCATCATTAGAGGTAGTGAAAAAACCAGAATGTTCAAGAGTTTCGAGAAATTCCGGGGTTGTTTCCCGCAAGTAAAGGATGCCTAAAAAGTGGTACAAAGCCGCCCTTGATTTATCAAAGGCGACTTTGTTTTCCATCGTATCAATCTCTACTTGTTGGGATATAGTACAATCAATTTTCGAAATCATGCTTTTTTAACCGTAACTACAGTATCCATCCAACGTTGCATTCCTCCAATCGGATCACCTGAGTTAGGTATGATCCAATTCGGATTTACCAGATGGTCTAATTTCCTGCCAAGTAAAGAAACATTTGTAGTCAATCCAACAATCTTATTTCCGTCTAAGCCTGAAACATGCTTCACGTAGTTGACAATGTTCTTTTTCAATAACGGTTCACCGCCGGTAAGTCTTATCTTATCAATCCCTAAAAGAGAAAACGCCTCTATCAATCGGAACATCTTTTCATCTTCAAGAGGACGGCTTTGTTCGCAATTCTGAGAACTAAAACAATATTCACAGCAGTAATTGCATTGTTGTGTGAGAGATATCCTCAAATATGAGATAGTGCGTCCTAAACTATCTACCAGATTGTCAGAGAAATCGTTTATTCGCTTCATAGATCTCGATTAAATTCTTTGTGTTAAATACACAAAGAAATTGTGTAGCTTATCCTCTGTTAGTTACGATTGCATTTCTTAACGCAAGCAGCTAATCATCTTAGAAGTTAATTCTTTTGTATCTTTGATTAACTTAGCCAGATTGGAGAAGTATTCGATGTCTGTTCCCTCGATTATCCTATCACAGAATGGATCAATCCAGGGTTCAAAAAGATCGGTATAGAAGGTGAGAATTTCTTCTTCTAATTGAGGAGATTCGCATTTCTGTAACAATATCCCAACGAATTCAAGTTCGATCGCAATGTGATCTGGTGGTTCTTTGAGTTCCACTTTGAGATTGTGTCTCCGGAAATGATTCTCAACAAGCACAGTTGAAGGACCATGAACCTGAGATTGACCATCAAGATATACCGAACCGTATGGCGGAGCAATCAATTTGTAGGGTCCAATAAAAAGTTTCGAGAACTCGATCTTTAACTCTTCCTCTGAACAAGCCTCAAATGAATCCCTCATTGAAATTACATAACGAGTTAGATTGGGCTGAAACTGCTCTATGTATTCAGATAGGAGATCGAATACTCCCAGCGTTTTAAGCTCTTCCTTGTCTGGGAAGTAGAATAGCAATCCAAGATTTCTATACAAACCTCCCAGACCCATTAATTCAGATAAATCCATCAACGGCACCAATTTACTTTTGAAGATAACAAGTATTTCTGCAAATGAATTAACAACAGATGATTTCTATATTTTAAATGATCTGATGTAGTAAACATTTGGTTTAGTGCCAGCCTTAGGTTTTAAAACTTGCGAGCGATGTTGCTTTAACAGCTTTGCAGCTTCGTTTGAGCGATCGTCTAAATCACCAAATATCCTCGCACCTGCCGGACAAGATACAACACAATATGGATCATCTCCGTTTGCAACACGATGTGAGCAGAAGATACATTTTTCCACCACACCAGGTTTTCTGACCGAATTATAATCGGGATGATCATATTGGGTTTCGAAAGGCGGAACAGCTCCAGCTCGCCTGGACATCTCTGTTCCTGACGCTGTACATCCTCGAATTAATTCAGCCGAAGACCGAATCTCAAGGTGAGTTCTCTCTCTCTCGTTATTATAACTGATAACACTCCATTCTCCAGGCTTCACTTCAAGTATGCTGTAGGGACATGCATCCTGACAAGATTGGCAGCCAATGCACCTTTCATCATTGTGCATTGTAATACCATCCTTTGTTTTAAACATCGCTTTTGGTTCAGCTGGGCAAGCAGCAACACAGGGTGCATCAGAACAGTGGTTACAGAGAACTGGGCGTGTAGTATGTGAAATTTTGGGAAAAGTTCCCACAGTTTCGTAAGAGAAATCAGCCCAATTAAAGGATTGAGTGTCATTCCTTTGCTGAGTGTTGTTTTCTGTTTTACATGCTATAGCACAAGCTCCACAACCTGCGCATTTATGTAAATCAATTACCATTCCAAACTTTGACATGACATTACCTCAATTATAACTTCTCAATTCTGACGCCGGTGAATCCACCGTTCCGAACGGTACTACCGCTTAGCCTTTCAATTTCAAAGGGCATGATCTCGTTGTTGTTAACACCCCGTGGAATTGCTTTGTGGTAATCCTTGCTAGCTATCTGACCATAGGCCCAATGTCCCTGACCATAACACTTAGTGACTGTACCTGGTCTGATACCTTCCCAGAGGTTGGCTTTGATAGTGTAACTACCGGTGACTGTTTTAACTTTAACCATATCCCCAGTCCGTATTCCAAGCTTTTTGGCATCTTTAGGATTAATTTTGATAACATCATCCCAACCGACATCTCCAATATCTACATGCTTGAATTCCTGGTACCAGGATGAGTTCTGGCTACGCCCTTCTCGATTCAGTCGGCTCTTATAATCGACAAAAACGAAAGGATACTCTTTCTCATTTCCAAAGCGAACAGGTTCCTCATAATGAGGCACAAATGCTAATTCACCTGTTGCAGAATATCCTGTAACCTTCATGATATCATTAACAGATGTAGAATGCTTTTCTGCATGCTTTTTAAGAGCATCCTTGAGCGTTTCGCTGTAGAATTCAAATTTGTGGGTTTTCGTCTTATATTTACCCCACCTCTTCTTGAATTTGTACTTACTGGAATTCCACATCCCACGCTTCCGGAATTCGGTCCAACCATTTATTTTGTCTCCACCAACATCTTCCTTTCCATCCCACATAGGTGCGGTTTGAATTTTCAGATAATTTTCGTTGAACTCAACACCGTTCTCAGGTACTTTTCCTGTTTCAGGATCTTTGAATTCGTTCACGAAATAGTCATGAAGATTGGGAAATCCTTTTGCCTTAAGCTTAACCGAAAGATCCCATGGAATTTCAGTTTCATCCGTTCTTAAATCCCAGAACGGTTTCACTACAGGTTGAATCAGAGTTGCTGTTGAGTAACCGTTTGCCTTTGATTTTACATAGCCAAGTTTTTCGAACTTGGTTATGGTGGATGGAAGCACTATATCAGCATATTGAGTCAATTCTGACGCATGGGTGGTTATATGGGCTAAGAATGGTAATTTTTCAAGCGCTTTTTCCCAATCTTGAGCACCTGTACATGAGAACACAAAATTATTCATATAACCAATAGCTACCTTAATCTCATAGGGATCCTTTTTCAGCATAGAAGTGGCAACATTACCAGTTACAACACCACTGCCAGATTTACCCTTTTTAATTGAAGGATATGCCTTCGTTCCCCGCCGATCAATCTTGGGCTTCTTAGAGTGTTTCTTGGATAACTCATCCTGGTAATTAGAGAAACTTGGAAGCTTTTTGACCGGAGGGCTGACTTTGGCAGTTGGACCACCCTTATTATCAGATGAACCCAACAGTCCATTCAAAGCATGAACTGCCATCGCAGAATATGCTCCACGAACATGCATGGCAGCTCCAGGGCCGAGCCAGACAATGACATTTGGAGCAGCTTTAGCCATACCCGTGGCAACTTTCTTAATCTGTTTCGCGCTTAAGCCTGTTTGTTTTGATGCCCATTTAGCATCTTTATTTTTTAATTCCAGATTCCACCATTTCACTAAACCATTTGTATGAACTTCCGTGAAGAGCGATTCGTCAACGTCCGCACCCTTCTTGAAACGGTTCTTCTTATCATTGAAATCACCGACAAATTCCTTGTGCCATGATCCTTCAACTAAAATTTCATGTGCTAATGCTGAGGCCAATGCACCATCGGTTCCTGGAATGATTGGCATCCATTCATGGGCTTTGGCTGCAGATGTATTCATTCTGGGATCCACAACAGTAACAGTTGCTCTGTCCATTACGTCACCGAACCTTTTCAAGGTCGCAGGAATCATCCTGTTGCTTGAAAGTGGATCGGCTCCCCAAATCAGAAGATACTTTGTATTGTCTAGATCGTAGTCCCTGTAATCCCACAAACCTTCCGTGTAATATGATCCAAATTTCTCTGCTTCGGCACAAATGGCACTATGTGAGATTCCGTTTGGTGATCCAAACACTTTTGGAACAGCAGAGTATATCACATCACGCATGTAGGAGTATCTACCTCGCATAACCAGGAATTTTTCGGTTTCCTTTGTTTTTCGAAGCTCCATCATTTTGTCAGCGATAGTTTCAAGTGCCTCATCCCAACTAATCGGTACAAATCCGGGGTCCTCTCCTCGTCCCTTTTTTGGATTAGTTCTTTTCATTGGTACTTTTACTCGATCAGGATCGTAAAGCTGCTGAAGTGATAAGTGCCCTTTTGGACAAAGCAAACCATCATTCTGTTTGGAATAACGATTTCCCTTTACTTTAACGGCTCGACCATTTTGAACAAAAACCTCAGCGGGACACCAGGTCGTACACCCCTGGCAGGTTGTAGGCAGCCATTTTCCCGGAATTTCACCTATCGGACCCGTAGAGAGAGCTTCGCTGAACGCCTTCATGGGGGAGCTCGCTATTGCAAGTGTACAACTCGCAACAGCACTAATTTTTAAAAATTCTCGTCTACCTGAATTCATTATTTCCTCTACAACTTTGAGTAGCTCTCTTCAAAGATTTTCCTTGTTTGAGAACTATTTGATACAACACAAATGAAGCGTTTTAATCTGCGATTTCTTCCAAATTAGAAACTTCATCTATTGATTAATTGCTTTTAAAGCATCAATAATTGCTGGACTAAGATGCTTTATGCACTCCTTGACTGTTTTAATTTCTTTCGGCAAATTAAATATCAAACTGATTGCTGTTATCCCAGCAACACCTCTATATAACTTCCCAGATGATCCCATGACTTTAAGAACACTACGAATTGCCTCCTCAATGCCATTCAGTCGTCAATCTAATACCGCAGAAACAGCCTCTAGTGAGCAGTCAAGTGGTGATAAATAGCCCTTTCCCAGCACAAATTCTCAACAGTTAGATTTTGAAATAACAATGAACATAAACAGATTTCTTAGATTCACGGTCGTCTTCATAGGAAAGAATCTGGAGATTAGGAATGATACTTACCTTCTTGTGGGCTTTGTAATCCATCCCGAGAACAATTCTGCTGCCATTGGTCTCGAAATCGTCTGCACCAGGCATAACATCCATATCATTGAAACCGGTGTTATACATATCATAGCGGACGAGAGCTTTCATCTTGGGCATTACAGACATGTTCCCGAATGCTGAAATACACATTGCTGTTACATCTTCGATACCGGCAAATGTTTTTGAATTTATGTCAACTCCAGCAGTAAGCATACCTTTGATAGTATATGACGCTGTGACATCCCATTGAAAATTATTATAGGTTGTGGAAGCCCCGTCTTCGTCTTTTCCACTAAAGGGCTCCATTTCAACATAAGCTGAAACATGAACAGCCTTATCCATCAAATAAGTTCCACCACGAACCTGGAAGTTCTTGAACATATTGTTTTCACTGCTCTTATAGCCACCACCATTGCGGATCATAAAGTTGACATAGGAGCTTCCACCAACTTTCATTTTTAGTGCGATCCCCAAATCGGCGGATGAGCCCATTTTAGATGCCCGTGCAAGATCGAAATTCGCTTTGATCGCCTCCTTACCAGCCCAATTACCAAGATAAGCGCTATATGCCTTTGCAGCACTTCCCCAGAACTTTCCAAATGACTCCATCGGAGAATATTGAATCTGGCGATAACCCCAGGCTTTCTCAGGTGCACTCCAGTTATTGGTACCCTGTAATCCCATTACCAGGTGTGTTTTACCACTCAACTTCCAATCGAGATAG
This sequence comes from uncultured bacterium, assembly GCA_964387885.1. GTDB lineage: Bacteria > Electryoneota > AABM5-125-24 > Hatepunaeales > Hatepunaeaceae > JABGPL01. The sequence goes on along the minus strand of CAYLYZ010000040.1, from coordinate 32,010 downwards.
GCGTATTTGGTGAAAACCTCAAACTTCCCATCCTTATCCGATCCCTGATGACCGATGTCGGTGATGTATCTGATGGTAAAGTCTTCAGATATGTAGTGTTTGACACCCATGTACATTCGTGACAGGTCAAAACTATTGCTTTGACCGTCACCTTTCGTCATATCGTGTAGGTAATAAAAATAACCTTTCCCTTCGAATTTAAAGGTCCCAGGTTCACCTGCAGAAACAGATGAAATGGATAGTGTTACTAACGTTAAAGCTACAAATAAAACTAGAACGATGTGTTTCATGAATTCCTCTCCAAAAAACCAAATTGACAGATTTCTTTTTCAATCTTATCTGCAACAACTATGCCCATAATGTAAATGACGCATTATCAAATGGTTCTTTTCATTTACAGCGCACTGAAAGATTTGAATTCACGGATGTCCGTGAGCTGTTTTCACGATATTCCGTGAAAATGTAATAATTTGGAGCTGGTGGTAGATGAGGTTGCAGAGGAGTAATGTTGGGTGTGTTTCTTACATATAATAGTCTGGATTAATCTACATCAATCCATGTTTTGTAAGTCGGTCACGAAACGTAGAGGCTTTCATTTTTAACAAGTCTGCTGCTCTTGACTTGTTGCCATCCGCTTGTTTTAGTGCCTGACTTAGTATTTGACACTCGAAATCATCCATAGCGGTTGAATAATTCATTTTTTTCCAGGCAATACTCTTTTCGCGAGTGATATTTTCGCTAATTTCTTTTGGAATCATATCCCTTGAAATATATGGACATTGTCCCATAAGGACAATACGTTTCAGCATGTTCTCCAATTGGCGAACATTACCAGGCCAATTGAATTCTATCATACATTGCAATGCATCCGGCTCTACATCAATCTTATCAAAGTCGGGACAGGATTTCATGAGGATGTGCTCAACAAGAGGAACGATATCTTCCCTTCTTTCCCTCAGAGGAGGTATAAAGATCGGAATTACATTGAGACGATAGTAAAGGTCGGTCCTGAATTGTTTCTGTGCTATAAGTTCCTGAAGGTTTTCTTTTGTGGCTGCAATAACCCTGATGTCTGCCTTGATCTTCTCAGAACCACCGATACGTTGGAATTCTCTTTCCTGCAAAACACGAAGTAGTTTCACCTGTAAACCTACCGGGATGTCATCTACTTCATCGAGTAGAATTGTCCCTCCTGATGCCGATTCAAACACACCGATTTTTCGCTGATAAGCTCCTGTGAATGCACCTTTCTCATGACCGAATAGCTCGGTCTCGAGCAGTTCAGCAGGAAGCGAGGCGCAACTCACAGCCTCAAAAGGTCCGCTATGTCGTTTGGAGTTCTCATGAATAAAATGAGCAAGTACTTCCTTGCCAGTACCGGTTTCGCCTTCAATGAGGATTGTTTCATCTGTCGGTGCCACTGTCCCGAGCGTCTCTTTTATCCGCTTAATTGGCTCCGATATCCCAATAAAGTTATCGAATTGATAGAGTCTTCCAAGACGTTTTCGAAGTTTGATATTCTCTTTTTCAAGGTTACGTAATTTAATTGCCCTGCTTAATATTATTAGGAGTTCCTCAACCTCAAATGGTTTGGTTAGATAGTCCTCTGCTCCCTTTTTCATCGCTTCCACTGCAGTCTCTATTGAGCCAAAGGCAGTAATTACTAAAACAACTGTTTCGGGGGAATCTCGCTTGACTTTTTCGAGGATCTCAATACCGTTCAAGTGCCCAGGTAGGGATAAATCGGTAATTACAACAGTGTAGGTTTTACCTTCAAGATTTTTTAGTGCTTCCTGACCATTAATAACATCATCAACCTGAAAGCCAGCCTCCCGCAGCTCATTGGCCAATGATATTCGCAGCATCTCATGGTCTTCAACTAACAGCAGATTCGACTTCATATTCACCTCTTATCAACCGGTAATGAAACCCGGAAACTTGTTCCGTGACCGAATTCGCTGGTAACTGAGATTAAACCTGATAACCGTTCTACCAGTGATCTTGTGACACTCAGGCCTAAACCTGTTCCTTTTCCCACTTCTTTGGTTGTGAAAAATGGATCCCAGATTTGATTAATTTGCTCTTCCTTAATACCAAATCCAGTGTCAGCGATTGTAATATGTATTTGGTTGTCACCTAAATCAGTGTTAATAGTGAGCTTCCCACCATTTGGCATTGCATCCACAGCGTTCATCACCAGGTTCACAAGAACCTGCGTTAAAGATCGTGGATCAGCCCAAACTCGCTCTGTAGATCCAGAGTCCCGTCGGATCACCTTAATCTTATTCTTTTCCAGCTTATAATGAACCATTACTAAAGCATGTTCAATCATCTCTGAAAGAACAATGCTTGAGAATCGAAGCGGATCAGGTCTGGCAAAGAGTAGTGTCTGCTGGATGACTTGCTCCATATGGTCAAGGCTTTCTAACATTGGGGGTACGTACTGATTGATTTGTGAACTGTCTTGAGGTTTTTTTGCGATGCTCTTCAAACCAATCTTGATTCCGGCTAAGGGATTATTGATCTCATGCGCCATTCCTGAAGCCAATAATCCAAGAGCAGCAAGCTTTTGAGCTTCCATTCCCTTTTTATTTGCTTCTGTGAGCTGCATATGGCTTTGCTGTAAGTGATCCGTCATTTCCTCAAACGAAAGGGCAAGAACCTCCAGTTCATCACCTGTTTCAACATCAAGTTCAACCGGATCACCATCCAGGTCAACCGAACCTATCTTTTCCACAATACTCCTTATTGGTAAAGTAATCTTACGACTAAAAAATATTGCTCCGAATACTCCCAGTATAACAAAGAAAAGAATCATTCCCAGGAGAAGAGTCAGTATCTTCCTTGAAGGAACATGCACCGGTTCTTCATGCAATCCCAGTCGCACCCAGCCAGCCAATCCTTGCAGCAGTGGCACGGCGACATCCAGATAAGCGTTCTCTCCATCAGTAACATTTTTAAATTGGTGTTGAGCCCCTGACGGCAGATTGGCTTCTACCAAACCGACGGGAATACCATCAACAAATGTTGATGCAGCTACCTCTTTACTCGACAGTATGACTAAAGCGTAACCATGCTCGGATGCGTCCGATTTCCACTGCCAGAGCATTTGTTGAATCGCTGTTTTGTCCTCATAGAGAACAGCTTCTTCCAGCTGATAAGCAAGATGCCTGGTAAGCATTACTCCCTTTTTATAGAACTCCTCCTCAAGAGCCCGGTTTACAATTTGAAAAACTACGTAGATATGAATTGAACCGAATAACAAAACTACACTCAAAATCGAAAACATCAGTTTACTTCGAATTGAGAATCTGATAGATTTTGATTTTCCGGATTTTAGATTATCATTCATGCGGTTTTCCAATCAATTCGGAACGCAGTTCTCGCACGGAATCATAGAGACTATCATGAGATACAGTGAAACGATCAATCAACAACTCGGATAGAATATCTTTACCCTGGGGATCAACATGCATCAACAGCAATGTTTTCCGTAACACCTCTTCAAGGTCAGAATCCAAACCATTCGGAATCACCACAGGAGGGATTCCGAATGGTTGTGACCTGTGAATAGCCTTAATACCAGAGATCTTATAAGGTCTTCTGACAGCAAGATAGTCGTAAATCAATCCATCAACACAAGCACCATCAACCATTTTTCGCGCAACAGCATTGATTGCTTTATCATGTCCATTGATAAATAGGGTCTGTGAAAAAAAATCGTGCGCTGAATACCCCATATGTTTAACCAGACTCTTCGGATAGAGGCACCCTGTGAGTGAGAGAGGATCAGTGTAGGCAAATTGCTTTCCATGCAGATCAATTATGGAACTATCTTGTGAATCTGACGGCACAAGCAGGTAACTCTGGTAAGTTGTCTGCCCATTGATAACCGGAACAACAAGTAAGCGTATCCAATCAGTTTCCGTCCCAGTCACGTAAGCTCCTGAGCAAATAAAGGCTAAATCTAATTTGCCATCCCTTAGCAGATGATTAACTTCCAAATATGTTCTTCTCTGCTTAAAAACAATGCTGTATCCAGTTTTATATCCAATGTAGTCCAACAACGCCTGGTATGAATGAAAAGTCTCGTGGGGGCTGGTCATGGCAGAAACGGCAACATTCAATACCGGAGTATTCTCTGAAGCAGGTTGCTCTGCTTTTTGGATATTTTTAAAGTCTAATCGTACACGTTCGTTAGAATCCTTACATCCAGTTACAAAGAACGCAACTAAGATAATACCAAAGCCCCAGTAACCTCTATAGGCAAATCTTGATATTGCGTTTAACAAGCCTTGGAAAATTCTGGAAAATCCACAGTATTGTTTCATCCTGATTTCCCCCAAAATGAATTAACATTGTTGGTTTCAAGTTACACTCCTGAAAAATCAACAGAAACATTTCACAATCGTGAGAGTGTATTTCACTTTCAATCACATTTAATCCGAACTACCTCGGTTCTAAATCCTAAAAAGTGATTTGGTTTGATTTGTCAAGAGGGAATAATAACACTTGAATGACCAAAATACAAGTCCATTTAGAAATTTCCCTATTGTGATTTTTTACACTATGGTTTACATTAGCGTAGCTCTCCTAATATAGAAGGTCTTAAATTGTATTTAATTAATAATTAGACAAGATTATTTCTTGTCTTTATATGGTTCATTTCCCTTGTCAAACATCGAAAATAAATCAGCTCAGCAAGTCTTCATTATTGGTTATAGCGGGTTCATGCACACTCAGATTACACGAAATCCCCAATTATTGTGAGCTCGATATGAACCTGCGACCAGATTGGATTTTTAGCTTATATCCAAGATGCACATAGAGGTAGTTCAGAATACCAAACAAAGAACATTGAATTTGAATCGCTAATTAAAATATTGATAATACTTGAGTAACGAATAGTTGTTGTTCGAAAGTAAAAAGATGGTCATGCTTGTAGTATTCAGACTTAGGATAGGATTTCATCTTTACCTCCTCTAATCCTGCTCCCGCTACAGCCAATAAAGAAGACCATCTTTTTAACCGAAGATGGTCTTCTTTTTTTTGCCCAAAAACCGTGCATTTAATGCGCAAAGTCGTGGGCTTGAAGCGGGGTACAAACTAACTCCAATAATACATCCAGGTTCACATCCCGGCCACAATGTCAACATCCAAATTCTGCACCATATTATTTTAGCTCTTTTTTCATTTCCTGTCCCTGATCTTTAAAGCGTAACACCAGTAAACATTGCGTTTGCAAGTTTCATACGATTTCTTGATTAAAATCTTTTTTAATGCATTTTGACTTTTGATCAACGACAACTATTTAATCAAAATGACCTTTCGAGTTTGATTGTAGTCTGTGGTGATAATTTTGACAAAAAACAATCCAGAGGAGCTATTTTCTGTTGATTTCCAAGATAAACAGTGATGACCTGCCTCATACCTTTTTTTTGAAATTGTGTGAACCACCCTCCCCGTTATATCGTATACACGCATTTCAACATAGGTATATTCCGGCAATCCGAAATTGAATCTGACAGTACTATTAAACGGATTTGGATATCCCCCTGTAAAATAGTAATTATCCGGAATTGCCTCGAGTTTGTCAATATCTATGACTAACAGTGTATTTTGCTCAAACGATAAATCAATAACATTTATATCAATTTCGTTTCTAAGCAGATCTTCCTGTTTAGTCAAAGGATTCCATAACTTTAATGCAAAACTTTCACCTGCTTGCAATCCTTCAATTTCGGTTGACAGAGAATCATCTCCCCAAACCGCAAAACCGCATACTGCCTTTGAGTTAGAAGAAAAGGATAAGCTTCGGCTGAGATTACCAACTCCTGCTATAATCCCGTCCGATGAAATTGCTGCTATTTCGAAACCATTGATTTCCTCATATTCTAATCCGGTTACTAAAAGGCTCATGTTCGAACCGGTTGGTTCTGGCTGAATCCAATGTTCACCCTTCGATAATTCAAATTGCTTTTCGATATGGTTGATCCGATTTTCGTCGTTAAGATCGTCCTCAGGATATCTAAATAGCACCGGTTCGCCTTCGCTGATGTTAACTTGATATCCGTTCCCTTCAGCCCATGCTTCCATATTGGAAAATTGGCGAGCTGGTACCATAAACCTTCCCTGCCCATCCTTAGCTAAATTTACCCGGTCAATGACGGGAGACAATACTTCTAAATCTGGAGCTGAGGCATCCAGTTCATATTCCGGAAAATATGCAATCATGTTCCAACCGGGATTCATACTGATCGGGTGCTGAGGTGAAATCCGGATTCCTTCAATGCTGATTGTCATGTCCTCATCGACCAGCACATGATAACCCTGGGTAAGGTTCCAAAAGGGAATGTTATTAAACTCAAACTCAGGCAGATAGAACCGCCCCAGGTTATCTTTTAAAATGATCAAATGGCTGTGTTCTTCATTCTGTTCATCAAGAAAAATTTCAGTCATCAGCAGTATATCCGGACCTTCTTCCCTTGTCCAGAATCTATCCAGGGGTCGAACATTTATCGATATCAGGCTCCAACCCTCATTTAAATTGACCTCCAATTCTCTCAGGGTAAAACCTTGAAGCGAACATCTTGAAGTCTGGTGAAAATGATAATTACCATCTCCCCGTGTGAATTCCGCTTCAACAATCGGAATCTCCTCTTCAATTCCAGGATCCCATAGGCGGAAGCAGAATCGTTCATTCCTTGCAAATCCTTCTACCTCTTCTGTTCGACGATCATCACGGTGAACGAGTACAATCAATGGTTCAAGCCTGCCGGGAAGCCAGACTCCACTCCCTGCCAATAATCCATTCGGGGTAAATACACCAATCTCTATTCCCCGCGGCGCTGGCTCTTCATTGATGGTAAGTTCAGTTATTTCAAGCGTATGAGGAAAGCTCATTTCTTGAAAATCCGTGTAATGTCTTGCCGCATGACCGGTCGATAACAGAACAGGGATTTCTATTTCAGGATTGTCTCTGTCATTAGATCGAATAAATATCGTTGCAGAATACTCGGAATCTTCATCAAGACCTCTTGGATCATAAGTAACTTCTATACTAGACCGACGACCCCTTGAAAGAGAACCACGATTTGGATAAATTCTTAACCAATGAGGGATAGGAACTTCTTCGATGCCGTCATCATGGACAAACCATCTCGGTTCAGTGGACATTCCGTGCCATAGATTTTGCCCATCATGTTCTATGCCAACCGTGGCGCGATTGTGGGGACCACAATTCCACTCAATCTCATTGACTTTCCTAACAGTTCTTTCATTATCATCCACACCTTCCCAGTCATTGTCAATAAAAAATTGATCGACTTTAAGTTGCCACCGATGATTCAACCAAAGCTGCCCATCAAAATGTTCTGGCACCCACGTAATTATAAAGCGCTGAAATTCATCAAGCACAACTGTTGCAACTTCCTCAAGCTCATCTATCGTTAATACATAAAACACATGGCTGTATGGATTATTAACCAATAAATAACCATTCGGATCATAGGCAACTCCGTAAATGCGCTCATAGGGAATTTCATGTTGTTCAACTATGTTCCCCTCTCTGTCGATTACAGTTAAAACATTATGTGGGTTATGCGTCGTCCAGAAACAGGTACCGTCCCAGGTTAAGTCGATGGGAGTAAAGGGCATTTGAAAGTTAGACTCAATCTCACCGTTTTCAGGATTTAGGGCGATCATTCGATTTGCATCACGGAAGACACCCCACATCAATTCTCCATCCCATGCCAGACCAGATGTGTTGATATAGGGAACATCATATTCACGAAGAATATCACCGGGATCATCCCGATTCGGCGGTTGGTTCAAGTTACCATTATTTAAGACTTGCTCATTTTCGATAATTCCTGCATATACGGTAAATTCAAGATCAATAGAATTATCGTCTGCAACATTCCTTATAATTATATCCCTTTCAATTGGTTCCTCATCGAGATGAATCGGAACAAGTATCGGATCATCTGGTGAAGGTTCAACCGAAATTTCAGGAGATGCCAGACTTAAACCTTCCAGATCGAACCAAATATTTCCTTGGTCCTCCTCATCGCCAACATTGATTGCATTAGTATTGATATGAAATTCGCCTTCTATTTCACCAACTTCCTGGGGATTAAAAATCAGGTTAACCACCAGCGAATCCTCTGGTGCAATCACAGTTCCCCTTTCAAGATTTGTTCGAAAATGATCGGGATTATCAAAATGGAAATCATTAATCTCTAATTGATCGGTACCGGAGGAGTACAGATAAATTTCAATCGGTAAACTCTCCTCGCCGTTCTCTGCAAAAGAGAACTCGATTATTTCAGCATCTTCAGATGGATGTGAATGAGGAATAGTAAGAATTTCAGGAATGCCGTTAATGGTGAGATTCAAATCAACGATCATGTGCTCTTCGTCGGGATCGTTGGAATAGATATGGAATTGCGGATTATATACACCACCTCTGATCCGGTCGGAGATAATTGCAAATTCAATCTCAGATTCCTCGCCGGGATCGAGTTCGCCTGATTCGGTATCAAATTCAATCCAGGTGGGATCACCACCTCCGATAAAACGTTTCTCTATAGTATAATTTCGATAATGTCCTATCCAAAGGTACTCTCCCACACAAGCAATTCCATGCCTGTTACTTAATTCCCAATCATGGGTTGCAACAATCTCCGGCTCCCAATCTTCATTAACGTCAATCTGATGAATTATGTTTCCTTCTACCATCCACAATTTTCCATTTTCCACTTCATCAATCCATTCGATGCGTCGGGTACCTTCATCAATTATTTCACTATAATCAATGGCACCGATTTGCCGGTTATTTTCACAATCGAAAACCCTGATAGTAGATAGATCCCTGTGATTCAATAAATAAAAACCCTCCGAACTCACTGCAATTCCTGCAACACTTTCTTCAACTCTTATTTGTTCGGTTACAAATCCTCTACGGTTATACTTAAAAATCATATTTCCATACGAAATCCAAATCCTGTCATCATGAAAAGCCAGGGCTCCACTTTGGAATTGATAATCATAAACTACCTCTCTGGTTATGGGATGTACTGCTAAAAGTCTTTCATCAGCATCGTCGGATGAGCACCATAAGAGTTCACCATCCCATGTCAAACCCTCTATTTCTTCATAGGGTAAATCAATCCTGCGAACTATTTCACCCCGATCCGGAAATTCGATCAGTTCATCAATTTCAATTTCCCAGGACAATTGTGATTCACCCCGATTAGAAAAAGTCAACGTCTCATCAATTTGATCTCCAATCTCAAGCTCTATGTCAAATTGATTCGGTTCAACTTGAATATCCGGGGCATTAATCACCTCAATCCTCATTTCAATCTCGAATTCCCCCTCATCGGGATCGTTACTGTAGACCACCATTGATTCCCGAAATTCACCTGCTTCCTCTGAGGTAAAGAATAATGCAATAGTCCGACGTTGTCCGGGTTGTACAAGAATCTCCCGGTCATTGCAGAAAAACTGCTCATTTTCGCAGTCAATGCTGTCGATGACCAATTGTCCAGTGCCCTCATTTTCTATTCGAATTGGTACACTGTATTGTTCCTCGGGGAATATTCCCTCAATATGAGTATTCCAGTCAAGAAGATTATCATTATTAAACGACCACACTACAGAGATGTCTGGTACTCCGTGAACACGGAGAGTTAGATCAGTAGTTTTATCGGGATTGCGAGGGTCGTCCGACAAGAAATGAATCAGAGTACCGTATTCTCCTCCGATCAGGTCTTCAGATTCAAGAGTAAAAAATATTTCAACATCTTCATCCTGACCAAGTAAAATCGTATCCGCTCGAGTTGAAATCCATGGAACCTCGGTTATTCCGTCAGAATGTTTGTACCAGTTTGTTTCACTCCGCATACCATGCCATAAATTGTATCCATCATGGGCAATACCTGAATATTTCTGATCAACGTTCCACTCAAAATCCTGCGCAAGCCAGGACTCCCAATTGCGATCATATCCAATTTGAAAAACATGATGGTCGCCATTTAACCAGAGTTTTCCTTCAAAATGACCACCAACCCACTCGATACAGTCAATATCAACACCTCCGACTAATCCGCTGTAAGCAATGGTGGCAACTTCATCCAGGCTCTCATAATCGAATACGTGAATTTGATTATCCATGCGGCAGTTAATGAAGAGGAGTCCATCACCAAAGGCGATTCCATCATAATCCAGACCGGGCTCAAATCTGGCAAGCCTGTTTCCTTCACGACCATACACATATAATTCTCTGCGTCTCACTTCACCAATTATGAAATTTTCTCCATCGAACGTCATCGCTCGTGGCATGGGATGAATACGGAATCGATGAAGGATTTCATTTGTTTCAGGATCAATTTCAACAAGTCTGTCTTCGCTATAAGCAATGCCCCACATAGATTCACCATCCCAGGCGAGACCTCGTGTTTCGATGTAGGGAACTTGATGGACACTTATAATGTCACCGGTTTGTTCTCGTTCTGCCTCGTTAGTGGATTGGAACTCGACGTTTCCATGCAAAGTAAGTTCACCGGTATTCATAACATTAACTACATGTTCCGAGCTTTCACCTACATTTAACTCCGTTGTAATTTCATCCGGTTCGAGCAAGAGCGTCTGACCACGGACGGTTTCACCGACAAGGCGGATATGTACTTCTTCGTTTTCCGGATCATTGCTCTCTATGGTCAGAACAGACTCTATCTCACCTGATTCACTAGGTAGAAAGGTTATCCACACAGTCCGTCGTCCGTAAGGTTGCAGTTCCAATTCATTTTGATCACAAGAAAATGCCTCATGGTCACTTTCTATATTTTCTATATTTAGGATATCAGAACCTACATTCTGAAACAGGATCGGAATGCTGTATTCCCAATCCACATAAAGCATGCCATCAAATTCATCATTCCATACTAACTCTTGAATGTCAACATCTTCATTATTAGACACCTGGATTGCAGGTGAACCATCAACTGTCAATCTTACAGGTATGTCGATTTGTGGATTGTCCCGATCATTTGTACTTATAACAATGTTCGTCTGGTATTCATGCTCAACTAAACCGGTTGCATCAATGTTCAAAAAAATGTCCTCATCTCCATCACCGACAATTGTTCCTTCCTCTGGTTCAAAAGTTATCCATCGTGGTTCATCAATTCCATCATCTATGACCGTCAAGCGGCTGGAAGATGATTGCCCGGTATGCCATAAATTCTGTCCATCGTGAGCAATGTTAATATCCCATTCCTGCTGAGGTTCGATTGACTTTACATGCTCCATATGAAAGTCAGGATCGATGTATATCTGGTACAGAGTACAGCGCCGGTTTGAGTTATTTTTTACAGATACCCAAAGTTGACCGGAAAGATGAACCGGAACCCATTCAATACATAAGACTTGATAATTTTCTAATTCGAACAACGAAGAGATATTTAATTCATGCAAAATTTGTCTGTCTTCAATGTTATAAAAATATAGGATTGGTTGATCATTTGACAATAAGATGCATAGATCATCCGTAAATCGAGTGATACTTCGCACAGATTCTTCAAGATGGTACCACTCAAGGAGTTCACCCTGAGAATTATAGACGTGAAATACACTTCTCTCACCTGTAGATCGGCAAATAATTAAATTTTCGCCATCACAAACGATTCCTTGAGGATTTGCTATAACGGAAAATGCAGTAATCAGTTCTCCTTCGATAGGATCAAATCCAAAGACGTGATCATGGGAAGTACATCCCCAGATTTCATTTCCGTTAACGGCGAGGTCTGCAACATAACGGTTTTCGACATTAAATACCTCTATAATTTCACCAAATTCATCCCGATGAGGTAGATCAGAATGGGGGAAAATTCCTCTTCTCCCCGGGATATTTCCAGGATTATCTTGTTGTTGCTCTTCTTCAAAAAATTGGACGAGGGGATTAGGATAGAATTGTTCGACATTAACTTGTGCTGACCATCTAATTTCAAAATCATTTAGGTTAGCCAGGTTTAGAACTTCCTCGGCACTTTCACCACCGTTGAGCTCAAGTTCGAACAGTGCCGGCTCGATTTCAACCACCGGCACTCTGGATTCCAAATCCTGAGCATATAATGGTACAGAAGGCGGGAGTAAAATAAAAAGTAGAATTAAGAAAGAAAGTGAGAACATAATACTAAAATTCTTAGCCTTAAAAATCTCTTCTAATTGAAAAAACATCATTAATCCTTTGAATCTAAATGCTATTACCCTCTCAAGACGAGAGAGAAATCGCGTTTTGTCAAGTTGCTTTCTATATGTAAAGTTCTCTATTGATAAGCTCTAAACCACGGTTTAAGAGTCTGTTTTGTCCCTGGTCTTTAAAGTGTAACACCTGTAAACATCTCGTTTTCAAGCTGATACGACATCTTGATTATACGATATACCTACTAAATATTCTCCTGAGCTCTGGTTTTGTTTCATCAAAAGAAGGCACCAACTCGAATTGGAAATAATATTGCTTCAGCAGCAATTGAATATTCTGAAACGTAAGACAAAGAAACCAAAACTATTAACTTCTGATAGAATCTTGATCTCAATAAATTAAAGATATCATAAAAACAGGAAGAAATCAATAGTAATTGTCAAACCACAACTGTTATAAATTGGCTAAAACTCGTATTCAGGCTCTACTGGAGATTGAAAAGTAGAAAGAAACTGGGGTGACCGTTGATAAGTCCAGAAATTAGGAAGCTAACCTCAAAATAATAAATACATAAAACAAATCAACCAATTCAAACAGAATTCCTGAAATTCCGAATATGACCTTATACCTTTATATAGCAATAATATAAGGTCGCTTTCGTCAGGAAAATTACTTAATTAAAATAATCTTTTACAAATAGATTTTTCATCCGCATACATTTTAATTAAATATATATCAGAGGGATTATTTTCAGCCTTCCAGATAGTTCTGTGAATACCGACTTTTATTTGACCGTAGACCGAACTTGAGATTTCACGCCCATGGATGTCGTACACACTCATATTAACCATAGAATCCATTGGTAGAAAAAACTCGATAGTTATGGATGAATTGAATGGATTTGGATAAGTTGTGAGCATGTCGAATTCTTTCGGGATATCAATATTTGTGAGTCTTGCTTCATTTAGCTCAGGAGCTTCAAGCAGAATCAGACTATATTCATCAGCTAAATAGACAATTCCATCCTGTTCAGCTACCCCATAACAATGTCCCGGAGTCTTGAATTGACCGATAATTGGAAGAGTATATTGACCATCATCAAATTCGACAAACTCCAAGAGTTTGACTCCAATAATTTGACCACAAAAGTAAAATCTATCATTTTCAGTTACAAGCCAATCTGCTGCAAAACCGGAAGAAGTTTCACCAAGTATCGGAATGTTTGCTGCATCAGCACGTGATCGGAGGTCTATTTGATGTGTTCCATTGACGACAAAATCCTCACAACAGGCGACAAAGTTATATTGTCCTTCCATCGAGTTTAGTTCAATGTGATCTCTTATATCAGATATGTCGAAAACATGAATTCGTCCCTTTTCATCTAAACGTTCAGTCACATAAACATTTTTATTTATGGAACTTACAGTATAAATACTTCAATGATTCCAATGCCAGATATGTTGAGGATCATCAGGTCCTCAATATCATATATTAAAAGATCCTGAGAATGACTGGCAGCAAATAATTAATCGTCAACTATGTATATTTCTTTAGAACCATCTCCCTCAATTTGCGGTATTAGCTCCGGATTTTCTCTGTCAGTAACATCTAAATAACTTACAAGTTCAGGATTTTCAGGATAAGAAATATCCACTATATTCAGACCCGCATCGTTTGCAGCTATGTAGGCATAATCTCCCTGAATGGAGATATCAAGCAGGGAACCCCAAAAATTATAGATACTGCCGACCTCCTCGATCTCTCCGAGGTGCTAGGCATTAAGCTCTGTAGCTGAAAGCAAAACAACACAGACTAAAGTAAATAAAACGATTGTATTACGCATTGTTATTCTCCTCTATCTTATCAGCATTACTTTCCTTGCGAGAGACAGTCCCGCCCCTTCCAACTTCATAAAATACAATCCGGATGGCATATCCCCCGCGTCGAGCATCGTCCGGTGAACTCCAGCCTGTAACCTCCCTTCAGCAAGAGTCTCGATCCTCTGTCCGGACAGATTGTACAGGTTCAAGGTGACATCCGAAGCAAATGGCAGGGCATACTCGATTGTGGTCGTTGAATTGAAGGGATTGGGGTAGGCTGCTGATAACGCAAATTCAAGGGTAGACTCCAGTTCGGATTCAACCGAGTTGACCGCGGATGAAAATACTCGAACTAATATCTCCCCTTCATCAGGATCATCGGATTCAATCAAAAGATGATTTCCAGCGCGAGCATATTCATATGGAGCATAGCGAATCCAGACATCCAATGATTCGTCAGGTCCGAGATCAAATTCATCATAATCGTTTATTTCAAATGGACTTTCCACCTCTACCAGGGAAATTCCGGAAATATGCAACGTAGTTAATCCGACATTCCCGATACTCATCCGGAGACTATCTGTGACACCTATCTCTCCATCAGTGAATAACAGTGTATCCGGGAAAACATCGATATCACGCTGATGGAGATAAAACGCTCCCATATCCACTCTCGTCCCATCAGGATCGGGATCATACTCGGGATCGCCAGCGTCTAAGCATGGGGAGTCTTCGGTCAGGTGATAATCACCTTCATCTGGATTGAAGAAGAGCGGATTCTCGACAACGTTTCCCTCTCCTTCCCACCCATCTTCAATGTCAGACCAGGAAATTTGAATTTCTGCATCATCTGCAAGACCTATCTGGTTCGGTTCATTTGCGAAGATAATTGAGTTTAAGACTGACATCGATGTTTCATCCTGAAGGTAAATCCCTCCCACATCACCCTCTGTTGAATTATTGCATATCGTACAATTGATAATTTCACCTACAGTTCCCCGGACGACATAAATTCCACCACCATTCGCACCAATGTTATCTGTAATTGAAGTGCAACTAATTAGCAGTGAACCAGCAAAAGCATGTATTCCTCCACAACCCTCATCGGCAGATATGTTATTGCTAATGCTACAGTTATCTATAACAACATCTGAAAGCGTTGAAACAACTCCACCACCCCTTCCCTCAGTTACATTGTTGTTTATATCGCAATTTACAACTAAAGCGGTTGATGTATCGAAAAATAGACCGCCTCCGGACGCTGCCACATTGCCTGAAAAAACACAATTCCGAAGAGTTACATCTGATCTTAAACTCCAAATCCCTCCACCTAAAGCGGAAATGTTGTCTGTTATAAAACAGCTTTCTATCACGGGATTTGAATTGTTACAATAAATTCCTCCGCCTGCACCACGCCCAACACCATTGCGTATAGTAAATCCTATGAGAGCTGTTTCCTCTGAATCTTTAATAATTACTGCTATTGCTTGCTCATTACCATCAATGATCGTTTCACCCACGTGACCTTCATCGCCATCTAATAAAAACAGGCTTCCCACAGAGATATTCCTACCGTTGAAATTGATATTCCCTAAGTATTCTCCCGGATGAACAAGAACCGTATCACCATCCTCCGTCGCATTTATCGCTGCCTGGATCGTCTCAAATTCATCCGGCACATCAAACCGGTGAGGATTTTGATCTGGCTCTTGATGAAAATAAAATGCTCCCATATCTGCTATTGTACCATCGGGATCGGGATCACTTTCGGGATCGCCAGCGTCTATACATGGGGAGTCTTCGGTCAGGTGATAATCACCATCGTCCGGATTGACGAAAAGTGGATCTTCATTAATGATTTCATCAATATTCAACTGGACGTTATCATCGGTATCGATAGCTTCTACGTCTCCTTCAATATCACAATAGGATAAGCTGACTTCAACGTTATCTCTGCTCGAAAGGTGCACCTGTGTCTCGCCATCACCTCCGTTGCCATAAATAATGCAGTTGGAGATTGCTGTTCCCTCAGCCGGATGAAAGAAGGTCAATCCAGCTGAGGGACCCCGGCATTGATTGTCAGAAACTGTAACCTGATTTATTAATGCCGCACCGCCAACGAATATAACACTCCCACCTTCGGTATCTTCATTGTTTGAAATAAGAACTCGATTTAATGTAACATTCCCATAACAGATGATTCCACTTCCTTCACCTGCAGTATTTCTAAGCGATTCACAATCCTCCATTATTAATGTTGAAAGAGGCTGCGTTATGATCCCACCACCATGATCGATACCTTCATTTTCTATTAACTTTACATGTCTTAGTGTTGCAGTAGCCTCACGAAGAACTACAACCCCACCACCTTCACCGTTTCTACCATTACGGATCGTGAGACCGATCACCAGACATTCATTACGCACAACTAAAACAGTCCCATCCCCACCTCCATCAATCACAGTTGAATCAGAATATGCGGGATCTCCGGTTGTCAGGGTGAGGCTTGCCAGCACTTTGTTACCCTGGATCGTGATATTCTCCTCATATACCCCCGGATGAACAAGAACAGTGTCACCGTCTTCAGTCGCATTAATAGCTGCCTGGATCGTCTCAAATTCATCCGGAACATCAAAGCGGTGAGGATTTTGATCTACCTGTTGATGAAAATAGAATGCTCCCATATCGGCTCTCGTCCCATCTGGATCGGGATCACCTTCAGGATCACCCGCGTCTATGCATGGTGAGTCTTCGGTCAGGTGGTAGTCACCTTCATCGGGATTGACGAAAAGAGGGTCTTCATCTATCAATTCATCGAGAGCCAATCGTGCATCTTCTCCAAGTTCAATAACATCCTCGCCACCTGCCAAATCGGTAAAAGAGATTTGATTGTCGCCCGTCAAACGGATCAGAGGTCTATCAGGGCTGAAATTACCAAAGATAATACTATTAGTGATCGTTAGCTGCTCGCCTTGAATGGTAAAAGCTCCATACGATACTGCCTGATTACCTGTTATGGTCACCCTTTCCATGCTTACAGTACTCCCGAGGATTTCAGCAGCTCCACCCAAACTACTATTTGCCAGGTTCTGTGCTATTAGCACATGGCGCATGACAACATCGCTGTTGATTCCATGGATACCTCCCGCATCTCCAGACTCATTCCTGAGGAATTCACAATCCTCAATTAGAGTCGATCCATTCTGAATACTAAAACCACCCCCATGAGAGCGAGAGTTGTTTTCTATCAAATCCACACGTCGGAGGGTAACATTCGCATTAGAAGCAAAGACGCCACCTCCGTTAGAATCTGCTCCATTTCCGACAATCATCAGATCTTCGAGAATAATCCCACCTCCGGAGCAAAATAATCCTCCCCCAAAAGGTACCCCACCACCATTTTGGACGGTAAATCCTCGTACCAGAATCTCACCATTCAAGGTCATTACAGATCCATTCCCACCTCCATCAATCACAGTTGAATCAGAATATGCGGGATCTCCGGTTGTCAATGTGAGACTGCCAAGGACAATATTGCGATCGACATTGAGGTTTTCCTCATATACCCCCGGATGTACAAGAACCGTATCAGTGTCCTCAGCATTATTAATACCAAGCTGTATTGTCTCAAAATCCTCAGGAACATTGATAATTTCTCCTAAGGCAAGCTGTGAGAGTAAAACAATTACAAAAAATGCGATTGAGATCCTCATTGTATTTCCCCCTTTATTTTACAAGCATTATCTTTCTGGTAAACACCTGCCCCGAACCTTCCAACTTCACAAAATACAACCCCGAAGGTCTGTTACACGCATTCAATGTCACTTGGTGCAAACCTGCCTGTTGACCTCGGTTGGTTAGTGTTTCAATCCTTTTTCCTGACAAGTTATATAGGTTCAGTGAGACCACAGATGCATGTGGCAGGGCATACCTGATCGTCGTAGTCGAATTGAAAGGATTGGGACTCGGAGGATACAGTGCCAGTTCTGATGGTAAATCTGCTAAATCCGCGAAATCTGCTGTGAATACTCTCTCCCGAACTGCAACTTCCCACCAAACTGTGTCGGCTTCTTGACCCTCTATGAGAATTGCTGTTATTGTATTCATTCCCTCTTCCGGGAACGGGATATTCAAGGTTGCTTCATTAATGTCGAGGTCTTCACCATTCAACGACCAACTGAATTGAAGAGAATCCGATTCCTCATTGAAAGGAAAAACCACAAATTCCATTGTAGTATCAACAGGCACGGAAATCGCAAGCTCATGTGGCCACCACCACCATATAATGGAACGTACATTCACATCCCACGAGACCGTTTCAATCTCGTCTTCGGTGCTGACAACTGCTCTAATAATGTGTTCACCCGTCAAATCGAAATCAAACCTGATTGAGTCCTCGCCCTGAATCTCGTAATTGCCTCCCCGACCAAAGTGTTCCCATCGATATTCAAATTCGAAATATTCTATCGAGCGGACATGGTGAGTAAAATCGACAGAGCTACCCCGACGGATAACAAAATCAGTCGAATCCGGGTAGAAGTGATCAATATAGAAATCCTTGGCATGTACTATCCAATAAGTTGAATCAGCCTGTGCCCCATCGGACACCGTGCAAGTTACAAGAAAATCATCCCTTTCTTCGAAACGATGTCCATAGCAAGTATCAGCTCCGACATCTTCACCATTTAACCTCCAGGTGTAAAGCAGTCTGTCATTCTGAAGATCAACAGCGGTTACGTTAAAGAACAGTGAATCACCAACTAAAATGGTGGTGTCGCTGGGGGCGGGATTATTGTCCAGGTCGGGAAACCGGGCAATGATTTGGGGAGGTGATACTTCCGGGATACCCTTAATCAACATACCTCCTCTTTCCCTCAAGACATTGCCTCTGCCTGCCATAATAAGTCCACCATCCTCAGTCAATACCGCCTCAGAAATCCCATTGCAAGTAACACCCTGACCAATATCCGCCATCTCTTGTGTCCATATTTCTTCGCCCCCCTGGTTAATACGGATCATAATGCCGACCTGGTTGTTGTTTGTTGTACCAAAGGCTGTGGTACCACCGGCTGGCATTTCGACTACACAGCTAAGGGATCTCTGATTTCCTGGATTAAGATATCTATCCCAAACTACTTCACCATTTTCATCAACTTGTATCAACCAATGACGAATACCTCTGTCAAATTCCGCCCTACCGCACATCTGAAATCCACCGTTCCGAAGGTGAATAACATGAGACAATCCTGACCATCTGTTTTGAATGTCTTGGCCGTAAAATCTCTCCCAGATTGGTTCCCCGTTATTTTGTGATACCTTCAAGAGCCAACCCGCAGTTGAGTCATGTCCACCGGTCAGAACCACGCATTCATCTACTTCACGCATAGAAGAAAAACCTGTGCGATCCTCTGTGCTGTGATATTGTCTATCCCATAGAACCTCTCCATCGCCGTCGAGCTTGATTAGATAACCCGAATACTCTTCATTCTCACCTCGAGTATATCCTGCGAGGAGAAATTCACCACTTTTTAGTTCAATTACAGTTGAGCAAACACCTTCGATATCACCATAAGGATTAGCCCAGATCTGCTCTCCATTTCTGTCGCAACGTACCGCATAAAATCGATCCTGATAAGCTCCGCCCAGGAGAAAACCACCTCCATCAACCTCAATCAATGAAAATGCTGCATTACGACCTTCAATTTCTCCGAATTGGACATTTGTGATGACATCACCATTTGGATCACAGACGTAAAGCTTAAACAGACCATGCCAATGATGGTCACCTTCGTCGTGATGATCAGCAAACACCCAGGAGGAAGTACAGGAGGCGTAATTGCCTTCAGTTGTTGCATAAACATCTCCAAATGACCCAGATCCATCATAGGCTCTCACCCATTCCAAACCGGGTTGAGCTGTCACAATCCCCGCTATCACAATTCCCATCAATGCAAACATCCAAAACTTCATTTCAACCTCTCCTGTCTCGTGAACTACACTTACAGTGAATTATAAATCATAGAAGATGTATAATTTCTCATCATTTTAAAGAAGAAATGCTTCAATCTGCTTCACCTACTTTTCTTTCGCCCCTTACCTTTTTCCACTATTAAGTTTCGGTATCTTATCCAGTATCGTTTGCGCTCGATCCAGAATTTGTATTGCTTTCATTTTGCGATTAGTTCCTTCTAATAGTTTGGCGTAATTCTTAAGAATCTCCACCAAATTTGACGAATCTGGAGATGCCTTCGTAAGAATTTTAATTGCCCTCTTAGCCAAAGGTTCCGCTTTATCAAACCGCCCTTGCTTTAAGTAGAATTCTGCCATGCTTTTTAAACTTATGGCAACATCAGGATGCTTCAATCCCAGAATCTTCTCACGTATCTTCAATGCTCTTTTGTATACAGGTTCTGCTTTCTCATAACATCCTTGTGCATGGTAAAGTTCTGCAAGATTATTTAGAATAACAGCTACGAAAGGATTCTCTGTTCCAAAAACGCTTTCAGATATTCGTAATGCCCTTTCAAACAATGGTTTAGACTCGTTGTAAAGTCTCTGGTCGAAATAATATACTCCTAGATTACATAGACTGCTGGTAATTACGGGATGCTTTGATCCAAAGATTTCTTCTCGCATTTTCAGAGATTTTTCAAACATCAGTTTCGATTTATCAAAACTTTCTTGTTGTCTATAAAGTGCTCCCAGATTATTCAGGCTTGAGGCAATGTCGGGATGTTGCTTTCCAAATACTCTTTCGCGAATACTCAGCGCCCTTTCAAGCAATGGTTCTGCTTTGTCATATTGTTTCAGTTTAAAATAAAATCCTGCCAGATTAGATAAGGTTGTAGCTACACGTTGATTCTGAGGTCCAAGAACTTTTTCCAGTATTTCTAATCCACTATTGGATAATCGTTCTGCTTTATCATAAAGTCCCTGATTGCAGTAAAGTAAACCCATATTTGTCAAGATGATAGCTACAGCAGGATGTTGCTTTCCCAGTTCCTTTTCACGGATTACCCTTGCCCTTTTAAGCATCGCTTCCGCTTTGCAATAGAGTCCTTGTACTCGATGAATATCTGCAAGATATCCAAGGGTAATGGCAACATCCTGGTGTTCTAATCCAAGAACCTTTTCACGTATCTCCAGTGCCTTTTCGAATAACTGTATTGCTCTGTCATATTGACCGATTTTTTGGTATAGAATAGCCAGATTATTCAGACACTCGGCACTTTTCGGGTGTTCAGACTCATATATCCTCTCACAAATGGACAGTGCTTTCTGAGAATAAACTAATGCATCTTCGTATCTCACGGATTCTTCAAAATTTATCCCAGCCTTTGTACAATACTCCCGCGCCTCGTCCCATTCCTCAGCCTGTTCATAATGATTAGCAATATCAGCATAAAACTCCTTATCCTCCGGATACAACCTGACCAGAATATCCCCTGCCAGTTTATGCAATTGCCGCAACCGGGTCTTTAGCTGCATTTCATATACTGCATCCCTTAACAAAGCATGACTGAAGATATACCTGATTTCCGACAGTGCCGACCAGATACGCTCGGTTGTGCCCTCTTTGAGTATAAACTGTAAATTCTCGTTGTTCATTTTTTACTGCTTTTCCCGATATAATGCGATCCCTCCTGCAGGTGCGAGAGATTTCTCTCCCACACCTGCAGGTTCACAAAATCGCACATGTTATTAAGGTAGAACCTTGTGTGGCAAACAAGTTTCAAAGCTCTCCCCAAGTATTAAACGAAACCGTATTTCCGGGGCACCCGTTACAATCATCCCACATTCTCGGTGGCTCCAATGGATCTCCCTCCGTTCTCTTAATGATATTGAAAGGAGCCGTTGAACTTTTGCTCACAACCTTAAGCCATACTTGAGTCCAACCACTGGGAAGTGCCTCTGACTGAAGAATGTCCTCCACGGTATCGCCCGTCCAATTGGGATTAGCTGTCTTTCCTTTATTGGTCGGAACTCTCCAATGACGTTGGATTGAATGGGAGTATTGCGATGGTCCTGTCCAGGTAGTTGAAATCTTAAGCTCAGCTTTGGTCAGGTCGTCGGTGTCACTCAGCAGGTGTAGATATAGGCAGTCATCCGACGAACTGAGTGCATCTACAAGGATACTCCGACTAACTTCTTTTTTAATAGAATATGGTACTGGTTGTGGCACTGACATTAATTGGTAGATCTGGAATGTAAAATATGCAGTTATGACAGATGCAATTAAGATCGAGGTCAGCAGGATCAATAACAACCAGACTAATTTCTTTTCGGTCCTGAATTCCATAATTCCCCTCTTTTATGTTTGTTTCCTGACCAGGTCTTTCGCTTAGCGCCAGCGAATATCCTGTGTCGTGTTTTAAGGATTACGTTCCTTTCAAATTATCCAGGTATCCTCTCTGGATCAAATTGGATCGGAGATGGACGAAGCTCGAGCTCATCTCCGGTTTTAATGTGGTTTTATTTAGCAATTTAAGAATCTGGTTGTGGCAGTTCATAGCGATCTCAAATTTGCCAGCATTACACTGCAACAAGCCTATCTCGACAAGCAAGTCGGCAGATTTCATCGGATTTGCGATCTTCTGGAAAGAAACCAGCGCATTTTCATAGTATGTAAGAGCTTGATCACTATTGCACTGATATTCATGCCATTTTCCCAATCCCTCCGCGACAAATCCGCTTAGCCGCGGATTCTGGATCCTTTCCGCGACCCTTTCTGCTTCCTTGTAATGTGCGAGCGATTCTTCCACATCTCGCTTGTTCAACGCGATATCTCCCAATCTCACCAGGATCAACCCTTCTTTAACAAGCGCACCAAGTTCCCTGTGTATTTTCATTGCGTTAATATAAAATGACCGCGCTTTATTAGGATTATTTTGAACCTCATATATCCTTGCAATATTTTGTAGAGTAATTGCTTCTCTAATACTGTTGCCTTCCCTCCGATGTGCCTCAAGAGCCTCCTGGTAAGTCTGAAGTGCTTCGTCAAGGTATCCAATCCCCACTTCAGCAACGCCAAGACTATTCAGTATCCACCCCCGTTGTGGTAAAAGATCAGGTTCTGCAGAGCCGATTTCAAGAGCACGATTAAAGTGATCTATCGCCAATTGCGGTTTACCTGTGTGGATATACAATATGCCAAAATGGGTCAGAATATTGCATTTTTCAACATCATCTCCGGCTGTTTCGGCAAGGCTCCATGCATCTTCATAGAATTTCTTTGCGGCTTCGAAGTTGCCTGTCAGTGAGTTGAATTCACCGAGGTTTTCCAGGAGCCAAATCCGACTGGATACCGATTCCTCTTCGGACATAAGAACTGACAACCGATCAAGCGATTTTCCGAAATCATTGGACATCTCCAATAACTTTTGTATTGATGCCGTTGCTCTCAGTACAGAGATCAATCTCATATTTCTATCGTTTGAACATGGCTGATTACTCAACCATTCATCCAACTTCCATGACCACTTGAGACCTTCTTGAAATACGTGATTTGATTCGTTGTATTTCAAAACCTTCTCACCCCATTCTATCGCCAATGTCCATTCTTCTGCCTTCTCAAAATGCCCCGCAATATCCGCATACTTCTCCTTCTCATCAGGATACAACCGCTCAATCGTATCCCCTGCCAGCTTATGCAATTCCCGCAACCGCGACTTCAACTGCATCTCGTACACTGCATCCCGCAACAGGGCATGGCTGAAAATGTAACGCAGTTCGGACAGGGCTGACCAGATGCGCTCGGTTTCACCTCTCTTTAGTTGGAATTGGATGTCTTTAATGTTCATTATTGTGTTCCCGCTGCTTCCTTTTCCTTGAGCAGGCTGAGGACTTCCTCTAATACCTGTACCTCAAACTCACGCCCCAATACTGATGCGACCTGCACTAAATCTTTCAGTTCTGAGCTGAGCCTGTCTACACGGGCGATGATTACTGCGTTAATGTCCGTGGGGATGTCGGTCGGTTTTGATACTAATTCTACGACCCCTTCAGTAGAAGGTTCGGATATGAGACCGTTCTCATTTAAGTAGAGACAAAACTGCTCAATGTAAAATGGATTGCCTTCCGCGCGAGACCTCACATACTTTACCAACTCAGCGTTTGGTTTCTCAGACAGGTTGTTCTCAATCAGCCTTTCAATGTTGCCTTCTTCAAGGTCCTTTAAAACCACATCCCGCCGCTTAACGTCTCCATCGCTCTTAATCGTCGGTTTTAATCCGTCATCGTTGAATCGGCTTGATGCCAAGATTATAAAGGGAACATCCCCAACCAACCGGGTGAGTATTTGAAGAGCATCCTGCGAGGCTTCGTCGATCCACTGGAGGTCTTCAATCAGCAGAATCAAAGGCTCGAATGTACAAAGTATCTTGATAAAAGATTTGATTGCAAAGTTCACCACGGTCGGTTTATCTTTGGCTTCGATCATGTCGTAGATGGATCCTTCCCAATACAATCCGATTACCGAGCCTAATATCGATTCTATACGGCGCAATTCTTTCTCATTTGTCTTATCCGCGGATTCAACAAGTTCGTTGTAGATTTCCGAATAAACCGCCTTTCGTTCTTCGAGGTTTGGCGTTTCGGATTGCCGGAAGTAATTGCAGAGAAAATAGGCGAACGGATTGAGGCTCTTTTTCAGAATGGAATCGCATTGCCCGGTCAACGTCCTGATTTCCGATTTGCGGATCAATTCGTAAATCAAGCGCGACTTGCCGACGCCCGCTTCACCATAAACAGTAACGATTCCACCGAATTTATCATTGCGGATCGGACGCAGATATCGAGACAGTCGGTTCAACTCCTTTTTTCGCCCAACCAGGTCACCTGTAAAAAATGAAACACGCATCTCCTGCTTTTCCAGGAGAGAGTAATTTGCAGTAAATCCCCGGAAGCCTTTAAGAGAAATCGACCTATTGGCTTTTATCTTATATAGCGATTTAATCCGGTTATGCACAGATTTATCCAGCCAGATTTCACCCCAGTCCGCCTTCATCATAAACCGCGCAGACATGTTCACCACATCACCGATGACACCATAAATAGCACGTCGTTCAGAGCCCTTCAATCCCGCGAAAACTGTCCCAAACGTAACACCTGCACGAATGTCGGAGTAGTCGTTCCTCACAGCATTCACAAAATCCACCGCCCGTTCAACGTTGTTCTCATAAGCCGTCGGTGCTCCGAAAATAACAAGACAATTCACACCCTTATCCCCAAAGTTCAAGCCCTCGAAATATCCGCCATGTTCGTAGGTTTTATTCAGGATTTTACCGGCAAATTGGTTCAGTTCATCTTGTGAAGATGGTTCCTTAAAGGAAATGAAGGCACAGGCAACATCGCGGAATTCACCATTGCCAGTGAAATTGGTAACGGATTCTGGAAAGAATCCCAACCTCCCCCCTTCTATTGAAGTGTCAGCGCGATACTTCGCGCTCCTTGGGAATAAAAGGGGGGTTGCGTCCCCAATTGAAACAACATCCCTGTCTGACAGGAATGTCCAACCTCCCGTCGCGGAGATTTGATTTTTCCCACACCGCTTCTCCGCACGAACAGCTCCATCGATACCTTCCCCTCGAAAGTACCACGTTTTATGTTCATCCGAGCCGACAATGCCCCATTCAACCTCACCATGCGACACTCCGATCTTGACCGATAAATCAAATATCCCGAACTTGGTTTTCTGGTGTCCGAATTTCTTAAATAAAGAAAGTATCTGTTCGGCAGCGATATCACCATTATTTCCCCCAAAGATCGCCATGAATGCATCACCTTCAAACGAGGTGATATCACCTCCATTGTCATAAACAGCATTGATCACCGGCTTGAAAACGATGTTCAGGATGTAGTTCAACACCTCAGCACCTTCCTTGCCGTGAGTCATAAGCTTTCGCGTCATCGGAGTAAAACCGGAGATGTCGATGAACATTGTCGAAGCCTGGAATGAACCGGCTTGTTCTTTGTTAGCAAATTTGTCAATTATAAACTTTGGAATCAGGTTGTGCATTGCTTTTCTCTATTTAACCAGTAAGATTTTTCTTGAGAGGACTTGCTTCGAACCTTCCAACTTCACAAAATACAACCCAGACGCCATATCCCCCGCATCCAGCGTCGCCCGGTAAACTCCAGCATGCAACCTGCGATTGACCAGCGTCTCAACCCTCTGCCCTGACAGGTCGTGGAGACTCAGGATGACTTCTGATGTGAATGGCAGTGAGTATTCTATTGTGCTTGTTGAGTTGAAGGGGTTGGGGTATATATCTGCGATTGCGAACTCGTTCGGTAATTCGGGATCAATGATACGGGGTACGCTCGTCGGATCAGACTCGGTCTTGATCAACCAGGCTCTCCCCTGATCCTCGTCGTAAGAACTTGTTGTTCCCGCCAAAGCGAAACCACCATCAGCTGTTTTAATGACGGAGCGACTGTAATCAGTTTCTTCACCGCCGTAAGTCTGAGACCAGAGAGAGTCGCCATTTTCATCTGTTCTGACTAACCAGGAATCCGCCCCACCATTTTGATGTCCTGATTTCCCAGCTAAAGCGAAGCCGCTGTCAGAGGTTTGGATGACTGAATAACAGATACTTTGTCCTCCACCATGATAGGTTTGCGTCCAGAGTTCCTCTCCTCCCTCGTCAGTTCTGACCAGCCGAAAATAGCGACTGTTACTTTCACCAGCCAGTGCAAATCCGCCGTCGGAGGTCTGGATAGCAGAATAACAGTAATCGGAAGACTCGTCACCATAGGTTTGCGACCATAGTTCTTCCCCGTTTTCGTCTGTCCTGATTAAAAGGAAATCAATGTCATCTTGCGCCGTTTTACCAGCCAGAGCGAAACCTCCATCGGTGGTCTGGATGACTGAATAGCATTTATCCCGACCCTCACCGTAGTAGGTCTGGGACCATATCTCTTCACCTTCATCGTCCGTCAAAACAAGCCAGTAGGAACGACTGCCAGTATATCCTGCTAACGCTAAGCCACCGTCCTCAGTCTGTATAACATCGTGAAACTCATCCCAACCATCACAGCTATAGATTCGTGACCAAAGCAGTTCTCCTTCCTCGTCCATTTTGAAAACCAGTGCCTCAACGAAACCTTCTTCGGGCTTAATGCTTCCAGCCAGAACGAAGCCTCCGTCGTTGGTCTGAATGCCTGAATAACAGAAGTTACAGGCTTCATCGTCAAAGGTCTGTGACCAAAGTTCATCACCATCCCCGTCGGTTCTGACCAGATAGAAAGAATTGTCACTGGCGTGTCCAATCAATGCAAATCCACCATCATCAGTTTGGATGACGGAACTAAATTGCCCTTCACCATAAGTTTGCGACCAGACCATTTCCGGCTGAGCGATGAGTCTGCCTGCAAATGCGGACACGATCATTGTAAGAAAAACTAATACGTTACGCATTGTATTATCCCCCTATTTCACGAGCATTACCTTCTGAGTAAACGACTGTCCCGATCCTTCCAACTTCAAAAAATACAACCCCGAAGCCATATAACCTGCGTCGAGCATCGTCAGGTGAATCCCCGCCTGCATCCTCCCATTAACCAACGTCTCTATCCTCTGTCCAGCCAGATTGTAGAGGTTCAGTGAGACCTCTGATGCGTATGGTAGAGCGTATTCGATTGTGGTTGTTGAGTTGAAGGGGTTGGGATAAGCAGACAGGAGGTTATATGCTGTTGGCTGATGGCTGACTTCCGGAACAGCGAGAGCACCGGAACAGTCATAAATACTAAAACAGTGCCATTCAGCAAAATAAGCATAGTTCCCCTGGACCGCGACAGCCTGTTCGTGTACATCACGGTCATAGAATCCTACTTCGTATGGATTTTCCGGATCGTTTATGTTTACAACCCGTAATCCCGAATTTCGGTTCGCCAAATAAGCGAAATCGCCATCAATAGCAAGATCTAATGCATTGCCTGGTAGATTGCAGTTTCCGGTTTCACGTGGTTGTGCCGGATCACTAACGTCGATTATATATAAAGCATCTCCACCCAGATAAGCATAATCCCCATTAACAGTTAGTGGTCCGCACAGTGGGGATCCAAGATATCCGATCTCATAAGGCTGGGAAGGATCGCTGACATCCATGATGCAGAATCCATCGTGATATTGATCCCTATTTAAATTTCGATCTGTGTCATTTACATCTTCTGAAACACCAATGACTGCAAATAGGTTCAGATAGACATAATTATCACTTACCGCGATGTCAATTGCTTCTATTTTGTACCCAAAGTCAGGATAACACCCAACTTCGCGAGGCTGTGTTGGATCGCTAATGTCCATAATGTTGAGGGATATACCAGCACAGTAGAGAAAATTTCCCTGAATAGCTAAGCCATGAATATAATCCACATCCTCCTCCAGTTCGTAGCTCCCAACTTCCTCAGGTTGTGATGGATCACTAATATCAATTACCTTGAATCCATGAAACCGAGTTTCTTCTTCCATCCAATCCCCACTCCAAAACGCATAATTTCCGGCAACTACTATCGAATTGACATAACAATTCAGTAACTCATAGGAACCAATTTCTATAAGTTGCTCAGGATTATTGATATCGATGATTCTTAAACCCGCTCGAGCACATGCAAGAAAAGCATAATCCCCGGAAACCACAACACCCTCAACATTCCAATCATTTTCGATTGAACCTAATCTGCGAACACCACTGCTGTCCTGAGCGAACAATCCTGAGCTTGTTGAAAGCAGGATTATTGTAAGTAAAACTAACTTAATACGCATTGAATTATCCCCTATTTAACCAGTAGTATTTTTTGTGATTGAACATTGTCCGAAGCCTCCAATCGCACGAAGTACAACCCCGAAGGCAGATTGTTGGCTGTCAGGTTTACTGTGTGAATCCCTGATTGCCTGTAACCCTCAACCAATGTGGAGATGTGCCGTCCCATCAAGTCATAGACCTGCAGCGACACTTCACCGGGATATGACAATCCATAGCTAATCCTCGTCATCGAGTTGAAGGGATTGGGATAGGCGGGAGACAAAAAGAACCTGTCAGGTAGAATATTCGGGTTATCATTTACATCGTCGGGATGCCAAAAACGATAAACACCAATATTATCGCCATCAGCAACATAAATCAAATCATCCACCACAAACAGATCATTGGCGCCTCCGGGAGTATAAAACAAACCTAATTGACGCGGATTTTCCGGGTCGGAAACGTCCAGAACTTCTATTGATGCGAGAGTAGTGTCTTCTATATCCTCGTAACAGGATACATAAGCCAGAAAATCTGAGATGAATACCTTTTTTGCAGGTATAAGCGTCTGACAAGAGGCAACCTGTAGAAGCGAGTCAGGATTAGACGCATCGACTATACATACTCCCTCCTCCCCGTCAGCCAGATATGCGAAATTTCCCGATGCAAACACACCAGATGCTGATCCCGGTGTATCAAGGGAGCTGACTAAAATCGGATCTTCCGGATTTGAAACATCAATCACAAAAAGTCCATCACGTGCCGCAACAAAAGCAAAGTTGCCTGCTACAGTGATTTCTTCAGCGCGCTCTAAAGTGTCTCTACCTACGGTTTCAAGATTTTCCGGATCTGAGATGTTGATTATCCGCAAACGATTCCTGTTAACTACATATGCGTATTCTCCGGAGACACAAACGCTTTTGGGTCTTGAATCGGTAGATATAGAGCCCATAAGTTCAAGCTCATCCGGATCAGCAATGTCTATAACGAATAAATCTGCGCCAAAATTGCCATTATAGCCGGAATCAACAACATACGCACGATTCTCGATTACTGCGAAATCAACAGCTTGATAGGTTCCGGTTTGCCAAAAACCTAAGGAATTTGGATTTGCCGGTTCTGAAATATCGAACAATTCCAAACCTCGTTGCCCGTTCGTAGCATAAGCGATATCATCTACTACATAAATACTATTTGCATCACCACCGGTGATGAAGGAACCAGCTTCAATGGGATTCTCCGGATCGGAAACATCAAAAATGCGTAAGGCTCCGGAGCTGCCCTTAGATAAAGCCATGTAGGCAAGGTTATCTGATACTACAATGTTCTTACATCGGTTATTTAGTTCGGTGGCACATAATTGCAGAGGTTCCTGTGGATTCGATACATCAATAATCCATAAACGATACAAGTAATCGCCGCCATCCCGATCAATAAAATTGTTCCAATCTATATAAATATATCCCGATAAATAGACTAAATCATCAGACACAAAAATTTCAGAATGTATCACTCCCCCGCGTTCATCCCCCAGGAGATTCAGGTTTCCAATCACCTCCGGGGATTCAATATTGGAAACGTCAACGATTTCAATTCCATCATAAGTTGTAATATAAGCAAGGCCCTCAGCTACGAAAATATGGCCAGGGGATACAGCTATTTCACAAAAACTGACTTCCTGCGGATTTGCTGGATCAGATATATCAAATATGCGCAAATCTCCTGCCGGTTCCTCGCCTTCGAATGTTCTGCATACTACATAGGCACACTCTTCAACAATAGAAATGTCCACAATACCGTATTCAAATCCCACAGTTGTAATCGAATCAGGTGTTGTGGGATCTGTTATGTCGATAGTTTGCAAAAATCCTTGATAATGATAATTATCTTGCTCCCAAACAGGCATTGATCCTGCTACCAATGCCCTATTTCCCGATTTAAAAAGGTTAATCGCGAACCTCTCAGGAAAAGTGCCAATGTTGCAGCCCCCAATTGAGTCTGGATTTGCCGGATTAGAAATATCAACAACTGTTAAATAATCTTGTCTCTCTTCTTCAAAGGTATCGAAGCTATGTAGATAGGCATGATCACCCGATAGTGAAACCGAGATAGTTTCTCCGGTTATATCCTGACAGGAGCCTGCGACCTCAATATCTTCTGTGTTGGACTTATCTAATATCTGAAGACCCGTCGATCCTGTTGCCATATAAGCATAATCACCCCGTACCTCAACATCTTCACCACTTCCCCAGACAATATTCTGATAAAATCCTATAGGTTCGATGTTCTCAGGATCAGGATAGGAGAACGGTGTGAACCTGTAAATCCCGACATATGTGTAATCGGCAACATAAATTAAACCATCTTCGGAAATGGTTACGTTTAAGGCAGAGCCCGGTGTGTTGTAAACTCCAACGAGACGATTCTGCTTTGAAATGTCAATCACTAATAAACTGTTTTCACCAGTGTAACCATCCGCTATATACCCATAATTACCCCTGATTTTAATGTCATAGGCAAATCCAGGAGTATCATAACTATCTCCTCGTATAGGATTTTCCGGATCTGTAATATCAATAATTCGAATGCCCCTGAAACCATCGGCAACATAGGCGGAATCACCGACGAGTGCGACACTATTTGCCTCATCACCAGTGTTGCAGGACCCTACCAGATCAGGACGTTCAGGATTGGAAATGTCAATGATTTGAAAACCCCGAGGACCGACAGCCATATAGGCATAATTACCTCTGATAGCAATATCCCGGGCTCGACCTTCTGTATCTATGGCTCCTGCCTCCCGCGGATTTCCCGGATCAGAAATATCTACTACTCGAAGCCCCGATTCATCGTCAGCAACGAAAGCATAATTAGCCCTGATGGTCACATTAAGGGCGTCGTCGGGTGTGTCAAAGAATCCAACTTCGACCGGTTGTTCCCTGTCTGAAATGTCAATTACCCGAAGACCTTCACTTCCGTCGGCAACATAAGCAAAATTATCCCGGACAGCAATCCCTTTTGTTAATCCCGGAGTGTCCCAAAAACCAATTTCTTCAGGAAACTCAGTGTCAGAAACATCAACAATCCGGAGACCTGCGGAACCGGCAGCCACATAAGCATAATCCCCGATGGCTACAATTTCATTGGCTTGTCCGTGAGGATTGTATAAACTGACTTGATCCGGATCTTCAGGATCCGAAACATCGATTACCCGCAGACCTAGTTTGTAGCCCACCACATA
>CAYLYZ010000039.1:0-47038 GCA_964387885.1 uncultured bacterium | reverse complement strand
AGCTCAAAATCATGGCCATTCACGAAGCTAAGTACGCGTTAGTCGGATGAACCCTAATTATTTATCTTAACAGCAGTTCCTGTGACACTGACCATCAACATATTGCCACCACCGCTCATACCAATTGTTTCATAATCAATATCAACCCCAATAATGGCATTGCATTTAAGTCTGTATGCTTCTCCCATCATAGAATCCATTGCGATGGTTCGAGCATTTTTCAACTCTTTTTCATAAGCGGAAGATCTACCACCAACGATATCACGTATTCCCGCAAAAAAATCCTTGAAAATATTCGCCCCAAGAATTGCTTCCCCGGTCACTAGTCCATGATAAGATTGAATGGTTTTTCCATCAATATTGGGTGTTGTTGTAATCAGCATTCCCAAATCCTGTTTTGTGGTTATCTATAATCTGTAATTTAATCAAAGGATACTCAATTAGCAAGATCGATATGAGTAAAACCATTATTCAATTTTGTGCGATTATTTTGTAAAAAATCCGAGAAGTGGAGCTGAAAATTGCAGTATCAGGATAAAAAATAATTCACTGTGTCAGTAGTTAAGGTTTTTTCTTGCAATGAGTATGGGAAAGATATATTTTTATCTCTCTTAGTGTATACAAAGGCAGTGTTGTTTACCTGTCTGGTTGATAAGTTTTTGGAAACAATAACGGAGGCGTTGTGTCGTTTGCGCCTGTTTTAGTATTCTTTCTGGGTGGTATTGGACTTGTAGCTGCAGCATTGATAGCTGCATGGGTTATCGCGCCTCACAAACCCGGCAAATTAAAGAATTCTACATATGAATGTGGTGAGGAACCTGTTGGGTCGCCCTGGGTGAGATTTAACACCCGGTTTTACGTGGTTGCCCTGATCTTCCTCGTATTTGATGTTGAGGTTCTGTTTCTCTATCCCTGGGCGATAAATCTTCGTCAATTAGGTCTCTATGCCTGGGTGGATATGGCATTATTCATTCTCATCCTCGGTGTTGGTCTTGCTTATGTATGGGGCAAGGGAGATCTGGAGTGGATCCGCCCGAAACATGCATCAGCCGGAAGTGTCGGAGGGAAAGATGGGATTAATTGAAGGCCGATTTGAACCGAACATCGTTGTTACCTCTGCCGATGCCATACTCAACTGGGCAAGATCCAGGTCGATTTGGCCGCTAACTTTTGGGCTTGCATGCTGTGCGATCGAAATGATGGCCACTAATGCCTCGAGATTTGACCTTGACAGGTTTGGTATTTTCCCTCGTCCGACTCCCCGTCAATCAGACTGTCTTCTCGTATCCGGAACTGTAACCGCGAAGATGGGTGAGCGGTTGGTTACCCTGTATGAACAGATGTCGGAACCACGTTATGTTATCTCAATGGGCTCCTGTGCAAATTCCGGAGGTCCATATTGCGATCATGGTTATCACGTTGTGAAAGGTGTTGATCAAATAATTCCGGTTGACGTTTACATCCCCGGATGTCCCCCAAGACCGGAAGCATTGATTGAGGGATACCTGAAATTACGTGAACTAATAGAGAAAGAAACCATTGCCAAGTCTAAAGTATAGGCTGCTGGGAGCTGATTGATGACCATTCCCGAAATTTTTAAGATACTCCAGGAAAAATTCCCCGATGCCGAATTGACACTCGAGGAGATGAATCCTGATTCCATTATTCGCCTGAGAACCGATCTAATTGCCGACATTTCTCAATTTCTTAAAGACGATCCGGATTTATCCTTTGATAGTCTGATGTGCCTGTCAGGTATTGAAACTGTTGAAGAACTCCAGACCGTTTACCACCTTTACTCAAATCTGCATGATCATAAGGTTACACTGCGGGTTGGTGGCTCGAAAGAAGAGGAATTAATTGTTCCTACCGTTAGTCACATCTGGCCAACTGCTGAATGGCATGAACGAGAATCATTCGATTTTTACGGAATCAAATACAAGGATCATCCTGATCCGCGTCGAATACTCCTGCCCGATGACTGGGAGGGTTTTCCATTGCGAAAAGAGTATGAACCACAGAAGAAGTGGCACAAGATACCGATGACTGCGATTGATTATAAGGAAGAAGAGGGAGACGAGTCATGAGTGAAATCCGTGACATTGACATCCCGGTTGGTGCTACACCCCAGAGAATATCTCAAATGCTTGAGAATTTCGAAGACGTTCATGGTGAACGGATGGTGGTTCAAATGGGACCTCAGCATCCAGCAACTCACGGAGTTCTCCGAGTCGAGCTCGAGACTGACGGTGAGATGATTATGAATGCAACACCCCATATCGGGTATCTACATCGCTGCTTTGAAAAAACGTGTGAGAAAATGACCTGGCAGCAGGTTGTGGCATATACAGACCGACTTGATTATTGCTCGAGTATGAACAATAATCTTGGATATGTTTTAGCCTGTGAAAAACTCTTCGGGATAGAGGTATCGGAGAGAGTTCAGACAATTCGAGTTCTTGTATCAGAGATGAACCGACTTGCCAGTCATTTCATAGCTATCGGAACGTATGGGCTCGATATCGGAGCCTGGACGCCTTTCCTTTATCTCATCCAGGAACGTGAGCACATTCTTGACCTCTTTGACCGTCTGTGCGGAGGACGGCTACTCCTGAATTATATGCGCATTGGAGGATTGACGCATGATCTTCCGGATAATTGGCTTCCCCAGGTCAGGGATTATTTGAAATACATGGAAGGCAAACTCGAAGAAGTAAACAACCTGCTTTCCTACAACAAGATTTTCATTGAACGTCTCGCAAATGTTGCTGTTATTTCTGAGGATATGTGCATCAAGTATGGTTTGACTGGACCCAACTTGCGTGGAGCAGGTATGAAGTGGGATATTCGGAAAGCTGAACCATACAGTGGTTATGAGACTTACGATTTTGAAGTACCGGTGGGAGATGGTGAAGTTGGAACAATTGGTGACTGTTGGGACAGGTACATTGTTAGAGTTAAAGAGTGCGAACAATCACTGCGGATCATCGATCAGGCAACAGAGCGGCTCGAGAAAATGCCGGGTGATGATGTCAAGGCAGCAATACCAAAGACCATGAATAAGGTCGCTCCCGGAGAAATTTATTACCGCACTGAACATCCCAAAGGTGAATTGGGATTTTACATAGTTTCAAATGGGAAGAAGTTCCCGTGGCGGTTGAAATGTCGTGCACCCTCATTTAGTTCGCTCTCAGTTCTTCCCGCAGTATCACCAGGATTATTGATAGCGGATATGGTGGCGCTAATCGGATCGATAGATATTGTCTTGGGTGAGGTAGACCGATGACCTGGTTAGATTTATTAATAGCAGTTGTCTTCGTGGCAGGCGTGCTCGGTTTCATCTCAGTGGTTGCACTGGTTGTAATCTGGACAGAAAGAAAAATTTCAGCACACATCCAGGATAGACTTGGGCCGATGCATACCGGAGGTTTTCACGGCTGGGCTCAAACGATTGCTGATATGTTGAAACTTCTGCAGAAGGAAGACATTGTTCCTGATGCCGCCGATAAGCCCCTGTTCAAACTTGCTCCTTATATAGTTCTCTCAGCGACAATCGCTTCATTTGTGGTTCTACCGTTTGGCGCTCACCTGATAGGATCAGATCTTAATATCGGTATTTACTTCCTTGTCGCAATTTCGTCGCTTGAAGTCGCCGGGATTCTGATGGCAGGTTGGGCATCGAATAATAAATGGGCACTTTATGGTGGGATGCGTTCAGCTTCACAGATGATCAGCTTTGAAATCCCAATAGGCCTCTCATTGTTGATTCCGATTATGATTGTTGGCAGTCTTTCAATGCAGGAACTTGTTGGGAGTCAGGCCGGGGGATTTTGGAATTGGGGAGTATTCTCGCATCTGCCATTTGCGATAATAGCATTTGTTATTTACTTCTGGGCATCTCTTGCAGAAGTCAACCGAACGCCGTTTGATTTACCAGAGGGTGAATCGGAATTGGTTGCAGGTTTTAACGTCGAGTACTCTGGGATGCGCTTTGCAATGTTCTTCCTGGCGGAGTTTGCAAACATGTTCCTGGTAGCCGGAGTTGCAGTAGCACTGTTCCTCGGTGGCTGGCATGCACCCATTCCAGCATTGGAAGTATCGGCGGAAAGTAATGTAATCCTGCATAATCTGATTGGATTCTTCTGGTTTGCAAGTAAGGGACTGGCACTGGTTTTTGTTCAGCAATGGTTACGCTGGACATTACCGAGATTGAGGGTAGACCAGTTAATGCACGTATGCTGGAAAATTTTCCTTCCCTTCTCATTTGTAAATGTGCTGATTGTATCGCTGTGGATTGTATTGACTCAGTAGTTCAGGGAATGTCGGAAGGATGTATGTGTCAGAGTTTAGATAGACGTGTCGTCAGGCGTCCTCGCCTGACGTTAAGAATAAGTCATAATTAAGTGTCAAGCGAGGACGCATGACACCACGTTGTCGAAGGACAACACATAGATAGAAAAAAATTAATTTACGCCTTCGGGTTTTTATATGGCTGGTTACTTAAAAGACATTTGGCTGGGTGTAAGCACCGTACTGGTTGGGATGAAGATTACGTTCAAGCACTGGTTCAAATTCAAGAAAGCTGTAACGATTCAATATCCTTACGAAATTCTTGAGATGAGCGAACACACTCGTGCACACCTTTTTAATGTTGCAGATGATTGTGCTGTATGCATGAAATGTGCTACTGCATGTCCGGTTGACATTATAAAAATGAAAGGGATTCGTGCCGACAAGGGTGAAGATCTTGGGATGCTTCCCACCGGAAAACCAAAACTGATGCACATGATTCAGTTCGACATTGATTTTTCCAAATGTGTTTACTGTGGGCTTTGTGTAGAGGCCTGTGAAACGGAATCACTACAATGGCGGGCTCCTGTAGAACCTTGTACTTTCACTCGCGAAGAAATGCACAAGAGCTTCGCAACTATTCCTCCAGACGAAGTGGAACGGTTAATAGCTTATGACGCAGAACGCAAGGTAAAAAAAGCCAAAGAGATGGCAGCAAAAAAGGCGGCTGCAGCAGCAGCGAAGGCGGCAAAGGCAGCCAAGGCAGCAGAGGCTGAAGAGAAACCTCCTGCAAAACCTGTAGCAGAAGCCGAGCCCACTGAAGGTGAGCCGAAAGCAACCAAACCTGAAGCGAGTAAGTCTGAGGTCAGCGAAGAGAAGAAAGAAACTCACGCAACTCCTGAAAAAGCTGGGGCACCCAAAGCAACGGATGTTCCAGATGGTTCACCAAAACAAGAGCCGGATAAATCTTTGATATTATGAATATTCTCGGTGAAATAGTTTTTTGGGTATTCGTACTGTTGACAATAGGTTCGGCAATGGTGGTTGTTTTCCATTCCCGGATCATTTACAGTGCATTTGCCCTGTTGTTCACATTCTTCGGCATTGCCGGGCTGTATGTCTTCCTGGCAGCCGATTTCCTTGCAGCTTCCCAAATACTGATTTATGTAGGAGGGATTCTGACCTTGATTATCTTCGGTGTTTTCATGACAACGAAGATCACGACGTTGTCAATCCCTCAGCAGACACACCACAGGTTCATAGCATTGATTCCGGTGGGTTTGGTGTTCTACGGATTGGTGCATATGATTCTGGTTACCAACTGGCCTGTAAAGATACTTGATATAGGTCCGACAACTCAGATGCTCGGTCAATTATTGCTGACTAAATATCTGGTCCCGTTTGAGCTCGCAAGTGTACTATTATTGGCTGCTCTTGTTGGAGCGATGCGACTCGCACGGATGTTCAGGGAGGCTGACTGATGCATTGTTTAGACACCTATCTGTTTGTTTCTGCTGCGATGTTTGTTCTTGGCCTTCTGGCAGTTGTAACCCGTAAAAATGCTGTATCCATATTGATGGGTATCGAGTTGATACTTAACTCGGCTGCATTGAACTTTGTAGCGTTCAGCCGTTTTACAACTGCCAATCTCGACGGTCATGCAGCAGCACTGTTTATACTGATTATTGCTGCGGCTGAAGCTGCGGTAGCATTAGCAATATTTCTGAATCTTTACAGGCTCAAAGCCTCATCCGAAGTGGATAAGGCGAACCTGTTAAGAGGTTAGTACTTACCCAATCTCCTGGGAATTGGGTGAAAACACGATTTATGTGTCAGGCGGGGACGCCTGACACCACTAATTTGGATAAAAAAACCGCGCTGAAAGGCAATTTAAGTCTTACAGCTTAGTTATTTGTATCCTGTGTAATTCGCATAGGGTACTCTGATAAAATCGAACATAGATAACATTATGTTTCAGCTGGCAATTTACATACTTTTAGCCCCAATAGTTGCATTTACGATCAACATCTTCTGGGGAAAGCGATACATCCCTCGAGGTGGCGACTGGATCAGTCTGACTGCAATCTGGAGTGGTGCCGCATTTGCGCTTTACATGTTCTTTTCAAAGGTATTGGGCAACTACGATCCGAACTACTTTCAATCCTGGCAATTTGACTGGATTGGATGGGGTGATTATAAGCTGAGGATCGGCATAGCACTCGATAATGTATCGTTGATCATGCTGGTAGTTGTAACCTTGGTCTCAGCTTTGATCCACCTTTACAGCGTTGGTTATATGAAGGGTGATCCGAAGTACAGCCGGTTCTTTGCATTCCTCTCGTTTTTCTCGTTCAGTATGATAGGATTAGTGCTGGCTGACAACCTGTTAATTATCTTCTGTTTCTGGGAATTAGTTGGGCTGTCGAGTTATTTCCTGATCGGTTTCTGGCACGAGAAAGACTCAGCTGCTACTGCTGCAAAAAAAGCTTTTGTTGCAAACCGCATCGGTGATGTCGGGATGCTTATTGGTATCCTGTTAGTGTTCACTGCACTTGGAACATTGAACGTGAATGAAGTCATTGCTGGAGTTGCAGCCGGTAAAATGACAGGATTGGCTCTGACAATTGCTGGACTATGCCTGTTCTGCGGGGCAATCGGTAAATCCGCGCAGTTCCCGCTGCACGTTTGGCTTCCGGATGCTATGGAAGGTCCAACTCCAGTTTCCGCTTTAATTCATGCAGCGACTATGGTTGCAGCAGGTGTTTATCTGGTTGTGAGGATATTCGCTATCCTAACCCCGGAAGCTTCTATAGTAATTGCATATATTGGTGGCTTCACAGCACTGTTTGCTGCTACAATTGCAGTAGCGCAATATGATATTAAGCGAGTGCTGGCATATTCGACACTCTCACAGCTCGGCTACATGGTCATGGCGCTTGGTGTAGGTTCTTACACCGCCGGTTTCTTCCATCTCGTAACCCACGCGATGTTTAAGGCATGCTTGTTCCTCGGTTCAGGTTCTGTCATTCACGCCATGCACGGTGCATTACACCACATTCACAGCCACGACGATCCGCAGGATATGCGATTTATGGGTGGCCTGAAAAAGTATATGCCAGTCACGTATATGACATTCCTGATCGCCACTGTTTCACTATCGGGTGTTCCACTAACATCAGGATTCATGTCAAAGGATGCAATACTCGGTGGTTCGCTGGCGTATTTCATGATGCATCCGCAGCACTGGTTGCTGCCTGTCTTTGGATTCGGTGCAGCAATCCTGACCGCTTTTTATATGTTCAGACTGGTTTACAGGACCTTCTTCGGAGAGTTCAAATCCGGTCCTGAGGCTGCGACTGCATTACATGAATCACCACGGGTAATGACAATACCCCTGATCGTCCTCGCAGCATTAAGTATTTTCATTTTTTACAGCTTCAACCCATTCAATCCTGCGAGTGGTTGGTTCTCAACCTTGAATCCGCAGCCTGTCCGGGCTTATGAACAGGTTCATGTTGCTGATGCCCATGATTCGCACGGTGAAGCAGCATCTCATGAATCACACTCAAAGCACGAAGTTGCGGAGAAAGCAGGTCACAAGGACGCTCATGGAGTAGTTGAGACCCATGGTGATGAACATGGTAGTGAGACCGTTCATGCAGCATCGGCTGATGGTCACGGGGGTGGACATGATGTTCATCATACAGCGCACTTAATCGCGATGGTGATTTCAATAATCCTGGCGACTCTCGGTATTTTAATCGCTACGATGGGATATTACTGGCATAAAATCGATCCAAAAGTCTGGAAGAAGAGGCTTGGGCCGATTTATCTCGGGATGTATCACAAATGGTGGTGGGATGAGATTTACGAGTATACAGTTATCGGCGGAACGAAACTATTTGCGAATTTTCTCGCATGGTTTGATCTCACCGTTATTGATGGAATTGTAAACTTTGTAGCATTGCTGGGTAGAGTTGCAGCGATAATACATGGCTGGTTTGACCTTTACATTGTTGATGGTCTGGTGAACCTGAGCGCTTGGATAATCGGTATTTTCGGACGTTTCGTACGTTTGTTCCAGGGTGGTCAGATTCAACGCTATGTGCTGTATACTGTTGCCTTGATTGCGGTGTTTATCATTTTGAAGGTTCTGTAGGTAGCACACGCCTCCGTGCGTGTGAATCGTTGAGTGTCGTCAGGTGTCATCACTTGACGAGTTGACAGCTATTTAAGTGTCAGGTGCCCACCTGACACTACTCAGGACGCAGACGAGTACGCTTATGCTACTGAGTAGAAAAAAGATTTAGAACTCAAACTTTAGTGGATCTTTTCCGGATTGCTAAGTTAGAGGGGGATTCATTCATTGGTTAATAAAGTAACGGCATTCATATGAGCCCGTTGACACTGATTACATTCTTGCCGGTCGTTGGTGCTGCTGTAATTCTGGCACTGCCCCGGCATAACCATAAGCTGATTCAATGGACGGCTCTGTTTACAGCATTGGTCGTCCTGATAATTACAGCATCGCTATACCCGCAATTCGATATGCAGAAAGTGGGTATCAACCAGGAAAGTTCTTTTCAGTTTACCGAGAAGCATGCCTGGATACCGGCATTTAATATCAATTACCATGTCGGAGTGGACGGTTTATCCTTCCCGATGGTGCTTCTAACAGCATTACTAAGCTTTCTGTGTATTCCGGCTTCTTTCGGAATTAAGAAAGGAGTTCAGGGGTATTTTGCCCTGTTCCTCCTTTTAGAGACCGGAATGATGGGGACATTTGTAGCACTTGATTTCTTCCTGTTTTACGTATTCTGGGAGATCATGCTGCTCCCAATGTACTTCCTGATAGGAATCTGGGGAGGTCCGCGCAGGATTTATGCAGCGATCAAGTTCTTCCTTTATACACTTATCGGATCAGTCATGATGCTGGTTGTAATGTTGATGTTGTACTTCAACACCGTTGATCCGGTGACTGGAGGACATACATTCAACATGCTGCACATGATGGATCAGGCGAATCAAACAGGGATTATCCTGCTTAATTCGACCAGAATCCTGATGTTCTTCGGATTATATATCGGATTTGCGATCAAGATTCCAGCATTCCCGTTCCATACCTGGCTTCCAGATGCACACGTTGAAGCGCCAACTGCGATTTCGGTTATTCTTGCCGGTATTTTGCTGAAGATGGGAACTTATGGGATCATCCGCATTCTTTACCCAATGCTTCCGGAAACGACTGTATCGTTTGCCTGGTTTATAGCCTTGATCGGTGTAATCAATATTATCTATGGTGCGTTCTGTGCTATGGCGCAGAAGGACTTGAAGAAACTGGTTGCATACAGCTCAATCTCCCATATGGGTTATGTGATGCTCGGGATGAGCGCGTTCACTGCAGCTGGATTGCAGGGGGCTGTCTTCCAGATGTTCAATCACGGAACAATCACAGCAATGCTCTTCCTCCTGGTGGGTGTTATCTACGACCGGGCTCATCATCGAGAGATCAATGGTTTCGGTGGATTGGCGAACGTCATGCCGCGTTATATGGGGATAACCCTTCTGGCGTTCTTTGCTGGTATGGGATTGCCCGGATTGAGTGGTTTCATATCTGAAGCGATGGTCTTCATCGGTGCATTCCAGGTATGGAAGGTATACACTATCATTGCAATATTTGGTATTATTATTACCGCTGGCTATCTGTTATGGACACTGCAGCGGGTGTTCTTTGGAGAGACTAATCCAAAATATCTGGATATCGAAGATATTAATGGGCGGGAATTGTTCACTTTAGTTCCACTGGGTGTGATTGTAATATTTTTAGGTATCTGGCCTCATCCGGTGCTTGATCTGATGAATTCTTCACTGGCACATATTAGCGAAATAATGCGATCGGTAACCCCATTATGAATCAATCTCCGATAAATATAGATTTATCCCCGATGATTCCGGAGTTAACCCTGGTCGGAGGGTTACTCCTGCTGCTGATAGTTGACTTATTAGCTAAGAGGAACAAGGGGATCATCGCCGCAGTTGGAGGCTCGATCCTGCTCTTTGTGCTGATGATTATTACACTATCAGCTGAGGAAAAGGTCGGCAGCTATCTTTTCGGTTCTGTTGTTCAGGATGGAATTACCGTCTTCTTCAGGCTGTTGTTCTGTCTTGCAGGAATTATATCCCTGGGATTGATGTCTTACAAGTTTAAGGACGAAGGTGAGCCGCATTTGCTTATTCTGTCCTGTATACTTGGGATGT
This sequence comes from uncultured bacterium, assembly GCA_964387885.1. Lineage (GTDB taxonomy): Bacteria > Electryoneota > AABM5-125-24 > Hatepunaeales > Hatepunaeaceae > JABGPL01. The sequence continues at coordinate 36,490 of CAYLYZ010000039.1, read as the reverse complement.
TCCTGTTAGCAGGTGCCAATGATATTATCATGCTCTTTGTATCTATTGAGATGGTTTCAATTCCGGCTTATGTACTTGCAGGATATGGACGAAAAGATCTTAAATCAGCTGAAGCATCACTGAAATATGTACTTTATGGTGCTGTATCTTCGGGTATGATGCTTTACGGATTCTCACTTTTGTATGGGATTTCCGGAACCACAAACCTCCCTGAAATGGCTGCCAAATTGGGTCATGTTTCAGGCACCAGCCTGCCACACATGATTGGACTCGTACTCGTCTTTGCAGGAATTGGTTATAAAATCGCAATGGTACCTTTCCATTTCTGGTGTCCGGATGTTTACGAGGGTTCTCCGACAGCTGTAACCGCTTTCTTCTCAGTTGCACCGAAAGCTGCCGGATTTGCAGCGCTTATGAGATTAATGCCCGTTTACGTTACACTTGAACCGACATATGGTGTAACCGCGGTTGGTATGATCACAATCGGTTCAGCTATGACAATGACACTTGGCAACCTCGGAGCGATCTGGCAGGACAGCCTGAAACGACTGCTGGCATATTCCTCTATAGCACATGCTGGGTACTTGCTAATGGGATTTGCAGCAATCGCAGCTTACCCTGAAGGTGAAATTCACGATCTGGCAACAGCTGCTGTCATGTTTTATCTCGTTGTCTATGTGTTTATGAACCTCGGTGCATTCCTCGTTGTAGATCTTGTCGAAAGAAACTTCGGCGGAGAGCACATCAAGTGGTTCAGGGGACTTGGCAAATCGAGCCCGTTACCAGCTCTCGCGCTCGCAGTTTTCCTTTTCAGTTTAATCGGACTACCACCGCTGGCAGGATTCATCGGGAAGTTCTACCTGTTCTCTGCATTGGTGAAGGGTAAGTTGTTTGCTCTTGCGATAATTGCCATAGCGAACACAGTTGTTTCCCTGTTCTACTACGTGCGAATTATCCGCGATATGTTCCTGTATGAAGCAGAAGGCAACATCGCAGATCAAGTTGCATCAGGTGCAAAGTTCAAGACACTGGGTGGTATATTGGCCCTCGTGACTGTAATCCCGACCCTGATCCTCGGAATTTTCTGGGGACAACTTGCTAACTGGATTCATCTCAAAGTCTGGTAGAATTTGCAACATGAAAGATTAGACAAAGGGCAGGTTAATTCCTGCCTTTTGTGGTTTAAAATGTAGGGGCGAATAATCATTCGCCCTTATACTCCCACATTAGGAGTGGTGTCAGGTGCCCTCACCTGACACAAGAATGAATAACAAGGGAACAGTTATGTGTTATCACTTGTCACTTAAGATGTTGTTATTCGTCAGGAAAGAATCCCCAGCGACACATGAGTTTATAAATGCTTCCACCAGAAACCATAAATGAAATCATCCCCAGGCTCGAGAAAATGCTGCGGGTGAAGATACAGGACAGAGGCATCAAAGCCATCCATGTCAACTCGCGCTATCACTGGCAGCCAAAGATGCGCATCGAGGTCGGGAAGTACTACTCCAACCTCGAATTTGAATCTCCGTTAGAAAAAGTTGTTGCAATTCTCGAAGCTCCTTCGTTTATTGTAATTACGGAGAAACGTGGTTTAAAAGAAGGGATGCCATATTTATTCCTCCGCGAGGATGTGCGGAAGGTTGAATTCTACAAAGCCTCGTAGACGGGTTTTAAACCCCAGGGGCACATCGAACTCCGATCCGGGACATTCTCCCAAGTCCACTCCGCCTACGGCTGTGTGGACTTGGGAGAATGTTACAAGATAACAATAGTTCAGAAAAAAATGCAAAATTAAACATTAGACAAGATACAAGGGGCACATGGCTATGTGCCCTAATCTGTCAATTGAAAGGGGGGTAGATCAATGAAATACAAATCCTTAAAAAAATCGTCCACAGATGAGGTTCTTGTTAGGATAGGCAAAGTCTTGTGGATTTTTGTAACGATTATTATTTCCTTAATCCTTGCTTATCCAATGGTATTCAGTAGGTCGAGGTGGGATAAGCTCAGGTGATAATAATTGGGTTTAGAGTACAGCCTTCAGGCTGCAAAACGCACGCTGAAGTGTGTACTCTGAACTTTTGCCTGACCGGAACAACTCTTTCCATACCCCCGAAAATTCTTACACAGCACACAGACGAAATATCCCAAATGAGGCAGAATCTCCTTTCTATTTGAAAGTTTATTATATACATGACATTTATGTAGATAATATACGACATTATTTTGAAAAAACCAAGCTTCATAACTGGGTACGTGAAAAAAGGGGATAGCAAAAATTATCGTCACATCGTCACACTTTTGGCGGAAAGTGGTTGTGGGTCAGGGATTGAGGGTGTGACGGAAATGTGACGGAAATGACGAAAGTGACGAAAAGTTGATGGAAGTGACGAAAAGTTGATGGAAGTGACGAAAAGTTGATGGAAGTGATCAAGGTTGCAGGGAAGCAAAGTAGTATAGCATGTCCTGAAAGACTGTCATTGCGAGCGAAGCAAAGTAATCTCTTATATTGATCATTTACAAACAGATCGCTTCGTCTCTTCGTTCCTCGCGAAGACAAACATCCGTCATTACTTTCGGGAAGTGTTATAAGTAAGTTGGTTGTGTGTAAGTGTAAATTTATTGAATCTACTCATTTAAAAGGGCATGATAAATCAGTTGCTACGCGAAATTACTTCTGAACAGCGTAATAATCTGTTACTCTGCTTGTGATCGAACAAGGGCGCAAGCCTTGCGCCCCTACGTTTAAAAGCAGATGGAGGAGATAATGCAGATAGGTATGTCGACTGCGATATTTGCTTCATCTGTTTCACTTGCAGTTAATGTAAACGATTTTCCTCATTTCGCATAAGTTAAGAGTCCAGCCTTCAGGCTGTAAAACGCACGCTGAAGCGTATACTCTGAACTCTTATCTGACAAGTACAACTTTTCTCACCGCCGAAAATTCTCCGCATTTCATTTTTACGAAATATATACCTGTTGCTGCTGAACTCGCGTTCCAATTGATTGAGTGGTGTCCAGTGGTTAACTCTTCTTTAATTAGTTTTTCAATCAGCCTTCCGCGTTGGTTGTATATTCGAACTGATGTAAAGTTCTTTGATGGCAAACCGAAACTCACTGTTATTTTATTGTTGAATGGATTGGGGTAGGGGGGATGTAATGCTATCTCAGTTGGGATGTTTTCGTTTTTCTTTTGAATTCCCAGGGTGGGGGGGAGGAATACTATGCGACTCTGATTTGATGGTATGGTGAATTCCTCGTCAGAGGCGGTTACGTTCCAGGTGACTTGCACTGTGTCTTGGGTGATGTCGAGGTTATTAAGAAGGGTGTCCAGATTTCGTAAATCTGTACTTACTTCGATTCCGGCATTCCATGTGAAAACAGTGTCAACCTCATTATAAGGTAACCTCAGATGAATATTATAATCGATAGTGTCTGCGTCAATATCCGTTGATGGTGACCATTGAAAGAGCGTTCCGAAATCAGTCATGACAATATTATTTGGTGGTTGTCTCAGATCGAATTCCGTCGGAGGATCATTCACCGGAGTCAAAAATACTGTGAAACTTGAATCGGTATTAGTATGAGGATCGATGGCTGTAAAGGAAACCTCAACTCCATCCGGGCAATTGAAATTATTCCGCGGGTTGAATGATATCAAACCACCTCTGTCCAATCTGGCATTGAGAGAATTAGCTTCGCAGAATATCCTGTATTCCAAATTTTCTCCATCCGGATCACTAAAAAGTGTGTCAATTGACGCCACAAGAACTTCTCCGCAATCCTCTTCACAGACAATATCCGGTATCGCGATTTCCACAACAGGCGGTCGGTTTGTATTTCTTATTGAGACTCTAATCGGACGGTTTATGTCATGTTCTCCGTCACTTGCAAATAATTGCCCATCGTAATTACCTCTATCTTCATAAGTGGTTAGCCATTCAAAATTAGCCGTTCCGTCACCGTTGTCTGTGAAATGGGCATCATCCGGAAAATTATCCAGATCCATTTCAATTGTGATATCATCGTCATTTATGTCAACAACCAAAATTTCAAAGCTGGCAGTATCAGTTTCGGAAAAGACGATTTCATTACCAGGAACATTGCGCCATCGGGGGGGAAGGTTTTCGCCCAAGGCAGCTCTGCAATTAAACACGCTCATGTTCATTCCATCTGCCACATAAGCGTATTGCTCATTAGCGGCGACGCTAAACGCCTCACCTCTTGTGTTATAATATCCAACTTCCAGAATGTTTTCAGGATCATTGGCATCGGCAATAACCACGCCATCCTGGGTTCCATGTGCCATGTAAATATAACCATTCTGAACACTGTAGTCATTTACTCCGTTTGGAGTCTCATAGTAAGAAATTGTGGCTGGTTCTTGCGGGTTGGAAATATCGACTAAATACAAACCTGTTTGTTCTTCTTCAATACTATATATGTAAGCGATTTCACCTTCAATCTCGATTTTACTTCCCGGAAATTCATCAAGATTGGTGATTAATTCAGGCTCTTCGGGGCTCTCAATGTTATAGATACGTAACTCATTTCCAACACAATACAGAAGATCCTGGATAAGATGGATGTCGCTGCAAATATTATCAATTGTTCCATTAAGTACTGGTTCTTCAGGTGAACTGATGTCCCAAATATCAATTAGATGACCTTCCGCTTCAGACACACATACTAATGCACCACTTAATGTAATTGCGCTTTCATCATCAGTTCGTTCAATATAACGTAAACGGCGTGGTCTTTCTATATTTGATATGTCATAAATTAACCATTGATGGCTGGTTAGCAAAAAAACAAGACCATCATTATAAATAACATCCTTAGCGAAATCTTGACCTAACTTGCGAATAGGGATCGGATTAGAGGGATTTTCCGTGTTGATAATAAAAACACCGGGAAGTTCCGGGAAATCATCAAAATTCAACTCCCACCAGTTTGCATCGGGAGGTCCTTCAAGCATAAAAGATAATTCATTAAAACATTTAATTCTAAAGGCTTTACCCCAAGATAAATTGTGTAATGGATCGCTAATTCGACGTAAGTTTGTTGTGTTCCAGTAAGTTGAGGCTTTAATATCATCAACTCCCCAGGTACAGTATAATCCTTCTGCGGAGGTTGATATATTGTGGACAAAAGCGGGTGTGTCCAATCCTCTTCTTTCGGTAATGTTTCCGTCATTATCAATCCAATAAACAAGTATTTCAGGCGGAAAATGATAATTTGGGAGGAAGAGGAAACTATCCTGGACGGCAATCCTTAGAAAGTACTCAAATCGATCCTCTGGTATCAAAGGTTCTCTCTCTTCGGGATTTTCAGGATTGGAGATGTCTATGATTCTTAATCCAGCATCACGGGCTGCTACAAGTGCATAATTACCTTTAACTTCAACATCGTAAGGTCTGCCGTCATGCTCAATTTCTGAAATAATTCGCGGATTTTCAATATCTGAGATGTTTACTATCCTGAGCACGCGAGGTCCACAGGCTGCAAATAGAAGATCACCTGAACGACATATTGCAGCAGCACCACTTCCCAGGTCTAAAGATTGGTGAAACTGTGGAGCTCCTAGATCAGAAATATCGAATATGTGAACATCGCTGGTATCGCTCAGGAAGAGATAATCCTCATAAATGAGGATATCTGCATAACGTCCAGGCTCTTCCCATGTGGAAATTATCTCCAGGTTGTCTCTGTGCAGTATTGAAAATCCAGAAGAGCGGTTTAATGAGAATACATATCTGTCAGATAATTTTACGTCGGATGAATAAAGCTGGTCATTAGCATCAATAATATCACCACCCCTTCTTTCATTGTATTCAACAACCTGAATTCCAGTATGACCAGTGGAAACGAACGATATATTGCCCTCCCCAGCGGTTCCTAAAGCCGTGTGCCAGTAGTTAAAATGATTTGATACAAAACTAATTCCTAAACTATCCTGAGCCTGGAGTGTATAAAAAGGCATCAGGATAAAGATGGCGAAGCAAATAACTAACCTCTTCTGAACTTTCATATCAGATTCCGGTATGGTTGGTAAATATTCTTATTATCAAACTACAAAGAATTAGGAAGTAAGTAAATGGAAAGTTTATTTTTATTTCGAAAAACCAGTTGAGATTCCATATTAATTTCATGTACGGGCACGATGCTCGTGCCCCTGCTGGAGGTGAAACGAACTGTGTTTTCAATTTCGACATTGTATATTTATCTTATAAGGGCGAATAATCATTCGCCCCTACGATTCATCGGTTTATCGAACCAAAACGACCTTCCGCACACTCGAGAATCTCTCACATTCCATTTTAATGAGGTAAATTCCTGCTGCGGAATTATTTGCTTCCCAAATGAGGGTATGTTCTCCAGCAGGTTGGATGTTATTTACCAGATCTGCAATCTTGCGTCCTGTAATGTCGAAAATGCTCAAGCTGAGTTCGGTCTGATTACTCAAACCGTAAGTAATCCTTGTTGTCGAGTTGAACGGATTCGGGTAGGGTTGAATCAGGTAAAAATGGTCGGGAATTATCGCTTTGGTTCTCAGGTTGATGACTAAGAATGAGTCGGTTTTATATGTAAGATCACTGCCATGCAGGATTGTTTCGACCTCCAGCTCAATTTCTCTGTCCAGCGTTTCATCCCAACCCATAATCACGAATGTTTGACCGTCAATTAGCCCGTTAACTTTTTCTGTACACTCATCATCTCCCCATACCGGTAAACCGCATCTACAGTTTTCGTCAATTAATCCCAAACCGACAAGACCACCATCAAGGCTGTAGGCTGATAATTGGTCACCGGTAGAGATGTTTAAGCCGGAAATGTTGTTTACCAGTACGGACATATTTTTACCAGTGTTCGGAGGTTTGAGGAGATCATCTCTCAATTGAGAGTTGCTACCTCTAAACCAAGCCAGTTCCTCCTGTCGCTCAGGATAATTCAAAATGAATTCTTGGTCGTTGTTTATCAGTAACTTGTACCCCTGGGTTTCCCTCAGTGGTGGCATATTCGAGAATTCAAATTCAGGTGATATGAATCTGCCCTGTGAGTCCTTGGCAATTACTAACATGTCTATAATGGAGGAGAAACCGTAATAGTCTGGTGCTGAAACATCAAGATCGAAAGTGGGGAAATAGGCAATCAGGTTCCAGCCCGGATTTAACGGTACATTTCTTCTGAAGGAAATGGGGATGCCTGAGATCACTGCCTCACAATCCACTGTAGCGTTGATCTGATAACCATCTGTTAGCACCCAATATCCCAGGTTGTCAAAATCCCAGGCGGGAGCGTAGAATTGGCCCTGTTCGTTTTTGATTAAGGCTATTCTGTGGTTTTCTTCATCGATCCGGAGTTGTTCGAACATGTGCTGAACTGAAGGTCCGGGATCATCATTATCTATATAGAGATCGCGTGGATCGACGTTAATTGAGTTGAGATTCCAACCTTGATTAATATTGATTATCAGCTCGTGGTTGAGCTGATCGTAAATTGAAAGTAACGTTTGTCCACCGTCCCGCCATACATCAGGACCCTCTTCAAAAACAACCTGTACAACATCCCACTCTGTGTTGCTGAAATCATCCCAAATTCTGAAGAGGAATTCTTCATTTTCGCGGAAGCCTTCTAATGCCTCGGTTTGTGGGATATCGCCATAGACATCTATTTCGAGTGGTTCATCCTCTCCGGCAATCCATATTGAAGCTCCGGCGAGAATTTCGTCGGGAGTGAAAACTCCAATTTCACATCCGGTTAAGGCTTCTTCATCATCACGGATTAAAGAGCTGATATTTAGAAGGTGATTAGAATCAGTTTCGATAAAATCGTTGAAGTGCCGGAGTTCAAATTCGGTTGATAGGGTAATTGGGATGACTGTTATGAGGTCATCAAAGTCGTTGGACTCGATAAGAATTTCACCAGGGTAGGAGGTGTTTTCAGCAAGTCCTTCGGGGTTGATTGTTAATGTTATCTCGATCTGGTCACCAGACTCGATTGAACCAGATTCCGGTTCAATTGTCAACCAACTTAATTGGTGACGTTCTTTAACTCCATCATCCCGCACCAACAATGTTCTGGCTACTAATGGAGCATGCCAGATATTTTCACCGTCGTGTGCGATTGCGCGTGAGCTCTGATTTGCTTCCCATCCAAAATTACCTACAGGTTCTGCACTCCAGTCAAGTCGATTATCGCCGTGGTATTTGTCAACGAATATCTGGTAGGCGGTTCTATTTCCAACAACCCACATCTGACCATTCGGATGTTCAGCTACCCACATCATACCGGAAAATGATCCTCCTTCTAAAGCTTGCATAAAGGGGAAACCTGTAATTATTTCTCGATCCTCGATAGTCATTACAAATACCTGATCAATTTGATTTGGTACAATAAATATATAATTCCGTTTGTCCGAAGCCAATTCAATGGGAACCTCGAAAGGAGAATTAAACCGTTCAATTTGATTACCCTCAAGATCAAAAATACCGATAGTATTATCTCGTGAGAATCCAATCCAAAGGTTTTCGCCATCAAAGGCAATTGTACCAGGATCCTGAAGGTTTATGTTCAACTCAAATTCTCCGTTTGCAGGATTTAATGCCCACAGACGATCATTTCCAAAGGAAACACCCCACATCAATTCTCCATCCCATGCCATCCCATCGGTGAACGGGAAAGGGATTTCATATTGTCTCAAGAGGTCACCAGGATCGTCTCGAAGTGGACTTTTCCTACTCCTGGATATGGATCGAACTTTTCTGTCAAGATTTCCATCTCTGTCACCTTCTTCTTCAGAAACCTCGATAGATCTTATATCAAAATCGAGATTAGCTGCTCCCTCACCTGCACTGTTCAAGATTCTCAATATCCTGTTTACCGGATTGTCGTCAATAAGGGCGACAAGAGAAATTTCCTCTTCAGCACCGGGTTCAGTTTCTATTTGAGGTTGGGTCAAACAGATGCCCTGCAGATCAAACCAGACATGTCCAACATTGTCGCCTTCCCCTACATTCGGAGCATTTGTGAAAATGTGGAGTTGTCCATTCAGTTCACCGGGTGCTGAAGGGTGGTAGATTATCCTTGCCTGGACTGAAGTTTCAACCTCAACAATCGTACCTTCTTCGAGGTCGGTGGAGAAATCTTCTTGATTCTCGATGATTATCTCACGAATCAATAAATCGTCAATCCCGGAGTTGCTGATTGTAAAGGTGATTTCCTCATCAAACTCACCAAAAGTCACCTCTGGAAATACAATTGGATGTGCATTTGGCATAGGTTCCGGAATAGGATCAGCTTCAATTATGGGGTGGGGGAAAGCTGTGAGAGTGATATCTATCTCAATGTCATCGTTAAGCGGATCGTTGGATATTACGTGCAGGATCGAAAGGTACTCACCAGGTTCGGGGATTAAATCAATATTGAACATCAGTTCGATATCTACTTCTACATTTCTGCCAGTTATTCCCTCGACAGGATTGGCTATTAAGAATGGATTCTCTACGATTCCGTCATGAATAACGTGAAGGATATTTCTCTCCCCTACCTTCGCATGCCAGAGGTTATCGCCATCGTGAGTGATTCCGAGGTTTTCATAATTAATATCTGCATCTATAAACTTAACAAATGCAGGATTCCAATCCTCATCAATGTAAAATTGTGAGAGTCTACCCTCTGCAAGGAACCATAATTGACCTTGTGGGTGGGCAGGCACCCAGGTCATTTTACGTGTCTCACGGTCAAACATGTCTTCTGTATCGAATCCTCCAGCAGAGTTATGTGTCCTGATATCGACAATCTGAATATGATCCTCATTCCTTATTTGTAAAAGTAAATGACCATTCTGATCAGAAGCCATACTTTCGAAATCGGAATTCCATTCCCAGAGTTCGAGAAAATTTCCCTGTAGATCATATTCCCGGATTTCACGATTCCTGCCTTGCATTTGTCCACCCAGAATTAAATTTTGACCGTCAAATGCGATATTGTCAGCAAATCTGCCAGTTCTGAATTCTCGCACATTTTCACCTGTTTCGGGATTATAGGCACAAACATCAAGTCTTTCGACACCCCATATCAACTCACCATCCCATGTCAATCCAGCGGCACGATCAAGATTGTGATTGTGTGTGGCAATGATCTCGCCGGGATCAAGGTCAAATTCTTCAGGTTGATCAATGTTGATGATCCATTGTAATTCATCTACCCCTTGATTAGAGATTGTTAGTTCCGATTCCAGAATCTCACCACGCAAGACTCCGACATCAATTTGATCTGGTACCACTACAATCCCTGGTGGAGCGAGTGCTCGACCTGTGAGATTGATTACCAATTCCCCGTTTTCAGGATCATTGCTGAAAATTGACATTTGACCGTTGTGCAAACGAACTTCATCCGGCGAGAATGTTACCCTCAGATTTGTTTCTTCGCGCAATTGTACTTCAATTTGCTCCGGTCTTGCTCTGAAGACGTCGTTATTGAATTCTACCCGGTCAATTTCCAGTACTGAACCTCCGTTATTTCTTATCGTTATTGGTACAGTGTATCTCTGATCGACATATACGAAATCAAAGCACCGGTTGTAGTCTATCTCATTGTTGTCCATACCGATTTCCCAGGTGACCTCAATTTCAGGCGCACCGAATACGGACAGACTAATTTCAACTTCGGTAATAGGATTGATGGGATCGTTTGAATGGATTGCTAATAAGACAACGTATTCTCCGGCAATCAGGTTTTCAGAATCGAAAGTAATCTCAGCTATTGATTCTTCACCTGGTTCCAACGATCCCTCGTCTGGTTCGATTGAAATCCAGTAAGGCTCATCAAAGCCATCATCAATCACCATCAATCCCGGAGGTCGATATTCAGTCCCATACAAAACGAGATCTTTTCCGTCATGTGTTAATCCCATGTATTCCATACGGTCGTCGATTTCAATCCTTTGCACCTCCACTGCATGCCATTCTTCGTTTATATCAAATTGAATACACAACATATTATCGTTTTCGTTGACAGGAGGGGAGAAAAGAATCCAGAAATTACCTTCCTGGTGATCTTTTGTCCAATCCAAACCCCTGAGTCCGCCTACTCTTATATTCAGGTCATTGCGAAAAGGAATCACGCCCAGAAGTTCATGCTCTGAGGAGAATGCTCTTAGAGTACTCTCTCTGGCGTAATAAAGGTAATGATTCCCTTGCAAATCATGAGTTATTAAGTCGACATTTTCGGTTTCGGTGTCGTGTTCTCTCAGGAGTTCTCCATCTCGGTTATAAATCTTGATAATAGTACTCCAATTGCCTCCTGCGTTGGTGAGAACCCAAATTTCGTTCCCGAAACAAGAAATCCCATTTTGTCTTGTACGATCTATACCAAACAGATGTATAAGTTCATTCTCTTCCTGATTGAATGCCCACAAGAGGTTAGTATTCGCAATTCCCCAAATTAACTCACCGTCGTAGTCAAGTCCATTAATCCGATCCCAGGGTAGATTATAAAAGCCGATTTGATCACCAGGATCATCACGAAATGGTGATGTCGGAGTAATAGTCTCCACTCTGGATATGTTCCTGACCATTCTTCGTGGTCCTGCATCGCGATTGTCTATGTCTGGTTCACGTACAATTTCTTTGCGACTTGTCCAATTAAGGGGAGACAAACCCTCATTTCTGATGACCAAATCCTGTACAGTTATTTGATTTGTCTGTTGTTCTGCTTCAAATTCTCCTTGATCAATTACAATTTCCGGAGCTCCCAGGACTTCTCCGGTAATCATAATCTCAAGATCGTTTCCGTCAGGATCGTTGGATTGAACATTCATTATTTCTTCAAAAACACCAGGTTCATCGGGGGAGAAGGTAACATTCACAACTAATCGCTCATTTACATCAAGTATGAAATTCTGCCAGTCGACCTCAAAATTCCGGCTTTCAAATTCAAACTCACCTACAGCCAATCTATCGCTGCCAAGGTTTCGGAAATAAAGGGGTATTACGTATTCTCCACCGACATAAAGACTTTCGTAATAATCATTTATATTGATCAGCCGGTCTTCGGTTTCAAATGTCCACCCAATCTCAAGATCCGGGGCAGACGTGACATCGAGTTCTATTCTAACGCCAACATCAGGATCATCGGGATCATTCGATATTATGTGTAGAATTCCACGATATTCGCCATTGATCAGTGAATAAGCATTGAAAGTAATAAAGACACTCTGGTCTCTATTCTGTTCAAGGACGCCCGTTGTGATATCCGGATAAAACCAGTCAGTTTCCTGAATCCCATCATCTAAAACATTCCATGTTTGCCTATCTTCGTTCTCTGCTTGCCAGAGGTTCTGTCCATCATGCTCAATTGTAAGACCTCTTCTTTCCCGGATGTGAAATTTATACGTCATTTCGATATTCCAATCATCATCGATGTGGAATTGACAGATATATCTGGAGCCATCAGTAAAACCTGCCCAGAGAGCCTCTCCATCAGGTGCAGGTATGCATGTAAACGATCTCAGGGAAATATCTTCAGGGTTATTAAAGCCCTGTATATCTTCGAGATTGATCACTGCAATTTCTTCTAATTCATCATATGTAACTATATGTACTCTATTGCGATCATTCCATAATTTGACAAAGATCAGGTTATCTCCGTTGAATGTCATATAAGAAACTCTTGAAAAAGGAAAATTTACCTGGTCAACAAGATTTCCCTGCCAATCGTATTTGTTAATTGTATTGTCATCTTGATTCATGTTAGATATCCACAACAATTCACCATCCCAGAACATTCCGTAAGGATAGATATCGAGTTGATAATTATATATAGTTTCTCCGGAAACCGGGTCTAAAGCGATGAGGTTTCCAGGATTATTATCTGTGCAAATACCCCACATCAGGTGACCATCCCATGTTAATCCCCTTGTATCGGCGAATGGAACCTCGTGCTGGGCGAGAATAGCACCCGCCAAGTCTCGCAGGGGTCCATTTCGTCGATTATCGTGCTCAGGCTCGGATACTAATTCCCGCTCAAGTCTCCAGTTCAGATCGGTTTCCCCTTCATTCATAATTATCAATTCCCGTTCAAATGATTCACCGGGATTCAACTCAACTGAGACCTCTTCAATATCTATGTCAATGATTGCAGGGGAGGCTGCACTTGCACGTAAGTCAATATCGATCTCATCTTCATCGGGATCATTGCTTTCGATTACCAGGATGCCATCATACTCACCAGGTACATCGGGGGAGAAGACTAAGTTAACAACTGCATTTTCTCGGGATTCGAGCCTTAGTTCGCGGGGGTTTGCTGTGAATACGTCATTGTCAGAGAAAATCCCATTTATAACAAGTTCTTCTGTTCCAATATTTCTAATAGACAGGGGTACCGGATATGCGCCATCCCGGTATAAATTTTCGAAATAAGTGTTCCAGTCAATCAGATTATCCTCCTGTCCAATTTCCCAAAAGATATCTACATCCGGAGCATCCTCTTCAAGTTCGTGTTGATCGAAGAAGAACGCGCCAACATCAGCCCGAGTCAAATCCGGATCCCGGGGAGATTCCGGATTGCCGGTATCTATACATGGACTATCTTCCTCAATGTGATAGTTACCATTGTCGGGATCAACGAATAGAGGATTTTCATCGAAATTGCTTTCATCGTAGATGAGATCGTTCTCATTTTGAACAAATATGTTATCTAAACCTCTTGCTATATTAGAAAAGGAAATGTCGATCCCTCCTTGTGGAGGGTTTTGGAATCTAATGGATCTTTCGCCATTATTATAAATAATACAGTTGGTCATGGTTACATCACCATAATAATATTCAATCGCGCTGTAATTATTAGACGTGTTTGAAGCAATCGTTACATTAGTGAAAACGTTCCCATACGAATAGAATTGGCGGATACCTCCTCCGGATGAACGACATTGGTTTCCGACAATTGCAACATGATCGAGATTCAACGATGCATCCACCGTATGAATACCTCCTCCTCTGTGAACTGCGATATTGTTTCTGATGGTTGTATTTGAAATTGTGGCTCGAGCAGGTTGCTCGGATGCTACTCCTGCTCCAAAATCTGCGGTGTTTTCTTCAATAATTGTGTTTCTTATCAGGGGAGTTGAATTTGTTGAAAAATATATTCCACCGCCATTGCTATCAGCTTCATTTTCTCTGATAATCAAGTCTTCGAGCAGTGGTGAGGAGTTTGGTCTACAGTCTATCCCACCACCATATCCCTGGAGACCATTGCGAATTGTAAATCCGCGCAGGACCGAGTTTCGTCCCTCTTCATTACTAAAAGTCACAACACAATCCCGGCGTCCTCCGTCAATAATAGTGTTTTGGATAAACCCAGGATTATCTTCAAGATGAATGTGGCTTGTTACCCGGATTGCTTTTCCGAGAAAGTCTATATTCTCGTCGTATTCTCCAGGTGCAATGAGGACAATATCCTCGTCGTCTGCAGCTTCGATTCCGGCTTGAATGGTCTCGAAATCATCGGGGATATTTATGATATCAGCGTAAAGGATTGACGAATAAGAAAATAGAACACTTACCGCAAATAAAATTAACCGGATGCACTTCATATTGGGAATCCCCAGCGTTTGAATCAAGCAGGTATTTAGGAATGTTTTTCAATCATAATCTCCTGCTATTAATATAATTCTGTGTTTCAGAAATATCGACAGGTTTCATTTTATTCATTTTATTACTGTTATATTGGCTAATAGGAACAAGTTGAAAATTGTAAGGTGAATCAACTCAGTGGTTAATTGGTGAAATTCGCACTTAATTGCGGTCGATATTTGTCCGGAGACCGGAAATGAATAGAATTACGGTTTGTATTTTTTGGTTTTGATGTAGTATCATTGAAAGGTGAGGTGGAATTGGGATTTAGGATTTTTCGGGATTAAGTTGATTAGACAAGGTCACATAATGTACAACTATATGATAGTCGTTCTTATTGTTCTTTTCTTTAATGACGGCTATTGCAACGATAAATGGTGGGTGTTATTCTCCGACAAGGGCGGATGTCCCTCCGAGATATCAGAACAATTCTCAGAGTTGAAGAAGGATTGGCCGGAACGTTCATTAAAAAGAAGGGCAGTCTCCGGTGCAAGTTTTGGGGAGGAGGATTTACCAATTCTCGATCATTATATCAGGGAAGTTATCGACTGCGGAGCAGAGATTGCGGTTAGATCACGCTGGATGAATGCAGTTAGTGTTGTCGCTGATAAAAACTCTATTAACAGAATCAGAGATTTAGAGTATGTCAAAGCGGTTCAGCGTGTTAAAAAAACATACAGAGCTGAAGTTGATCTGATTGATATTGATGAAGTTGAGTTAAACAATATCGGGAGTTCGATTGGAGGTATCCCTCAAGGTTTATATGGACTGTCTTATCGACAGGCTGAACAGGTGGGAGTCATTGAAGCGCATGAACGTGGTTATTCCGGGGCGGGTGTATTGCTCGGGATTCTTGATACCGGATTTCAACTGGATCACCGAGCGTTTGCAGGGATGGAGCTGGTTGCTCAGTATGACTTTATCAATAATGATGCTGATCCATCATATGATTACAGAACTGATGGGAGAGGACAGCCGAACCACGGTAGTGGCTGCCTTTCGGTCATAGCCGGATTTGAGCCCGGAAGATTAGTTGGTATTGCACCGAAAGTTGCGGTTGCTGTTGGTAAAACTGAGATGACCGGGGTAGAAATTCTCCTGGAGGAGGACTACTGGGTGGCAGGAATTGAATGGCTCGAATGGCTTGGTGCAGAAGTGGTTTCAAGTTCACTTTCCTATCGAGATTGGTATGATATTGAGGACTATGATGGCATCACTTCGGTTGCATCTCGAGCAGCTCAAAGAGCGTTTGAACTTGGAGTCGTTATCTGCAATTCAGCCGGGAATGAAGGACCGGATATTGTTACGATTGGTGCTCCTGCGGATTCACCAGGTGTGCTGGCTATCGCAGCGGTTGATTCGGCAGGTGAAGTTACAGGTTTTTCATCAAGGGGTCCTTCATCTGATGGCAGATTGAAACCTGATGTAGCAGCAATGGGCAGACAAGTTGTTTGCATACGTCCACAGACATGGGAAAAGTATTCCCGTTGGAACGGAACTTCACTTTCCTGTCCTATAGTGGCAGGTGTTGTGGCGTTAATTCGAGAAGCTCATCCGGATTGGACAGCTCGTGAGGTTGTTACTGCCCTGAGGGAAACTGCAAGTCATGTGGAGAGGCCAGGGTATGATTATGGTTTTGGTATTGTCAATGCAGTTGCTGCTATTGATTATCCCGCGATTTCCGGTCGAGTGGTTTTCGATATTGACATTGATAACAATAATCTGAGTACAGCGGACAAGATTGAATATCCTGATTTCTCAAAAGTCGAGATATCCCTGACCGGGAATCGCACGCTCAGGGATATCATTTCAGAAGACAACGGCACCTATGTATTTCCGAATCTGCCAGAAGATGATTACAGATTGCGAGTCTATTTTGATGGATACAAGGTTTTTGATCGAAACGGTTTCTGCTTGCCTCCCTCAATTCCTTATGATATCATTGTAAAGATGAGTTCGATTTCTCAAGCTAAACGATGAGTAGGAGATTCTTCAGGAATTAATCCTTGAGTCGAGAATATTTCTGATTGTATCAGTTAACTTTCTGATTCCAAATGGTTTATGCAAATAAGGACTAGTATTGTCTATCATTTCCCTATGTACAATGACATTACTTGAATATCCAGACATATATAATGTTTTCATATCTTTCCAGCGTTTAACTAACCTATTTGCCAGGATACTTCCTCCAATACCGGGCATTACCAGGTCAGTAATTAATAGCTCAACTGGTTTTTTAATACTGTTGGTAACTTCCAATGCCTGTTCTCCACTTGATGCTGTGTAAACCTGATATCCATATGATCTGAGGATTTTTCTTAGTGTTTTTCTAAGAGTATCTTCATTTTCGACGATCAGGATTGATTCCTTCCCCTTAAGCAAATCATTTTTTCGGGATTTATTGTTGTTATGCTCTGTTTTATGGCCAATCGCAGGAAAATAGATTTTAAATACTGTTCCCTGGTATTCTTTGCTGTAAGTCCGAATTTGTCCATTGCTCTGTTCAACAATTTCATAAACAGTTGAAAGTCCGAGCCCGGTTCCTTTTCCATCTCCTTTAGTAGTGAAAAATGGATCGAAAGCATGTTCTTTAATTTCAGGGGGCATACCGTGTCCCGTATCGCTGATAATCATCATTACATAATTTCCAGGTTCGACATTAGCATGCATCTGAGAGCTTTCTCCATCGAGATGAAGATTCTTTGTCTCGATTGTGAGCTTTCCTCCATCCGGCATCGCATCTCTCGCGTTAATTGCCAGGTTCAGGATGACCTGATCCAATTTGGAAGGATCTATTAGAACTGAGTTTAATTTCTCACCGGGAATTGTGAGCATATCAATATCCTCACCAATAATCCGCCTCAATAATAAATCCATGTGAGAGAGAACTGAGTTGATCTCAACGGTTTCAGGTTTCGTGTCCTTCTTCCGACTGAACGTTAAGAGCTGACGGGTAAGATCTCTTGATGACGAGGAAGCCTTTTCAATTTGTTTCAGAGGTGTTTGTAAAGGATCTTTCGAATCGAGAGAGCTCATTACCATTTCCGTATTTGCTGTAATTATTGTTAAAAGATTATTGTAATCGTGCACAACACCAAGAGCGAGCCGACCAACCGCCTCCACTTTCTGAGCGTGTAAGAATTGATGGTGTAAATGTTTAGATCGCGTTATATCAAGACAAATCAATACACCACCAATTATCTTATTCCCAATACCTCTTGTCGGGGCACCTAAAACATTTATGTGTTTTGTTCCTGAAGCAGATTCTATTTCGACATCATCATAACGAACTATTTTACCAGCTAAAATCTGTTCAATGATGCTTATATTGTTTTTCTGTACTTTTGATATTGGGAGTTTGCAGAGAGTTTTTAGTTCTTTCAATACGCAATCAATATCACCGGTTTCAAATATGTTGAGGAATTCCTTATTCGCATTTTGAAATTCACCAAAAGGATCAATATAGGCAATACCGACAGGAGCTAAATCATTGACTGTTTTATTTAGTTTTTTTGAAACCTGTAATTTATTCTCAACGTCAACTCTTTTGGAAATATCACGTAAAACTGTTGCAAACTCACCTTTGCGTGGTGAGAATACCTGCACGTTAAAATAGGAATCTAATTGTTTCAGATAAGTGTCAAACTCTACTGGTATACCAGTAGAAGCGACTCTTGAAAACTTTTCAAGGTGAGGTATTCTTTCTTTTTGAAAATGTTCTTTCGCAGTTTTACCAAGGAGTTTTTTACGATTACATCCTGCGATTAGTTCATATTGATTATTCATATCCCTGAATTTAAAATCTATTGGAGATCCCTCAGAATTATAAATAATCTCGCAGAAGGCAACCGCATCGTTCATGTTCCGGAAAAGAGAAACCGTTTTATAATTATCTTCCTGAATATCTTTACCCTTTTCCCAGGTCGTCCTCTTTTCCGTCGCAACCACATCATCTGTTAATGAAAGAGAGTTTTTTCTTAAATACCTCCCAGTAACAGTCGGCAATCTCAGCCAGTCACCCTTTGTTGGATCTACATGCAGGTTATGCAGTCCTTTTTCGGTTTTTGACATTTCTTTATTCTGGTCAAATTCCAATGTAGTCTCCTTTGCCAAACAAATTAGATTTTGCAGAAAAACACCAACGTACTTCCTTTCAAGAAGAATTTTGTGTTTGAAAAGCACCAAATGTTGTGTGATATTTTTGGATTCTCAATGATCCTCTTTGTAGTTTTCCGACTCAATAATTTGTTTAAGTTAGTCGGATATGTCACAAAAAAGATATTTGGTTTCTCAAACATTCCGCGAATAATATCAAACCATTTCGTTTGTTGGAGGCACTAAAAAAACGTTGAATTATCGTTTAAAAAAAAATATTTAAAAAAAACGTACCTTTTGTTTTTATCTTTCTTTTTGTATCTTTAATAAGTGTATTTATGCAATTTAGCATGAAATTCTGCTGTTTTTTGGATAGGTTTTACGTAACAAAAACAGGAATGGTATGATCAGAGGATATTCCTTTTAGCCCGTTTCTTGGGGTTTATCAGAAGAATCGATCCTGTGAATTCGATCGGTGATAATCGAATTGGGATTGATGACATTGTCCGTACAGGTGTTTTTAGCATTCTCCATTTCTGAATGTTTGTTTGGGGAACAACATCTAAAATCGAAATAAAGGGATACCATCATGAACGCCAGATTATTTCTATTAATTCCGGTTCTGATTCTGACCGGATGCTACACATTGCTCTACCCTCCCCCTGAGTACTTTTCTTACGAACAGGCAATTCCCGATTCTCTTACAGATTCCAGTGTAGTTAGTGGTGTTAATATCAATATCTATAATAATATTGATAATGAATACCTCGGCAGGTATTATCAGGATTCAAGATATTTCCGTCATTACGGTTGGTGGGACGATTACTATTGGGACCCATATTATTACAATTACGATAGTTATCACCATCATCATCATTGGGATCGCGGACGGTATAGAGTCGGGAGAGGTCACTGGGATGGAAAACATCGTAAACCAATCAGAAAGAGAAGAACGAATAATTTAAGGAGAGAATTTAATCAATCTGGTTCAAATAATCTGCCACCTACGATTTCCAATCCATCAGGTAAATCGGCAAATGCAATTTGGAAACCATTGCCGCCTTCTCTTAAAGAGGAAGAAAAAAAGCCAGAGAAACGCAAGGTGAGGTCTATTGAAAAGGAGAGTAAGGAGAAGGAATCCGAGAAAGAAAAGAAAGACGGGAAGAAATCACGTCGAAAAGATTCACCTCGGAGATAACAATGAAAAAACTATACGAAGTTGCAGTTATTATTGTTTTACTTTCCATATCTATAGCCTCCGCACAGGTAAAAGACGACCTGTTACGCCCATTTTTCGGTTTTTATGATTCACAATCACTGACTAACGCTGTCGGGCATGCTACAGTTGCTTCCGGTTATTTAATTCCCGGAAAGACCAGTAACCCGGCAAATCTTGGAATGCACAGGTTCTATCATTTGACAGGCTGTTTTGTCAACGGACAGTTTGAAAGCGGAAGTAGTAATATCTCTAACCTGAATATCGGAGGAGTTTATGCAATATTACCATACAGAGTATTTCAGGGCAGTATGGTATTCGGTATAGGTATTCATCGGGATATTGACTTCTCTGACGGAACAAAAAATAGTACACATGAAATCCTCGAGCAGGGTGGATTATATTCAACTCAGGCAAGTGTTTCCGTCGAATTCGTCGAGAATTTATTCGTCGGGGCGGAAGTCTCTTATCTTAAAGGTGAGGATGAGGTCTCAAAACTCGGATTGCAAACATCTACTCATTTGAATCCGGATTATAATGGTTTTGAAGCTTCTGTTGGGTTTGTCCAGAGAGTTTCACCACACTTTCAGATGGGTGCAGCAATTCAATTGCCCTCATACGTCTGGGTAGACGAGGAAATCACAAGCTGGCCTACTGATTCCACGGAAAAAGCGGTTAGTGACATGAGTGAGTATACCCTTCGAAAACCGCTCTCTTTTCATGCCGGATTTGCGGTACTGTACGAATACATCAACTTATTTTATGAATGGGAATGGACGGATTGGCGGAATATCGAATTCTCTTCTGATGAATATTTTGCAGGGGATGTTATTGAAATCAATAATGAAATTCAGGGAGATATGAGAGCTACATCCACCCATCATATCGGGATGGCACTCCATCCACCCTGGCTGCCATTACATATCTATTCCGGATATCAATACATGCCTACACAGTATTCAGGTGCCTTTGATAATAATCGTCGGCAATCGCTGAGTATGGGTTTATCTTATGTGTTAAACCAACAGATGAGTATTCACTCCTCTTGTACCAGATATTTCTGGAAGTACTCAGGGGAAGATGAGAGTTTCACTCAGATAGTTTTTGGCTTTTCGTTGCACTATTAAGATTACTCGTACGTTATGATGCGTTAGGATCTCGGTGCATAATTCCGAAAACATTGCCTTCCGTATCTTTACAATAAGCGAAGTAACCTACTCCCGGGATTGGTGTCCTGGGAGTTATTACTTCACCTCCCGACGAAGCAATTTTCTCCATATATTCGTCTACATTAGAGACACCAATGGTATTGCACACAGGTGGAAAGTCTTTCTCCCTTGGCATTAATGCGCCGTTTATCCCGGGTTCCCCTTCAACACCAGCATCAACAAGATGGTAGGTACTCGAATTCTGCCATTTTTCAACCTTCCATCCAAATACCTTCTTGTAGAAATCAATCGCTCGATCCAATTCGTCGCAACTGATTTCAAAATGAATAACTCTTGGCAAGTTTGCTCCGGTTTTATTTTTCTGAATTTGTATTGTTGCTTAGAAGTAATTTCGTATTCTGAAGCAGTTGTTTAGTTTCGCGTTGGGGACAATTTATTGAGCTCTCTTATCTAAGAACTAAAAGGGCTTGATAAACATGTCCTCGACTCCGATCGGGGATCAGCTCCTACGCGAAATTACTTCCAAGCAGTGTTATAATCTCAAAAGTCAATCCCTTTCCGGGATTCTACGCCCCTTGTATAGTAATGTTTGATCTCTTTCATTTCAGTAACGAGGCCTGCGTATTTGAACCAACTTTCAGGACAGTATCTTCCCGTTAGGATCAACTCTGTTGAATCTGACCAATTATCAAAAAGACAAATCACATCTTCATTTGCGCATAATCCAAAATGTGAAGCCGTACAGAGTTCATCAAGAACAATGACATCGAAAGTTGATTTTTGCAGAGACATTTTCGCAAGTTCTAATCCGGATTTAATTTCCTTAATCTCATCCGAATTTGGAGGGCGTTTCTCTATAACATGGCTGTCTCCGCCAAATGTTTTGACAGTGACGAGTTTGGAGAATAATTTAAGGGATTCAATCTCTGAATATGAGAAATCCTTTTTCATGAACTGAATCAACAAACACTTATAATTAGAGCCAACAGCTCTCAGCAAAATGCCGAGAGCTGCAGAAGTCTTTCCCTTTCCATTTCCTGTGAAAATCTGTATAGATCCACGCTCCATACAGGCTTAGTAGATATAATTAATGCTGATGCCACCGGTTTTAGCAAAATGATCCCATTCACCTCCAACATTGTCCCAGCTATGGTCACCATCGATGTTTGCCGATGTAACTTTTTTGACCTGAGTTTGTGTATACTCCCAGTAGCCGTCAACATAAAGTCTCTTCGTAATATCGAATCGAGCACCAATACTGAGGCTGTGATTATCACCATAGTCGTTCATTATCGGCAATCGTGTCTCATCCGGTACTGGAGTTGTTTCGAAATAGTATCCACCTCTAAGCCAGAATCCACCAGGGACTTTCGCCTCTGCTCCAAATGAGAATCTGTAGGTATCATCATAAGCGAGAGGAATTTTCTTGTCTCTCAGAGTTTCATCCCTAGGACCCTTGGAACCCTGATCCATTTTTATATTGAAGTTCTTTACTAAACTCCAGTGAGTTCGTTTGACATCAAAGGCTACAGTCACGTCCTGCATTGGACGATATGAAACTCCAACGGTACTATGCATCGGGATCATCAGATCCATTTTTGCTCCGGAGATAGATGTGGCAACTCCTCCAACTGCCCCCTCAACTCCTGATATCGTTGGAATTATCAAATTCTGGGTGAAATCACCATCAATTGTAATGTAAATCGGAGTACGAATTGAAAGCCCAAAATTCATATCCCGGGTGAGCTTGTACATCAAACCAAAATTAAGTCCAAATCCTAATCCCGTTCCTTCCAGAGTTTCATCAATGTAAATTCTCCGCCACCTGTATCCCGGAATAGATCGTTTTACGCTTGGGGCTTCCATAGTTAAAGAAGCCCATTGCAAACTTAATCCCAATCCAACATGAATCTTGTGGTCAACCTTATAAGCGATGGTTGGATGAATGTCAATTACCTGCAGATCACTGTACCATGATCTTTCCGGGTATGGCTCTGTGTTTCCGTAATCTTCAGGTGGCCCTGTAAACAAACCAAGCCACTCAGTGGTTCTGTAAGCTGGTGAAAAAACAGAAATACCCGCGGTGAACGAGCGATTTATGCGGTATGTTCCACCGATGCTTCCAAGGGGGGTAAATTCCTTGGTAGTACCATAGGACACACCATTATTGTAATGCAAGTAACCGTCAGCATCAACAGATACATCAGGTTTCAGGTTGCTAGAAGGCCTGAGAACTTTTGCCGTTAAGTTGACCGATGCTCTTTGACCGATTATACCTGCTGGATTCCAATACATTGCACTCCAATCATCTGCGATAGCAACGTACGCTCCGGCCATTCCAAGAGCTTTGGTTCCTACACCGGATAGCATATACCCGTTTGCAAACAGAACACCGGAGGGAATGGTTAATATTATCGCAAGAATGATAATACCTAAAATGATCTTTTTGCTAATCAATTTTCGTTCCTGTTTTTTTTTACGATGCAAAATCTGAAATCCAAAAAAGCAGAACTGTCAAAATACAACACATCTTCAATCAGAAGGTATCACATGTTGGTCAATCCTGTTTTTAATATATAAACAGGATATACAGAGACAAGTGTACAGTCAACAAAAACATTAACTTTGTTCTGAATAAAATAACATTTTTCAAAACTGTTCACACCAACGTTGGAGAAGAGCGGTTGTTTGGGCTCACATTCGACCTAATTCAGATTTGCACTGTGTCTTTACCCGGAATTAGAAAACACCCTAAACCTGTATTACGTGGAATAAATCAAAGGAAGTTGAAATCTCGTGTGAAAAATGTAGATGCAGTATTCCACGCCATTCAGGAAAGATAGTAAGTTTAATTCAAAATTCAAACAGTAATCCGGGAAGATAGTTAATTAAAGCAAATCCGGTTTAATCCCATTACACAACTTTTTATACCTTTCAGGCTTTATAAAGTATTGGTTGTAAGTAATCACTCAGAAGATTAAATTATAATGCCATACATATTAATACTAAGGAATCCAATGAAAAAGCAAGGTTTGTCCCGGATTTATGCAGTACTTTTAGCACTGCTAATTATATCAAATATATCTACCTCAAAATCTGTGAAACCCGAAAATGGCTTTTATCGATTTCCGGATGTAAGGGGGGATCGTGTAGTTTTTACCTCTGAAGGTGACCTCTGGTCAGCTTCGTTAAGCACGACGGGAGTTGCAGTCAGGCTAACACGGCATGACGGTGAAGAGTCCTACGCGCGAATTTCTCCCAATGGTGATTGGATCGCTTTCACCGCAGAGTACGAAGGCAATTGTGATGTTTATGTGATTCCTGCTAGGGGTGGTGAGGCTGTTAGACTTAGCTTTCATCCTGCCTGGGATGAGGTTATTGGATGGACAAGTGACAGCAAAGATGTACTATTCCGCAGTACTCGTAATTCTCCTTTTTATACCTGGAAAGTGTTTTCTATTGGTCTGAACGGAGGATTCCCCGAAGATTACGGTCTTGACAAGGTTACTCGAATAAGCCCGGAACCAGCCGGTGATCGAGTCGCATATACACGTTTAAGACGTGAAACATCGTCATGGAAACGCTACAAGGGTGGTTTGGCGATGGATATCTGGATTGGTGACCTGAAGAAAATGGAATTCCGGAACATTACGGGTTATGAGGGAACTGATGCCTTCCCGATGTGGGTGGGAGAGAGAATTTATTATTTATCAGATCAATCGGGCAGAGCAAATATATTCAGTATGAATCCTGATGGGACTGAAATAAAACAACACACATTTGAAGAGAAATGGGATGTCAGGTGGCCATCTACGGATGGGAAGAATATTGTTTTCCAGAAAGCGATGGATATTTGGGCATACAACATACAGTCTGGAAAATCAAAAAAAATCGACATCAACCTCCCATCAGACAGAATCCGGGCCAGGAGAAGAATTGTTAATCCCTCCGATTACATTGATAGCTATTCCCTGCCCAATGAGGGTCGCAGGTTTGCGGTCGCTGCACGTGGTGAAGTATTTACATTTCCCGTTGAAAAAGCCGGATATATCCGCCAGATAACACATTCATTTGATGCCCGTGACAGAGTTGTTGCATTCAGCCCCAATGGGAAACAATTGGCTGTAATAAGTGATGCATCAGGTGAGGATGAAATATGGTTGTATAATTCCGATGGAAAGGGCAAACCTGTACAACTCACAAAAAGAGGAGATAGACAAAAACACTGGGTATCGTGGTCTCCTGATGGTGAGATGCTGGTGTACTCAGATAAATCCAATCATTTATGGATAGTTAATGCTGAGAACGGTAAACAATCACTTGTTGATGATGCACCTGATCTGTGGAATTATGAATGGTCACCAGACAGCAAATGGATTGCCTGGATAAGATTTGAGAAAGACCAGACTTCAGATATTCACCTCTACAGTATTGATTCCGGGGATAGGCGCCGTATTAAAACACCAATGATTCAGGAAACGGATCTGGCATGGGATCCGGATGGTAAATATCTGTATTTTTCTTCACCGAGCTGGTATAACCCTGTTCTCGGGCATGATGGAGCATTTATTTATGACCAACCAGATAAGTTCTATGCAATCCTTCTATCGGAAGATACGGAAAATCCCTTCGCTCCAAAAATTGTAGAAGCTTTTGAAAATGAAGAGGATGATGAGGAGGATATTGATGAGGATGCAGAACATGATGGAGATGAAGACTCCGAGGAGGATTCCGAAGAATCAGAAGACGATGATGAAGAGGATGTTGAGCCGATTGATATACAGCTTGAGGGTTTAGAGGATAGGATAATCTATTTGCCAATAGATGCGGGTAATTACTTTGGCTTGAGTGCAGTAAGTGGTAAAATATATTTCGGGACATACGAGCGAAATGGTATGATGCCGGAAGCCCACAGGTCTCGAGGCTTCATTTTATCTGTTTTTGATATTGAAAAAGAAGAACTTGAAGAAGTCGGCGGTGGAAGGATACAGGGGTATGGTTTCAGTCCGGACAGAAAAAAGATGTTCGTGCGGAAGAATGGAACATTTATCGTAATGGATGGGGGAACGACTTCAATTCCGGATGAAGATGGTCATGTTGAAATGAGTGGATGGAGTGTTGAGATAGATCCGAAAGCTGAATGGAGGCAAATTCTTAGGGAAGTCTGGCGGAGTCAGCGGGACTACTTCTACGATCCTGATATGCACGGTGTTGATTGGGATGATGTATGGGATCAATACAGCGATCTGTTACCCAGGATTTTCAATCGTAATGAATTAAATGATCTTCTAAGAGAAATGCTGGGGGAGTTATGCGTTGGTCATGCCTACATTGGTGGGGGAGACATATTGGGTGCTCGGTATATCGGATCCGGTAATCTTGGTGTTGATTTAATACGGCATGAGTCGGGGGCATATCAAATTACTAAAGTCTTGAAAGGTGATAAGTGGGGTGATGAGCCGGAGAGTCCACTCGGGAGTTCAAAAGCTGATTTGGAAGTCGGGGAGTATGTAGTTGCAATAAACAACATCCCACTTCAACCGGGTGATAATATCTACAAGCGAATGATTGATAAAGGTGGAGTTGAAGTACTCTTGTCAATTAATAGTGAACCGGATTTAGAAGGATCTCGAGAAATTCCGGTTAAAGCTCTTAGTTCTGAGGATGGTCTGCGTTATTTCGACTGGGTAAGAGACCGCAGGGAATATGTTGATAAATTGAGCGATGGCAAGATCGGATACATTCAC
Source organism: uncultured bacterium (assembly GCA_964387885.1). GTDB lineage: Bacteria > Electryoneota > AABM5-125-24 > Hatepunaeales > Hatepunaeaceae > JABGPL01. The sequence continues at coordinate 9,624 of CAYLYZ010000039.1, read as the reverse complement.
ATACCGGATATGGGTGGTATGGGGCTCTCGATGTGGGGAAGGATGTATGGCAGTCAATCGCAGAAGAAAGCGTTGCTGATAGATGTACGTTATAACAGGGGCGGATTTGTTGCAGATATGATACTTTCCGTTCTTGGTCAGAAAATCTGGGCACGTGGTTTAGCAAGAGAGGGATTAGTGTTTAACCGTCCCTGGACTGGGTTCTATGGACCAAAAGCCGTAGTCTGCAATCATGAGACTGCATCGGATGGTGAAACTTTCAGCGAGGGATTTAAGCGACTTGGAATGGGAGAATTATTCGGAACAAGAACCTGGGGAGGTTGGGTCGGTATATTCGGTTGGCGAGCACTTATGGACCGAGGTTTTAACACTGTACCGCAAAGCACGGGCTGGGGGGCTTTTGACGGCAAATGGTTGATTGAGGGTCCGGGTGTTTACCCATCGATACCGGTGGTGGATGATCCTGCTCGGATTATCATGGGAGAAGATCCGCAGCTTGAAGCCGCAGTTAAACACCTGCTTAATGAGATCGAAGATTGGCCGGCACCTGCGGATATTCCTCAGTATCCACGGAAAGAGATAAAGATTAAGCATCTGCGATAAAGTTTATTTGTGTATTTTTCGGTTGAATTCCATTTTGTGGATTCTCCGGATTTCATGCTTGAGGAGAGCAATAATTCAGAATTTTCCCCAAAATGTAAATGGACGGCAGATTAACTAAATGGAAAAGATCATCTCCGGAATTATCACAGGTGTGGCGATATCCATCGTATTGTTCTCATTATTAGTACTCTGTTTGCACTATATTCCAACATCGTGGTTTATTGAATTAGATGTACTTTTGGGAAATCAGATAGTCAGATTGTGCATGATTCCTGTAACTCTGGTGGGTGTACTCGCACTCATGATTGGACGAAAGTGGATCCTAACAGGTTTTGCCAGTATTGTTCTCTTCCTTTTCACAATTGAGGCATTATACTTCCTTCCCGACTCAATTAATACCAATAATTCAAAAATTGACTCAAACTTTACAATAAGAACATTGACATTTAATGGTGGTAATCGAAGTTTTCAAACGACACTCGATTGGGTTCGGGAAAACCCGATCGACATTCTCTGTTTGCAGGAAGTTCCATCAATTGCAGGTGAGAGAATATTTGAAGAGTTCGCCGAATTGGGTTACCAATACGACTGGAGGTGGCTAAGAAACAACCAATCGGCAAGAATTGCTATATTGGTAAAAGGACAGCTTGAAAACTCGAAAATGCTTGAAGCACCATCAATAGGTGATTCAAAACGTCGAATCCTTGCAGTTGATGCTATCGTTAAAGGGAGACGTTATCGTGTTTTCTGCCATCACCTTGAGTCTCCGTTACCGAAGCGTAAGTTCGAGGGTATCTATATGCGAGCCAGACTTCGACATGAGCAGGCAGTTTTTTATGCGGAGGAAATAAGTAAAACAAAGGACTTACCAATTATTGTAGGTGGTGATTTTAATGCAACTCCCACGAATCGAACCATCCGGCCAATTAGGCGAATATTGGATGATTCCTGGTTGCAGGGAGGGAATAAACTGGGTGGAACCTGGAGAAGAAACCGTCCATATTTTCGAATCGACGCAATTCTACATCGTGGATTCAGCGGTGCTTCCAATTGTAAACGCATCCCTATCGGAGAAAGTGATCATCTGGCATATATGGTTGATTTGATTCTTTAACGATTTTCAACGTTATAATTTTATTGACATTTCTTGCCAATGAATTGCGCAAATAATGCGCATTTTGGTAATTAAATACACCCAAAATTTCCCATTCTTTACATCCCAGACAACTACTCAACCTGTAATTTAAAATTCAAAAACATATCCATCTTATACAGCAGAGCGACATAAGTTCAAAACTAACAAGGTAAAAAGAGTGCTGATTAAAGAATTGAGAAAATGTTCCGATAATAATTAGTAGCGGAGTTGACTGCTAAATGAAAGCAGAATTTTCTATGGCATGTAATTTGCAATTGTTATCACAGGTATAGGTCGAAACGATGTCTTTTCTCCCTTTGACATTTCGACCTTCGCCTTCGTGACATTTTATGGTAACTGATTTTCCGCAGCGTTACCAGACTCCGAAACCTCCCTTTCTATGCCGGTAGAATGGGAGGTTCTTTTTTTTAATTTACATCTTCATTTGAGTTTTACTAATCTAAAAAATAAAAATTATTTATCATATATTGTTGCAATGTTAATGAGAAAAATTGTATATTTACAACATGAAGTCGCGAAAACTATACAACAGAATATCTTTATTGAGAGAAGAGAGAGGCTTTTCCCGCAAAGAACTTGCGGAAAAAATTGGAGTGAATTTCCAGACTGTGGGATATCTTGAACGCGGGGAATACAATCCGAGCCTCGATTTAGCTTTGAGGATTGGTGAGATCTTTAATTTGCCGATCGAATTTATCTTTTCAACACAACCGATGAAACCGTTAAGTGAGCAGTTATTTGAACGTGTGAGCGGGAAGGGAGGTATCTGACATGCCGAAAAAACTATCAATTTTGAACAGAAAATCCGGTGTAGTAATAAATTACTTGAGCCTCTTCTGGTTTGTATTGCTGTTCTATTCCGGAGAGCATATCACTGGATGGAGTGGGTTAATAATAACTTCTACGCTAATTTCACTTCTAATCACGATTTTTACATTCGTTACGGTTCATGTGAAAAGTGGATTGTGGAAGCTGATCCATTCAAAAATTGAAAAACTTGATGAGCGTGAGATTTACGTCACTCACGAATCGTTGAGGTATTCTTATGCTATTATCAGCGTATTTCTGTTAATTGTAATTTTCGCAATGGCATTGACCTCAATGGGGAAGGAAGCACTGGGACCTGTACTGCCGGCGAGTCTGATTTACTTTGCCCACACACTTCCATCGGCGGTAATTGCCTGGAAGGATAAAGAACTATTAGCATAGAACATAACCGGAGGATGTATGTTTTGTCCAAAATGCAGAGTTGAGTATATAGATGGGATTGAGGAATGCAAGGATTGTAAAATTCCACTAATTCCCGAATTGCCTCCCGAATCTTCCGGGACACCATTAGTCCCCAGAGAGAGTAAGGAGATGCTGAGAATGGCAACCTTACTGACTATAATCGGGATGTCTTATTCATTTTTCCTGAAGGCTCTCTGGACGATTTTTCCCAATTTATATTTGGTATCGGGAGTCAGGCAGACATCAGCTATCCTTAATCTGCTAAGTGGTCTTTTTCTTGTTGTATTTTTTATTTCGTTCTATCGCGGGTATATCAGAAAAGATAACATTAGTTTGAAAGCCGTCTCTGTATTAGCTTTGACAGGTGTTTCAATTCTAAGTCTGCTACAGATTAAGGGTGTAATGTTAGCATTTAGTCCCGTTCTTCCACCCAAATTATTGTTATTCCTGTCAAAAATCACGATTGAACCGGTTATGCCCTGGATTAGTTCACTTTGTATGTTCATCTTCTTCTTGAGGTTCCACGAGCAATCAACACGTGCAGGTGAGGAAGTTTTATTGAAAGCGAAAAAGTATGCCATAATCGGCTCAGGTCTTAGTGTTCTTATTCATACTTTTGTTATTGGAAATTATCAGATTTACCCGAGCTTCAGATACACATTTGATTTAAATCTTTACATTTTCCTAATAGCATCTCCTTTTATCATTTTGAGCTTTGCGTTTGTCCTCTATTTCTATATCACGTTTTACAAGTATCTGGGACGAACAGTAGCATAGGCGTCCCTGCCTGCGAATTTAGAACTTGCAACAAGCCGAATGGCTTGGGCTACGCGTTGCCCAGGCTTCATTACAATTCGCATCCGAATTCAAAAGAGAGTTATTAACGGTCAAATAAGGAAACCCGGGTAATAAATAACCCGGGCCACACAAGCACATAAAAAAACCAATTAGTTGTCAGGTGCCCTCACCTGACACATCTAATTCCTCCTCATCATCCTTATCCCAATCAACTTTACAAATCCCATTCTTATCAACCAGCATATCGAGCTTTTCGCAATAGAGCGCAATAAACGTCCGGCAGGTTTTGGAACCATCGGCAAGTTTTTCCGGCCAACGGGCATATTCGCATTTCAGATCGCAGAATTTCATGTTTAGAGTTTTCCTTTTGTCATTCGACTTTCGACTTGTAACTTATTTCAACTAACAATATTAACCTGCGTTTTGCAAGATTCCCTCTAATTTTCGGATCAAATCGTTCTGAAGTTGAGTTTAATCTTGAAGTTGATTACATCGGAAGTTAAGTTATCAGTACGCTGAATATTGATGTTCATTATTCAGTAATTTTTTCGTCAGGCGGGGACGCCTGACGACACTCTATAGAGATTGCTTCGTTTCGCTCGCAAAGACATAAAGGGGAGCGAATCTAATGTGAAAGATTTTCAGGGGAGTTATATAATTGTTACGATTTAGAACATGCCATTGGGTTTTACTGGCATTTGTATTTATTGCAGCAGGTGCTCAGGCAGAGCCGATACACCTCGATTGGGAAAAAGCATGGAATCTGGCGCGTGAGAAAAGCGAACAAGTTGCTGCTGCAAAAGATGAGATCGCTAAAGCTGATCATCAGGTTGGTGAGGCATATTCTGCTGCGTTTCCGACAGTTGATGTAACTGCGGTGATGCAGCATTATTTCAAACTTCCCGAAATGGTAATGATTCTGCCCGGGGCATTAATGGGGCCTGGTGATTCAACTTCAGGGCCTCCACCTGATTTCAGGCTCAAGACCAAACGAGGGACTGAGAACACTGCCAACGCCTCAATTGATATCAATCAACCGCTGTATACGGGCGGAAAACTTGGGATTGCGCTCGAACTGGCAAAGATTTACCGTGAGATCAGTAAACTTGGGTTGGAGGTCACAAGGGAAGAACTTCGTGTTGCCCTGGTGCAGATTTTCTATGGAGCACTCCTGACCGAAAAGTACTTAGAGGTTAGTAATGAAGCGATAACTCAAGCCGAGCGTCATTACAAACAGGCGCAAAACCTTTTTGATCAGGGAATGGTAAGTGAATATGACCTGATTCGGGCAAACGTTGCTGTTGCAAATTTACGTCCTCAGGTACTAGAAGCCGAGACAACAAGAGATATGGCTTATAAAGGACTTTTAAGCCTGATAGGCCTTGAAGTTGATGCTGATATTAGATTGACTGGTGACCTTGAAATAGCCCCTGAAGAACTTCTTGATTATGATTCTGCAGTCGAGGCTGCACTGAACAATAGAGAAGAGTTTACACAACTTGGATTGCAGGCTGAACTTTATGAGGGCCAGTATAAAATTGAGAAACACAGTACGCTTTGGCCAAATGTTATTTTGAATATGAAATATGAAACGATGGCTCAAGCTGATGACCTGAATATGCAAAAGTATGAATTCCTCGGTGGACTGGGAGGTAGCGTTATTGTACAGATTCCATTGTTCGACGGTTTTGCGTCAAAGCATAAAGCAGAAACTGCCCGGATTAACAAACGAGCGGTTCACCGGCAAAGACAATTGTTGGAAAAAGGTGTGAGAATCCAAGTTTTTGAAGCACAGGGTAATTACCAAAAAGCTGCTGAGAGATTAACCGCCGCAAAAGAGACTCTAAGTCAGGCTACACGAGGTAGTGAGATAGCCGAAGTGCGATATAAGGAAGGCGTTGGGACGCAATTAGAGCTACTCGATGCTGAACTGCAGGTGAACAACAGCAAAGTGAACGTCCTTCAGGCGCAATATGATCTCAGAATTGCTAAGGCTGCTTTCAGTCGCGCGCTCGGATCTGGAGTGGAATAAGACGGGATTATTTACAAGGGTGTTAAACAGGCCAAGTTCAGGTTCACGAAAGTAAACTGCCAGGTTACGCTTCGCTTGAAAATGTCTGGAACAAATTCCCGGATGCGCGTGATTAAAGGACACAGCTATTCGGTGCCCCATGACATATAAATGGTACAACAAACATACCAGCTTGTAACCGTTGCATAAGGATTCCGAAATATCAGGTAATAAATTATCGAATCACGCCTTGGGTGATTAACAAGCAGGAATGCTTGTTCTACCTTTATAGGCTGCTCTGCGGGATAAACATTAGAGAATAAATAAAACGGGCTATGCACAATGTGCATAGCCCGTTTTATTTATTAAAATCTTTTGAGGATCTATTTAATCAGCGTCATCTTTGAGAAGAAGTTCTCAGTTGAAGTTTGCATTCTAACGATATAAATTCCTGCTGAAACCTCTTTTCCGTCCCAGATTACTTCATGTTGACCGGCATTGACCATGCCGTTCTTCAATGTCTGCATCAACCTTCCGTTAATATCATAGACTGACAGGTTGACATCCATCGGTTGATCCACTGAGAAAGGAATAACCGTTGTGCTATTGAACGGGTTTGGATAATTCGCTCCAAGTGATAATTGGGTTGGGATATTCACAGGTTCGCGAACATCCATCCAGCCTTGATCGTTTAGGATTACATTTTCCCAGGTTCTGCCGAGATTGTTTATTTCATCAAAAGCTTCAATTACAAACCAGACGGGGTCTCCTTCATCGAGGTTCAAGCGCACTGTCGCATCTGTATGGAGCGTAAAGTAATACGTGTTGACGCCGTTATCAACAGCGGGTCTTGAAGAATCGGGTTCAACATAAGCCCATTCCACATCCGGATCGACGGGATCAATATTGCTGAATTTTGCGCGGACAGATGTTATCTCATGACGATCATCAGTAACATCAGCATTTATTACCCAATCTTCATTTGAAGCAAAAGTGTTTAATCCGAGGTTGTCTATTACTGGTGCAACTAAATCAGTTTCACCGAGCTTGCCGGCAAACGCCATCCACACAATATCATTTGGGCCTGTGGCTAACTGGACTTCCGCAAGTGTTCCACCCTCAAAACCATCATCGAAAATGGAAACCATTGAGACTGGTTCGGACCAGGTGAATCCTCCATCATCGGAGTAATTCATTGAAAACGCCTCAGGAGAAACCTGACCCCAAATATTTGAGCCTACAAATATTCTCCCACCTGAAGAGTATACACCATGAGTGTTGGAAAATACAGATCGCACACCGTCATATTCAAGTGTGTCGAGGGTTGTGATCGGTTCCCATTGTTCGCTTCCGTAGCCTACCCAGGAGTAAGTGTACCAGTTATGATTAAGGCCACCCGGGTTTGGAACTCCTGTTGTTCCGAAAATCCAGGGAGTTCCACCTTCTTCCAGGTCTGTGTAAAGCATTACACTTGGGTGATTCGTATTACTTGGGTATTGCATAATGTTCCAATCATCGTCATCAACTCTCATGTACCCAATCGTTGTACTTGCATCAAAGTTATTTATCACTGAAAAATACACATAATCGTAGACGTTATCCTGATCTATCGGATTTGTTGAGGGCATTTGATAACTTTCGTAACTATCACTGGATGCACCAGTAAAAACCGGCTCATCAATTTCGTTTAAACCTGCATTTGCTCTTAAAGTGTAGTGGTCGTAGCGATCAGTTTCCTCGTTATATTTTTGGAACAGAATCCAGAGGTAATCGTTGATATGATATGTTATATGAGGGTAGAGGTGTTCAGTATCTAAATCGAGTAGAAGTTGAATCGGGCTCTCGTTCCAGGTGTAGCCACGATCAGGGGATTTGAATGCCAGTAATGCTGCTCTCTGGCCGTCATCGGAATCGTAATTCATGGTCATTATAACATACAGGTCACCGTTTACATCGATACCACCATCTGCCCATTGAAATAGTCCACCTCTCTGTTCGTAAATCATTTGATAAATGACATCACCATCGGTGTTGATCTGAATGTCATAAAGACCATTCTCACGATGTTGAGGATTATCTTCCCAGTTGATATAGGGGAGAATAGCAAAGATGTGGAGAGTACCGTTATGGTCTACGACAGTGCCAAAATTATCGCAGATTGGTCCCCAGTTGTGTTCTCTCTCTTCGTCATCCCCCAGCCACATACCATGGTCACCTGCATCCATTATTTCTGACCATGTAATCCCGTAATTCGTCGAGAATCGATAACGATAGGTCATAAAAACCTCTCGGTCTCGCTCAGGGCCAAAGTTGGGATCTTCAGATGGATTGTTTGGCATTATGGTCTTATCAAATTGTGAATTGTCTGCATCAGTATTCCCATATGCTAAATTTCCGCATGTGAACAACAATGCAAAGCAAAATATAAAGACCAAAAAATACTTAAAGTGGACCATTTCGATACCTCAAAAAATTGTGGTTGTCACACAAAATTGCAAAACAAAGGACAAACCGACACTTCGCTTGATTAAAGATTGTAACCACGAACAGGCAAATTGTCAACACTCAGCTGCGAGAAATTTACAAAACATACGTCATTCCTCAAAATTATACGCCTTTTTTGTGTATAGTTTTGTTCCCACATCCGTTTCATACTACCAAATTGAAAAGAAAATTGTTCAATTCTGAAAAAGTTAAGCCTTGTATCAATCAAATTTCAATTTTTAAAAACGACCAAAATAATGCTGAGGCTCTGCTCAACTAATGCAATTATATGTCTTTTGGCGTTAAGTGTGACATATTAACACAGATGCCTGCATCAACCAGATATCAAGAGAATTAATTATTCTGAAATTCACATGTTTTTATCCGGGATAAAACATGTGATAAGACCAACTGCAAAGCTTTTCAGGCTTCAAAATTGAGGAAAATGTAATTGCTCAATTTTGATTAATGAACAGGTTAAGAAGAATTATCTATGTTAAAATCGTTGTGAGTAAATTTGGATCCGATTTTATCCAAAGAGTGAAAATTGGTGGGTTTAGTCTTTGAAGCAGTCCGATCTTTGGAGGAAAATTGGCAGACACCTCCGTATTGTTCAGTCAATTGAAATCAGTAAATCACCTTTGTTTACTGCCATCCCGGGAGAAACGGCGCATTTTTTAATCGTTCCGTCAATCGGAGCAGCGATTTCATTTTCCATTTTCATAGCCTCTACAACAATTACACCTTGTCCTTTCTGAACTGTCTCACCCTCGTCTTGTAGAATTTTTACGACTAATCCTGGCATTGGGGCTCTGATTTCCCCTGCTTTTTCGTGTTTTTGGGCTTTATTCCCCATTAATTTCCGGATTGAATCAGTTCTTTCATCCCAGATTTTGAGCTCAAGGTTCTCACCATTCACATCTACATTATGAATTTTTGAGTCTTTACTGACTTCAATTTGGTATGGGTGGTGATTAATTTGCAGGGATGTTAATCCATTCAGATTACGGAAACCTTCCATTTTTATTGGTATACCATCAATAGAAGGATTTTTCTGCAATCCGGCAGATGGAATTTCTATGTTATGGCGTTTGCCTTTTAAATCGATGAAGAATTTCATGACGACTTGTGGTTCCGAAAGAATTGTTGGTAATTAAAATTAAGGTAAAAATTCCTCAATTTCAAATGATTTGAATTTTCAATAATTATTTCAGTATAATTTTCTGTAATAAATCTTGACAATTTGACCTTCAGTAATTAACTTTGGTGAATTGATAAGTTGGTGCAGGTGTCCTGCCCCAGTTGAAATTGGAATTTTGGGATCGTAATTTAAGACACTTTT
>CAYLYZ010000038.1:0-47541 GCA_964387885.1 uncultured bacterium | reverse complement strand
TACTCCTTAAGTTAACACACTTATAGGGTGTCAACCTATTTCAGGACAAGACATTTTCTCCTCATTCCCAACTTGATTGGGAATCCAGCATATGTCTTTATTAATCATATTGATAGCGACAAACATACTATGAAGTGGTTTTATTTCAAATGAATCAAAAAACAGGTTGGAGAACCTGCGCAATCTCTGGATTCCCGTGTTCACGGGAATGAGGAGCTTTCAAAATTCCTATTTTGGACAAGTGTGATGAGACATACAATATTATTAAGAAGATTGACCTTCCCCACTACGTGTATAGACCAGGGATTTGTAAGATAAAGATAAATCCCTGTTTCGTAGAAGAACGGGAAACGTGTTCTAAGTTTAATCAGACGAAAATTCTGATTCTCACCAAAAACCCCCTTGTATACAACCGGTCGGCTTATTATCTTATACATTGAAGTAATTGAATTTATGAATTATTGAAATCCTTTGATAAGGAGTCTTGAAAATGAACCGTTCAATGATGTGTACTTCGCTCTTGTGCATTATTGTTTTTCTTTCTGCCACATCCTCACTTTATGCCGATTTTCCCGCTGAAGAGGTCTGGTCAGTTGAATTAGATACAACCGTTACCTGTCTCGGTCCGAATTGGGCGGAAGATGGACAAGTGTTTTTCCTGGTCGGGGGAGTAGGCAAAATATGGATATTAAGTGAGGATCGAATTGTCACAACTATTGAGGAAATTGATGGCGCAGTAAATACAATTAATAGGATTGATTTTAGAGATGGAGATGGATATCAGATTGTTGCTGGTACGAATACAGGTAGAATAATAGTGTTCTCAAGTGAAGATTTAAACATCACTTTTAATGAACAGCTTTTAGATGGTTATGATCATCCAGGTGGAGATGAGGGAGGTTGGTTAAATGAGAGATATATATCCGATGTTGATTTTTTTCCATCCTGGAGACAGAATGAAGATAGGAATATTCTTATGTCAAACAGGTATGATTCAAATTCGTGGGGTGATAGGTGGAGTTCGTCTTCGAGCGGAGGTAATTGTCGTCAGTACTCGTTTAATCAAAACGAATTAGGGGGAAATATTACTGGCGGATTTGGTACAGAGTTGTTTGTTTCTGAAGATGAGGATCAAACAGTCTTAATCTCCGGCACTGCACAATCAAGCTTTTACGAAACTTCTCGAGGTGACAGTTATTTCAGGTTCAGCTCAAGTTGTGGTTTAACCAAAATAAATGATAGACTTGATATAACAGAACTAGTTCTTGCAGAATACGAACGAGAAGCACTAATGGCCAATGATGATGAGGAAGTTTCATTTTATAGTTGGACTCTCATCAATGATTGTAACGAACCTTCAATCGTTGCAAGTTATCACGATATGCAACACTTTAAACTTGCACTCGTCAATCTTGAGTCATTTGAAATCGAAAACGAAATGGAATTACAATCACCAATTTATAAGATGCAGTTCTATACTGCAAATGAAGAAAATAGAGACAGTTTTATTATTTCTTTATTTCCCAATCCAGGTCATAATGGTGGAAATTGCCTCGGGTTAATAAATCCTCGCAACTTAAGAATAACAGATGTATATCCAATTCAAGGTATGGCTATAACTGATTATCGTATTGGTCAATTTGATAATGATACCGAACTCGAAATGCTGAGCCTTGAACGGGATAACAACAGATTCTTTGTTATATTATACAATATCGCGCCACTTTCCGTTTCATATTATGGAGATGTAACTCCAGATAAGTTTTCAATCACTGCGGCTTTCCCCAATCCCTTCAACACCGAAGCTATAATCGAATACAACCTAATCCATCCCGGAAACTATACAATCACCGTCCATGACCTGATAGGTCAGGAAATAACACGATTGGTACAGGGATGGCATAACATCGGAACATACAGGACGGTTTGGGATGCGCGAGGGGTTGGGAGTGGGGCGTATCTCATCCGGTTGGATGGGGGGATGAGGCGGTCGGTGAAGAGGGTTAGTCTTGTTAGGTAGTGGGATAACAAGAGATAATATGTATTGACACTCGGTCGCAACCCCCCTTTAATTCCCCCCTTCAAGTAGAAGGGGGGAGCTTGTACTACAACACAAATTTAATCACTGGAATTAAATGAATCGAAACAAAACCAAAGATCCATTTTACATTATTTGCGCTTTAGCATTGATAGGCTTCTTGGTCTTCGCGAAGCTATTGCCATTTCTGTACCTGCCTCTGAAATTTAATCATGCATTTATTGTAGATAATCTTCCGATGGTGTTATTGATAACCACCGCTTTTACTATCCGAAATAAAATAGGGCTTGTATGTTCAGCTCTGCTGATGTTGGGATTTGAGCTTTACCTCCTCAGAGGAGTCGTCCCTCATGGGATCGCAGTTGGAATATCGCTCACTGATTTATATACACTGATGATTCGGTTTGTGTTGATAATATCGGGACTCACGGCGGGAGCAGTTGTGGGGCATTATCTTCTCCCAAAATTCCCCCACCCTGAAGATAAACAATGGCTTAATGTTATTCTGATATTCCTGGTTGCAGGACTTGCTGCGTTTGCTACGGTTTTGATAAATGTCGATAAGTTAAAAACGCGTGTCCAATTCGAAAAGAATGCCGTAGGGGTTGAATATTTTCAACCCTATATCACAGATCCATCCACACAAACGGATTGAAAATATTCAATCCCTACACGAAGTCGGAATAAGATTCTGGTCTGTAAATTTGCAGACTAATGATAGTTTCCCTTCCTCAGGGTTGAAAATATTCAACCCCTACAATTCAGAACCTTCAAAAATAACCTAAATAGACTAAAATTACCTCCGTTATCGTTTAGAATCTTCGTCCTGCCCTGTAACGTCTTGCTTTCCACAAACCTGTGTATTATACTTATCGTTATGAAAAAGCTTTTGTCCACTCCTGTAATTCTTGCAGCACTGCTCCTTTTCAGCGGATTGGTATCCGCAGAATCCCTGAATAAAGCTTTACCACCGGTGAATGCATATTCTGCTGGATTAGGTATGGCTGGCGTTGCTGTTGCCTCTGATCCTGCGACATTATTCTGGAATCCTGGTGGAGTTGGCATGACCAACCTGATTGCAGTTGATATTTCGATGGCAGCTCCCGAATTCGAAACACCCGGAAATTGGTCCTTCATAATGCTGAATAGCTCCGATATTGACGGCAATCGTATTGGATTTGGATTGTTCCGGAACTTTTCGGAGTTTGAGGATAAAAAGAGATATAAATCATACGCAGTATCTCTTCCGCTTTCTCATGGTTTTCAGTCGGGCAGCTTTCCGATCGGTTTATCGGTTAAATACATTGCTGAGAATATTGAGGATGAAGGATGGCATCATGGCATGGCACTTGATTTCGGGACAATGTGGAATCCGGGTGGAGGAGTTACATTTGGATTTTCGACTTTAAACGCTGTTGGCAGTGCCCTTCGCTCTTTCAACCAGGAATCATGGTTTGGAGCATCATGGGGGGATGAGGATCAACCGTTAAGTTTTTCAACCCAGTTCAGAGCTGACGATTTGACCGATTGGGATTACATCAGCAAACACTACAGCGTTGGAGTAAATTACGCACCGAGTTCAATGATGGCTGAGTTTACGCAATCTAATCGATTTGAATTTCGGGGTGGATACTTAAAAGATGGTGATTATGGCTGGGCTTCGTTTGGGATTGAAATGACTCAGGCTGAAAACGATTCGCACATTGCATACACGATGATGGTTGACACTGACGGATGGAAAAATCGTGCCCATTACATCAGTTATGGGTACAGCAAATCAGCCGCAAAAAAACCGGCACTTTGGCCGGGCAGGCAGTAACTAAGTAGCCCGGAGGGCTTCGCTCACTGGCTACAGTTAAAAATCAATTGAGTGTTGTCAGGCGTCCCCGCCTGATTAAAAAAAACAACGACTTAACTGGCAGACAAGGGCGTCTTCCAGCACAATTCAGGATATGAATTTTATAATAAAACAAGAGCTGTAAAATGGCTAAGAAACGCATAATTATCGGAGACGAGCAGATTGATCTCCCCGATTTTTCCCGGTTTCTGGGAAAGGGAATCTGGTCGATTCTGGGAATTGTGGTTCTTCTCTGGCTGGCGAGCGGGATTTACATTGTTAAGCCGGACCAGCAGGGGATTATACGACGGTTTGGCGAATACAGCCGAACGACGTCCCCCGGAATTCACTGGCGAATACCTTACCCGGTTGAGAGAGTTGACAAGCCGCGGGTGAAGCAGGTTAAACGAGCTGAAATTGGATTCCGAACCATAGATTTCGGACCTCCGGCTCGATACTCGGATCGTCCGCTTGAATCACTTATGTTGACTGGGAACCTGAACATCATCGACTGTGACATGATTGTCCAGTACCGGATTATCGATCCGGTCAAGTACCTGTTTAAAGTACGAGATCTCGAGACAACCGTTCGACTTGCTGCCGAAGCTTCACTGAGGCAGGTGATAGGGAAACATGACATTGACGAAGCATTAACTACCGGTAAATCAGCGATCCAAATTGAGACGATGGAAAATCTCCAGGAAATTCTCGATATGTATGAATCCGGTTTAAGTGTGGTTCAAGTTCAACTGCAGGAAGTTCATCCACCTGAAGCTGTTAAGGATGCTTTCAAAGATGTTGCTTCAGCGCGTGAAGACCTCAATCGATTGATCAATCAGGCTCAGGGGTATCAAAACGATGTGATACCGAGAGCACGCGGTATGGCAGCCAAAGTTGAAAAAGATGCGCAGGCATGGGCATCGGAACGGATTACAAAAGCTGATGGTGACGCTCAGAACTTTGTGAAAATTCTGAAGGAGTACCAAAAAGCCAAATCCGTTACTCGGAAGCGACTATTACTCGAAACAATGGAGCAAATCCTTCCTGGTGTACAGCTATATATCTTAAAGGGTGACAAGGAAGGCAGCCTGATGAATGTAATCGGACTCCCGGAAATAGGTTCGAAAACCGGTGGAGGTCGAAGATGAAAAACTACAAGAATCTGGCATTAATCGTCATTCTGCTAATTTTCCTGACAAACCTTATATTCTACCAGGTTAATGAAACTAAGCAAGCGGTTGTTCTGCAATTTGGGAAACCGGTCAGAACTGTTATCGATGCTGGTCTGCATGTCAAGATGCCGTGGCCTATTCAAAGTGTAACTTACTTTGAGAAGAGAATTCTCGACTATGACTCAGCACCGACTGAGATTCTAACGATGGATAAGAAGAACCTCGATGTTGACAATTTTGCCAAATGGCGAATAATTGATCCATTGAAATTCCTTGTGACTGTCCAGAATGAAAATGGTGCACAGGCGCGACTTGACGATATTATATACTCCGAATTGCGTGAAGCTCTTGGATTGCATGATCTCGAGGAGATTGTCTCAACCAGCCGTTCAGATTTGATGGACATGATCACATCCGCATCAGATTCAACCGCCCGTGATTATGGAATAGAAGTAATAGATGTCCGAATAAAGCGTGCTGATCTGCCTGAACAGAATGAGAGATCAGTTTATGAGCGGATGCGTGCTGAACGAAAACGTATCGCAAATCGCTATCGGTCTGAAGGTGAAGAGGAAGCTTTGAAAATTCGAGCGGTTACCGATAGCCTGAAGGTCGTTATTATGGCTGAAGCTTACAGGAACTCCAAAATCACTCGTGGTGAAGCCGATGCGAAAGCCATCGAAATATATGCGGAAGCTTTTAACAGAGATCCGGATTTCTTTGAGTTTATTCGCACGCTTGAAGCCTATAAATCGATTATTGATTCCAATACTGTTTTGGTGTTGCCACCGGATACAGAACTGCTCAAGTATTTAAAGTAAAGCAGGAAAAGACTATCTGATAGCTTAAGGTCAGTATATGTTTTTCGAAACACTGCACATAAGGGGCTTCGGTTGTTTAAGAACCACAATCGATTTTGCTCCTGAGAAAGTAAACCTTGCCATTGCAAATAATGAAGCCGGAAAATCTACTCTCGTTGCTGCAATACTTGCAGCATTTTATGGCTTGAGAGAAGATGATCCGGATGATGTCAACGGATTTGATAATCATTTGCCCAATCAGGATGAGATATCTCATGATGAAAGACCGCTCCGAGATAAAGTTATACCGTGGACCAATCCGGAGGAATTCGGTTTAACTCTTGATTTTACGGAAGACCGAAATCACTGGCGAATTGAAAGAAATTTCCATGCCGGAACCGTTCGATTACTAAATCGAGATACCGGAGGTGATCGAACAAGTGAATTCCATCGTGGGCATGGAGCCTACATGATTGGAGAAGAGCTGTTTGGATTAACCTGCGAAAATTTTCTCAAGAGCTTTTATTTACGACAGTCAGAGTTTGGTGATATTCGAAATGCTGGTGGTTTAGCTCCACATATCCAACGGGTTGCAACCTCGGAGGAAGGGGGAGTAACCTCAGAAAATGCTATCTTAAGATTACATAATTCACTTGCCAGATATCAGCTTCCCGGGCAACCAACGGGAATCCCAGTAGAAAACGCTATTTCCAAATTGGCTAAAGAACGCGAGAGTATTCGCAGTCAATTACGCATTATTAATAATTCAAAAACAGATATTATTTCCGAATGTGAAAGACTCGCTGAGACTCAAAGCCAAATTGAAGATATCGAATCAGAATTAGAACAAGCTGAAATCTCTCATGAAGTGGCAGAATTCAGCGAATTGAAAAAGAGTATTTCAAACCAGGAGCTGTTAGTAACTGAAAAGTATAAACTTGAGAAGAAGAAGACGGAGCTGATAGAGTATAAGGATTTCCCTGAAGGTGATGACGATAAACTTTTAGAAATCGTCGGGCGCATTGAAGAGCTTCGTGCAAATCATCAGAATCTGAAGGAAAAGTTGGAAACAAAAGTTCAAGTCCAACTAAACCAGATCAAAGAAAATCTGTCGGGCAATGAGAGTATTGTCAACATTGATGATGCCGAACTGAAGCAATTTGAATCTGGAATGTCTCTATATACGGATCGTACGGAGAGGCTAATAAAATCCCAGACTGAATTACTTGAAAAGGAGGAAGCCCTCACCGAGAGAGGGGTTGACAGAGAAAAACTAAACAAGTTCCGGAATGTTTTTGCAGGCTTAACTACTGATGATAAACGCTTTATCGATGACTATCGCGCAGGATATGGAATTGAAGAAGCAAAACTCCACGAAATAAAATCTCGAAATGAATTGATTGATGGAGAACGGGACCAAATACTATCTCGTCAAAAACGAACGGGAATTATTGTTCGTATATCACTGATTATTACTGCTTTGCTTCTTACCGTTGGAGTTGTAATCGCAATGATCATTACAGAAGGTTGGCTCGGTCAGGTGATAATTGGCATTGGAATTATTTTCGGTTCTGTAGGGGTAATAATCAGGGGATTGTCAAGCGGTTCCGACTCTGCAAGACTTAGTTCTATTACAGATGAGATTGAAGAGTCTACAGTAGCGGAGAAAGAAGCAATAAATCGCTTGACGGAAATGAGTGATAAACTCTCGGAACTTTCTTCAAAAATCGGTTTTTCTGATAGCAAGAAATTTCTGACGGTTTACACCAATTTTGATCGAATAGGTGAACTTACTGAACCCCTGACTCAAGCTGAACTTGCTTTTAAAGAAGCACTGCGAGATGAAGAGGCGGCTCGATTAAGATTGGAACCATTTTTTCAAAAGGTGGATGAAGAAATGCCTGCTGACGAGACTCGAATCGAGGCTGCCAACAACCTTCTGTTACGTTACCAGAAGGTCTTTGAGTTGAACTCCGAATTGGCTGAAATGGACAAGAGAAAAGAAGAATACCAGGAAGAACTTGATGAGATTGATGTTTCTTTGAAATCAAATATTGATGTGTATTCAAAATTCCTGCGTGACGCCGGAATTGAAGAAGTTGAGCCAATTGCAGATGCAGTATCACTTTACCGGGAAAAACTCTCAAATCATCAAAAGTATAAGTTGATTGCCGAAAGTGAATTACCACGAATTGAAAGGAATGTTCTCCCTGATTCACAATTAATTTCAAAACGCGAAAGATTAAGGTTCCTCGAAGATCGACTTAAACGCAAAACCAAAAAAATGCCCATTGAATTGTCAACTGAAGAGTACAGGGCGCAAGTCGAGTATCTTTCGGATAAAAAGGAATCCCTCAATTCAGAACGACAGAAATTGCAGCGTAAGATTGGACTTGTATTTGATAGCAACTACTCGAGACGTTCGAAGTTGCTTGCTCGATTATCAGAAGTTGAATCCGAAATTAACCGAGCCGAAATTTTTCTGAAAGAGATGGAAGCAGCCAAAGCAATTCTCGATGACATTTCACAAGAAGTCTATCGGGAATGGGCAAAAGCATTAAGTAGTGAAGCCGCACCGATTATTGAAAACCTGAATCCCCGTTATGGTGATCTCCATTTCAATGAAAATTTGAGCTTTTCGATTCTCGACAGAGAAAACAATAAAACACTTTCTTCTGATAATATAGATTCAATTCTCTCAACCGGAGCGCGGGATGAAGTCTTTCTGGCAGCTCGGATAGGTATGTCAACGTATCTGGCACGAGGGGTAAAAGGCGCAATTCCGATAATCCTCGATGAACCGATGTCTTCTACAGATGATGAAAAATTCTTAACCGGAATGCGCTATATTCTAAATGAGCTTTCACGCAGGCATCAGGTATTGCTGATGTCCTGTCATCAAGAACGGCACAACTGGCTCTCAAAACGCGAAATCAAGTTATTTAAAGACAGGATTAATGTTATTGATTTGAGCTCAAACTCAATCAATAATTGATATTATTTCAGAGATTATCGGGAAATTTGGTAATCCACCGAGTGAACACAAAAACGAACAAGAATAAGAATGGCAATTAGTTCGATAAAATTTCTCCATCTTTCAGATGTTCATCTTGACAGACCGATGTTCGGTGGAAGTCTGGGGCTTAACACAGAAAAAGCTGAAATTCTGGGGCAGGAATTAAGAGCAGCTTTAACAAAGGCAATTGAACTTGCTGTTGAAGAAGATGTTGAATTAATTCTCATTGCAGGAGACCTCTTTGAGGAAGAAAACCTTACTTCCGATACAATACCATTTTTGCATGAACTCTTCGGAAAGATTTCTATTCCAGTTGTAATTGCACCCGGAAACGAAGATTTTTTCTCAGTGGCAAGTCACTATTCGAGCGAAATTACTCTTGCAAGGTTTGGTGAAAGATGGCCGGGAAATGTTCATATTTTCAGTGAACCTGAACTCTCACAAATATACTTGAAAGATCTTGAGGGTTTAGTCATCAGCGGTATTGCCCATCCTTCAGAACCAATAGATCGGCGTCTACTAAAAACCAGAATTACCGGAATACCGGCAAAAGTTCATATTGCAGTAATGCATGGCTCGCGAGATGATAATCTTCCCTCCGGTAAAATACCGACAATGCCTTTCTCAGATCAAGAGATTTTTAAGCAGCCTTTTGATTATCTTGCTTTGGGACACTACCACGAGAGCACAACCATTACGGATAAAAAGAACAAAATTCGCGCAGCCTATCCCGGAGCCCTGATTGCGTCTGAGGTGGATGTGAATGAGCCATTTGGTGTGATGATTGGGACAGTACAAAAGGGAGGTGTCATACCCGGTGAATTATCACATTTTCTTCTTGACGACAGACGAGTGATTAATATCAGGGTAAATGTAAATGGGATGACTCAAAATTATCATGTAGAAAATGCAATCAAATCTGAATTTGCCAACAGAAAGGTTACAAACAGGGATATTGTTCTGGTTGAGTTACAGGGAGGTTTTCCAACAGGGAGTCGAATCCTTTTGTCAGATACTCTTTTGGAAAATGGTTGTTTTCACCTCCGCGTTAAGATGGATGATGTGAAAACTGAATGGGCAATGACTATTGATCCATCCCTAAATCCAAGCACAACCGAAGCGGTATTTCGAAGTCGGTTGAAGGAAATGATGGATGAGGCGGAATCCAGGGGCGATCAAACAGAATATATTCGGTTGCAAAACGCTTTGTATTACGGACTTGACGCGATTTATAATACACAGATAAAACCCCGTCAAATCTAAGTAATTACATGAATTACTTACTGGATTAGTTTTCATCCCGGTAAAGAGGGAATTGTAACAGGGATTAAGTTAGCTTGAAGTTGAAAAAGAATATATCCGAACTAATCGATAAACGAGAAATCGGAGTTTGGAAAGAGATAAAGAGGTCATTATTGACTGGAACACTAATCATAGGTCCGGTTATGGTGACGGCTTATTTGCTATGGAAGAGCTTTATCTTCATAGATGGTATTTTGTCTACAGTTGTAAATAAAAGTTTATTTTATATCTTTGATTTAGAATTTCTCAGTGAATATTCGATCCCGGGACTTGGTTTTATTACACTCATTTTAATACTTGGAATTACAGGATTCCTCACCAGGCATGTATTTGGCCAGAACCTTGTGAAAAAGATGCAGGGATTTATGAATAAAATCCCACTTGTTAACAGAGTTTACAAAGCGATCCAGCAAATTAGCGATGCAGTTCTGTCGGGACGCCAGGAGGTCTTTAAAAGTGCTGTATTAATTGAATATCCACGACCTGGATTACATTCAATCGCTATAACAACAACGAGCAATGGTGGGGTTGTACAAGAAAGCCTTAACAAGGATTTAATAAGTGTTTTTGTACCCACAACACCAAATCCAACGTCAGGATTTCTGTTGTTTGTCCCGAGGGATGAAGTTACACCTCTTAATATTTCAGTTGAAGATGCACTCAAATTAATCATTTCCGGCGGAACTGTTAGTTCCCCAGAGGAACTCGAATCTAACCCCTCCAAATGAATGCTCCCAGTCTAAACCTGCTGGACATACTTCCTAAGTTGGTTATAATATCCTGTTTATTGATATTCGTGACCAAAATCTCCTGTGGATTTGAACCTAATACCCCCACAGAATACTCTAAAGTAAGTTATAATAATGGCTTCGACTCTGATGTCTGGAGTGGAAGTTTACTATTGAACCGTTCATTGAGAGACAGAGGAAATTTGTATCTGCATCAAAACCTGAATGTCATTCTACATGAAACCAGAGGATTTCATCGAGAGTGGAAGTATGATGAACAATTGGCCTTCAAGATTACCAAATCGAACTCAAAGAAACTTGACTTTAAGGTTGAAGGAGAGTTTGAAAGGTTTCAGGATCAAAGATCAAGGAGTTTCCAATCTGATGTTCGAACTTTCCCCCTTCTTCCCAATACCGATTTTTCAATTCAACCGCCTATACATTTAGATTTTGGCAGACGAATTGATATTCGACGTATTTATCTTGGTGCAGGAACTGAACTTGAAGTTCTTCCCTCAATGCAGTTTGAGGCTTCAATTGGTCCATTATTTGAACATCGGTCAGGTGATGAGCTTAAAGGAGCTCGAATGAAAATCGGGTTTGCTAATAAGGTACCAAAATTCGGACTCAGCTTAAAATCAGATGGCTGGATTGATCAGTATGATTCAGTAGATGATAATGGTTTTTCAGTCACCGTTTCCGGGAACTGGATGGAAATTGGCACCGCAAGGGATAAGTTAAGTTGCATGTTCAATCAAAGCCTGCAACGTGAATTTGCACCGGGAACAGGAAATTATAATCAACGGCGTGACCAGGAATTTAAAGTTAAGAATCTTCTATCCACAGATATTTCAACACCTGTACAAAGTGTTTGGACGAGTGAGCTTTCAAGATACCGGACAATTCACCTGGGCTCAAATGCAGACTATATGGAGTTCACATGGAAAAACTCTCTCGATTTTAACTGGAGCTATGGAAAGATCGGCATTAGTACCTTTGGTGGTTTGGATTTACAGGAACAAAAGTTCCCGTCAAGTCTTTCAAATGGGCAGAGAACCAGGCTTGGATTACACCTGACCTATTTTCCCTCTGAAACCGATAGTCTGGTTTTAGAATCTGTTGCATTCAGGTATCGATATGATACTCCCGATAAAGATGATCATAATGACCGAGATGAGCTTCGATATAAATTTACCGTGCATGGAGGCTGGAAAATCAAACCGGAATATGGTATAAGAGCAAGACTTGAAGCTGATTTGCGACACTTTGTTTACCTGTTCAGTCATCGTAGCAGTGAGAATAGATGGAGCAGGTTATTCAGTCTTTCAATTGAGATTCCATGGTCATTAGGACAATTTGAAAACACTTCACGATTTGCAATAATGAGCAATTATTCTGTCTATGATTTCGTACCATCAAAGGAGGAATTAAGTCGTGTTTATCGCTCATTTACAGCAACCGACACTTTGAAAATCCTGATTTCAGATCAGCTGATGTTAGAAGTTGATTTTGTGTGTAAATTGGATGATCATGGGAGATTACACTGGTCAAAATGGGTAGAGGACGTCTCGGAAAACGGTTATGGGTATTCCTTGTCGATTCTACCCGCAATTGAAACAAAATGGTATCTTCTCAAGATTGGTTGGAGATGGCAGGAGCGGCATACTACTCTGCATTTAGAGTCAAACCAGACCACAGAAGGTGAATCAATCCAATTAAATGGACCGGAAGTTTCTGTGAAAACAAATTTTACACCTCGACTTCAAGGGGAAGTTGTTGGGAGATATTTAAAAGTTAACGATTTGCAGCGTGGAAATTACAGGCTTCCGGATTTTGACATTCAACTTATTTGGGCATTAGGATAAAATTTTGCAAAATTTCACTGAATCAGAGTTGGATGAAGTTAAATGTAAAATTGTAGACGCGCAATTTTTTAAACTTTTAAGTACTATTGTACTCCTGTTTGGAGCCCATTTCTTAAATGCAGCTGATTCAACCTATGCTAATGCTGAATCACCCGTGATATATGCAATAATCGTGCGCGGGAATGAGGTAACATCTGAAAACCTCATCCTGCGTGAAATGATGCTGAAACCCGGTATGATTGCTTCAGAGGAGTCACTCGAACGTGACAGATTAAAAATATCCTCATTGGGTCTGTTCAACCGGGTTGTTGTTGAAGTTGTTGAAGATGAAGGAAGGGCTGTCGTCCTTGTTAGTGTAACTGAGCAGTTATATATATATTTTTTTCCACGACTCAGGTATAATTTGAGTGAGCCTGATGATTACATATACGGTGGCGGTGCACATCACAGAAATTTCAGGGGATTAGGACAACAATTAACTGCTATGGCATGGGCGGGAACTGAAAGGGGTTATTACCTGGCACACCTTGATCCATGGTTCGGATGGGGTGAAGACCTAAGCATTTCATGGCGCGGATGGTTTGAAGAGACTATTATTAAAGATGCTCTCGGAGAGGAACATTTTCGACAGGGATTACATTTTGGTTTTGAGAATCGGTACCGTCTCTCAGATATTAGTTGGGTAGGGTGGGGTATTCAGTGGGAGGAACAATCATCTCATGCGAGTGGTTTTACATACTCAGGTGCGATGAGAGACCGATTGCTGGTCGAATACATTACTATCCAAAGAGATGCACGAGATTATAGATATTATCCCACAAAAGGGGCATTATTAAGGATAGTCTCCGAGTTTAACCAGATGGCGGATGAGAACCATTATTTCCTGCGGCAGAGTGTGGACTTCAGGTTATACAGATCAGTAAGAAACCTGATCCTCGCAGGGCGATTCAGGGGAATAGCATCTCAAAAAGATCTTCCCTCATATCGGCGCATAGGTCTTTCTCATTCTTTAATCCGATCTCGTACAAATCTTAAATCCGGTGGTGGAATTGTTATCGCAATGAATCTGGAGACCAGATTCAATTTAATATCCAAACGTTATTATAGTTTCGATCTGTTTCCACTTGCCAAGCCATATGTACAGAATATGCAGTTCAGCATGGAAGGATTTCTCTTCTTAGATGCCGGGTGCAATAGGTTTACCGATCCTAAAGAGGTTAAAATGGCGACCAATTTCTGGGCTTATGGATTCGGCTTGCAGTTTCAACTGCCTTATGTTGAAACTGTCCACGTTCTCTCCGGTTGGTCACCGGATTATAATATCAGTATGCCATTTCTGCGCACTGGTGTGGGAGTTACATTCTAATGGCACGTTTTCCATATGTACTCGGAGAAGAATTCCTGTTCGCTGAAAAGAGGGAGGGCTTCGAGATGTCCGGTTCGGAAGCCCGTCACCTGATAACTGTACTTCGGGCGCGAGAAGGTTATCAGTTTGTAATCTTCGACGGCAAAGGCAGGGGTTGTCTTGCAGAAGTCGCTGAAACTCGAAATAAGGGCATTATTGCACGAATCATTAAAAGGCTTGATGATGAGAAACCACAAATACCTCGATTGATTCTGGCAGTCGGTGTGGTAAAAGGAAACCGAATGGACTGGGCTGTTGAAAAAGCAGCGGAGATAGGAGCGGATAACTTTATCCCGTTAATAACTGAATTCACAGTTGTTGAACCAAAAAAAGGGAAAGTTGATCGTTGGCGCGGAATCGCACTCGCAGCTGCTAAACAGTCCCGTCGCAAGTGGTTGATGTCTATAGAGGAACCTATGAGTATTGATGAATTACTAAATAAATCCGATCCGCCTCCGACATTAATTCTTGATACCTCCAAGATATCAATTTCCCTGGAAATCTATTTGATAAACTCATCATCAGAATCTAATCTTCGTCTAATAATCGGTCCTGAAGGTGGATTTTCGGAAAGGGAGAAAGAGATTTTCAGAGGAAAGAAACTGCCATTAATATCAATCGGATCAAATCCTCTTCGAACGGAAACTGCAGTTGCTGTTTCGACCGGGATTATTAGAGCTCATTTTTCCGGTGGTGTAGTGTGATGGCAGATGAAAAACAACATGGATTGTGTTTAAAATTGACGGGATTAATTGAACTATGTCGACCGTTAAATTGTTTGATTACTGCTATCGTAGT
This sequence comes from uncultured bacterium, assembly GCA_964387885.1. Taxonomy (GTDB): domain Bacteria; phylum Electryoneota; class AABM5-125-24; order Hatepunaeales; family Hatepunaeaceae; genus JABGPL01. The sequence continues at coordinate 32,580 of CAYLYZ010000038.1, read as the reverse complement.
TTGGATAGGAGGAGTGCTTGCTGGTTCGGTGACACATTATTCTTCAATTTCGCTGATGTTGGCTGCCTTTTCTGCCTCCCTGATTGCTGCCGGGGGAAATGTATATAACGATGTCAAGGATAGAGAAATAGATAGGATTAACCACCCGGATCGACCGATTCCATCAGGACGTGTAACAATCAAAATAGCCGGATGGTGGGCTATGCTGTTGACTTTATCTGGGATACTGGTGGGTGGGTTGATAAGCTATCACATGGCGATAATTGCATTAATTACTGCCGGTTTGCTTCTGGATTACAACGAACGCAGAAGTCGTACTTTGATTGTGGGAAATATAATAATTGCTCTATGCGCAGGACTTGCGTTCGTGTATGGTGCTGTTGCTGTCGGGAATCCGGTTGGTGGAGTTCTACCCGGTGTTTTTGCCATGTTGATACACCTCGGTCGGGAGATTGTGAAGGATGTTGAAGATATTGAAGGTGATTCTGCACTTGGTGCGATGACATTACCAATAGTCAGAGGTGGTTTATTCGCCCAGCGTTTTGCGGCAGCAATCCTGATATTTCTGGTGATATTCACTGCAATCCCATTGGTATATCAGCAGTATTCAGACCGGTACTTTTACCTGATGATTCCATTAGTAAACATACCATTGGTACTGATAAGCCTTTCACTTTTCCGAAAACAGAACAAACGTGGACTACATAATATCAGCACACTCCTAAAGGGAATCATGCTGAGTGGATTGATTGTTCTGTTTTTTTCAAGATAAATATTCGAAAATTAACAACCGGACAGAAAAGCAGATGAAAGAAATAATACTGGCTTCAACCTCACCGCGCAGAAAAATGCTGCTGAATCAGGTTCACATTCCATTCAAGATTATAGTGCCTCATACAACAGAAGCTTTTCCGGAAAATGGTGACTTTGCCGACGTAGTCGTGGCAAATGCAGAAGCGAAAGCAAAATCAGTCGTTGGGAAAGCTGACGGAAAACTTATACTTGGGGCAGATACTATTGTTGATTTAAATGGAGTAGCACTTGGAAAACCTGTGAACAGGGATGATGCACGTCGGATGTTGAATATGCTTTCGGGGAACGAACATAATGTTTACACTGGAATTGCTTTAGTTGATTCAATCAATAACCGGATTTTATCCGATTATGCTAAAACAAAAGTCAAATTCAGAAGCCTCCGCACTGACGAAATCGAAAATTACATTGAATCCGGAGAACCATTGGACAAAGCCGGATCATATGGCATTCAGGAGCGAGGTGCTCTGTTTATAGAATCCATCCATGGATGTTTTTTTAACGTGATGGGATTGCCATTATCAAAGTTATGGGAGCTTTTAAGGAACTGAAACTTTCAGTTTAAGTTAAACAATAACTTTTGGAACAGAAAATAATAGTTATCAATAAAGTCAAGCCCTCGCACGAGGGCTTGACTTATTGGGTGTTTGCTTTGTAACTTGATTGTTTAAATAAATCGATTCAATCGATTGGGATACGAACAACAACAACTTTAGTTAGAAGTGACTTATGGATTCAGTAAACGAAACAAAAAAAACAGGGCTTTATGATCGACATGTTTCACTTAATGCAAAGATAGTCCCATTTGCTGGTTATTACATGCCGGTTCAATATAGTGGAATAATTGACGAACACATGACAGTACGCAAGCATGTCGGAATGTTCGATGTTTCACACATGGGAGAATTTGAAATTCGCGGTTCTGATGCCGAGAAATTCCTCAATAAAATGACCACAAATAATGTTACCCGGCTTGAACCTGGAAACATTCAGTACAGTGCGATGTTATATGATGATGGCGGGGTAGTTGACGATTTGCTGGTTTATAGATTTAAAGACCATTATATGACTGTTGTAAATGCTGCTAACCTGCAGAAAGATTTTAATTGGCTTGTAGAACATATCTCAGGTGATGTTGAGATAAAAAATGTATCGGATGAAACTGCGCTTCTTGCAATTCAAGGACCGAAAGCCGAGAGAATCGTGGCAGAATTGGCTGACATACCGGTTGAAGATATAACATATTATAACTTCAAACTTGGAAAGATTGCCGGGAATGATTGTATAATATCCCGTACCGGGTACACGGGTGAAGATGGATTTGAATTGTATATTAACAATAATACTGCAACCCGAGTCTGGGACGCAATAATGGAAACAGGCAAACCTCACGGATTGAAACCCATTGGTTTGGGAGCGCGAGATTCACTCCGTCTGGAAGTGGCATATTGCCTGTATGGCAATGATATAGACAAAACGACTAATCCAATTGAAGCGGGTTTGGGTTGGATTGTAAAGTCAAAGAAGAAGGGTGGTTTTATCGGCAAACAACCGGTTCTTGATAAAAAGTCTGTTTTAACTCGAAAGTTAGCCGGATTTACTCTAAATGGCAAAGGAATTGCACGACATGGATGTGAAGTCTATTTCAACAATGAGAAAGTCGGATATGTCACTTCCGGTGGATTATCCCCTGTATTGAATAAGGTCGTAGGGCTTGCTTATATCGATCTTCCATACAATAAAATCGGAACCGAGATTGAGATCGATGTTCGAGGACGTAGATTAGCAGCTGAGGTTGCATCGATTCCATTTTACAATCGATAATACCAAATTTGTGCTCAATCAATCTCGGATATTATGTATTCTGGAAATGAGAAAGTGATTAAGTTAACAGAAAGTGGAATAATTAGAGGCAGTTGGTGGATAGACAATCTGAAGATACTAAAGAGAACCAAATAAAGCGGAAAGTTGATCTGTTTTTCACTCCCGCTGCTGTCGCAGGTGAAAGGTTAAAGGGGTACAATGCAGTTGTCATTGACGTATTAAGAGCTGCAACCTCGGTAACAACAGCATTAAACAACGGAGCAAAAGGTGTAATTCCTTCTCAGTCGAGCTCAGCTGTCATCGATCTGGCAAATGAGATGGGAAAAGATGATATTCTGTTATGTGGAGAAAAAGATGGACGAATGGTTGAGGGATTTCATCTTGGTAATTCTCCTTTGGATTACTCCAGGGATCGTGTTAGAGGAAAAATCCTGGTTTTTGGAAGTACTAATGGTACTCCGGCCGTGATCCGGGCGTCGGTTGCGAAATCCGTCTGGCTTTGCGGATTTATCAATTTGAATGCTATTATTGACGCAGTGCTTAATTCACCAGATCCTTTTCCACTTGCAATACTCTGCGCAGGGAAATACAATGGTTTCGCACTGGAAGATGTAGCTTGTGGTGGCTTGTTGATAGAGAGGATTTTATCGCGATTCTCTTCCGAATTACATTTAAATGATGCAGCTCGATCAGCAATGCTCATATATAATGAATTTTGTACTGATACATTAACTCTACTGAGAGAGTGTGAACATGGCAAGTTTTTGATCGATATAGGTATGGAGTCAGATCTGCCAATTTGCGCCCTGGATAGCTCGATACCTATTGCACCCTGTTTGAATGAAGGCAGATTTATCAATCCTGATGGTTAGATTTCTCCGTTGAGGAAATTTTGAATCAAAAGAAAAATCCAGAAAAAAAGATATCGAAGAGAACGCCTAAGAAAACATCGAGGATTAAGAATGGTTACAATTCGCGATATGTAAAATCATTAGAACTTCTTCATCTGATTCTTGTTTTTTTGGTTATTTTCCTCACTGTAGCGTTAATAACTTACGATCCGTATGAAGGACCGAATAGCGACTCGATTGGCCGGAGCGGAGGAGTTTTAGGTCAGTTTGGTAACTTAGTTGCCGGAACATTAATGCTGCTAACGTTTGGAAGGTATGGAGCTTTCGCAATTCCAGGCGTAATGCTGGTGATACTCCTCGGTTGGTGGAGCAGAGATAGAAAAACACCCTTGACTATAGAGAGAGAACTACCTAGAATCGGGCTTGGATTAATTGCTCTGGGTTATTTCATTGGTTTCGGTATAGCACTCTTCAGTATTATTAAGGCTCTTCCTCTTGAAGCAGAATTAACCGGATTATTACCTCTTAAAATTGCCGAGTTATCAGTTTATTATTTGAAACCATTTGGAACCATTTTAGTTGCTTCTATTCTCGCAATAGCTTTTCTGGTAGTTCTTGCAGACCTCAGGTTCAGCAAAGTTTTTCCATTTGTCATCATTGATTTACCGGTTACAGTTATTAACCTCATTAAAAACCTTGTCTTCCCAAATAAAGATATGGATCATGCGGACACATATCTGAATGATAATGCAAAGGTTCGAGAGTTTAAAAGTGTCACTCCTGATATAAAAGAGCCGGAGATAATTCCGAGCTCTATCACCCGATCGGTGCCAGCTCCGGAACCCGACTTATCTCCTGCTCCACTTGTGAAATCAGAATCTCAAGCTGCACAGGATGATCCACCAAAAAGAACTCGAAGGCAGAGCTATGGCGACGGAGCAGTCCTGGAAAGCCTTGGGGAACGCCAACTCCCACCAATCAGACTGCTTTCAGAACCACCTGAGAATCGAGAGCCCGAAGTTGACAGAACCGAGCTCGAAGAAAACTCACGGCTCCTTGAAGGCAAACTGGCAAGTCTCCGAATAGAAGCAGAGGTTATCGGAACTGTTCCCGGACCTGTAATTACTCGATATGATCTTAAGCCAGCTCCCGAAGTAAAAATCGCAAAAATATCAAACTCCGCTGATGATATTGCAATGGCGTTAGCTGCTCAAGGAGTCAGAATTCTCGCACCAATTCCGGGTGAGGCGGCAGTAGGTGTTGAGATTCCCAACCGGGAACCAGAAACAGTTTATATGCGTGAGGTTGTCAACTCGAACCAGTTCCGCAGTCACAAGAGTCCATTAACAATTGCACTCGGGAAAAATGCATCGGGCGAGATTTACTGCACTGACCTCGCAAAAGCACCTCATCTTCTCATCGCGGGTGCTACAGGATCTGGAAAATCTGTCTGCATTAATGGAATTATCACCAGTCTGCTCTACAGGTCTGATCCGAATGATGTGCGAATGGTGCTTGTTGATCCAAAAAAAATTGAATTGTCGCTATACTCCAGGTTATCCGAGCAGCACTTGATTACACCCCGAGGTGTCGGTGAAAATGTAATCACAACCCCGGAAAACGCTGTAAAAACCCTGCAGAGTGTTCATATCGAGATGGAAAGGCGATATGATATCCTCGCGGAAGCAGGGGTTCGCGGTCTTGAAGAATACAATCGCTGGTTGAAACGAACAGCATCTAAAGATCCCGAAGAGAAGGATACAAGAGAACACCTGCCATTTATTGTTGTAATAATAGATGAATTGGCAGATTTGATGATGGTCGTGCGAAGGGAATTCGAGGAACTTATTGTGCGACTGGCACAAATGGCAAGAGCTGTTGGTATTCACCTGATCGTGGCAACTCAGAGACCATCGGTTGATGTTGTAACTGGTCTAATTAAAGCGAATTTCCCGTCGCGCATAACCTTTAAGGTTGCTTCCAAATTTGATTCTCGGACGATTATTGACTCTATGGGCGCGGAGACTCTGCTTGGGCGTGGTGATATGCTATATATGGGACCCGGGGCTTCGCAACTCATGCGATTGCACGGAGCTCTGGTAACGACAGACGAGGTTGAGAGAATAGTTGAGTTTGTTAGAGCTCAACCACCCTGCAGCTCTTCGTTTGAACTTCCCGATCCTGAAGTTGAACGAGTGCGACTTGGCACAACAGGAAATGTAGGTGGAGATCGTGAAGGATTTGATGTGCTGTTTGAGGAAGCTGCTAAGATTGTTGTTAACCTCGAACAGGGTTCCATTTCAGTTTTACAACGCAGGCTTCGGGTGGGATATGCACGGGCTGCACGCCTGATTGATGAATTAGAGCAGGTTGGAATAGTTGGACCATTTGATGGCTCAAAAGCGAGAGAAGTAACCTGTACCCCGGAAGATTTGAGAGAGGTTCATGGAATAATATGATTAAACGATTAACACTTGTCCTGTTGTTATTCTTGGCTCTGGGTGAAGTCAACGCTTTAATGGCAAAATCTCCAAAATCCATATTAAAGAATTTAAAGAAGAACTACAACCGGATACAAAGCCTGCAGGCCGATTTTACGGAAGTATTTGAATGGGCAATGACCGGGGAGAAAATCCAACGCGAAGGCTCATTATATGTAACTGTTGATGACAAATTCAGAATTGAAACCCCGGAACAGCATCTGGTTTGCGACGGTGACGCGATCTATCGATATAATCTCAAAAAGGCACAGGTAATAATCGAACCGGTGACCGAAGAGAGCGATAAGATGCTACCAAGACGACTAATGCTACGATTTGCTGATGAATTTAATGCCACTGAAATGACAAAACTGGCAGTTGAAGGGCAAGATGGATTACGACTTGATTTGTTACCGAAGTCGAGTGAGGAGGTTTTGCTTTCGGCAGCAACACTTTGGATAACAGTGGATGATATGATTGTTCGTCGACTTAAAGTTACCGATTTGAGTGGCAATAGTACTATTTACATGTTTTCGAATATTCAGGTCAATTCACCACAAGCCCCTGAATACACCAGATTTACCTGTCCCGATGGAGTCGAGTTGTTCGACCTGCGTTGAATAACCGTGCTTTCCTTTACACCGCAAGTTCAAGTAATCAAGAGAGTCCTGATAACGCTGATATGAAAAATAAGAGAATCATCTTCGGGTTTGTACTTAGCATCTTTTTTACATATCTGATAATCTGGAAACCACATCCGACTGAGCTCTTCTCGGGCAACTCATCTTTTTTCAGCGCATTTTTTGGCGAATCCAGAATCGAATTCACCAAAATCTGGGAGCACATGCTGAAAGCATCGCCCTTCTGGTTAGTAATATGTTTTTTAATTACTCCTTTACATGTTTTAGTTAGATCACATCGCTGGGCACTTCTTTTAAGACCTGTCGTCAAAGTCAAATTGATCGACTGTTTCTCCCTTCAGGCTTTGGGATATTTTGCGAGTGCCGTTTTCCCACTGCGAGTCGGAGAACTGGTGAGAGCAATTCTGCTAGGGAAAAAGGCCAGAATTAAAAATAGCACTGCCCTTGCAAATGTTGTTTTAGAGCGATTACTTGATGGGTTGAGTTTACTGGCAGTGTTTGTCATTGTTGGCATAATCTTTCAGAGTGAAAAGATGGGGATGTTTCGTGAGGGCATTCTCATTATGGCCGGATTATCTCTGGCGGCGCTGTTTGTTATTATGTATTTCTCCTTGGCCAGGGCTCCATTCGGTGGAGTGACAGGAAAAATCCTGTCTTTCTTCCCGGATGTCCTTCGCGAAAAAATCATCGAAATACTTAAAGGATTTATTGCCGGTTTCAGTATGTTGAAATCGACAAAACACTACCCACTTGTTACATTAGAGACAGTATTGATCTGGGTATTATATACAGCTCAAGAATTTTCAGCTATTATTGCCTTCGGATTTCATAAGAGTTCTCCATTAATAGCTGGAGCTCCGTTGACAGCAGCTCTTGTTATTCTTGTAATTAACGCAGTTGCTCTTTCTGTTCCCTCTGCACCTGGTGGATTGGGTACATTTCATGCGGCTTCTGTTTTCGGCTTGGGATTGTTCGGGATCAGCGAAGATCCGGCTGTCGGATTTGCTCTTGTCTTGCATGCAATAACAACCGGTTATTTTGTACTTGCCGGGATTCTTTTTATGTGGCGGGAGGGTTTGAAGTTAGAACAGATAAAGAACATGGGTAATGGAGATATATAACTTTAGGGGTTTCTGAGTTAAGTAAACTATTATTCTGGCATTATATAATGTCAGAACTAATACTCGATTTAGTTGTAATCATTTCATCCGGACTCATACTTGGCGAATCATGCATGTTTTGAAAAACAAATCATTTTGTTTATCTTTAATAATCCTTTTTTTTTGAAAACCGGGAAAGATTTGATTAAGAACTTACTTCGCATTTACATCGTGATCTTGCTTATATATTCTGGATCAGCAGAATCTCGACAGTTAGCAGTTCCTGGAGAATTTGAGAGAATTCAACTTGCGATAGAGCAAGCGGAACATGGTGATTCAGTGATCGTTGCCCCTGGGGAATATCCGGAAACGGTAGATTTTACCGGCAAGAATATTCTTCTGCTTGGAAATTCTGAAGATCCTTCAACAACGATAATAGACGGAGGTCATGAGCAGCGTTGTGTGCTCTTCAGCCGACAGGAAAATCGCAGTGCGATTCTTGATGGCTTTACTCTGAGAAATGGAATAGCGGAATATGGCAGCGGAATATTGATCTCATCAGAATCCAGTCCAACAGTCCGAAACTGTATCATCAATTCTAATACCGCCTCAAAAGGGGCTGGGATCTGCGTAAGGCAAAACTCAAATCCGGATATAAGTTACTGCATTATTAATGACAATAGGGCAAACCTCGTAGGTGGGGGTATTTGTTTTATTGATTCTCGTGGTGGATCGGTATCAAACTGCACGATCACAAGAAATCGTGCTCAATTAGGTGGTGGAATCGATGCGAGAAACACGGGGATAAGTATTGATAACGTAATCTTATGGGAAAATCACCCATCAGAAATCAGGTCAACCGAAGTTGAAATTAGTGTTCAGTATTCAGATATCATGAATGGTGTTAATGGTATCGATGGCTTAGTTGATTGGGGTGATGGAAACATACCAATTAATCCGAAATTTAATAATCCCGAAGAATCTGATTTTTCACTTAACTGGGAATCTCCCTGCATCGATACAGGAAATCCTGACCTGGAAGATCACGACGGAACTCGGTCAGATATGGGAGCGCTGCCGGTGTTTCTTGAGCCAAACCCGGCAATATTAGTATCAGCGTCTGATATTGATTTTGGTACTGTTCAAGTTGGTGATAGCAGTATTATAACAGTCTCTATAACGAATATTGGTACTGAAGAACTTGAGATCATCGATATATTTATCGAAGGTGACTATTTTAGTGCTGATTTTGATGAAATTGATATAATCCGGTCAAGACAGACAGAACGGGTGGAAATAATTTTTTCACCGGAGGATATGGGAGAAAATGAAGGGAGGATATTTATTAACTCAAATGATCCTCAGAACGACGAGATTGACATCTGGTTAACAGGTGAAGGGGTGATCCCTCCTTCCATTTATATTGAACCTTTGACGGTTAGAGTTGAGGTAGATTCCGGTGAAGTTGAGGAGTGCGTTGTTAACATTACAAATGAGGGAGGTTCCGAATTAATCTGGAGATCGTATAAAGAATACATCGAACCCGAATTTGCCCGAGATCATGATAATCCGGATCGACCAAGACGTTTGGATGCCGGTGATTTAATTGCAACTTATCCGGTTCCCTACACAACATCTTATGGCATGGCATGGGATGGTGAACATATGTGGGGAATTGCTACGGACAACAACCGTCTGATTGAGTTTGATCCCGAATCAGAGGACGTCATTTCGGATTATCAGATTCACATCGGTCCTCGCGCACTAACGTTCGATGGTGATTATTTCTGGATTTCATCCTATAATCCTTCAAACAATATCTACCTTTATAACAAAGAAGGTGAGCTTGTTGATCGTTTTGAAATACAGGTCAGGTCAATTTCCGGATTAGCATATGACGGCAACTCACGAATATTCGTGAATTCATGGGATGAGCAGCGGATTTATGTTATTGATAAGAACAGTCATGAAGTAATTGCCGATTTTGATATGCTGCTCGATTTCAGAAGAAACAATTATAAGATATCAAGGCTCGAATGGGTTCCCGGTCATTTTGATGGTCATTTGTGGTCAATAGTTGGTAATACTGCTATTGATGTCGGATTTGCTGTAAGAGTAAATGTAGATGGGAATTGGCAAGCAAGAGAACGGCAGCGTTTTCAACTCCAGCATGCCGGTCATACAGGTGTTGCCCATGACGGCGCAAACCTGTGGCATGGAGGAGTACACCAGAACACATTATGGCACGTATATGATGACGGGATGAGAGACATGAGATGGCTTGAAATAGAACCACCTCAGGGAACACTTCAAAGTGAAGAAGACACAGATGTCATATTTATATTAAATTCAAATGGGCTGGACGCTGGTGTGTATTCTTCAAGGGTTCAGATTGTGTCAAATGCCCCGGATAATAATGAAATTGAAATTGATGTCTCAATTTTTGTCGGGGACTGGTTTGGAATTAGTGTTGAAGAGTCGAACTTGCCTTTATATCTCTCATTACAACAGAATTATCCAAACCCGTTTAATGCCGAGACCAGAATTCAGTTTACCACCCCTGTTATGGATTATGTGGTTGTATCCATTTATGATGTGAACGGGAATCAAATCTGCATATTAAGGGAAGGATTAGTACAGTCAGGTACTCATAATATAATGTGGGATGCAGGCAATTATCCGGCAGGTGTTTATTTTTCGCGATTATCAACGCCAAAAGGATCGACAACTCTGAAGATGTTATTGGTGAAATGACTGAATGCTACCTATCAGATTTCTGTGTTGATTTCGGATGAAACATATCGCAATTATTCCGTTTCTGATTTTCAATATTGCCTGTTCCTCTTTAATTATGGCACAGGATGGCATTGGTATTGAAAGAGCAGGTCGCATCTACAATATCTGGGATGAAGCCAATTCGGTTGTCATTAGAGATAATCTTGCCTATGTATCAACAAACCTCAGTGGGCTTCAGATTCTCAATATTTCTGATCCCTCTTCACCATTAATTGTTGGATTCTTCGATGATAATACCAGCTTTAATACAAACCTGAAATTAGTTGATAATTATGCATTTCTCGCCGACGAAAGCGGAGGGATGTGTATCATCGATATTGAGGATCCGCAAAATCCCTCAAGAACGGGTGTATTCAGGACAGGAAGAATACACGCAGTTGATGCTTCAGGTGATATCGCATTGTTAGCAGCAGATTGGGCAGGCTTGAGAATTGTGGATGTGACCGATAAAAGCAATCCAGCAGAGATCACTTACCAACATCTCCCCGGAGGAGCTTATGACGTTTTCACCTCACAGACATTTGCTTATGTAGCTGGCGGTAGATTTGGGCTTTATATTATCAACATTGAGAATCCAGAAAACCCTGAAATATTCGGAAATTATGATACCCCCGGAGCATGTAAGGCTCTCGCCTGTATGGATCATCTGGTTTTACTGATTGATGAAGATAACGGTCTCTTTATTATAGATGTTTCAGATCCGGATGACCCGGATTTTCTCTCTCTAACCGAATTGGGAGGTCATGCAGTTGATGTTGCCGTTTCAGAAAATACTGCAATAGTCACAGACAGCAACGATGGTGTCCTGATTTTCGACATCAGCAATCCCCATGAACCTGCTAAAATCGGGAATTTTCCGGTAAGAGGATGGGCGGGGGGTTGTGCATTTATTGATGATCGGATCTATGTCGCAAATGGCAATGCGGGTTATCCAGACGAAGCCTTCGGGCTTGAAATATTCGATGTTTCTAATATTAATTCTCCGGAATTTATGGGATCATATCCTTCACCAAATCAGAGTTTATCAAATCTTACAGTTTACGATGGATATGCCTATATACCAGATAGAGATAGTGGACTTAGAGTTGTTGATGTGAGAAACCCTGAGAACTTGCAGCAGATTGCATTGTGTGGGGATGCTACCTGGGAAGGGATAATTCACGTTAGTAGAAGTTATGCTTATATGGCAGGTGACACATTCCGTGTTTTGGACATTTCAAATCAAGAAAATCCTGTTGTTCTTTCTTCATTTGAAATTGATTCCTATGCAACCGACCTCTCAATCTGGAGAAGTTGTGTCTATTTGACTACACAAAATTCTCTGTATGTAATCGATATTACTCAACCAGAGAGACCGGTTGTGATAAATGAGTTCAGAGAGATTGATCGGTTTTCTCCCAACGGAATTGATATTGAATGGGGATATGCATATATAACCGGGAGAGACCGTCTCTATATTCTGGATATCTCAGATGCTGAAAATCCTGAAGTAATAAGTGAGTATATGGCAAATGCCGGTCAGATGCAGGGTGTTGCGTCTGATGGTGATTTATTATACGTTGTGGATGATATGGCAGGTCTTTTTGTATTGGATATTTCTGATAGAGAAAATCCAGTTCGAATTGGATTTCTCGATACCCGACCTACACCGGGCAAGCTTAACTTGCATAATGGACACATTTACATATTAAATGGTCTTGATGGATTTAGAATCATAAATGTAGACGATCCGACAAATCCTGTACAGGTAGGCTATTTTAACACTCCCGGATATGCTTCTGACATATCTGTAGTGGAAAACTATGCATATATTGCGGATAGGTTCAGTTTTAGCGTTTACGATTGTGCTCTGGCAATAGGGTACAACATTGCTCCGGAGTGGGAGTCTGTCCCCGATTATGTTGAAGCAGATGAAGGTGAAATTATTAATTTTGAGCTTATTGCCTTTGATGTTAACTCTGATCAACTCAACATAAATATTTATCGAGAAGAACTACCGGAAGCCGTTACATTTGTTGATCAAGGTAATGGCAGAGCTGAATTTCGATGGGAAACAGAAAGTGGTAATGTCGGAGAATATTATCCGGCTTTTATTGTTTCTGACGGAATATTGAGTGATACCGCCCGAACTGCCATTATTGTGAATGAAGTATTTAATGTTTGTGCCGAACCAAAGAATCCATTCGAATTTGAATTAATGAATGTTTTTCCGAATCCGGTAAATGGAACATCAACGGTGATATTTAGGACACCGATCAAACAGGGTGTTTCAATTAGTCTGGTATCAACAGAAGGCCGAAGGATTAGCAGGATTACAGATGCTGTATTTGAACCTGGCGTGCATAGTGTTGTTTTAAATTCCCACCTCGTAGCTGCAGGTGTGTATTTTCTCAAATTGGAATCTAAATTGAATTTAGAAACCTTAAAAGTTGTAATATTGAAATGATTATTAATACAATAAACAGATCAATTGAACCAAAGCTATCTCAAACGTCCATTATCATCCCCGCCCCTGCGAAGATCAATATTGGACTGAGGATACTTAATAAACGCACCGATGGTTATCATGATCTTGTGTCAATAATGCAGCGCGTATCTCTGTGTGATATTGTGGAAATATCCCAGTTAGATATTATAGATGGAGTATCCTCCGAAAATAAAATTGATGGTTCTGGTGATCTACCTGCCGGGGTGGAATATAGTGGTCCTGATCTGACGGTGGATCCGGGGGATAATCTATGTGTAAGAGCAGCTGTTGCGTTTCGGAAGAAATTTCGCAATGATATGCGTGTCAGGATAAGACTTGAAAAACTTATCCCCGTGGGCGCCGGATTAGGTGGAGGAAGCAGCGATGCAGCATCTGTTTTAATCGGATTGGCAAAGTTGTATGGCATCTCCGAGAAAGCCCCGGAGTTGTTTAATATAGCTGCAAAACTTGGATCAGATGTTCCGTTTTTTTTAAAATCAAATGGTGCTTCACTCATACAAGGAGTGGGAGATCAATTATCTCCTGCAGAGGGTTTAGGTGAAAATCTAACCGTATTTATCATTTTTCCGGATTTCGAGATTTCGACTTCATGGGCTTATAGAACCCTTGATCAGTCCTTGACATTTGAAAAATTAAATATTAAATTGCTGATTCGTGATTTCCTGACATATTGCGGTGGAATTCCAACCGGGGAAATGGGGAATGATTTTGAAATTCCTGTGTTTAAAAAATACCCGGAACTTGATATTGCCTGTCAGAAGTTGAAACAGGCTGGTGCACAGTTTGCCGGACTTTCGGGTAGTGGATCCGCTATATTCGGAGTATTCAGGAAACACTTGGCTGATAAGGCGTTAGCCATCGAGTGGCTTGATTCTTGGTCGTGTTTTATCTGTCGACCTTTGTAATTTTTTAGTCAATATACAGATTTTTTAACAGTTGTTCTAAACCGTAGCAGCGGGATTAAGATAAAGTCTTTAAACCCTTTTTATCTTAATTCTCACCGTTTCATTACGGAAAAGAATTACCGGTGGGGCGCACAGGAGGTGCGATGGAAATAACAGAAATTAACATTAATGTTCGTGGTGAAGACAAGTTAAAGGCATTCGTGAATATTACTTTCGATGATGTCTTTGTTGTCCGTGGACTTAAAGTAATCCAGGGAAAAAGTGGATTATTTGTGTGCATGCCATCTCGAAAGATGGTTGATGGTGCTTACAAAGATATTGCCCACCCGATCAGTAACGATTTCCGACAACGTATGGAAAAACTGATTCTCAATGAGTATCAGAAATGCATGGAAGAAGAAAGCGCAAGTTGATATTCTTCTAAATTGTTGTAGGAAATCAAAAAAGTTTCGATAACTTGACTGGGGCGTAGCCAAGTGGCAAGGCACGGGGTTTTGGTCCCCGCATCCGAAGGTTCGAATCCTTCCGCCCCAGCAGAATAATGCAAACATTATGCTACCTTGGGCGGAAATGAAACTGTTCAGTGGTTCAGCTCATCCGGAACTGGCTAATCGTATAGCAGCCTATCTTGGGATAGAGGTCGGAGAGATTGAACGTCGGCGTTTTTCTGATGGTGAATTCTGGGTGATGTTCCTCGAGAATATCCGCGGGAAAGATGTGTTTTTATTACAACCAACACATCCGACAGCGGATAACCTGATGGAACTTCTCATCATGATTGATGCTGCACGTCGGGCTTCAGCTGCAAGGATTACTGCAGTTATCCCATATTACGGATATGCCAGACAAGATCGGAAGGATAAGCCGAGAGTTGCAATAACCTCGCGATTAATTGCAAACTTGCTACAGGCTGCTTCTGCAGATCGAATATTGACTATGGATTTGCACACAGCGCAAATCCAGGGATTTTTTGATATCCCGGTAGACCATCTCTACTCGTCATATTTGTTTACGAAGCACTTCAGATCAATCGCCGGGGAAAACCTGACTGTGGTCAGTCCCGATGTCGGTGGAATTGCTATGGCTCGATCCTATGCCCAAAGATTAGGCGCAAGTATTGCGTTCATTGATAAAAGAAGAAGTAAACCCAATGTCGCCGAAGTTATGAACCTTATTGGTGAGGTTGAAGATAAAGACATTCTTATAATCGACGACATGGTTGATACTGCCGGTACGTTGGTGAAATGCATAGAAACTCTTCGGGAAAGAGGATGCAGAACAATTCGGGCTGCATGTACTCACCCAATTTTATCAGGCGATGCTGTTAACAGGATCAAGAAAGCAAACATTGAAGAATTCGTTGTTTCCGATACCGTTCCGTTACACAAGACAGCTGAAGAATCAGGATTATTTAATGTCCTGTCCACAGCTGAGGTGTTCGGAGAAGCGATCAGACGAATTCATTATGGAGAATCGCTTAGCGTTCTCTTTATCTGAGACAACCTCATCTTCATAAGAGATGATAACAGGCCGCCTCTGTGCGGCTTTTTTAGGATTTAATTAAATGAGTGACAATCTTTTAAATGCACAGCCGAGAACCGACTCTGGAAAAGGTTCAACAAGACGGCTGAGGATGACAGACAGGATACCCGGTGTGTTTTATTATGCTGGGAAGGACAATTTCCCACTGTCATTAGATTCGATTAGTTTTAAGTTACTGCTGAAAAATAAACCAAGTTTGATTGAGCTGAATATTGAGGGAATGAAACCTCGTGAGTGTGTAATTCGTGAATTACAGAGGGATCCAGTCTCAAACGAGATTTTGCACGTCGATTTCCTTGGAATCAAACGGGGAACCAAAGTCAAAATTACAGTTCCGGTCGTCCTTCATGGTTTACCGGAAGGTGTAAAGACTGAAGGTGGGATTCTCCAGCATGCAGCCAAAGAACTCGAGATAGAATGTCTGCCAAAGGACATTCCCTCCAGCATTGATATTGATGTTTCCGAGCTCAATATTGGTGATGCGATTCACGTTGCCGCCCTCGATTTTCCAGCTTTTACCTTCCTTACAGGAGCTCAGGTTGTAGTAGCCCTTGTTGTTGAGCCTGTAGTCTTGAAGGATTTGATTGAAGAGGAAGAGGGTGAAGAAGGTGAAGAGGGTGAAGAAGGTGAAGGTGAAGAAGGAACCGAAGAATCCGAGGACAAAGAATAATATCTGCTTCCTGTAGATTTCTATAATTATGTCAGATAATATTCACCTGATCGTTGGATTGGGTAATCCGGGATCACGTTATAAGAATACCTGGCATAATATCGGAGTTCGGACGATTGAAGAAATTGCGAGGCATTCAAATATTCAACTTCGACCGGGGAAAGGTGAATTTTACTCCGCTGAGATTGCCCAAAAAGAAAAAAAAATAGTGCTATTGTTTCCGACTGGTTACATGAACCGATCGGGAACAGTTGTGGCTGGTTGGGTGCAGTATTATAAGATACCGCTGAAAAATATTCTTGTCATATTTGATGATCACGATTTGCCTTTTGGGAGAATCAGATTACGCAACTCCGGGACATCCGGAGGGCACCGTGGAATGGACGATATAATTCTAAGGACTGGTAGCGACAAAATTCCGCGACTTAAGATTGGCATCAAGCTGAATCACGAAATCCCGGATTTGTCTAAACAAGTACTTTCGAAAATTCCGAACTCTCTAATCGGTGATCTTGAAAAGGTGATCGATACTGCAGTAAAAGCTGTTGAAAAAGTTCTAAATGCTGGTATTACACCAGCTATGAATTATTATAATGGATTAGAAATTTTACCCCTTGATCGGGAATAATCATTTCTGATCAGGATTAACCAAAAAAGAAGCGTATTAAGCGCTTATTCGTTTAACTCCTCCCCTGCCATCAGGGGTGCTAAACCGTAGGAGTCCGATTGAAAAACTATGAAATGATGTACGTCGTCGATCCAGCTGCTGAAGAAGGACACGACGCCGTAAAGCAGAAAATAGAGGGGATCATAACCGGTCGCGAAGGAACGATCTCTCTATTTGAAAAGCTCGGTAAAAAGCGTCTGGCGTATCCGATAAAGAAACGTCAGTATGGCATCTATTATCTTGTCAATATGAGTGGTGACAGCAGGATTGTCCAGGCACTGGAGAGTTTCCTGTTGTTAAATCCGATTGTGCTCCGACATATTGTGCTTGCTTTTACCGACAAAGAGCTAAGCTTGCGTTCCGAAACCCATCGTATCCAACTTGAAGAGGATGAAAGGATGCGTATGGGAGGTAGACCTTTGGGAGCTTCCGCTGAGGACGAAAATGGGGACACCGTAGCTGTTGACACTGCTCTGCCGGTTGTAGAGGATTCAAAAAAGGACGTTTCAGATTCAGATACTACAAAAGAAGCATCTGAGGAAATTGAACCTGTTGTTGAATCCGGAGATGAATTGGCTGATGAAAAAAAGGCTGAAACATCTGATGAAACTACACCAAGTGAAGAAACTCAGGAACCTGTCGAAGAAACTGTTAAGGAAGTAGAGGAATCTACAGAAACAGACAACTCCGACGAAGATGCCGAAAAGGCTGAACCTGAAGTTGATGATAACGAATCTAAAGACTAAACAATGAGGAAGAACAATGGCTGATTTAAAAATGCCGGACATTAATAATATTATTATTGTCGGTAACCTGATTAAAGACCCTGTTATCCGCCAGACAACAAATGGGACACCAGTTGCGAATTTTACAATTGCTTCAAATCGTAAATTCAAGGATAATTTTGGTCAGTGGAAAGAAGATGTCTGTTTCGTCGGAATCGTTGCCTGGTATAAACTTGCCGAGAGTTGTGCTGAAAACTTGAAAAAAGGTAGTGCTGTTCTTGTTGAAGGAGAGCTTCAGAGTCGTCAGTGGCGTACTGAAGATGGACATTATCGAAATGTAGTCGAGATTAAGGCACGTCGAATTCAATTCCTGAACAAACGTGAAATGGTGCTTTCTGATCTGGATAGTGCGGGTAGTCAATTCGGTTATAATTCGCAGAAAGATAAAGACGAAGAAGAAGAAGAAGATTTCGAGACAACTGAAGCTTCTGAAGATGAAACGGAAGAAACTGACGATGATATTGATGATGACAATGACGATGCCGAAGATGATTCATCCTTCGATTTCGGTTTTCGCGATCTTAAACTTTGAGAGGTAGTAAATGTTAATAAATCGAAAGAAAATCTGCCGCTTCTGTGAAAATCGGATTTTGTATATCGACTATAAGGACGATAGACTGTTACATCGTTTTATCACCGAAGAGGGGAAAATTATCCCCCGTCGCATATCCGGTACATGTTCGCAGCACCAGCGTCAGTTGGTCAAGGCGATTAAACGTGCACGACACATGGCTATTCTGCCGTTTGTTCTCGA
Source organism: uncultured bacterium (assembly GCA_964387885.1). Lineage (GTDB taxonomy): Bacteria > Electryoneota > AABM5-125-24 > Hatepunaeales > Hatepunaeaceae > JABGPL01. The sequence continues at coordinate 14,264 of CAYLYZ010000038.1, read as the reverse complement.
CAATCCAAGGTAAGAGGCTAAAGATGAAGATAGTATTAATAAATGATGTCGAGAAACTCGGTGCTACAGGTGATGTTGTCACCGTCAAAGACGGGTACGCACGAAATTACCTGATCCCCGGAGGATTCGCTCTTAAGGCAGATCCGCGAAATATCAAAATGCTGGAAGCACACAAACGTATGGCAGATGCCAAAGTGCTGCGTGAAGTAAAAACTCATAAGGCTATGGCTGCAAGGTTGACCAAAACCGAGCTCATCGCAAGAGTGCAGGTTGGTGAAGAGGACAAAATTTTCGGATCGGTTACATCTGCAAATATCGCAGATATGCTGGCTGAGAAAGGTCTTGAAATCGACCGACGGATTATCAATTTGACCGATCCGATAAAAGCACTTGGCGTTTATAACGTTCCGGTCAAACTGCATGCGGATGTCACAGCTTTTGTAAAGGTGCGTGTAGAACCTCTGCAGGATGAGGATGAATAGAAGTTTCTACCGACATTGAAAATGTCGTCTGAGAGAAAAATTCGGATGATGTTGTCAGTATAAAATTAACCGGAAGCATTAATCAGATGCTTCCGGTTATTTATTTTTGAATCCGAATGTTTCTCGCGTGCATTATTATTTGATTAAAGTCAACTTAGTCGTCGCTACTTTGTTAACTGATTCTAATCTGCACAGGTAAAACCCACTGGGTTGATCACCTGCTTCCCAGGTGACTTTTCGATATCCTGCTGTTTGCATACCATCCTGCAGCATAGCAACCTCACGTCCCCGGAGGTCATGGATTGTTAGTTTGACTGTGCCCGACATTGATAGATTATAGGCAATGGTCGTAGTCGAGTTGAATGGATTGGGATAGGCTTCGATGATCATGAAGTCCCTGGGCAGTAATATTTCTGTAACTCCATCTTCTGTGCGCTCCTGAAGCAACTCCATCATATTATGCATTTGGGTAGGTATGTCTCCCAAAGAAGCATCGAGATCACCATCTTCCCCGGACAGTTCGCAAACTGCAAGATAATCAATCACAGCTTCTACAGAATCACGAAGACAACCTGCATCGCGACGTGCAAGATCGTATTCATCCATAGCATCTTCATATTCGAGAATTTCTGTCAGACAGTGAGTGGCGAACCGATCTGCAACTTTTGCGACCTCCTCATCCTCATGTTCATCGGCTACATCCTGCAAGAATGAGCGCAATGTAATGAAATTACCATCTTCCATTTCGCCAACACAGCCTGCTAAATAATGAACCGAGTTGATCCCAATCGCTCCATCATCGAGGATCGTGCGCCTGAAGTAATATGCGGCATCTTCGTACTCACCCTCGTCCCAATATCCCATCGCAAGCTCATATTCCTCAAAACTGCTTAGTTTGGTTGAAGAATAGCTTGAGTAATCAATAGCAGTACCGAGCCCCCAATAAAAGAACGAGTCGGCAGGCGTCGAGCACCCCCACCAACAATCTGTGGCGTAAACCGCATTGCTGTTTGAAATCTCATCTTTATAAATCATAATACCTACGGGTCCGGTACCAAAATCCCAGATATTGTTGTACTTAATCGTTGGATATGAACTGCTGGCAAGATATATCTCTGCTCCACTGGAGCCCGTTTGAGTGCCTGAGCCATTAGCGTGTATATTGTTTATCTCATTACCACCACTATCGTAGGTGTTCAAATCTGGTGTGGAACCAAGACATGCTATTCCACAGCCAGTATTGTTTTCGATTGTATTGTTGACAATTTCCGGACTGGAGGAATCCAGATATATTCCTGCGCTCGTATATGTTCCGGAAACTCCATTATCCTCGATCGTGTTGTTATCAATGATAACTTTACCTGCCGAACAACTGTTGAGGTAAATACCATAAGTATTTGTGCCTTCTCCGCAATTGCTAATCGTACTATTGGTGATTTCGACTCGGGAGTTTGTAGCATAGATACCTGTTCCACAGGAATCTATAGTGCAATTTTCAATATCCAGACGATCACTACCTGAGTCAGTGACACCTGTTAGCTTAATCCCATGCTCCGCACCGGAAATCTTCACATATTGGAGCTTTGTGGAATCAGTGTTGGTATCTGAATTGAAGTATATACCATCCCATCCGTTTGAGGTGTGAGCTTTCCATTCGATCATGCAGCTTGAGCTACCGATAGCCTCGATAGCTCCATCGAATACCCACCTGACGCCATCCGCATTCCGGAAGATTACACTGTCTTCCACCTGCAGAAAATTTTCAGCGTTGAATTCCATATCTTCAGCAATGAAGTATTCTACGGGACCAAAAGGAGCAGCAGGTGGTGGTGGTGGTGGTGGTGGAGCTAATCGTAGATCAACTACCTCAGCAATAGGAGGTGCAAGTCGTGGTGCCCAATCGTCCCAGTCGTAATCTGCAGAATTCGATCCACCATAAGCTCCCATATCGGCACGTGTTCCATCTGGATCCAGATTCAGAGGATCTAGTTCCCCAGTATCCACACATGGATTAGACAGGACACCACCATCCCATTCCATTTGAAGATGGAAGTCAGCATTAATCTCATCCGCGAACTCAGGATCAGCGTTTATGCAACCTTCCCCTTCAACAACGTTGTCAAATCGTGCCACATCGCAGTTAAAAACGTCACAGAAAGTTGCTTCTACCTCTTCACCACCCTCGTAAGAAATTCCTGTGGAGTTTCCTACTACGATGTTGTTGAGCATCTCATCAGGCCAACCACTCCCTGAAATACCGATGTCGTCGTTGACCAACGGATCCGTTTCGTCGAAAGCCAGATTGTTTCTAACAACAGCCGCGGCAACTATGTTGATAAACACAATCTCGTTGCCTTCGTTGCGATAGGCCAGATTGTTATTGAATTCATTCGGGAAACCGTGCAGGACAACACCCACAGTGTTGTGATGTATCAAGTTGTGGGAAATTGCTTCGGACTCTTCGTCAATTACATCCACCCATAAACCAATACCAATGTTATTGCGAATTTCATTCGCATGAAAACTGACCAGAGCGTCCCCATCCAAATTTACAATAGCATCAACAGCCTCCATGGCAGGATCATCCTCTTCCCCACAATTGCGTACGATACAGTACTCTATTGTTGCCCATCCTCCACCACCAACAAATAGAACATTATTGTTGTCATCCGCATCATCACCACCATGCATTATCTCGCAATGATCCAGTATGTTTGAACCTTGCGCTTCTGTTGGTGTAGTTAGGATTGAAATTTTATCCCAGTCACCGGCTGCTGGTTCGCCAGCCTCTGAGCCAAAAACAACCGGACCTGCTTCAGTTCCACTTGCATCGATGCGACCCGTGCCCAAATCTTCCCCATATTCGGTAACTTGTATCGTAATCGAACAACCAGCCTCAAATGTCACATCCACACCAGGGGCGAATTCTATGGTGTAAGTTCCTTCGGGTAAATCAGCAAGCTCCCAATTGGGATCGTTTTCCGGTGGAATCACGATATTGCCCTCGAATTCAGTATTGTCAGGAACATCCCAGATTGTACGAACCTCTCCCTCTTCATTCAAATAAAAACGATAGATCCATTCATTATCTATAGCAAATGCTGGTGTTACGTCTCCAATGAATATAACGATCATAATGACCGCGAATATAATTCTTAAGTTTGCATTCATTCTCTTCTCTCCATAAAATATCTCGCGACTTTTAAGTCGCTGAATTTTCAACTAAAATTAATTACAAAATTGGTTAGTAACCGATTAACAATGATCGACCTCAAGCTGAGCCTGAACTATTAAGGACAGGAATACAATATATCCTCATTTTCAAGCGTATTCTCTAAATACTCTTTTTACAATCCGAAGACAATCACCTCCTTTTTCATTTATTGTTTCACTTTAACATTATAACCTGTCGCACAAGCTTGGAATCCCGGAAGGTCAGTTCGATGTAGTAGATACCTGTGGAAAGCCCCCTGCCTGCATCATCGATACCTTGCCAGATGTAATGATGGCGACCGGCTTGCAGACTTACAAGACGTTCCTTGAGAACAATTCTGCCAATTGTGTCAAAGATTTTAACCTCTACATTACCGGGTAACGGAGTGGCAAATGTAAGGTGTGTCGCGCTGTTGAAAGGATTGGGATATGGTAGTCCGATTGAAAATCCGTCTGGAACGGGAACAACGCTCTCTCCAATTTCCTCTGGATAATCGTACACTTCCCCGAATGGTCCTCCGTAAAGACCAATGTCGTTGACAGTCCCGTCGAGATCGAAAAATGCAGAGTCAGGATTTCCGGCGTCGATCAGAGGTGAATCTTCGAAAAGGTGAAAATCAAGACAGTCGAGATTGGCGATGTGAGGATCGAGGAAAATGTTGAAGCCGGTATCGGAAGAGTCGCCATTGGCGTTAACCTGATTTATTCGACCAATATAGGTCATGTCATTGCCGAGCGAATCGAAGTTAAAGCAGGCGTTGTAACGGAATGATTGATACTCAATATTGGGATGGCGGATGTTAAACAGAATATCATTATTAATAAAAAGATTGTTTTCAGTATGAATGTTTTCCATGAATTGTCCTCCCACATCTCGAAAGTATAATCCGGTACTTGAATTCGAAAGGACATTGTTAGTAATCAAGGCATTATAATCACCTTCCACCTCTCGAATAGCCTGTTCTGTAGCACCATTAAATATATTATTTTGTGCAAGTACATTCGAAAAGTATCCTTGAGTTTGGAGCCCGGTTATGCAATACTTTACATAATTCGAATTGACAATTACATCTCCATTTAGGAAAGCATCTTCAAAATCGAAAACTGTTAAATCGATAGCTTTAGAACCGGCGCTTGAATCAAAAATATTGTGATGGATACGTGCGTGTCGAATTCCGTACGCTGAGAGGTATATTGTTCCTCTTTCAAAATGATTATTGAAAACCTCCACCGAGTCGCCTCCGACACTTATTTGTCCTCGTAGTCTATTGTTCGCGACCACTCCTACACCTCTTAGACCCGCGCCGCGACCGACATTGTGTTGAAAGTCAAAATGAATGCCATCACCAGATATACCTAAAGAAGCATTGTTGTTAAAGCAGTGGTTAATGTTGCCATTCTGCCCTATTATTAATACTCCAGCACCATTGAAGTGGCAATATCTGAACTCCGAAACTAAATCTCTGTTTTCACTAATTCTTAGAAATCTCCGTGAACCACTTCTGTTCAGGGTTTTAAAAAGAATGCTGTCTTCTTCAGTTCCCACTGCACGAACGTGGCCTGCAGAAAGTAAAACAGAATGAGAGCGACCCCCATTGATAGTATCATCGCAGTAAATCTCGCATCCCGGTTCAATAATCAAACTATCGTCACCAGCAACATAAGCGGTATCAGCAACCAGGTAGGGAGAATTATCCACGTCGAGTACACCACCAATTTGTCCTGTCAACACTGTAAAGGGATATACAAATACCTGCACCGACAACGTGTCATCCATCACGTCCTCGTCGATGACGTGAATGATGAAACTGAACGACTCCTGTTCACGCGGCACTTCACCCGATAATACCAGTGTATCCGAGACGAAATCCCGCCGTTCGGGCTCCAGCCATTCAGGCAATCCTTCGAAATCGAACTCCAATTCGTCCCCTTCATCGTTCGCTATTGCAATATATTGAAAATCCATCCCCCAACCTGTGAACGCGTCCATTTGAGATATGATTGTTGGCGGCATACCGTTCTCCTGGTCGAACGGCAATACCCCAATGTCAGCGCGTGTACCGTCGGGATCTTCAGGGCTGTCCGGATCGCCGGCGTCGACACAGGGAGAGTCCGCTCGTAACCGATGGTCATCGTCGCGACCACCCCTGAACAGCGGATCGGCTTCTATATCACCCTCCAGCAGGTTGCGATCCCCGTATGCTGTATTTAAACCGTAAAAGCAGTTGTAACCACCGCTTCGAACTTCGATATCCTCCTCAATGCCATATCCTACCAGACGATTCGAATAGATGATATTATTACTGAACTGTGTAATATTAGAATTATCACCGCGGATAATGGCAGTGTTGGGGAGTTCCTGTTGCGTATCGATATAGATCGTGTTGTTGATTAGAGCCAATTCCGATCTCCCGGCAATATTATCCAATTCCACAGGTCCGCTGATCAGATTCCTTTCAAGAACTCCGACGCTTTCAAAAGATCTGACATAGCTAAATGTATTGTCGAATGCTTCGAAAGCAGACTCACCGGCAGTCAGGCGATCTGCGAAATTGTCCTGGATGGTGTAAGGTCCACCGCCATTTAAGATCATTGCTTGAACAACGTTTCCTGTGATATTAAAGGGAGGACGACAGTTTCTTAATTGAATGGTTTCAACCATATTATTGGTCGAATGCCCATTACTTACATTCCAGAAGAGTAACTTATGCCCGGAGTTACCAGAAACGAAAACCGAATCGGCACCTCTGATCCAAATCATGCGATTTCCGATGACGACATTTTCGATTACATCGTATATGCCACCTGGACTCCGATGATCGCCGATGATCATATCGCCCCAGTGGACGCTGTCGACACTTGTTATGAAGCAGTTGGTCACTCTCGCCCAGCCCTGTACAAGGTTGGTTGCTCTGTTGCAAGTGAAAAAACTACTGCTTTCGATGATTACTGAACAATTGAGGGATTCAATACCGTCCAGCAAAGAGTCGAAACGGCAGAAACTGAATCGACAAGTATCTTCTGGACCCGTGAACAGCGAGATTCCCGGCGGAGCGACACCTTCCGGATTATTGAAGTAAATAGTGTCTTCGGGCGAACCTTGTGCTGTGATTATCCCTTCAACAGTAAAGGTCATTTCCTCACCGAGGATTACTTCAACACCCGGAAGAATTAATAGAGCCTCATTCTCAGGGACGACAGTATTACCTACCTGGATGTAAGGATTGCCCTCCGCTTCCCATTCACCGGATATATTACCCTCGAATTCGGTTTGCGAAAGTAGCAATCCTGGCACAAGTAATACAAAACACAAAAACCCCACCAGAGCAGACAGGAATGTCCGCACTCCCCGGATTGGGAAGGTAGGGCAGACAGAGACATCCCAATTTTCATCAGCGGATGGGATTCGGGTGTTAATTAAGAAGGTTAAAAACTTATAAAATATATACTTCAGCACGACAATCTCCACTATGATTTGACTCATCAGGTAATCAAATTCAAGCTCAATTTGCTTTATTCAAACTTGATAAAACAATTCTGGTAATTACAGTATAATGAGAAAACTCATTAATATCAAATCTTTTTAGATCTCGTTCCCATGCTCCAGCGTGGGAATGTTTTTTACAGGAAATTATTTACCGGAGTAGCGAAGCCATGCTTCGCATTTTATGACAATAACTGGCGCGAAACATGACTTTGCTACTCCAGCGATGATGTTCAAATAGATACATTCCCTCGCTGGAGCGTGAGACCGAGGAATGTTATGTTTCTATCATTTGTAAATATTATTAGCTTGCTTTAACACAGTCAAACAACTAATTTCACCAAATGTTCACACCAACAGTAAACGGTAGTTTCCCGCGATTCCCGGAACCCGAACGGTCGAAACTATTCGCAAAAGCTTTAGAAAAAAGCACCGGGGCGGTACTACCCTTGATTCCACACCTCTTCGAGCATTTGACAGGGCTTGTGTGGAGGCGGGTGTCGGAATGAGAGCAGTTATCATCGGACCATTCAGTCTTGCCAGATCTGGAAACCCCGAATATCTGCAGACGATAGTCATAGGCAATCTTCTGATATTGCCAGAGCCTCAAATGATGAGATGAAGTTCTTGCGGAAAGCCGGGGCAAAATATATCTTTGCTGATGAACCTCTGATTGTGAAGATACAGATCAGGCAGAAAGCCTTGCAGAAGCATCATGATTGTTGTGCAGGATTGTCGAAATACCTATGAGGATCGGGACTTATGGATATAAGAATGATTAGAAGTTCCTATTTACATTGAAAATTTTGTCTGAAATTTGTTTCCAGACGACGAGATCAAAATAAAATAACCGGAGGTTTTAATTAAAACTTCCGGTTATTTGTTTGTATCAGAGATGTCTAATCTGATTTATTATTTGATTAGTGTCAATTTAGTTGTAACAACTCTACCAACCGATTCTAATCTACAAAGGTAAATGCCACTTGGTTGATCACCCGCATCCCATGTTACTTTTTGATATCCCAAAGTCTGTGTACCATCGTGCAAAACGGCAATCTCACGACCGTGAAGATCGAGGATTGATAGTCTTGCATAACCCAACCTGGGAATAGAATACTCTATTGTTATTGAAGAATTAAACGGGTTTGGATATGGATTTGACAGAGAGAACTTATTTGGCAAATCCTGATTTGTGATCGAGGCTGATTCAGGATGTAAGACATTCATCTCTATGGGAATAATGACCTCACCTCCCACTGCGTTGTGAGAAAAAATTACATTGGCTTCATATTTGGTATTGACATTGCAATTCTCAGTTTCCATGATGATAAACACCTCACCATCATGTTCCGGTAGAATAACATCCTGATCAGGTTCAATAGACAACCAGTGTGCATAAAAGTCAAGGTGCCACAAGCGTGCCCCAACTGGTTCACCAAGTTTAACCATTTGTAGAATCCATCTTCCAGGATCTATTCCGTCCGAGATAAAAATGTCTCCATAAGGTTCACGTTCCCAAAATTCCCATACAACAACATTTTCAAATGTTTCCATGTTAAATTTCTCCAATCTGAAAAGGTTGTTTTCTCTTTGTCCAAATTGTGATAACATGTAAAACGGTTGTCCATCAGGATCATCAGCCCAGAAGGTAATGGAGCGAATATTTCTTTCTTCTATCTCAAACTCATGTAATCGTTCGTAATTATTAGTATCAAAGCCAATAATATTGTGATTGTCAACTACCCAAAGTAGTTCATGAACATCATCATAAGCAACTCCACGTAGTTGACCTATACGCAAATCTTGTCGGAAAAGTATACTACCAAAAAAATCAATTTCATACAACTCTCCTGAACAGGTAGTCCAGATAGATTCACCGTCGGTAGTCAAATGAATCCACGATGAATTGTTCACCATCCGTGATGGTAGTTCAATTTGGTCAATTAAATTACCTTCTCGATTATAACCGAGTATGCGAAAATCCATATTTGCCCACCAGGAAAGGTAATGTAACCCGTTATATGAGAAACCACCACCCAAAAGCACACCTTCATTTAGTTGAACTTGAATGTCCTCAAAAATTCCAAATGGGACGAATGGTCTAGGTGCAATTGCCACGAGATTAGAGCTCCAGACCAGTTCTCCATTTCCATCGTTTGCAATTGGGAGAGCAAATTCTAAGGTCTCTCCCTGTATTACATCTGTTTCCAATCCTTCCGGTTCGATAAAGAATTCCGGATGTGTCAGATTAAAATCTATGTCAATTGTATCCCCACCCCGAAGTTCTAATCCTTCAAAAGTCTGAGAATTGTAGCCCTGCAAACTTGCTGTTATATCGAAAATGCTTGCACGGGCAGGATCGAGTGCCCAATAACCCTCATCATTTGACACTACCAATTCACCATTGGTGGTAGATACAGCAACACCTGCTAATTCAGTATCGTTTTCCGCATCGTATACATGTCCGGTGAGAACTGCTCTGTCCAAAAATGAGAAAGCTCCCATATCAGCGCGAGTTCCGTCAGAATCAGGTTCAGATTCAGGATCACCTGTGTCGATACACGGACTGGCTGGAGAGAGGTGGTAATTCTCTCTCAGGAGTGGATCTGTCGAAATGTTTCCTTCACCCCATTCGAGATCGAAGAATTGATTTCGGCCAGGATCAATCCCTTCTTGACCACCCTGGATATTGGAATAATTGACAAAAATATCGTTCGAAATATAGGCACAGACTTGTGCCGGTTCATTCAAGTATAATATTGAATTCGTAAGCTCTAACTGCACACCTCGATGAAGTGCAATCCCACCTCCCTCATCGTGGATATGATTGTCCATGAGTGCATGATTATCAATAAGCGTAAGATGATTAAACGTGATTAACTCTCCGCTTTCATCTCTCAGATAAATACCACCACCATCATCAGCTTGATTTCCATAAACAGCAATATTATTAAATGTCGGTGGAGGTAGTTCTGAATAATAATATAAACCACCACCATCATTTTCGGCGATGTTATTGCTAATGATAATATGTTCAAACAATCCCTGACAGTTACCTAAACTGATACCACCGCAGGAACCTTCAGACCTATTGCCATCAATTATCACATCACGGACGGTGGCATTGCAATTCCTAAAACTTGCACCTTGACCTGAGTTATTGCTGATTATTATGTGGTTAAGGGTAGGTGAACAGTCTCGGAAATACACTCCACCCCCTATTTGTCTGGCGACGTTTTCAGTAACTAACAAATGCAAAAATGTAGCATTAGTGGAATCACATTCTATTCCACCACCACGATTACACAAACCGTTTCTGATGGTGAATCCAATCAGAACCGGGTTGTTGTTACCCTCTATCATAGTGACGACAGAGCCGTTCTCACCTCCGTCTATGATAGTTTCGCAGATCAGGTTCTCATCCGCCTCTGAAATGAAATGACTGGCAAGGGTTATTTCCTTCTGAAGGAAATCAATATTTTCAGCATAGACTCCCGGAGCGACGAGAACAGTATCACCATCTTGCGAAACTTCAATTGCACTCTGGATCTTCTCGAAATCATCGGGGATGTTGTGAATAACGGCTGATGCAGGTGTTATAATTATTATTAACAATACGAAGCAACGAAGAATCATGATGACCTCATTTTTTGAATGAAATCCGATTTCTCCGAAACAGGGAATTTTCCAGGATTCAGGGAGTGCATCGGGCTATATTCACAGGTTGTTGGTGTGATTTTCATTTTACAAGCCTTTATCTTACGAGCATGAGTTTTTGAGTTCTGGTTAAGTCTCCTGCCTCAAGCCGCGCAAAATATACTCCCGTCGAAACACCCGAAGCATCCCATATCAGATCGTAATATCCAGCAGTACGTTCACCTTGATCGAGTATAGCAACCGTTCGACCAGATTTGTTGTACACAACAACCTTGATATTCTTGAGGTCGTTCAATTGAAAAGATAATCTAGTTTTATTGTTGAATGGATTTGGGAAGGCAGAGTTAAATTGAATTGTTTCCGGAAGCTCTACACAGTCAGCATCATTCATTGCTTCCTTTCTCAGTCTTTTCAGCTCGGTGAGCTCTTTCTTTAGGTCTATTAATGAATTGGCAATTCTTGAGCGATTCACATCTCGCTTTGCAAGAGAAAATCTCGCATAGAGCAGGTCAATTTCGTTTAGCAACGAATCTGCTCGATTCACAAGTAGTTCTCTTCGGGCGAGGAAGGCATTAACAACATCCTGATGACGACCCATATTCCCAAGCGTCAAAATTTCCAGACGTCCCGCTTCGAATGCTAATCGACGTATTTCTAATTCTTCAGCAGCCCTGCCGTAGAATTCGCGAAGATCTTCATAATCAATACCGGCAAGCTTATAACATCCTTTAAGCCATCGCAGAGCCGTGTATCGTTCACCATCAAGATCTTCATCATACACCGCTCGCTGGAAATGGGGAATTGCCGCCCTATATTCACCGGCTTCAAATTGCCTTTTTGCGATGTCGAAATCAGTTAAGTCAGAAGGTACGTGAGTGAGGTTGCACCAGGGATCATATAAAACTCGACCATGACTAAAAAGTTCATCTTCATCATCGTCGGCGTCAGCAGTTCCCCACCAGTTATTTATCGCACCTACCCATGAATCGGGGAGTGCTGGAAATTCAATTGCATAAGGTACTGGAGCATCATTTGGCGGATCAATGTTATTGTGACCGTTGGTCATAGTTGGGTAGGAATCATCAAGATAAAATGCCGAATTCGAATTTGAATTTACCTGTGTATAACCGTCACGATTGAGGGTATTCAGATTAGGATCTGATTCAAAACAATATATTCCATATCCAGCATTGTCATCAATGGTCGAAATATCTTCGTCAACTGTACTGCGATCAAAATCGGGATGAGAATTGGCTAAGTTAATCCCCGCATCATCTCCAATATCACTCCCGTTATCATGAACATTTACACTGTTCAGATAAATAACACCAGCGTCTACATTTAGCATTTCAATGCCATGAGAATCATTGTTGTGAATCTCACAATCAGAGATTTCAGCACATGAATTATCAAGCAGAATACCGATATCATTATGGTGAATTATGCAGTTTGTTAATTCAACATCACCAATAACATCTGCATCTTCTGCTTCAAATCCGGCAACGCCATCACCAGCACCACAAATTTCGACGTAATCAAAGTCACATTGCCCGTTCCCACCATCAATGTATATACCCCACCAGTTTGGTGAGGCGTCCCATCCCAGCGCGTTTCCGCAGGTTCCATCCACGAATCGGATAAGATTGTTAACAGCACCATTTGCCGTTAAAGTGCCGTTTACGTCAATGTCTCGCATCGCTGTGACGCTGTGAACGGCAATAACTGCACCGGCATTAATTATATACTCATAGTTGGATGGAACATTGAAATCCTGATCTCTCAGGTAGTAATCCGTCGCAGGGATAATCAGCCCATCGGTCTGTATGCCTCCGGGACCAAGATCGATATAAAATGAATTGTTAAAACGTGTTGCATCTACATCCCAATCCTGGTTGACCATTCCACCAAGATGTTCACCATCGTTGTCTGTTCCAACACGCTGATCTCCAAAAGGACCTCCATAACAACCCGCATCCGCATCTGTTCCATCAACATCGTCTATATTGCCGCCTGGTACATTAATCAGGGCATTGTTTCCATTCCAACGTACATGGAAGTCGAAACTTTCAGGATCATTAACCTGCAAATCTCCATTATCATCACCCCAGGTCTCATCAACGAAAACATAACCATCTGCTGGTCTATTTATGCAATCATCATTCAGAAGATCGGCACTGACATTTTCGAGGACTTCAAAGGCATTATTGGTCGGGATTTGATATTCCTCACCTTCACCGACGAAATCAAGTTGAACATCATTATCTCCGCACTCATCAAAGACGTTTAACTGAAGACCCAATTGAACCGGAAAATCTTCCCCCCCATCGTTATCTGTGTTAAAACCGGCTGCCCTGATCCCATCTTGAGCAATGTCCCAAAAGATATTATTGTGAACAACGAGTCTTAACACCTCGTTTGCTTGAGTCTCATAATCAAGATCCGAAACTCCGATTCCACTGGTCATACCGATAACGGCATTATTCTTGAATATTAAACTTTCCCCATCAGGACAATAGACATACGGGTGCAGAACTAAGGCAATCGCACCATTCATGAAGATATTGTTTCTTATTTCTCCGGCATCTTCAGCCCGAATCCTGACTCCAACCCACGCATCGAGAAAGCTATGGTTGATTTCAGGTTGATCACGTCCCGGACCCATCCTTGGCATATCAACTGCCACACAATCAATGCCTGTAAAAGAGCAGTCAGTTATTGAAAACGATCCATTATCCGTAGCACCTGCAGACCAGGCAATCCCATTGTAGTCACATGAATCAATCATGCATTGATCCAATTCAGCCCAGCCATTTATGCTTTCATAATATATTTCATGGTTGTCGCTATAACGAAAAATTGAATTATCCAATTCTAGATAACCGTTCTTACCGATTCGAGCTACACCTGTTGTTTTACCTCCATAAAGAAAGTGTGCATATGATCCTTTGATCGTCCCCTCATAATCACTTGATGTTCCGGTTGAATCACCGTTCAGGTATATACCCTCGAATAATCCCCTTGTCTTTCCCGATTCATTTTTAAATACAACTGGGTTTGCCAATGTCCCATTAACTATAATCGTTCCTTTCACTTCAATTTCAGGATAGGCCTGTGTAGTGCTTCGATGTCCTCCAAACAGAACCTCAACACCAGAGCCAAGTGTTAAGGTGTCATTGTCATCCACGTATACATCACCAGCCACAACAAATGAATCGGACGAACTCCACGAAGCTCCTGAACCCAAAGATGTCAGATCTTGATTGGTACCGTCCTTTCCGAAAACATAAGTTGCTGCATTTGCATTTGAAAATAATAACAAGCTACATACATAAATAATTGCATTAACATTTGAGAATCGCAACATTTTTGTCTCCTCCGACAGATATTCGAGGCATTTGATATTTTTTTATATGTGGAGTGACTGCCCC
>CAYLYZ010000037.1:0-49456 GCA_964387885.1 uncultured bacterium | reverse complement strand
CAATATCGGTCGAGCTTATTCACTGCTCGGTGAACCGGAAAAAGCGATTATGTATTACCAGAAAACGTTGGTAATGTCTGAAAAATTAGACAACAAATACGTTATTGCACTTACAAATATGTACTTAGCTGAGATATATATGGAGCGAAGAGAATTTGAGCAGGTTGAAAAGTTACTATCGAAATCGCTAATGATTGCTGAAGAAATCAACTCCCAAATTCTAATTCGAAATATATTCGAAAATTATGCTAAGTTATACAAATTAAGAAGAAAATATAAGAAAGCCCTGGAATATACAGTTAAATTCTACGACCGGTCTTACGAGATGTTCAATGAAGATAGTAAGAAACGCATTGAGAAGCTTCAGGTTCAATATGAAACTGAAAAGAAAGAACGAGAAGCTGAGATATTTCGCTTGAAAAATGTGGAATTAATTGACGCGAACCAGAAACTCAAAGAAGCATTAGACCAGGTCAAAGTTATGGGAGGCTTGATTCCGATTTGTGCAAATTGCAAGAGGATCAGGGATGACAAAGGTTTTTGGAATCAACTTGAAGCCTATTTGACAGAGCATTCAGATGCGTCATTTACTCACGGAATTTGTCCTTCCTGTGTGGATAATTTGTATGGTGATTTTGAGAAAAATATAAACAACGAAAGCTTGCAGATATAACATGCTTCTTGTGTATTGGATAATATGTCATACATCTTGAATCATGTAATTAGCTGTAATATGTTAAAAGACAGTTTTTTAGATATCTTGCAAGAAGGCTTGACCAAGCAACTTGTTTACAATTGGATACCTTGATTATGTCGGAACTCCTTAAGGACAGATTTTTTACTTCGAACTCCCTGCGAGAATTCGGAGAAGCAGTAGAAAAGCAATACTCCGATCTGGACGTTGATGGTTTTCTTTCTTCCGTTCAAAGTGGAGAATGGAACAAACTCGAACTGAAAGCGAAAATGCGCCATACCACTTGCCACATTCACGATTTCCTCCCTGAAAAATACGAAGAAGCAATTGCAATCCTGATGAAAGCTGCACCCGACGCAAGGGGATTTGAAGCGATGGTGTTACCGGACTATGCTGAGCTTTATGGTATGGATCATTGGGATTTATCAATGAAGGCTCTGAAACGGTTCACCCGTTTCAGTTCATCTGAATTCGCAATACGTCCCTATCTTAATTGCGATCTCGCAAGGGCAATGAAGATGGTCAGTGAATGTGCAAATCATGAACACGAGAATGTCCGTCGTTTCGCGAGTGAAGGCTGTCGACCGCGCCTGCCCTGGGCGTTGGCAGTTCCAGGTTTAAAGAAGAATCCAAAGCCTATTCTACCGATTCTCGAAAAGCTGAAGGACGATCCCTCCGAGTTTGTACGTCGGAGTGTTGCCAATAACCTGAACGACATCTCGAAAGATCATCCCGATGTTGCGCTTGAACTTGCAGAGAAGTGGCTCGGTGTATCGAACAATACGGACAAACTCGTAAAACACGCCATGCGAACTCTGCTAAAGGCTGGCAACACAAGGGCAATGCGCTTGTTTGGTTTTGGGGATCCTAAAAATATAGAGATAAAGAATTTCTCGCTTGGGCAGGATAGAATAGAAATTGGAGAAACATCCAATTTTACTCTTGACTTATTGATAAAAGAAAGTGCACCTTCCATTATACGCCTTGAATATGCGGTGTATTACGTCAAAGCCAACGGAAAACAGTCAAAAAAGGTTTTCAAACTCAGAGAGAAAGAGTACACACCAGGTACTCACCCCATTACGAGAAAATACGGTTTCGTAAACATGTCAACCAGAAAGATCTATCCCGGTGAGCATCATGTTTCGATTATTGTGAATGGGATTGAAAAGGTGAAACGAGGGATAGATGTAAGGTAGGAGCACGTCGTCACGTACCCAAATCTCAACTATTAAACATTCACCGTTGACGGACGATTCACGAACCGCCTAGCAACTCACCTCAATATCAATTTGTGTGCAAAATGGAAAAGGGCACGTAGCGACGTGCCCCTACCGTAACTGAGTTTGTCAGATTGCGGAAAGTTATTTCCGTGCTCTTCTAAATCAATTATTTTACCATAATCATAATCTGGGTGTTAATTTTCCATTCACCTCTGCAGCAAGGAAATATGTCCCAGAACTAAGATGATCAGGATTTATCATTTGACTGTACGTACCCGTCACCTGAATACCGATATTATTTCTAAACTCCTACCCGTGCTGGAAAGGTACGATTAAGTGGTTTTGGTCTTCTTGACCTATTATTTAACCAAAGTCAGTTTTTGTACCATAGTTCTGTTATCACATGCAAACCTGGCTATGTACAGACCTGACTTCATATCCATTCCGTTTAATACAGCTTGATGGTAGCCTGCGGATAATCGGCCTTGCACAAGTCTGATGACCTCGCGACCTGTCAGATCAAATATAGCCAGGTTAACAAAGCCTTCTTCCGGCAAACCGAATTCAATTGTAGTTGTTGAATTAAATGGATTTGGATATGCGTTCGACATCGTTAGTTCTGTGGGTAATTCTTCAAGAACAAGTTCTTTGCCGTTTCCGGCAATACCAAATTCATCAATCAGGTCAATGATAAACTGAGCAGAATCTATTAGTAATTGACCACTCCCTACATCAAGAACTCCCTCATCAACAAAATCCTGTACATGGTTGACAAATGCATACAGAACATTTATAGAAACGTGTTCTTGTCCACGATCCAAAGCTCTTCCGGTGTTCCTGAGTTTGACGCTGAGTGAATTCCTTTGTCCTCGGTTCAAATCCAGGTCATTTACCAGTGCAGTCAGTCTATCCAACAATTCCGCTTCAGAAATCCAAATACTCTCAGCGGAAAGATTGATTATAACTTCATGATCAACGGGATCATCAGAAACGATTGTAATTAACCCCTCAACGCCACCGAGATTATCTGCTGAGTAAGTTACTTCTACGGATACATTGCCTTCAGGTTCAACTTCGAGTGCTTCCTCGAACTCTACAGTAAAATCTTCACCTTCAACGGTAATGTCAATGACATTAAGGCCGAAATTGCCAACATTACTGATGTCAAAAGTTAAATTCGCTTCACGACGAAATTCAACTTCACCAAAATCGAGTTCCTCCACTGAAAGTTCTATATCTGGAGCCAGGCCTGTCCCAGTAAGGTCGATTGTTATCAGTTCATTCTCCGGATCATCAGATAGTAGTACTATCGTTCCGGAGAATTCACCATAATTATTGGGAGAAAATGAAACAGTTATTGTCCGTTCGTCACCCGGAGAGATTACTATTTCACCATCGAAATCGGTGTCGAAACCGTATTCCTGGATAGATATGTCTGACACGGTTAGGTCACTATTTCCAATGTTGTCAATTTGGAATGTAGCTTCTTCACTCTCACCTACTGATACATCACCAAAGTCGATGGATTGAGTTTCTACGTAAATTTCCGGGGGTCGAACTGTGAAGCCGGAGATGTCGAATATGCGGAGACTCCGCAGATCAGCAACATACGCTAATTCTCCAGATATTGTAACAGCATTTGCTCTATATGGGGTTTCGTAATATGTTTCTTCAAATGGATTTTCAGGATCTGATATATTAATAATTCTCAATCCAGACTGGTAATCTGCTACAAAGGCATAATCTCCCACAACTTCAACGTCACGAGCTTGATCTGGTGTATCATAATATCCAACTTCATTGGGATGTTCAGGATCGGTTATGTCTATTATTCTCAAACCACCACTAAGACTTGCCATGAAAGCCAGATTTTCTCTAACCGCAATACTTGTTGCTTTTCCAGGAGGATCGTAGTACCCAACCTCAACAGGTTGTTGCATATTGGTTATGTCAATAATTTTAAGACCCCTCCAGCCATTGGCGATATAAGCATAATGACCAACAACTTTCACATCGTAAGATGAACGATTTGGTCCCCAGGAACCAATTTGATTGGGATTCTCCGGATCAGAAACGTCAATAATCCGCAATCCGGGGCTGCCAATGCTTCTTGTTTCCCCAACCAGGAAAGCAATGTTATCAATTACATCCACTCCCCGGGCATCATCAGTATCAAAGTATGCAACTTCATTGGGATTCACAGGGTCTGTTATATCTACGATTTGTAGTCCTCGTCGATAGTTTGAAGCACCATATCTATAGGCTAAATAAACGAAATCACCGTTTACTTTAATTCCACCACCATATCCATATGGTTCTCCAAAATAACCTGTCCTGAAGGGATTTACCGGATCTGAAACATTGACAATTACACCACCACCAAAGCCGTCCATATAATACGCAAAACTATCTTCAACCGCAACCACACTGGGGTACCCGCTACAAAACCCTAACTCACGCCCAAAATTCGTTCCCGACAATGGAACTGTTACTTCTTTATCATCAAGTTCTTCATATTGTATAGTTAAATTACCCTCACGATAACCTCGCGATTCCGGATTAAAAGTCACATCAATCTGAGCGCTTTCACCGGGTAGGATTTCAATTTCATTTTCAAAGTTGCTGCTGAAATCGTCTCCTTCAATAGCTGCGTCGGTTATGATCATTCCAACATGCCCACGATTGGAAATTGTCAATGGAATTACACCGCTTTGTCCAGCATCTACCCAGGAAAAATCGACCAATTCGGGTTCAACAGGATACATCACATCAGAAAAGTCTAAAATTCGAAGTCCTGCGCTCCAGGCTGCCACAAAGGCAGAATAATCACGGATAAATATACCTCTTCCGTTTGCGTAATTTGGTAGATCGTGTGATGCAATATCACAAGGATTTGCAGGGTCAGTAATATCCACAATCCTGAACTCACCAACCGGTCTCCAATTGTAATCGTATTTATACCCAGTCAAATATGCGTAGCCACCGCTGATCTTCACATCTTGATACCTGGCAGGTGTTTCTAAATATGAAGTGTAGGAAACCTCGACTGGATTTTGAGGATCGGAAACATCAATCACTTCAAGATCGCAATCATAACCGGTCATATAGGCAAAATTACCATCTAACTCAATTGCTTTAGGTTCTCCAGGCGTATCCAGGCTCCCTACTTGATAGGGATGTTCAGGATCTGTTATGTCAACTATTATCAGGCCTTCTTTTGAATGGGAGAGATATGCCAGATTATCTCTAATGATAACATCGACTATTGAACCAATGAATTCATCTTCAAATAAAGCAATATCTTCAGGCTGTTCAGGGTTTGATACATCAATTATTCTTAAATCCCCGTCAGCAACGCACGCGATATCACCAACAACATTAATATTTCTGGCATGCGCATTATAGTCTGGACTATCTAAGATTGCTACCTGTACGGGATTCTGAGGGTCTGAAATATCAACAATAGTAAGTCCACTCCGTCCAGTTGCTACGAACGCCAGATCATCCTGCAATTCGATATCATTGACATAATCTGTGGTTCTGAAAATACCAACTTCAAATGGATTTTCAAGGTCAGAGATGTCGATTATCTCGAAATAATCACGATGATAGTGCGCAACGAATGCCAAATCATCTCTTACAGTCAAATTCCAAGCTGATGCTGGACCGGGATCGTAAAATCCTACTTCAGTGATTTGAGCGGAAACCTGAACTGCCGTCAGGATGAGTATTGTGAAAAGGAAGAAGACGAGGGGATTTTTTGCAGGTTGCATCCGAAACTCCTTTAATTTTTAAAATTTCAAAGGACTAACAAATTGTAAATATCAGAATTACTAATCTTCAAATGTAAGATCATTCGTAAGGAATGTCAACACAGACACTAATATTGTGAGGGAGATCTTTACTAAACTTCGTCTTCCATTACCGCGCTAAAAATACTGAATATCTTTCTCGCGCTAATCAAAGCACTTTCCATCAGCCTTATTATTTAATCGAGATCATTTTCTCTGTTGAAAATTTCCCATTCACTTCTGCAACGAGGAAATATGTACCTGAACTTATATTGCCAGATTTTAAGGATTGACTATGTTTACCCTCAGTCTGTATACCGTGGTAAACACTCTTGATGAGTTGTCCATTTACATTGTAAATAGAGATGTTAAGCCTGCTGGTTCGGTTCAGTGAATACTCGAGTCTGGTTGTTGAGTTAAATGGATTAGGATACAGATTTTCAATTTTGAACTCACAAGGGAGTTCATTCGCATCATTAACACTAAGCCAATCATAACCGAACAATTGTGCTCTGTAAGAATTGTAATTGTTTCTGTAATTATATCCTACATCAAAGATGGCGAGTAATCCATCATCTGTAAAAAGACTGCTCTCTGCAGTCCCGAGATTGGTTCTTTGCCAGTCCGGAAAAGCCAATTCACCTAATCCCCTGTCGATCTCATCTATCGGATTACCTTCCCAATCCAGATGTATAACTCTTGATTGTGAAAACTCATGGATATCTCCCTGGGCTCCGGTAATCCAGATTCCGCCTTCGGCGTCCGGTATCAATTGAATTGTCCCGATTTTTCCAAAATATTCCGGTAATCTCAGCCCACTTTCCTCAAAAATAATTTCACCGCTTGGATTGATTTTTTGAAGGAAGTATTGATTCCAGTACCTGTGACGATATCTAATTTTTAACAATACCCAAATATCTCCCTCATTAGAGTTAAAATTTTGTATTGAAATGGAATATTCTTCAAATCGGAGTGACTCTTCAACATCATCATTGAAGACGGATACGTATTCATCCCAAAGAGGTTCTAATTCCGAATCAAATCTCATTGTCCGTATATCTATATCACCAAGTATAGATGTCCTAAAGGTCATATACAATCCCTCGTCACCATCTAATGTAGAGCAATATTTCAGAGTTCGTAAACTATCCTGAGGCGGTGTGATTTCAATTGCTTCGTCCCATCTTAGTTCCAGGTTCTCGCTGATGTGATTTACTAAAACACCCTGAGAGTCAGGTTTGATATGTACAAAGGCTGCCCCGCTGTTTTCTGGGGAAACCCGAGTTCTTATCATATTATCACTTTCAAGACCCGGGAATGGTTGAATTAATTCTCGATTTACCCATTCAGCATTCTCATCTAATTTGGCAATTTCATACCAATTTTCAGAACTATTTCTTAGAGCAATCCAGAAACCTCCCAGAGAATCACCGGTCAACGCAGTAAAACGGCAGAAACGTCTTCCCTCTCCAAAATCACTCACATGGAAGAGTTCATCCTCTGGTAATAACGATCCTTCCTCGTCAATAAAGTAAAGATGAGACGTTGAGTATGATGCCAGAAGAGCATTTTGTCTGCTATATGCAGTCATCAAGTCGATATTGCCACGAGGGTCTTGTCGAAGATCTTGCGATTCTGATATGATAACAGGTTCATCAAATTCCAATTGCCCTTCGATATTCATAATATTGTAGGAGATGTTTTCATAATTTGCATAGATTATTCGCATTCGCATGTTATCCAATTGTTGCACAACTGCAATCCGACCTATTCCAGAGCTTAAAACTGGCTGAAATCTTTCATCCCAGAGGGGATCACTTTCCTGGTTGAAATTCCCAATATACCATTTTGCATCAATTGGAAATTTATAATAGAATCCACCATCATCACGAATTGCAAAGCCCGAATCAAAGCTCCACCACCACCAATCGTCAAAATCAAAATCATGTTCCCGTTCAAAAACCAATCCCCCTTCCTCTCCAAAAAGTAGATTCCCATCAATGTCAATTAATTGTACGAAAGTGTTAGCTAATTCATTGATTCGACACCCATCATATACAAAAAGATTATTATCAAGCAGTTGGAAATTAGGCCCTCTAATATTCTCAAACTCAATGGTCCATAATAATTCAAGGCTGTTATCGACAATCCGAACAAGTCTTATGGTGGTTTCACTGCCTACGAGATAGAGATAATCATCCCCTTCACTGGTGAAAGCTGCAATATTTCCAGGATAGCCATCTAACCTGATGCCCCTGAAATCATTGTCCTCAAAAACCGGACCATCAGAAGTGTATTTTTGTATATGTCCAATTCCATCATCGGTTGAAGATGTATATATCTCACCATTTGGAAGAGGAGATAGATTAATGAAATTTCGAGTCATACGGATTGATTCTTCCCATAATAACTGATCTTCCTCATAATTATAGCAATTGACTGAATCCGTATATCCGGAGGCAATCCACAGACATTCATTTTGAACAGGACTGCACCGAAAACCGCGAGCCGGACTCATAATTTGTACTCCGTCGACAGCCTGTCCCTCGATCATAAGTCCCAATTCATCACATTTGAAAACATTCAAAGTATACCAGGGAATGTTTCTATCATAATGGGAGAATAGAACTCCTACAAAGGTGTATCCGACATTGGGAACATAATTTAAGTCAACCACGCTATGTGAGTAGCGTGTAATCACTCCGGAATCGCGTTCTCTGAATCTATATACCCATAGTTGTTGCGCAAGAAACCAGGAAACAACCTCCAATTCGGCGTTGAGATGACTGAAATAGACAAATCCATCTCCATTCTGTATAATGCCTACCCACGTTATGATCACACCACCATATCCATCCTCGAAGACATTAATTGATCCTTCGTCAAGAGGAATATGTTCTTCCGGATTTGAGACAATCATTGGATCCTCAAAACGAAGGTTACCATTTTCGTCAATTATTTGTAATGCAACAAATGTATTACCGATATTATCAATTTTTTGAAAACAAAACAACATACCATTGTTATGCCATGGAATAGAACAGACTTTATCGGGTAAACCATAATTCCCGATGCTCATCCCCTCTTCATCCCAAATCCTGGCGGAATGAGAGTAATTTGAAAAACATACGATTATAATAACAACCGCAAAGAAATTACGAACTCTCATGATTATTCCCTTTTTGGATTCTTTCGAAATGGTTTTGTTTGGTTCAAACTAACACAATGGCAAAAAACAATTGTCAATGTGCTTCATCAACCCAGGAATTCCGGATTGCTCTATCCAACCTAATTAACCATAATCATCTTCTGTGTTTTAAGCTGCCCGTTTGGTTCTATTACTAAGAAATATGTACCTGAGCTCAGGTCTTTTGAATTGATTGTTTGACTGTGTACACCCTCAAACTGAATACCGTGGTAAACACTCTTGACGAGTTGTCCATTTACATTGTAAATAGAGATATTTATCCGGCTGGTTCGATTTATCGAATACTCAAGTTTTGTTGTTGAGTTGAATGGGTTGGGGTATAGACCTTCAATCCTGAAATCTATAGGTGGTTTTTCTTCCTCGATTGCATCAAGCCTTTCATCACCGAATAACTGTGCTTTGTAAAAGTTGTTATCATGCCCTACATCAAAGATAGCAAGCAATCCATCATCAGCAATAAGTCCACATTTTTCTGTTCCAACTTTGGACCTTTGAAGACCTGGGAATGCTAACTCCCCTAATTCTTCGTCAACTTCATCAATTGGATTGCCATCCATATCTAAATGGATAACTCTGGATTCTGAAAACTCTCCGAAATCACCCTGTGCGCCTGTAATCCAAATTCCACCTTCAACATCGGGTATCAATTGTAAGCTTCCCCTCTTCCCAAAATAATTTGGTAATCTGAGCCCACCTTCATCTAAAAAGAGTTCTCCATTCTGATTGATTTTTTGGAGGAACCACTGGTTCAACCGTATATCCCAGTGTCGAGTTTTAAGCAAAATCCAGATGTCTCCATCAACTGAGCTAACTGTTTGTATCGAAGGGGAATAATCTCTACCCCATAGGAAATCCTCAACTGAGTCATCAAACACTACAACATAATCATCCCAAAGCGGTTCTAACTCTGCGTCATACATCATTGTTCGCATATCTATATCCGCATTGGACAAGGTGCTTAATGTGAGGTATAAACTCTGATGACGATCCCACGTTGCCGAGTAGATTAAACTGTCTCTGTTTTCCTGAGGGGGAGAAATTACCATTGCTTCATCCCATTTCAACTCCAATTCTTCGTCAATAAAATTAATTTGCATCTCCTGAAATTCGTTTTCAATATACACCCAGGCACTCCCGTTGTTCAATGGTTCAACCATGAACAGGTTTTGATGATCAAGTAGATTGATGTCAGGAAACGGTCGAATCAGAACCTCATTTAGCCATTCAGCATTTTCATTCAATTTTACAATTTCATATCGATTATCCCTACCATTTCTCAAAGCAATCCAAAACCCTCCAAGAGAGTCTCCTGTCAGAGCATTAAAGCGACATAAGGTACTTCCTTCTCCAAAATCGCCCACATGGAAAAGATTATCTTCCGGTAATAACCTCCCCTCTTCATTTATAAAATATAGATTCGAACGTGAGTATCCGGCAAGGAGTGCATTAAATCCACTGTGTGCTGCTAATAAATCATGATGTGACTGAAACGCCTGTGAATCAACAATTAATTCAGGCTCAATCAACTCCAACCTCCCATCAGTATTAATAATATTGTAGGATATGGTTTCAAGGTCAGTGTAGATAAGTCGCATTTTTTCATTACCGAGAGATTGTACAACTCCTATTTGACCAACTCCCGAGCTGATTGCCTGAAGGTGTCTTTCTTCCCAGATGAATTCCCCATTCCGATTCAGGTTAAATATTTCCATTCTTCCATTAATGGATTGACCGATAAACACTCCACCAGCTTCTTGTGAAGTGCATTCCATATACATTCCCTCAAATAGAAATTCCAATAAATCTAAATTATCTTCTTCTTCAAAAAGGAGTATTCCCTCATCACCAAATAATATTTCTCCATCATCGCTGATTAAGTGTAATTTGACATTGTCCAGATCATTAACAAAACAATGATCGTACATGAGCAAGTAGTCATTTTCGAGCATTCGGGTCTCAGGTCCTCCAAAATCAGCAATTCTGATTGCCCAAACAAGTTCTAAGTTATTGTCGACTATACGATACTGCTTGACCTCTAAATCATCACAGATAAAATAGAAGTAATCTATTCCGTCAATTGAGAAAGATTTCAGATATCCATACCTCTCTTCCATTCCGATACCAAGATACTCATTGTCAGCATAGACCGGACCACGGTCATTAAATCTTTGAAAAAAACATTCATCTTCTTCACGTGTTAATACGCATGCATCACCATTTTCAAAGGAGGTTAGACTGAGGAACTGACTTGTTATTTCAAAGGGTTCACCCCAGATCAGCTCGTCATCTTCAAGACTATAACAATTAATTAAACGACTATTCAAAGAACCAATCCAAATGGATTCATTTTTTATTCTACTACAGACCAATCCCTGACTTGGATCAAGGAGTCTTTCTCCATCCTCAGGTTGTCCTTCAATGGGATCTCCTCTCGTGTTGTATTTAAACCTGTTAATGGAGTGAACCAAAGAAATCTCTGAAAGGTGGGAAAATACTTTGGCAATTAAGGTGTAGCCTGTTTCCGGATGAAACTGCACGGCCTGGACGAGATTTTTAAATCTGTAATCAACCCCTGCATCGGGTGGTCTAAATCTATATTCCCATAATCTTCGTCCCGGACGAAATCCCCTTATTTCAAGATTCTCATTTAGATGACTGAAATAAAAATAAATACCATCGTCTTCATTCATTCCCATATAAGTGATTATAATCCCGCCAATCCCATCGGAGAATAACTGAACAGATTCTTCGAATGCGAGGTTGTGATGGGAGGGATCGGAAACAATAAGCGGTTCTGCAATGAGGAGGTTGCCGTTTTGGTCTATCATTTGTAGCGCAACACATTTGTTTCCTGAAGCATCAAGATGTTCATAACCAAAAAGGAGATTATCATCCTGCCATAAAATGGAGCTAATGGAGTAATTTGGTTTATAATGACCGACATTCACACCCTCTTCATCCCAGATTCTGGCGGAAAAGGTAAGATTTGAAAAACAGGCAACTAATAGAAAAGCTATTAAAATTTCTCTGACTCTCATGACTGCTCCTGAGTAATGTTGGTTGTGAATCATAAATTTAGAAGTATTACGCATGTTGTAAAAGGCTATTATATCTAAAGATAACGTCCCTAATAGACGCCCAAAATAGAAAAACCTGCCTGAGCCTATTGCACAGGAAGGTTAAATGAGTTGACTCTATCTTAATTTTTAGATTGGATAGAGACATAAATATGAATGGAACTAAACAAATTATATCCAATTTTATGTTCACTGTGTAACTTAAATTTTATGTTAGAGTTGTGCGGAATGTACTGTAATTTGAATAACACTTATTCAAATAATATACGGATGATAATGGAATGAAACAAGTTGTTTTAAAATGGACGAGGGCACGCGGCGACGAGCCCCTTGTATATTGTCTTATGTTTGTTTTTTGCATTTTTTTCTGAATTATTGTTATCTTGTAACATTCTCCCAAGTCCACGAAGCCGTAGGCGAAGTGGACTTGGGAGAATGACCCGGATCGGAGTTCGTCGTGCCCCTGGGGTTTAAAGCCCGTTTCGTAGCTGGAACCCGATCCGGTTTCCAAAAAACGCCCGAACAGTCGCATGGTCCGCAATTTGCAAGACCGAATCTACAAGGAAGGGAATATGGAAAACTCTACACAAACTTCTAAGACAGTTGTCGGTATCGATGTCTCACAAGACAAACTTGATGTTCACATCTCGCCTGAGAACACGAAGTTACAAGTCACAAATAATTCAAAAGGACATACTAAACTAATAAAAATCTTAAAAAAATGCAATCCCGTTCAGATCGTCTTGGAAGGCACTGGCGGCTTAGAACGAGCTATTTCTATTGCAATTGGAAAGGCTAAACTTCCATTAGCTATTGTTAATCCAAGACAAGTCCGAGATTTCGCCAAAGGGATTGGTCAAATGGCCAAAAACGACACAATTGATGCATTTGTCTTAGCACGATTTGCTGAATCTGTCGCTACTGAACCACGTTTCATTCCTGATGAAACTCTCGTCGAGCTAGAAGAGCTGGTCAGCAGGAGAAACCAGTTGATGAAAATGCGCCAGTCAGAAAAAAACCGTCGGAAACGGGTCCATAGCCAACCGACTAAAACCAGCTTGGATACAATGATTGCAAACATTGAGAGCCAACTCAAGGACATTGATCGCCAAATTAAAGATGCCATTCATAACAGTCCTGTTTGGCGTGAAAAAGATAACTTACTACAATCCTTCACAGGTGTCGGACCTGTTGTGTCAAGCAAGCTGATAGCCTCGCTACCTGAGCTCGGAAACTTGAATCGTCGCCAGGCTGCTAGTCTCGTTGGCATCGCTCCGTTCGATCATGATAGTGGCAAGTTCCACGGACGTCGATCTATCAAGGGCGGACGAGGCGATGTGAGACATTGCTTGTACATGGCGGCTTTGTCTGCTAAAAAGCACAATCCTGAAATCGTAGCCTTTTACGAAAGATTGTTGGCTCAGGGAAAAAAGAAAAAAGTAGCATTGGTCGCATGCATGCGTAAAATTCTAACTATATTGAATGCTATGGCAAAAACTAACACAACATGGATAGAAAACTTCGAGACTAGCTCTTGACTTTCAAGACAGTCGCTACCATAACAGTGTATGACTTGGTGCGGAAAGATATTTCCGCGCTCCCCGATCTTATAACTCCCTATCCTCTAAAACTGCCTTAAAAATCCTGAACATCTTCCCTGCACCAATCGCAGCACGTTCCATTAATCCATCGGGATCAATTGGCTTCAAACAATCCGGGAAACATTCGTTGGAAACGAGACTGAGTCCCATTACCTCCATACCACCGTGCAATGCAGTTAACGTCTCCGGAACGGAAGACATTCCAGCCAGATCTCCTCCCATTTTGCGGATCATTCGCATCTCGGCTCGGGTTTCGTAGGTGGGACCCGTTAAAGCAGCATATACGGCACGTTTGAGATCGATGTTCATTTTTCGGGCGTGTTTTTCAGCCAGGGTGATTAATCGATGACTGAAAGGTTCTATCATATCGGGATAACGGGGACCGAGTTTGTCGTCGTTTGGTCCTATCAGGGGGTTGTCCCACATCAGGTTGATGTGGTCGGTGATTACTACAACGTCTCCGGCTCGAAATTCAGGATTGATGCCTCCGGAGATGTTGGAGAGCATTAATGTCTTTGCTCCAAGTCCGTTCATTACTCGCACGGGAAATGTGATATCCTTCATCGAGTAACCTTCATAGTAATGGAATCTACCGTCCATTGCTACGACCTTATGGCTGCCGATATGTCCGAATAACATTCGTCCGGCGTGGGATTCAACTGTGGCTTTTACGAAACCGGGGATATCATCGTAAGATAGTGAATTGTCTATTACGAGGTCTTTGGCAATTTCACCGAGACCGCTTCCGAAAATTAATGCAGCATCCGGGGTGTCTGAATATCCGGTATTTCTGATAAATTCAACGGTGTTCTGAATCTGATCTCGCAAGTTGTCAAACACAATGTACTCGATCAACCAGTGCTTTTAACTGGAAACGCCATCAGGATATTATCGCATTCAATCAAATCAACGATAGCTCCGATAATAGCGAGATGATGCTCTTCCATTTCCAAAAACTGGTGGAACATACTCTGAGCTTCACCGTCGAGTTGGTCTACTAAAAGCTTGAAATGATCTGAGACTGCGGATTCAAGTGCTAATGCTTCCCTTAACATGTCAAGATCACTCTTAAAATCACCTTTCAGTTCAATCCCGTTGAGTTTATTCCATCCCTTTTCTATCCATTCCTTATCAGGAACAGATGTCTCCAGGGTTTCTTTGTAGATCGTGTTGTCATTTTTCCAGTTTATAAGAGCAGTCTTCAGATAGTCAACATGAATCTGTTCTTCTACCGCAAAGGAAGCGAAAATTCGTTTTGTGTTCTTGTCAGAAGTTCTTTCAGCGGCACGGGCGTAATGATCGCGAACACGATGCTCAAAATCAAGAGCGGATAGTAATGCTTCTTCTACTGTCATGAGAATTGTTTCTTCTTTTTAGTAGCACAAGCGTCCTTGCTTGTGGATTAACTTTGGACTTGAACCTGTTTGCTTTTTCAGCACTTTTATGTGGCGTCAGGTGTTCATGTTTTTCGTCAGGCGAGGACGAGACTTTTGAAATATTCATGATTTTCTTCGATTCCTGTGATTATCCAGGAATTGCGATCTCATAAGTGCTTGTGTATTCTGGATTCTGTTCATCTACGATTCACAGCGTAAACGATGACCCGCCTTCGCGGGAACGACGTGCTTTCACAAGAATTGAATATTTCAAAGAACTCGAGGACGCCTGACGACACTCACGGAATCAGCAGACTTAAATATCCACTCTCTTCCCAGTTTAAATATTTCGCAGGCAGAGACGCCTGCGCTACTTTAGACTTACCACTCTACTTGGTGAACTGATATTCCTGGCGCTCGAATCTGCCCATTTCATCATTATGCCAGGCATAATACCTAAATAGATGATGAGAAATGAGCAAACAACCATAATTGTTGTCCATGCTGGAGTTGGTTTCAGGTCTTTTGAGGACTCTTGGGTTTCCGGTCGCATGTACATGTAAACGACGATGCGCAAGTAATAAAAAGCTGATACTGCACTTGCAAGTACACCAACGACAACCAGTGGAATGAATCCGGCTTTCACTGCAGCGGAAAATACGTATAGCTTTCCGAAGAATCCTGCCGTAGGAGGAATTCCGGTCAAGGAGATCATAAACAGAGCCATTGCACCTGCAATCCAGGGATGGGTTGCAGCCAAACCCTGATAATTATTTATCTGATAATCCCCATCTTCTCGCGCGCGACTGACCAGGATTGCAACTGTAAATGCACCCATGTTCATCAAGTAATAGGCAACAAGATAAAAAAACATCCCAGCAGCAGCATCGTTCCTTATCCCTGTGCTTCCTGCTGCGATAACAGCAAGAAGTAAATATCCTGCGTGCGAGATACTGGAGTATGCCAGCATGCGTTTGATATTCTGCTGCGATAGAGCAATTATATTTCCCGTCACCATTGTCACAGCTGCGACAATTCCGAGAATTGGTTGCCAGGCGGCTGACATATCAGGGAGTGCCCAACCGAAAAAGCGTAGAAATACAATGATAGCTGCAGCTTTTGGTCCGGCCGACATGAATGCCGTTATCGGAGTTGGAGCGCCTTGATAAACATCGGGTGACCAGAAATGGAATGGTACAGCAGCTACTTTGAAAAGCAAACCCACCATTATTAATCCTATCCCGGCATATAAATACATTGGAGCAGGATTGTCAGCTCCGAATGATACCAACACTGTGCCAATATCTGCAAAATTTGTTTTCCCACCTGTCGCGCCGTACAGTAATGCTATTCCGTATAAAAGGAAGCCAGTTGAAAATGCACCGAGTAGGAAATATTTCAATGCCGATTCATTAGATCTGCTGTTTTCCGACCTGAAGCCTGCCAGAGCATACAGTGCAATAGACATGGTCTCAATACCGAGAAACATTGTTACAAGATCGGTTGCTGCTGACAGAACCATCATTCCGACGGTTGCAAGCAGAATCAATGTGTAATACTCACCGACTCGGAAATTCAAACCCTTAAGGTAATCCCGTGACATTAATACAGCCAGCAGAGCTATCCCGGTCAACAAGACTTTCAGGTACATCGTGAAGTCATCGTTGGCAACCATTCCACTGAATACACTTTCTGATGTAGATCGGACAAGAATTGAAACTGCCATAACTGCAAGCAGGCCGATTGCGGTGATCCCCTGCAGTGTTTCTTCGCTACGGGTAATCAACACTTCAATCATAATCACCAATATCGCCAGAGATAGAATGGACATCTCCGGGATAATGGCTAATAAATCGGTTGGGTTAAAAGTCATTTGTAAATCAGCTTTTTCTACTTATTTACTCAAGTTTCACATTCGGGAAAGAACCCGATTTAACTCCAATGTCGTCAGGCGTCATCGCCTGGCGAAAACTATTTCAAAAATGTCAGGTGAGGGCACCTGACAACACTTATAGTACACCTGACAGCACTCATGAATAGGTGCTTAAATCAAACACCTAACCGCGTCAATACCATCTGTACAGAATTCTCTGTTAATGACAGGAACGTATTCGGATACACACCTATCCAAACTATGAATATTAACAAAATGGAGAGTATCGCGAACTCAGATCCTGTCAGGTCTTTCAGTTTTTTATTCGAATCATTCGTAACTTCACCAAAGAAAACTCTCTGGTACATCCACAGCAGATAAACAGCTGCGAATATCACACCGGAAGCAGCGCAGGCACCCCAGACGGGATTAGTCTTGAATGCTCCGAGCAACACGAGGAATTCACCTACAAATCCATTTAATCCGGGAAGTCCAATTGATGATAGCGCAACAATCATGAAAAATACAGCGTACTTGGGCATAACTTTCGCTAATCCACCGTACTCGGAAATCAGACGCGTATGGCGCCTTTCATAGATAACACCGACAAGGAAGAACAATGCCCCGGTTGAAAGTCCGTGGTTGATCATCTGGATTGTGCCACCCTGCAGACCCTGCATGTTAAATGCGAATAATCCGAGCATTACAAATCCGAGATGGCTGACCGACGAATATGCTACCAGTTTCTTCATGTCGGTTTGCATCATGGAGACCAGAGCACCATAAATAATCCCGATTATTGCGAGGATTGCGATGGTGTTTGCGAAATGATGCGCACCTACCGGGAATAACGGGATGCAGAATCGAATAAAGCCATATGTTCCCATCTTAAGGAGAATCCCAGCCAGGATTATCGATCCGGCAGTGGGAGCTTCAACATGAGCATCCGGCAGCCAGGTGTGGAACGGAAACATTGGGACTTTAATTGCAAACGCAAGTGCGAATGCAGCGAACAAATAAAGCTGAGCACCTGCAGGAACATCTCCAAGATGAGTAAGATCTATCAGGCTGAAAGTATGCTGATCCGGAACACCATTAAAGTAAAGCCACAATATACCGATTAGCATTAACAGCGAACCAACCAAAGTATAGAGAATGAACTTCACGGCTGCATAAACACGATTGGGACCGCCCCAGACGCCAATTAACAGGTACATCGGGATAAGCATCGCTTCCCAGAATACATAAAACAAAATCAGGTCAATAGAAGCAAATACTCCCAGCATCCCTGTTTGAAGGAACAGGAACGACATGTAATAGCCTTTGACCCGTTGTTTAATCGCAGGGAATGAGCCCCATATACACAAGGGTGTTATGAAAGTCGTCAACAGAACCAAAACCAGTGATATCCCATCAAGACCGATATGGTAATTGATGTGGAAGGTTTCAATCCAGACTTTCTGCACTTCAAACTGAATCAGATCGCCCAATCCTGAGGCATATTCACCTTTCTTCGGATCGAACATGAAGTACAATGGCAGCGAAACAACGAAAGTCACCAGTGAAGTAACCAGTGCTATCCCGCGCACTGCCCCTTCCGACTCGCGCTTCAGCAGCAACATCGCCAAAGCACCCACGGCGGGCAGGAAAATTATTAGGGTTAAGATGTCCATTTAATGTCTGTCAAATGTATCAAAAAATCTTTTTCAAGTTTGTGATGTGCTGATTGATAATACCCAATCAGTACTGAATTTGCATTTGTTCGTTCATAGAACAACACTAATCACTAATCCGTCTATAAATCCCAACCGGTTCAACCCGGTTTTTTACAATTACATCACCAACAAAATCAAAAACTGACTGGTCAGAAAGTCGACTTAGTGTCGCATCAGAGATGTTCACACTGTTCGGTTCTGCCTGGCTTTGAATCCGCGAAGCGACGTTTACAGCATCACCGATAATTGTCAGATCCTTCCTGTCCGGTGATCCGATATCACCCTGCAGGACGAGACCGGTGTTCAAACCGATTCGAATATTGATCGGGTCTGAGCCTTCATCACCGCTCTTTTCTTTGTTTAATTCACCAAGCATCTCGAGTATTTTTACAGCGGCATTAACAGCATTATCCGGATCGGCAAATACGGACATAATACCATCCCCGATAAATTTGTCGACATCACCGCCTTCTTCTCTGATGATAAGACAACATACAGCAAATACATCGTTCAACATTTTAACAACAACATCTGGCTCATTCTTCTCTGAAAAAGAGGTGAATGCTACGATGTCAAGGTAAAGAATCGTCAATTCCCGCAGTCTTGTTCTCTCCGTTTCACCAGAACGAGCACTTTCGAGTGCTGCCTCAAGCGTTGTTTCTGAGACATATCGGCGGATGAAATCGTTGAACTTCTCCTGAAGTACTTTGAGCCGTTCCTCATTAGTTGCGTCCTGAAACACCTCAATTGCTGCAATTATCTCACCCTTCGAATTGCGAATAGGTGCGATATGAGTATAAACAGGAAACCTGTTGCCATCTTTGTGCATCGGGAATACCTTAGCCGAGATATTTTCTCCCGTTGCCAATGTCTCAGTTAAAGGACACCCATACTTGCAGAGCAGCTTGCCATTCTCATCAATGTGGTTTAAAATATCTTCAGAGCAGCAACGACCCTGTACTTCTTCAAAAGAGTATCCGGATATTGATTCAGCACCCTTATTCCAGAAGAGGATCTTTCTTTCCTGATCTACTATATAAACCCCATCAAAAAGATAATCCATCACGATTGACAAAATCGAATTGCGATCGCTCAGGCTTTGTGTTGTTAATTCCTGTTGCATTTCACACTCAATTTAAAATTATATCAATCCAGTTAAAATATCTTTTGAAAATCTTCAGATTTAACAATCCGTTGGGAATATACTGCTCATATTGGAGTTTCCCATGCACTTTGCTCAAATATGCATACGCACCAATTGCCTGCAAAGTCCTTTGTAATGCAGGAGCATGTAAATCGTTTCTGTCAGCTTCAGGATAATATCCGAAAAAATGATCCAGCATTTCGGAACGCTCCTCAGTACTGATGTCAACGTGGTTATCGAAGATCAATGACGCTATGTCATATGTATAAGGTCCAATAACTGCTGCTTGAAAGTCTACAATGTACGGTCGCTCCCGATACCAGTGAATATTCCGCGCCTGGAAATCACGATGCATCAGAGTTCGACTTACATTTGCTGTTTTTTCAGCAAGATCATCAAAGAACGGATTCAAACTTTTTACCTTTGATTCCGGCAAGTTGAGATATCCACGTAAATATCTTTCTGAGAAAAGCCGTGTATCGTTCCTTGCAAACTCGAAATTAAAAGGTTGAATACTATGGTTTTGTGCAAAAGCAGAATCTTTATTAAATCTCTTCTGCCATTGAACCAGTAAGTCAATTACCTTACGGTAATACATTAACCTGTCGTTGGTCTCATGAGTAATCAGCTCAAGAGATCTGTCTCCGAGATCTGTTTCGAGAATTACATTTAATCTCTCTGAATAATCCAACACTTCAGGGATGTTTATCTGTAAACTCGAGAACAACCTCGCTCTGTCTATAAACAGTCTGAACTGTTCTAAATCGTCATCAATTATTGCAACACACGTTTTATCTCGACCCTGAATTCTGTAAAACTCTCGCTGCGATCCGAATATCGGTAATTCTTTCACATGAATTACCGGGAATTTCTCATTAATCCAGGATTTCTGTTCGAGATTCATCAACTAAGGCTGATATACCCTCGTTCGAAAAATATCGAGTTCCTGCGATTTTCATCTTTTATAGTGGCACGAGGCAGTACAATACAGTTTTCCAGAGCCGAATTTCTGACTTTGGAGTTGCCCCCTATATAATTAAATCCCTTTAACGTACATCCTTTCACGTAAGCAGATTTCTCAACGTTGGATGTTTCGCAATCTGAAATATGCCTGTGCAAAGCCCAATAATCTTGTGGAGTTCCGAAATCACTCCAAAAAGCATCAGATTTAAAGGCTGCAATCTTTTCCCCTGCTGCGATGACGTCATCAAGTACAGAGAT
Organism: uncultured bacterium; assembly: GCA_964387885.1. Taxonomy (GTDB): domain Bacteria; phylum Electryoneota; class AABM5-125-24; order Hatepunaeales; family Hatepunaeaceae; genus JABGPL01. Next base: position 28,533 of record CAYLYZ010000037.1, on the reverse strand, counting down.
AAGTGAGAACTCTTTCTCATCCGGGAAGAATTCCCAGATTTTCGGTGAGAAAACAGCGATACCACTATATGTCAGATTACCGGATTCCGGATGAAAATCTATTACATTTCCATTATCAACTAATACTGAGTTAATCCTCGGAAAATCGACAAACATCATAGTTGCTAAAGCTTTTCCTTTCAGGTGAAAGGTTATAAGCTTGCTTAGGTCCTGTTCAGAATAAATATCGCAGTTATGCAACAAGAAGTCATGGTCCGATAATGAGGATCGGAAGTTGGCCATACCTCCACCGGTGCTCCGGAGAGTTTCCTCCTTCTCAATTCTCACTCCAGAACTTTTGTTTTCACTTATGAACTCTTTTATCTGTTCAGCATGGTGAAAAGTATTTACATACAAATTTTTAATTGAGTTTTTTCTCAACCGGTTGATAACACCTGCTATTGCGGGAATATTCGCAATTGGGAGAAGCGCCTTTGGGAAGAATTCTGTTATCGGAAATAAGCGTTTCCCCTGTCCGGCGGAGAGAATAATTGCAGATTGGATTTCAGATTTCATCTTTTTTTATAGTGCTTTTTCCTTAGCGTTTTTATTGCATTTCTCAATCAAAACCCATTACAAGAATCCAACCCTCTTCGGTTGGCTCACGTCGCAAAGCCTGCAAAAATGCCTGTGCGTAAATCTCAGACAAATCTTTCTCGACTAATCCCCATTTGATTTCTTCTTTATCAAATTCCCAGTGAGATACAGGGCTGTCCTGATTACCTTTGTGGGCTTTCACAGCCTGATGAACGTCGTCTTCGGAAAGACCGAAATAGACTTCTTGTAACGAAAAGTTTTTGAGCATGTAAATGTTCAATGTTCCTGCTCCAGTGCATTAAGTGCTTTAACCATAAAAGTGAGTTTTCTCAAATCTTCCAAACCATATAACCAACTACTACAACAATCCCAATAGCCATCATCAGTGCGTAATTGCTGACGAGACCTGTCTGGATTTTCCTGACAATCGAAGCAATCCAGCCCAGCAGCTTTGCCACCCCATTCACGATTCCATCCACAACCAGCACGTCGAATGACTTCCAAAGTGCTTCACCAAGTCCAAGAAATGTCTGGATGAAGGCGAAGTCGTAGATTTCGTCGACGTAGTACTTGTTCAGCATGACTTTGTGAGCAACCTTCGCACGAGCTGCAAGCTTAACGGGGATATCAGGATTTTTCAAATACCACGCCCTCGCAAGTAGAATCCCGCTTATTGCGAGTACAATTGAAATTGCCATTACGGAATACTCAGCTGCCAGGGGTGGGTGACCATGTTCACCTGCAAACTTGTGAGCAAATTCGAAGACCGGTTCGAGGAAATGCTCGAATTGCATTCCACCACCGAGGGCATACGGAATCATTATCCAGCCACCGATGATGGATAGTACTGCAAGGATTGACAGAGGCATCGTCATCACTCTCGGGGAATCCTTCAGATGAGCTTCCTGATCCTTTCGTCCCCGCCATTTGCCGTAGAATGTCATGAATAGCAGACGGAACATATAGAAAGCCGTCAGGAAAGCGGCAATCAGTGCAATCACACCTATTGCCGGATGTCCCTTGGCAAATGTCATCCATATTATCTCATCCTTACTGAAAAATCCGGATAAACCGGGAATTCCCGCAATCGCGAGACAGGCGACGAAAAACGTCCAGAAGGTAGTGGGCATTTTACTGCGCAATCCACCCATAAAGCGAATATCCTGGGGATCACCCTTAAAGCCGGCATGTTCATGTGCATGGTGAACGGCGTGAATTACTGAACCTGAACCGAGAAATAAAAGAGCTTTAAAAAAGGCATGGGTAACAAGGTGTGAAACACCGGCAGCGAATGCGCCGACACCGACGCCGACGAACATGTAACCAAGCTGGGATACTGTCGAATAGGCAAGGACTTTTTTAATGTCGTTCTGAACAAGTGCAATTGTTGCTGCAAATATTGCAGTAAGAACACCGATCCAGGCGACGATCTCCATGGTTCCGGGGGACATTATAAACAAGAACGAGTTTCTCGCAACCATGTATACACCAGCTGTCACCATTGTCGCAGCATGGATGAGTGCAGAAACTGGAGTCGGACCTGCCATTGCATCGGGCAGCCAGACGTATAAAGGTATCTGAGCGGATTTACCAGTTGCTCCGAGGAACATCGAAAGCGTCATCCAGAATATGATTGCTGTTGAACCGACATACAGCTCTGCACCATGCATCGCACCCGAGAAGGTCAACGTTCCAAATGTCGAGAAAATAAGGAACATTCCGATCAGAAAACCGAAGTCTCCGATTCGATTCACGACAAATGCTTTCTTACCGGCAGTCGCTTTCGCATCATCTGTAAACCAGAAACCTATAAGCAGGTAGCTACAAAGTCCTACACCTTCCCATCCGATGAACATAATCGGGTAAGAATTTCCGAGGACTAAAAGCAGCATAAAGAAGACGAACAGGTTCAAATACGCGAAATATCTCGTGGCTCCGGGATCACCATGGATATATCCTATCGAATAGATATGTATCAAAAATGATACACCGGTTACGACAAGAATCATCACCGCGGATAATGGATCAAGGAGGATTCCGAAGGGAATAGAAAGATCCCCAACAGCAATCCATGAGAAAAATTCTTTTTCAATGACACGATGATGCGGATCGTGCCCAAGCAGCTCGAAAAATGCAGTTACTGACATAACAAAGGCAATACCGATCATTGCCGAAGCAATAAATCCCGCAGCCTTTTCGCCGAGTTTCCTGCCCCAGAAACCATTTATCAGAAAACCGATAAACGGCATGATTGGGATTAGGTAAAGGTAGTTTGACATACCTGAATTTATGTATTATTTAACGCTTGAATTAATCAAATTAAAATGCTGATTAATTAATCAGCAATTCCTGCATACAAAACCAGAACGTGTTTTCACCTTCGCGCCACATGCTCTGAATCCATCCTGTACCGGGTTTTATCCACATACCTTCATCATCATCATCATCAACATACCTGTAATGAATGCAGTTCTCAAATGTACCAATTGGGACGGTGATTGTATCTGAAGTTGAAGTACACATCAAATAGTTACGATTAAGATCGGGACCCAGCCAAACATCACCCGGTTCAACGGGATATTTAAACAGCAAACCTTCCGTTGTGTCTCCATGTTCGATGTACAGTGATCGAATTCCATCATCGGCCTGTCGATAATAATTATGAGATGAGACATCTCCCAACTGCTCTCTCAGAACACACCACTCTATTCCACGAACCATGTGAGTCGAATCGATAATCATTGAATCCGGAGACTGAAAAATTATTGAATCTTCATAAAAATGCCGGAAATCGTATACCCACATATCTCCGGGTTCAAGTGACATGATTTCTGTTTCAATAGAATCCTGATCCTGAGGTCCGATTATTATATTGCTGCTGTCGTTTTCACCACATCCGTACAGAAAAATAACGCTTAAAATTACAACGACGATTATTGAGCATTTCCGATTCATTTAATCATAGCTTGAGGTTACCACCTCATCAAGTTGACCTTATCAATGTCAACACTTTCTTTTTGCTTGAAGATCGTCACGATTATCGCCAATCCAACAGCTACTTCAGCGGCAGCAACCGCCATCACAAAAAACACAAAAATCTGTCCGTCAATATTAGGTATAAATCTACTGAAAGCCACAAAAGCCAGATTTACGGCGTTCAACATCAATTCTATTGACATAAATATCACTAAAGCATTGCGTCGAGTGAGTACTCCTGCCACACCTATAACGAAAAGTAAAGCAGATAGCCAGAGATACCATTCTAAACCAACGGTCATTATTCATTCCCTCCTTCAACAGGTGTCCCCTCCGCCGGTTTACGTTTTATCAATGCAACCACACCAATGATAGCGACTAAAAGTAATACCGATGCAACTTCAAATGGCAGCAGATAGCTCTCAAACAGTGTTTTTCCTATTGCTGACACTGTTCCGATTGAAGTGTCCATTTCTGTTTTCGGAAATAGCATCCCTCTGAATGCCATAACGGCAAGTAACAGGACTCCCGCTGCAGCACCAAATCCGAGCCACTTTCTTACGGGACCGGTTATTTCCCATTTCTGCTCTCCACCAAGGTTAAGCAGCATTACAACAAAGATGAACAGGACCATTATAGCACCAGCATATACTATTACCTGCATGGCGGCAATAAATTGCGCACCGAGCATTACATATAGCATTGCCAGGCAGAAAAAGGTTAACACCAGGAATAAGACTGATGACACGGCATTTTTCCTGATGATTACTAATAGCGCGGATGCCACTGCGATCAACGCTATTAGAATAAAAAGGGCAACTTCCATCACGATTGGTTTGCTTTATGAATTAATGGTAAAAATCAAATAATCGAAAAATAATCTTTTGGTATTCCACAAGATACGCCTCCAAATAGGGAGAAGTATACAACATGTCAACCATCTTATCAGCCACAAATATTGAGATTAAGAACATTGCGATGTTCAGAATAATCCCAAATTTTGTCCACCACGACTGTGTTTTTCGGAAATGATCCGCTGAATACCATCTGCGTCTTTGCCATGCCCATTCATTTCCTTTTATCAACAGCACAATTCGCATCAACTCACCCACAAAGGGGATGAGGCTCAACCATGCCTGGGGAACTCGCATCGAAATACCCCAGATGAATGTCAGAAAAAAGGCACCCCAGTTCAAACCTCTTAATTCATCTGGAATATGACTTGTTTTGCCGCGACCTGAATTATTGTCAGAAAGTTCAGCTAATAATTCATTGTTGGTCACGTGTTTTCCACATCAAGTTACATTTTCTCTATCTCACGCTTGAATGCCCCTAAATCCTGAAACTTTCTGTAAACAGAGGCAAACCTGATATAAGCCACTTCATCCAATTGTCTCAGTTTATTCATGACCATCTCACCAATTTCAGAGGTTGAAATATCCTGTTTGCCAAGTTCATGGCATTTTTCAACAACTTCAATGATGATATTGTCAATTGCTTCGCTTGAGACATTACGCTTAACCGTAGCCAGCATGATACCGCTTTTTAATTTGGCACGGTCAAACTCTTCAGTGCGCCCATCACCCTTCTTCACCATTAGTGGCGCACCTTCAATATATTCGTAAGTTGTGAATCTTTCATTGCACCCGAGACATTCGCGCCGTCTTCTTATGGCAATACCGTTTTGTTTTGAACGTGAATCCACAACCTTGTCTTCAAGGTGTCCACAGAACGGGCATTTCACAACAGCCTCTTAGAATTATTTTACAGATTTTAAAATGAGTTCAAATTTCATGCATCATGAATCTGATCTCAACAGTTTGAAAACTGTATACTACATCTCTTTTATTCGGGTATCTGGTAAAGTGGGAAATGACTCGTCAGTTCCGCAACCTCCTCACGTACTTTTGTGAGCGTCTGTTCGTTTTCCTGATCATTTAGTACCCGCGAGATCATCTTGCCTATTACGACCATATCGTCAGTTTTCATTCCCCGTGTTGTCAACGCAGGAGTTCCGATCCGGATACCGGAGGTGATAAACGGTTTCTGAGGATCGTTTGGCACCATGTTTTTATTTGTCGTTATTCCTGCAGCTTCAAGTGCTTTCTCAGAGGCTTTGCCAGTGAGTTCCTTTGGAGATAAATCCATTAGAATCAGATGATTATCTGTGCCGTTAGTGACAAGTTTAAATCCTTCTGAAAGGAGTGTTTCCGCAAGCGTTGCTGCGTTATCAATAACCTGTTGCTGATATATCTTGAAATCCGGTTTGAGTGCCTCACCAAACGCAACAGCTTTAGCAGCGATAACATGCATTAAGGGACCGCCTTGTCCACCCGGAAATACCCACGCGTCTATAGCTTGAGCCATGGACTTCGGCTTGGGCATATTCTCAACAATTATTTCAGCAGTTTCATTACTGGTGAGAATCATGCCTCCGCGGGGACCCCGTAGAGTTTTATGCGTAGTCGTGGTAACAATATCAGCCAGATCGATCGGAGTCGGGTGTAATCCTGTAGCAACTAATCCTGCGATGTGAGCGATATCAGCAATATGATATGCTCCAACCTCATCACAGATTTCACGAACGCGGTCGAATTCGATGATACGGGGATAAGCTGAAGCTCCTGTAACAATAACCTTTGGTTTATGTTCGCGTGCGAGTTCCGCCATCCTGTCATAATCGATTCTACCTGTTTTCTGTGAGAGTTCATAAGGTATAATCTTAAAGAACCGTCCTGAGAAATTAACACCGGATCCGTGAGTAAGGTGACCGCCGTGATTCAGGTGCAATCCCATAACAGTATCACCCGGTTTGGCAAGTGTAAAGTATGCCGCCATGTTCGCTTGACTGCCTGAGTGAGCCTGGACATTGGCATGCTTTGCTCCAAAGAGTTTTTTTGCTCTGAATCGAGCTTTGCCTTCAGCAATGTCAACGTGCTCACATCCACCGTAATAACGATGGCGAGGGTAACCCTCGGCGTACTTGTTGGTCATTACCGAACCCATCGTTTCCAGAACTGCAGGACTGACGAAATTCTCTGATGCTATCATTTCGAGAGTTTCAACCTGTCTGCGAGTTTCGGACTGCAAACATTTGAAGATGTCCGGGTCAACAACTTTCAGGTGTTCAAAATGCATCGGATCACCGGCACCATACCAGGTTCCGCTATTTTGTGCTGATTCTGAATTACTCATATCAGGTTCTGCCTTAATTGATACCTTAACTTTACTAATCTTCAATTACACCATAACTGTAATCACCTATCTTGGCAACTCTTCGTGCATGGCGTCCAGCTTCAAAATTAGTGTCAATCCATCTATCGAGGATTTCTTCGGCAGTCATTTTACCGATTAACCAGGCGCCAAGAACAAGCACATTGGCATTATTATGCTTTCGGCTAAATTCGGCCTGTATTCCATTCATGCAAAGCGCTGCAAAAACTCCCGGCACTTTGTTCGCAACTATTGACATACCGATACCGGTTCCACACATAATTACTGCACGGTCACAATTACCGCGTGCAACAGCTTCCGCTGCCGGCCGGCCATAATCAGGATAATCACACGGGGCTTCCATTTCCGGACCATAATCAACCACTTCATGCCCGTATTCGTGCAATTGCTTCTTGATCATTTCCTTCAATTTATAACCCGCGTGGTCAGAACCCACTGCGAATCTCATCTATAACTCCTTAAAAACATAAGCTGTTTCACAAACCTACTTACCAGCAGTCTCCCTGACTTTCGAGAGGTAGGTATTTATATATTTAGTTTCCGACCAGTCTTTCTTAATCCATGTATAACCGGATTTATAAGGACGAATCGAACCTTCTTTGTTGTATTCATACTGGAACCAGTCTTCAACCATTTTCTCGGTTTCGAGAACGTTGGATTTCAGGCTGTTCATCGCCCGTTTTCCCTCGTTTCTGGATTGCGGATCTGACAATTTAGATGCTCGCTCGTATAATCCGTAAGCAATTATGTAAACTAGCTTATCATTATATTTTGGGCTAACCCCTGAGGTAACATCAGCAACCTTCTGGTATATATCACCCATCAGGATAATTGCTGTTCCATAATTGGTTTCAGTTTTTAACGCCCGACGAGCCCAATTCAGACTTTTTGACCAGTTATTCTGAGTTAGATAATCCACTCCGATGGCAACCATCGAAGCAACATCCTTCGGGTCAAGGTCAACAAGCTTCTTGTAAGCCTGTATTGCCTCCGAAGTTCTTTCAAGATTATCAAGTGTTTTTGCCAATCCCATCCAACCTTGAGGATCGTCTGGAACAACGTTTGTATACTTTTTAAATTCTCCGACAGCACCTTCATTATCAAATTCTGCGAGAAGAGCCTGAGCAAGCGCAAGTCTCCGCTTGTGATCGTCCGGGAATTTTTCAACACCCTCGCGCAATGCCTGTAAATATTCTGCTCCGCCACGCTGTGTTCTTATAAGGTTGGCTAGCTCGTCATTGATCTCAGGATCATCCGGCATCATTTCTACGAGTTTTTCGAGCGTTTCAATTGCCTTATCAAATTCATCAATTTTCTTGTACATGTCTTTTAAGGCCACATAGTACTCAAACTGATCCGGTTTGAGAGCAATTGCAGCTAATTGCAGGTCAATCGCTTCTTCAACCCGTCCACGATTCCGATACATGTGAGCGAGGCTTGTGTGTAAATATGCATCATCTGCAAAAAACTTTATTCCCTGTTCATATGCCCAAATAGCTGAATCAGGTTCTCCGGTCTTGTTATAGCATTCTGCAAGACGCCGGTAGATCGGAAATTCATGCTGGTAATCGTAAGTTCTAACGGTATCGTAATGTAGCTTAGCTGTTGCAAAGTTACCCTGACCATAATATGTATACGCGAAGCTGCGATGCTCTCCGAGAGCTTGTTTAGTGCTCTTGATGGCAGCAAGCGGATCAACAACATCTTTATTATTGTCAACAGATTGATCCTCGATATCCTGCGGAATTGGTGCACATCCACTTAAACCGTAGATTGCCAATGCCAGGATTACAGTTACCAGGACGGTCTTTATTCCGTTTTTAATTTTGAAACTCATATTGCCCAACTCAATGTTGTTTTCTACGTTGTACAAACCAGAGGTCTGAGTGATTAATTGACAGCGTTATTCCTCCGTAGCGCTCAGTCGCGCCATCTTCGGTTTTTGAACCTCTGATACCAAATTCGAAAGCGGCATCAACACGTGATTTGCCGTTGTTATATGGAAGACCACACCCGAAAGTCAGGGCGTAGTTCAATGCCTGATGATCTTTAATTCCCTTGGCGTAATGCTGCTGCATATAGAACCCGCTACGCCAGGTAAGTTTGTCCCGGAGGGGATGGTAAGATTGATATTCGGGAATTCTTTCCCAACCTGTTGACACTTTCAACGCATTCACAAAGTCCTTCGTCAACAGTTTCGGTTCTTCAACCAGATCCCACCCATACCAGCTAAACTCTATCCCATATTTGTCTTTATTAATTCTTTTACCTAATCCGAATGCGAAACCAATTGGGAGCTCGTAATTATTGTCAACATCCCAAGTGGAATCGAATAAAACACTGGTCTGATTAGTTACCAGTTCCTGACGCTCTACCAAAACCGATACAGGGCTTATTAACATCGCACCTGCTGACCAATCCCGCTGATTATTCCAATTACACGATAGTGACAAACCTCCACCTACATACCTGTCACTGAACACCCGGGTGGCTTCATTTGACGCAACATCGGGAAACTTGACACTCCAGCTTTGTTCTGTCTTTCCAAATATTGCTCTTCCTGAAACACCAAATTTCCATTTCTCTCCGTACGGGAAAGAAAAACCAATGTTGCCGAGAGTTAATCCACCTCTACCGTCGAAGCTCTCTGTAGTTGAACTCCAATCGCCAGTTGCAGTGCCCGTTGACTCCCAAGTGTATTTCAGTCTGGTAAATGAACTGAGCGTCACACCAAAAAAAGTTCTCCCGATCGGGATAACCATGGCAGCTCCTGTAAACCCAAACTGATCACTGACATCAACACCTGCATCATCTTCAATGTGGGTTCGCACTACTTCCCCCTGCAATCCGAACCGAGCAGTTGCCGAACCACTCCAGAGTGCAGGATTGTTAACGTTAATGCAAACCGTGTCGGGCAGAGTTAATCCGAGATGTCCCATACCTGCTGATCTTGCACTCGAAGCTCCCTGCATCCAGCCGTAACCTAATGCTGAAAAGGCTGATTCTGCCCGTGAATCTGTAAAACTCAAGAGTAGTAACGCAAACAGAAGAGTAACTAATACGGAATTCCAAAAGGTATATCTAATAAACCCCATCATCGTGGAATCTCCGTGTAATAGATAATCAGCTTTGGTCGCAAAGAGGGATCAATGGCCTCAGATGAATAAAATCCGAGTCGATCAATGTAATATCCTTCAGTAGCAGAGTGTAGTGCAAAACCGAAATGTTTTTCACGATCTTCAAACCAATCATTTATAGCTGGCGTGGTGACTATCTCAACCGTTTCCGAAGCCGAATCTATTGCTGTTGTGACCAGCGTATAACCGGTTTCATGTAATGAATCCGCATCATCGAAACCCTCGACATCGTTTAGTTTGAAAGGCCATACAGATTTTGTTCGGGGCATCTCCCCAGATGATGGAAGATTTTTATGGAGCATTAATACTGAGCGGTTCACAATTACATGATGAGTTCCAGCATCGACTCTCTCCCACATCGGATTAAGGTCAAATTTGATATGAGATTTGTATGCTGCACCACTGCCAATGAAGAGATCCTGATCTGTTTTGGGAGTGTGGTTTTTTAGAATGAAGAGGTCACCTAAGGCATTTACGGAAAGCGTATCCCGGTATTCTGCGCTGTCAGGATCGACTTTACCTGTGAAATCAACAAACAGCTTGGGACGGAGGCTGTCTTCGGATGTTGTTCGGGATCTGAATTTGAGCATAAGATTGACAATATCTACACTTTCAGGTCCTGTCATGTAAAGCGTCAAAGTGCTGTCATGACGGGTCGTATCCGTCCAGACTGTATCTGTTTCTCCGGAATACTCCCATTCCAACCATGCCTGAATCCACACATCAGCAAGGTTGAATTTGTAGAACTCGTCATTTTTGTTCAACGTTGCTGAAGCATCATATTCCTCCCCCATACTTCCGGATGGCACTTCACCCCATTTGGGTGGATCGGATTCACTCCACTGAAAATCAAGTAACTCGGTACCGATCCAAAGCTCATCGTCGCTCCCAATCCCACCTTCATAGGACAACTCAATCCAGGCTGAGTTTAGTGTCCATTCCACAGGAAGCGGGGGACGGTTAAATTTAATCAAGCCTTGAGACTGAATATTATATGCAGAGCCTATGTAAACATACTGGCTTCCGCCAGTGTTCACTGAGGTTATCGCAAAGCTGGTATCTTTCTCGACATGGAATGTATCGACATACGTCTGCCCCCCGGATGGTGAACCTATTCCGCTGCCGGTAGGTCCATCCGGTTGTTCGCATGAAATTAGCACTGCGGAAATCACAACTATCAACACAATCACCTGATATGTCGATATGTTTCCGTTTATTTGCAAATGGAGTTCTCCTAACTTGAGTCTAACCAATCAATATAGTGATATCTATCACTTCAATCAAGGATTTTTACGAATTGTGAAGGGCTCTAAAACGATTTGCGGGGGGTAATTGGTTGGATTTTGCTGTTTTTCGGTTTATCTGTTGGTGTGGGATGGAGATAGGGGGATTAAGGAGAGGGATGCATACATTAACGCATCGTATGGGCACGGCGCTCGTGCCCCTGTTCAAATTGTTAAAGACTCCTTTACCAGGATTTAATTCTTCAATTAAATCAACAAGATGAATTAAACCTGTCAATCTCCCATTTCATCGGATTATTAACAATATATTCTCGTGCACGTTCTAATTCCCTTTCATTCCGGAGAACATGTTCGTAATAGCCCCGTTTCCAAACGGACAGATTGTTCAAATTATACACCTTTTTTATTCTCCTGCTCGTTGCTGCTTTGAAGGATCGAATTATAGTTGGTATCGAATTTCTTGTCGGTTTCCCGAATTGTTCGAACGTTGGTTTTGTTGGGGAGAGGGGCACAGGCGCTGTGCCCGTACGGTATTGGGTTTTGTCGATTATGACCAGGATGCTGTGCATGTGATTGGGCATTACGACAAACTCATCGAGTCTTACTTCTTTCCGGATTTCTTCTGTTCTCTTCCATTCATTCTCAACAATTCGACCAATTCTATTCAACACCATTTTCCCATCAACAACTTCACCAAATAAACAACGCATGTCTCTAACATTAATTGTGATATAATACCCATTAGGGTTCGCATAATCAAATTCTTTCAACCGCACAGATCTACGATGATGAATATCTGGATCATATTTCATTTCGATTCCTCCTCAATTATAAACCATACTCCCCCACATAGTAAGGGCACGGCGCTCGTGCCCCTGTCGGCAGCGAGAAAAAGTGTATTTATTTATAATTACTTCGCTCGATAAACTCATAAACACATCTCGCAATCTCTATTGCATCATCGGACATTTTATCATATCCATCAGTATATTCTAACACCCAGCCAGCAAATTTCCGTTTTTCTTTTATTGTACCGGAATCTGCAGCATATATTTTATGTTTCTGAATTCCATGTTTTTTCAATTGTGTTTCAATGTATCTGCCTAATCTCCAATTCTTTGAATTTTTTGCTTTGAAACTTGTCAAATCTACTTCATCATTTTGTTCTCTATACTTTATTACATCCGTCAATACTTCAGGTAATATTAGATTTTCAATTTCTCTACACGGTAAAACAATAAAGTTTTCTCCAAGTTTTTCTTCAAGTTCATCAATCCTCTCTTTCTTTTTCCCTTTATAATCATCCCTGTCCATGACCAATAAAGAGTTTGTACTTAATCTCTCAACACACATCGGTTTTTCCTCGTCCTCAAGAAATGACCAATGAGGCAAATTACTCCCACCATACTCAACAAAAGCATAATGATAGTCTTCTTTGAATTTATTTAATCCAGCATGTTCCATATACAGCTTCAAATATCTGCGAATATACCATCTGTCCGTAATCCCTTCCACCCAAATTGTACAATTTGCATGGAAAACCGATGAACTCTTGACTCCCAATTCTTGTAAAAGACTCTTATCATTATTACTCGTGTTTCTAACAATGAACTGTGGATTCTTCGGATCCTTAGTAGATTCGGCTTCATCCTTCTCAAACCGATAAACCGATATATTATCCAAATCCAAGGTTAAATCAAGTAAATGATTAGAGTGCGTCGTAACAAATGTCTGGACATTCTCAAACTTTATATGATGTAATAAAATATCCATTAACTGTCGTTGGATACCTGGATGCAGGTACAATTCAGGTTCCTCAATAGAAAGTAGGAGGTTGCTTTCCTGATGCAGGAACACGGGAAAGGTCATGATGATGAGCTGCTGAATACCATCGCCGAGTTCATAAACAGGGTGTTCTTCATTGCCAAGTTTAACACTCAAAACGTCACTGCCCTTTTTTGGAAGTAGTGAAATACTTCGATCCTCAAAAAACTCTTCGGAAAGGAATTCCTCATATTCTTTAATCAGATTACGCTCTGTCTCGTCTCCTAAAAGACGTTTGAAAACCTCTGTAAACATTTCGATTCCAGTAAAAGTATTTTGATCGGTCTTTAGAATAGTAACCTCATTTTTATTAGAAAAATAATCTTTTATTGTTCTATTTTCATAGAGGTTGTCAAATTTGAACTTCTGATAATTATCTGCTCTTTCCAGGGAATCTTCATTTGTCGTTTCCGCTGGCTTTTCGTCTTTATCAAATGGGCGAAGACCTCGTAGGGTGGGAATGTAGGTTCTTTGGAAATAGGTTTCTTGGACGGGAATAACATCTCTTTCATCGGGTTCCCATTGTTGCTTAAGAAAATCTATTAATCCTTGTGCTTCTGGGAGTTGATTGCCGCCGAATTGAAAGGATCTTAATAAGCTATCTGAGATATAACTATAAAATTCATCCAAGGCTTCTTGATAATTCTTGCTGTTGTTAATAAACGCTATTTCGTTAATTCTCAATTTGAGTGTTTTTAAAACACTCTCGTATTGATTTATGTGATTCTTTTTCTCACTACACGTTCTAAAGAAAGAATTGAGGTTATCTATAACGATGTCCCATTTATGCGCCAAATCTCTAAAAAGAAATGTTCTCTCCCCAAAAACCCCCCTCAAAAACCGACTTTTACCACTATTATTCGCACCAATAAAAAGGTTGACCTTGGAGAGGTTTGGGATGGTTTTTTCCTGTCCATCGGGAGTTTTCTGATCTGAAATAGTATACGACTTACTCAACTCTTCCGGTAGCTTGATCTCGGAGATCATGTGGTTTGGGATTTTTTCTGACATTTTTCTTCTCTTTGATATTGGGATTCTATATCTTGGTTGAAGTTACTGAAGAAAATTTGGCTGGGCAAGATTGGGATTTCTGAATTGCTTGATATGTTGATTTTGTTGGGGAAAGGGGCACGGGCACCGTGCCCTTACGATACGTCGAGGGGGGCAAAACGCAGAAAACCCGTCAATACTGACGGGTTTTCTGTCATGCAAAATTGTTATAAAACCTACTTGACCAACATCACCTTACGCACCTGCTGGAAACTGCCGGAGGTCATCTTTATCCAGTAAATTCCGGATGGTTTTGTCTCGGCGTTCCAGGTGGCTGTGTGCTGTCCGGCTTTAGCTGCTCCGCTGACGAGGACGCTGACAAGTCTGCCTGACAGGTCGTAGACGCTGATGTTGACTTTAGCGGCTTCCGGCATTCCGAAGGATAATCTGACAGTTGGGTTAAACGGGTTCGGGTAACCTTCTGACATGAAATAGTTGTCCGGTACGATGCCATTTGATGTGACCGAAAGTGCTGCTAAACCGTCAGTTTCGTATACTAAATCAGTATTACGCTGGAATGATACCGGGGACAAGGGGATGTTTATTCCACCTTCACGCTCGATATAAAGCTCGAATACTTCACCAGACATCAGACCATCGGTGATCTCGGTAGTTTCGTCATCACCCCAGACTGCCAGTCCGCACATCCCGTCCTGGAGGGAACCACGACCGACGATTGCGCCATCAGCATTCATGGCAATGATGTTGTCATTCTCTGAAACTCTAATGTTATCAAACGCTGTCACGAGTAAACTCATGTTTGCCCCGGTGCGTCCGGGAGTATGGTCAGCACCTGCATTCCGTGCAACTGCTACCCGTTCTTCCTCCTGCTCAACAGGATAATTGAGCACGAGATCCGCTGCGTTGACTTTGACCATATACCCCTGTCCGGGTTGCCAAGGAAGCATGTTTGAGAAGTCAAAATCACCCAGCAGCATAAACCTGCCTGCGAAATCTTTTGCAATCTCGAGGTTTTCTATAATCGACTGCACGACGTAAAAATCGGGTGCTGAAGCATCGAGCTCGTAATCCGGTAAATATGCAACGATGCTCCACCCCTCACGCAGAGGAATGTCAGCATCAAATGGAATCGGTTCACCTTCATAGTTCAATTCAACAGGTTCATCAACGGCGATCTGGTACCCTTCAGTCAGCGACCAATGCGGAATATTATTGAAACCGAACGCCGGAGCGTAGAACCGACCGAGTTGGTCCTTCAGGATCTCAATATGATGATTCTCATCGTCAATGCGAAGCTGATCGGTCATCAGGATAATATCCGGACCGGGATCATCTTCATTGGCATACATCTCAACAGGAGGCGAGACGTTAATTGAGATCATATTCCAGCCTTCGAGCAATGGAATATCCATTTCCCTGACCTCACCACCACCACCGTTACCGAGAATGTTGAAGTTAATAGGCACGACATGGTGACCATCATCTGCGTTGTGGAAGTAATGCAGCTCTCCCTCTGCCAACACTTCCGGCATTGTGCTCGCGTTGAGATGGAGGATGAAGTCCTCAGATTCACCTGCTTCGAGGATACCATCAACAGGTTCGACTATCGCCCAATCCCGACGTGCATCAATCTGCCAGATATCAATCCTGTCTTCACCACCGCGATTGCTGACTCCCATCAGCACCCAGCTAAATACGTCAAATTGATTAGTAATGTAAGCACCAATTGGTGATCCACCCTGTTCGGGCTCGAGAATTGTAACAAAAATTGTGTCACCGGTCTCAGTGTTCATCTTAGTAATGATCTGATCAGCAATATCACGTTCCTTGTGGAAAACATACAGGTTGCAACCATCGGGATCAAAGGGCCAGTATGCCAGGCCGTATACGCGCATATTCTGGCGATTCAACGAAGCAAGTTCTTCACCTTCTCTATTCATCGCAACAATATCCGAGGTCGTACTGGATATCCAGAGGGCATCTAAGTCGGGATCATAGGCGATATTATTGTTGGGATTAAAAGGACCTTCAAATTGTACCTCAAGTTCACCATCAAGTGTGAATCCGTATACCGTTTCACCCGAAGTTCCCCAGAGTAATTCTCCATCGTATGCAAGGTCTTTATAACCATATTGACCACCAAGTTCACCCGGTTGGTTGTACTGATCTACAATTTCTCCATCTAAGTTCAGGACATATATTTGGGGGTCACGCTCATTAGAACCTGACAAATAGTAAAGCCCATCAATGAACACAGCACCTTGAATCCGGCTATCTCCAATTAAATCGCCTGCATGAACCTGATCACGCAATTCCCACGGTTCGGCATTTGCTCCACCGGGATTCCTGACCTCGTTATGCCAAACCAACTGCCCATTACCGTTGTTTTCCAGCGTGAAGTCCAGGTCAATCTGTTCACCTATTGGTGCCTCAGCCACTAATTCTTCGACCGATAATTCGAACTCCGGGTGCAGCAACGCGAAATTGATTTCTATTTCTTCTTCATCTTCAAGGAAAAAGTCGATTTCAGTTGAATCATTATATCCCTGAGCTGTTGCCGTCATTGTAAAATCAACATCTGTCGCTGCATTATGAATTTCATAAAATCCGTTTTCATCAGTTACTGCTACAAAGCCATGCAAAGTATAAACTGTAGCACCTTCAATCGGTTCTTCTGTTTCTGCGTCTATTACTGTCCCTGAAATCTCCCCGGTTGTCAGGAGGATAGAAGATGTAAACTTGATCGCTCGTTCGTCAACAAGTTCTGCGGCACCATCAGCGAGCTCATTCCAGTATGTATAGGTTAGTCCGTCACCTTGATCCGGGCTGCAAATACCGACCGATGCAAAAGGAGTGTCCCATGTCTGGAAGCAGGACCGGTCATCGGTGACATCTAAGTACTGGAATACAATGTCGCCATCACCGTTGATATTTATATAGAATTCGGGATCATACAGTAAAACCTGGAAAGTTTCGGATGCTTCACCACCTCCGCGTGGCCCAAGCCTGCGCATCTGAGACCATTCAACTATAAAGATGTTATTCTCTTCATCGTAGAACGTGTAAATACCACCATCATTTGTAGTCAGAAGGTCATCCCAGAATGGTCCAATCATCCCGGGTGCGCACATTCCTGCCGGGAATTGACGGTTTCGAGCTGAGATTAACTCATGGCAGTCACCCATAGCCAGCCATCCATTAGTGCAGATCGTTATTTCGTCAAATTCCTGACCGTAATACTGGAAAGTAAATGGCAGATCAACAAGCGTACTGGCGTCACCTTCCTCTCTCGTGTCACGAAGTTCAGTATCCGTTCCTTCTCCTCGGCGGTGAGGATCGATCTCAATCCACTCATACTCAGGAGCAGAGAACCAGTCCACATCTGTATTATCAAGGCAGATATAACCATATTTATCAGGTCCGAACGGTTGTCCGTCACCTGCTTCAGCAACTGTGTATGAGAAGAATGCGGTATCTACAAAACCAGCTTCAGATGTAAGAACAAGTGCTAAATCAGCATCTGAACCACCGAGGTGGAAGAGATTAGCTGCCAGTCGGAAAGGTTCAACTGAAGTACCTATATTATCTTCATCATCTACATCACCGGGGGGAATATTTTCGAATACTCCGTCAGCTACCGGAACATCAATCGTCTGTGTCAGACTGACCAGATTTGCACTTAACTCACCGGTTTCTTTTGAACCGATGTTCTGTATGGTAATAGTTAAATCAGCGATCTCGGCAGGTTCGATTGGTTCATCTTCCCAGGCAAGTGATGCAAATACCAATTCGGGACCATCTAAAGGCAGACTGACCGAACTGAACCAGCTTGTTTCTCCGGCAGTACATTCAAGGTTAAAGATTGCGAGATGTTCATCCGGGAAACCACCACCGATATCCACTACGAATTGTACATCTTCGGATTCACCTGCTGCAGGAGCTGCTTCAAGCTCAACTTCACCAGCTACTACCTCAAGATTTGGCAGACCAGGTGTCAATGTGACTGTAACAGCACCTTCAGGTACCTGCTCACCATAGTTTGTGATAGTCACGGTCAACTCTATTCTCTCGGTCGGATTTGCAATCCCGTCGTCATCACCATTACTTTCCCCTTCTGCGTCGTCATCAACTGCAAACGCGCCTGCACCAAGGAATAGATCAGCCGGAGTCACCTCTAATTCAGCCTGATATGGCATCAAATTGTGACCGGTTACGGTTAACATGTACTCACCATCAATCTCTTCAGGATTCAGGTCAAAAATGACTACACCTTCTGCATTGGTATATTTTACTATCTGGAGTTCTTCGGGTTGATAAAGACAAACTCTTGCATCTACTAATGCTTCATCATCGTCATCAAGGACGGTCACTTCGTAGTGGGATTCACCGGTGCGAATGTTTTCCGGATGCTCGACGGTAATCTGCATTGGGATGTCTGTATACAGATCCGTTGCTGGATCACCCATCAGATTAAAAATGTAAAACTCTGTAAGCCAGGCTTCTACACCGCGATTCTCTTCATGCTGAATATCACCCCGATCGAAATAGTGCTTGTGCAGTTCAACCTTACCAGCCATCGTCGCCCAGCCCTGGTATGGGTTCTTTGCACCGAAGATTGCACGGAAAACGGAAGCTGAAAAGAGGTTATTATAAGCGGTATGTGTTGCCCCTCCCGCACCAATACATCCGATCGCACCACCGCCGGAATGGAAAAGGAACCTCTCGGAATAATAGAACGGACTGGATATGTGCTCTGCGTAGTCACCGGTATTACAGGTTGGGAGGATAACAAACGGAAGCATTTCCTGATTTCTAAGATTCATAACCTGAGCATGCTGGAAGTTGTTCATGAACGTCCAGCCACGGTAGAGATAAAATGAAATTCCGTTGCCAAATACCTGTGGTATCCAATTCCTGCCATCCGGACGGTTGTTTTGCGGAGACCAGTGTAATTCGTAAAATTCTTCGTAATCGTTGCGTATCAGCAGTTCTTTTGCCCAATTACATACATCGATCGATGATAATCCGCTACGGCTATCACCGGCAAAAAATGCAGCACGTTTTTGCCAACCGATCTCATCACCCTCACCAATATAGGGTTCTCTTTCATAGGTAATAATTTTATTCACGATAGCATCTAAACGAGCTTCGCCGTTATTTATGCCATTAAATACGAACCTTCCAAGTGCAGCATCCGGCAGGATATCATCACCCTCGAGTTCGATATAGTCATGATCACTCTCGTAAGGATATGCATTCTGTCCACGGTGATCAAAGAACGCCATCGGGTACTGCCCGTCAGTATCACCACAAATGATAACCATTTCAGGAGGAGTTTCCCATTCGTCATAGGCTTCCTGGATTGCATTTTTAATCGCCTGACCACCGGCGTTATTTGCGACACGGATTACATCAACTGTCCATCCCATCTGTCTACGCCATTCGATCAATGGTTGAAGCGAATTTTCAACTGCATCCCATTGTTTCATCACGTAAACAATAGATCCATTGCGAACACCCATGTCCCGGGGAGGTTCCGGTGGGTTCATCACCATATCGGAGACCATATTGAATACAGCTTCGGAATACAGATTTCGACCCCGGTTCTCAACAAGATTGACCCGATTTGCATCAGTGGTAAAATCCAGCTCTATGTCAATTTCATCAACTACTTCTAACTGACGAGTCTGGCGGTTCCACCGCATCGGATGAATACTAACCGTAACCATCCTGTAACCACGCATAATTGCCGGTCTTCCAAGCGTAGCTACCTCAGGAGGCCAGAAACCTTCAAAATTAACGGCTTCATCAGAACAGACCAAGTTCACAGGTGTGCCATCAAAGTTAACAGCGTAGTTTTCATCACCTTCTAACGGAACTTGCCTCGGATATATATTTACATCTTCTTCGATGTGAGTAGAGAGGTGTTTAATTCTTAACTCAACACCGGATTGTGCTGGGATGAGTACCATTCGATTTATTGAGGGTAAGTCAGGCCAACCTTCGGGTCCAATTGAAGGTTCGTCCTCTATTTCAAATCGCTGGAATCGGTCATTCTGGGTTACAACCTCCTGAGCCCGTAATTCATTAAGTTGAAATCCGAGTTCGACTTCAGTCGGAGTTGATGATTTGAGTTCAAGCCTGATCGTGGATACAGCGTTGTCGTATGTTGACAGGGCAGCATCGGAAACAATCGGTGTAAGAACGAAAATGAGACTTAACAGTGTAAATAAGAACATCTGACGCATTTTTCCTCCACAGAGCTGTGGTTTCCTGGTGATTGATTCAAACATTTTTAACAGGTGTTGATCTGAAGATTCTACTGAAACTCGAAGAATCCCCAAAAAACACCAAAATCTTCCAACCAATAAATATAATAAGGAAAAGAACCAAAATCAAAGGTGTTTTTACTGTTCCCTAAATTATCATCGGTGAAGTTAAGATCAAAGATTAAGATGCAGAGCACCTATTGGTTTAAATTTAGCAGAATTTTCTTTTTGGGTAAGTGTTCGAGCCCACATTAACAGAGTTTTCAGTTCCTTATAAAGTGGTATCGTAAAGGCGGTCGAAGTTGTTGGCAATAATTACCTTCAGGTCATCAATTTCTATGTCCTTCAATCTGGCGACTTCTTCAAGGGCTATTGTCAGGTTTGCCGGTTCATTCCTGACAGTCGGATCAGGACCAAGGACCGGGCTGTCGGTTTCAAGTAACAGGCAATCCATCGGTAGTCTTTTCACAAGCTTTTGTTTCTGTCGCGATCTTACAATTGATGCAGGGATTGAAAAGAAGAAGCCGGCTTCAACACCTGGCAAGGCGGTTGAGGCTTTTCCGTCAAAGGCATGCATCTGGACTTTCGAGGCTCCCTGTTCGATCAATTTTTCAATGGCAGGTCTTCCTGCGGAACGGGCATGAACATTGAGTGGTTTATCAAGTTCCAGGGAGAGCTTTATAAAAGACTCAAAGATTTCCCGTTGAATCACCCGGTCTTTCGAATCCTGAACCTTCCAGTAATCCAGCCCGACCTCACCAATTGCCACAATTTTATCTCGGTTCATCCTAATCAGGTCAATCATAATCTCGGCTTGATCAAGATCCAGGTGAGTCGGATAGAGCCCTGCGGCAAGGAGAATCATGTCATACTCTTTAGCCAGTCGAAGGTTTTTCCGAACATCGTCCAGAGTTTCACTTACAGCGATGATGTGGTCAACCCCAGCTGATTTGGCTCGCTCCAAAACTTCTGGAAGGTCGAAGTTAAAATCTTTGTCTGCAATATGTGCATGTGTGTCTACAAGTGGTGGCATTTTTTCCTTTTATAAAGAGGTGACCAACCCAAGTCCTGCACGAGAGTGTCTCTGCAAGGAACGCTGTGACGAAGCAAACTCTGCAGTCAAATTTGGAGATTGCTTCACTTCGTTTGCAACGATTATTGTAGGATTACTCCACTTTGCTCGCAAAAACAAATAAGGGGATTGCCTTACATTTCAATTCTCTCTATGGAACACTTAAATTCAAGCTTTTATATATTCATCAGCAATATCAGGATAAAACTCTTTGAAGCAATCCTCGCAAATACTATGTGTAAACTGAGCTCCTGCGTGATTGGCAAAGTACTCTTCAACGGAATTCCAGAAACCTTTTTCGTCACGTACTTTTTTGCAGTTAGCACAGATTGGGATTAGACCTCGGAGCGTTTGTATTTCGGATAAATAGTCGTTCAGGTTCTTATAATCCTCTCCCAACACCTGGTTTGCGAAGAATAATTCAAGTTGGGACTGAATGATATCTCGGAAATTCAGTATCAATTTTTCGTAAGTATCATTATATGCATTCTCTTTTGAATCAAGCACACAGATCGTCCCGAAAAATTCTCCATTAGACATAGTTATGGGAAATCCGAGATAAGAGATCATATTTAACTTCACATCAGGATTATTTTTCCAATTCTCATCAGTTAAAGCATTGGGAATTAGCAATTTCTCCTGAGTGTTAATCACCGATTCACAATAGAGTCCCGATCCAATCAGGTGTTCCTTGTCACCGGGTTTATATGGATTGCCTTCACTATGGCTGGAAATGAATACTTTGATGTCCTGTTCAACTATCCTCATTATCAAACCTGCCGGAACACCAATTATTTCGGCAGCAATGTCCATGATTGACTGCCATTTATCTAAGAACTCCTCAGGGATTTCCAGATCTATTTTATTTCTTTCGTTAGGTTTCACTCTTCTCCTGAAATTATGGTAAATCTTTTTTACTTGTCAAAATTAGACAAAGAAGAAATATTCAATAAGTTTGCTTAGGTGCAGATGTGATCCACCCCAGTTTTAATGAAATGGGATAAAACACTTCTAAGTACAATTTTCCAATTAATATCAAAGCTGCGGTATTGTAAATTTATCTTTGAGTTCGTATTTGTGAAAGGTTGTACGTTAGCTACATAAAAGGATTTGTCAAACATACCTGTTTACAAAAAACACGACTTTAGTGTCAAGTATCTGAATCGACACTTAAGTCGTTGAAAACAACTTATCAGACAATTCTTTCCTCTTGGTTTCTTTTTAACAAATGGATAAGTGAGAAGTACATTACTTGACCATCACAACTTTTTGTGTATCAGTGAAATCCCCAACTTGCATTTTTATTAGGTAGGTCCCTGATCCAGTACTTTCCGTATTCCAGTTGAGCGAATGGTAACCCGCAGAGGCATTCTGGTTCACCAGAGTTTTTACTGATCTACCACTAATGTCGAATGCTGTTATTGAAACCTTACCGGGGTTTGATAGTCCGTAGGTAATGGTTGTGTTGTTATTGAACGGGTTTGGATAGGGTTCGGATAGATGGTGTTCTTGTGGGATAATAAACTCCCGGATTAACTGCAAGGCTGTAAATGCATTGGACTGATAAACAAGTCCTGCACCTTTAAGGATATCAAAGGATTTAATTACTTGTTGGTTTTCAAATTGCAACTCAAATGATTCACCTTGTAATAGACCATCTTTTTCCTGAGTAGTTGGGTCATCACCCCATACAGCTAATGCTCCGGTACCATTAACTACGTTGCCTTGACCAACTAATAATCCATTGGAATAAGCACTCAAAGAACCTGAGTATGAATTATCGCAGAATAACAAGATACTCATATTTGAGTCTGAGAGCCTAAGGTGGTCAGATCCCAAAACATGATTAATTTCGTCATTACCATCGAGTCTATATACTAATTCAACTGCTTCCCGAACCTTTATCTGATATCCAAAGCCCTCTTCCATGTCACCCATGTTGCTGAAGTTGAATTGTGGGTTGTAAAACCTGCCTGATCCGTCTTTTGCGATCAATAATTGATCCACTATCCCGGATAATGCGTCAACGGCATCCACCGCGCGACGAGGATAATAAGCTATCATATTCCAGTTTTCAGCAAGATCAATTGGCTCATCTGCAGCTACAGACATGCCCGTGATTGTCAGTTCACCTGCATCACTCATCTTCATCTGGTAACCGGATGCAACATCCCATCCCGGTATGTTATTAAAGCCAAATTGTGGGCTGTAAAATCTTCCGGCTCCATCTTTCATCAGGATTAGCAGATCTGCATCGACAACTTCACTCATAATTCCAATGATATCATCGTCTTCCGGAACAACATTTGTTGAAACGAGGTTCCAGCCTTCGTCGAGATTTATAACTCGTTCCTGAACTCCACCAGCTTCAACACTGAGTGTTACCGGGACAATAACCTGACCTCCGGCGTTTTCCAATGTGACTACAAATTGAGCTTCATACACTCCTTCCAAAAGTCCTTCCGTATCTAATGTCACAGTAAGGTCTTGCGATTCACCCGCTTCAAGTGCTGCATTTTCCGGATCGATGTTGAACCAATCCAGATTAGTATCGAGCTGCCAGACTGCTATTCTATCTGGAGTCTGAATCATTGCCACTAAAACCCAGCTTAATGCATCGTATCGATTCGTGATCGCTATTCCGCTTGCGCGACTGCTCCCGCAGGACAGCTCAGTCACCAATTCATATTCACCGTTTTCCGTGTTAACCTTCTGGATAGTTACATCCTGTTCAATTCCCGGAGTTGCAGCATACAGGCAATACCCATCCGGATCATCAGCCCAGTAGGCCAGTCCATATACTCTCATGTCGCGATTTCTTTCTACAGTTTGGATTAAGTTGCCTTCGAGATCTACCTCAAAAAAGTCATTAGTAATATTACCAAGCCAGAAAACGGAATTGTCCTGATCATAAGCAATACACCGGACACTCAGATTATCCGGAATATCTATGGTTGTTTCCAATTCACCTGCAGTTGTAAATCCGTAGAGAACACCCGCATCCATTCCCCATAACAGATTTCCATCATAAGCTAAATCGCGGAATCCATAACGGGAATTCACAAACTGGTCGAACTCAGTTACAACCTCACCTTCAGGTGTTAACTTGTAAATTTTTCCTCTATCTCCATTCCCGTTTGAACTGGCAACAAAAAAGAACCCATCAGCAAACGCAACTGCCTGCAGACCATTATCTTCTAATTGCTCTTCATAGTTAACATTATATCGTTCATCCCATGGTTCAGCGTTTTGATCGCCGAGGAGTTTTCGATCGATGTTAAATGCTATTCCCTCTTCACCGGTATTTGTAGCTTCAATGGGAATATCCGCATTAGAATCTATACCCATGAATTCTTCAATCATGTCCGGATCTAAAGTCAGGGTCGGATCGAAACCGACGCTATATTGAACCGCAATTTCAGCCAATTCTTGTTCAGGATCGTTTGAGTGAATCAGGATGTTAGTAGCATATTCTCCCTGCGCAGGCACGAAATCTGTCGTCGAGACGGTTAATTCTATCTGATCATCAGGCTCAACTACGCCCTGCATAGGATCGACACTCAACCACCTTGCATCTTCATCCAATTCGAACTGAAATTCCAGATCCGCCAGTCCACCATTGGACATAGACACCAATTCTTCAGCACGCTCACCGGGTGCTCCCAAAGCCAACTCAATATCCAACGGATCGACTCTCATTTCAGGGAAACCGGCAAAGCCCTCACCGCTGATCCGGTATTGAATCCTTTCTATTGCAAAATCTATTGCAACCATAACACTCGTATTTACTTCAACAACACCGGCTTCCTGCGGTTCAAAAGTGAAAGTCACTTCAGCTTGCTGGCCACCTTGAAGCTGAAGTTGCATCGGGTTAATCTGAAAAACCTGATTACCCGGAGCATCAAAATTTATCCTTGCTGGCCATCGATCATCAAAATGCCTGATCGTCATAACAATTTCACTGACCTCACCGACTCGAGTTACGGGAAACTCAAGACCCTGTCTTATTGGAGGATCAAAATCAACTGCTAATGCAGTAGACGCAGTAATTGCCACAATTATTAAGCAGAATAGCGTTCTCTTAAACATTTTATTTCTCACTTCATGTTAAACCTGAAAAACACCTAATCTTCTAAATATAATTCTAAAAGGATTATTTGTCTATAGTGGGATTGAAATAGGAGAGAATTTTGCTGATAAGTGAATCCGATATAAAAGAAGTTTTGTTTGGTGTTTTTTAATTAATTACTTATATTGGGAATAAGGTTGCCGATAAAGACTTTATTCACCCTGACCTTGAATCATCTACCCACTCAGACTCACAGTTGTAAGATTTAAAACAAACGAGAGGAAGAACAATGAAAAATCCTGATAACAAAGGAAGTTACCGTCAGATAGATGTCTGGAAACACGGTTTTGTCTTTCTGTTCGTATGGACATTGATTGTAGTTTCTTCCATAGTCTGGAATTTTAATGTAAAGGAAAAAGAAATTGAGAACTCTGCCCGAATTCAAGCAGAATCTGCGTGGGAAAAAGATATAGTTTACAGAAGGTGGAATGCTTCTCATGGTGGTGTTTACGTTCCTGTTTCCGAGTATGTGGAACCAAATCCATATCTGGATGTACCCTTCCGGGATTACGAGGATCCTAATGGTCGAATGATGACACTTATTAATCCCGCTTTTATGAACCGCCAGGTCAACGAACTCGCTCTTGAAGCTTTTAATATCCACGAGCATGTTACGAGTTTAAAACCACTCAGACCTCAAAACGAACCAGATTTCTGGGAAGTGAAGGCTCTGGGGGAATTTGAAACAGGTGTGACAGAGGTTAGTTCTATTGAAATAGTAAATGACGAAAGACGCTTGAGATTTATGAGACCGTTAGTTACAGAAGAAGGTTGCCTCAATTGTCATGCTAAACAGGGCTACAAAGTTGGTGATATCAGAGGTGGAATCAGCATCTCAGTTCCCGTTACACCATTTGAAGAGAATGCAAAAAACGCAACGAATGCAATGCTTGCAGGTCACTCCATTTTATGGTTTTTTGGTTTGATCGGTATTTTCTTCAGCTCAGATCGCCTGAATAAACAGGTTAAGGAAAGAGCTGAACTTTATGAAGAACGTGAGAATATTATCAGTGAGTTAAAGGATGCATTAGAGAATATCAAAACTTTACGAGGTTTGGTACCAATTTGTGCTAGCTGTAAAAAAATAAGAGATGATAAAGGATATTGGAATCAAATGGAGACTTATGTAAAAGATCATACTGAAGCAAGTTTCAGTCATGGTGTATGCCCTGATTGCATGAAAGAACTCTATCCGGATTATTGTCAACCAAAGCAGGATAAAGAAGAAGAAGATTCCTAAAGCCCCAGGATCTACCATTATTAAAGAGGAGGTAAGTTAATATTCCGGTGAAGTTTATCATCTAATTATGAGCGATATCTAAAGCAATTTCTATTTCCTATTTTTTCTGATAATCCGGATACAGCTTTACCATACAATCGGGGCATAAGCCATGAGTGAATGTGGCTTCCGAATGTTCAGATATATAATGTTCAATTTGGATATAATAGCCCTCATCATTTCGAATATTTTTGCAATTTGCGCAGATTGGGAGCATTCCACTAAGTTGTTTAACTTTTGAAAGTGCCTCAACAAGCTCTACATTTTTCAATCGGTAAATTTCAGCTTCCCGCTCTTTTTTCTCCGTTTCGAATCTGGTTTGCATTTCAGCGATTACCCTGGCTTTCTCTTCATTCAGAAATTCTTCTCTCAGGTTTGAATAGAGCTCAAGAAATTTATATGCATTCTTGTAATCCTTCAGATTATTGTAAAGCTCAGCCTTCATCTGGTATATTGCAATAGTGATTCTCTTCTTCCCAATCTCCCCCGCTATCTCAAGCCCTACATCTAAAAGTTCAAAGGCTCTTTCAATGTTGCCTGCCTCGATATAGATATGGCCGGCAGTAGTACATGCACCTGCAATTGAGTGTTTGGATTTTGAATCCTGTGCATATTTTAATCCCTTCTCTACGAATTCAATGGCTTCCTTATGTTTCCCGAGGTTTAAATATGCAGAGGCAACATTCGTTGCAGATACTGCCAAAAGGTCTTTCATTTCTAATTCTTCTGCAATTGACAGTGATTGTTTTGCGAATTCGAGTTGTTTTTGATAGTCCTTCAGATTATTATAAATGCTGCTAATGTTTGTCAGGGCACCTGATAGATTTTGATAATGTTTCGTTGCTTTAAAATGTTCAACGGCTTTTAGAAAATACTCGAGAGACTTCTCAAATTCACCAGTTTCCTTAAAGAGTATTCCGAGACTGTTATTACCTTCTGCTATTCGATCATGACGTTTATATTTCTCATTGATATTCAAGGCTTTAAATTGATATTCAAGAGCTTTGTCATATTGCCCGAGCTGCCCATAATTAACGCCTATCAACATGTATGTTGCACCGAGTAATTGCTCATCACCGAGTTCGGTAATAATTTTTTCAGAATTTCGGACATTTTCAAGGGATTTACGGAACTCACCCTTGATCATAAACAGGGAAGAAAGGTGCTCATGCATTCCGGCGAGCATTCGTTTATCATCGAGCTCCTTAGCCATTTCAATGCCCCTGTTGAAATACAACTCCGTCTGCTCATAGTCATTCATTTTACGCATGTAAATCTGTCCAATAATAATTAGATTATTAATTCTATGCCCCGTGTGGTTTATATTCTCCGCGATTGAGAGTGCTTCTTTCGAATACTCGAGACTTTCTTTCGCATTTCGGTCAATATTCGCCATGCATAGTCGACTCAACACCTCGATTCTCTCTTCACCCTCAACTGTAGCTAAACTCTTTTCGAGGTTTTCTAACCTGCTCATCCAAATCTCCTTTATGTTTATCCGTTGAGTGAAATACCTTTATTGGCAGATGACGGAAAGTTTCGCTAAGGTACATGGAAAAATTTTAAAATTCAAGTAAAACTTATTAAACATTTATTGTTGGAGATTTTTTTTGTGTCGTGTTTCTCCAGATTATATAGATTATAAAAACAACGTGATGCGACGATCGATATCCATCTCAGAATTGATAATACTAACTGACCATCATCCATGTTTGAATAGATACTGCGGAATAGAGGTTTCGGAATTTTAATAGCCTGTTCTACTTCTATTTGTCCAACATA
>CAYLYZ010000036.1:4682-50275 GCA_964387885.1 uncultured bacterium | reverse complement strand
TCAAATTGATTAACAGCTCAATCCCTGCTACATGGATTACGAAACCATCACATCTTGCAGATACTTTAAATGCTTTTATTGCGAGGTACTTACGAGCTGAATACTTTGGTAATTATACAATCTGCGCAAATTTAGTTGATAGCATCCTTTCGTACAATCCCACTTCGATACCAGGTTGGGAACTGAAAACAAGAACATATTGTTCTCTAAAGGATAGTCTCAATATGATTGTTACATTCGATTCTACTCTTGCAATTCTAAATCGTTACGGTGATCCTGCACTACCTGATTCTGCTGATATGGATAGATTCCAGAGATCATGGTATCAGGATTTTATCAATCATACGACATATTTCCGATATGGGCACCTTTATGGGGGTTTGGGTCCAAGATTATAAGTCCGTTATCATTGTTGCTCTGTTGATAAACATTCACTTCAACTCGGAGTTACAACAAGTACTGGTTATGTCTTTTTTTGATTTTGTAATGTTGTTAGGTATCCTCACTTGAAGTCAGATGTTGTAATTGGATCAAGTAGGCATACCTGACAACACTCTGAGTTACATTTTCTGGATTCTGTTCAATTGTGATTCACAGTGTAAAAGATGATCCACCTTCGCGGAAAAGACGGGCTGGTGAAGGATAATATTATTCCCTAACCCTCAAAACCTTCCCCCCCAACGCATTCAACTTATCCTCAAACCGCTCGTACCCCCTGTCAAGATGATAAACGCGAAGTACTGACGTCTGCCCTTCGGCAGCAAGAGCTCCAAGAACAATCGCTGCTGCAGCGCGGATGTCTGAACACATGATCGAGGCAGCTTTCAGAGACTCTACACCGGTAACGTGTGCACTGTTCATCTCCTTTCTGATTTTGGCTCCAAGTCTCTCGAGTTCGGGGACGTGGCTGAATCTTTCGGGGTATACTTTGTCTGTGAGAGTGGAACCGCCCTCGGCGATACTCATCAGGGATGTCCAGGGTGATTGGAGATCGGTGGGGAATCCGGGGTAGACGGCTGTTGTTATGTCTGTAGCTTTTAGTCTGCGCTCTGTTGCGTCGACGCTGATGTTTTTTTCTGAAACTTCGACATCTGCTCCGGTATCGGAGAGTTTGTTCAGGAAAACGCTCAAGTGTTCAGGATTGCAGTTTTCGACTGTAATTCTGCCTTTCGTAATAGCTGCCGCAATGAGCAATGTTCCTGCTTCTATTCGATCAGGGATAGCTCTCCATTCACTAACCGACTTCAATGGAGTTGGACCGTTGATCTCAACGGTAGGGGTTCCGGCTCCTGTAATATCCGCGCCCATCTCTGTCAGGAAACGTCCGAGTTCCTCGATTTCCGGTTCGCATGCTGCGTTATGAATAGTGGTAGTGCCTTCTGCAGCAGTTGCTGCCATCATCACATTTCCGGTTGCACCAACGCTGGCTATGTCGAGATCGATTAACGCACCACTCATGTGATTGGCTTCAGCGAGCACATAGCCGGCATCAATATCGATTTTGCAGCCAAGTCTTTCAAGAGCTTTCAGGTGCAGATTAACCGGACGAGGTCCGAGGTTACATCCTCCGGGCAGGCTCACTTTTGCTCTGCCAAAGCGGGCAATTAGCGGTCCGAGTACATAAAACGACGCTCGCATTTTCCGTACTAATTCGTAAGGGGCTTCAAAGAAGTTACAGTGAGTTGTATTTATCCGAAGTTTACCGTCATTTAATTGCACATCGGCACCTACTACACGCAAGACCATCGCCATGGTGTATATATCCTGGAGATGCGGAACATGATCAATTTCCGTGACTCCCTCTGCTAACAGAGAAGCTGCCATTAAAGGCAACGTTCCGTTTTTTGATCCTGCACATTCAACTTTGCCGATAAGCGGTCGACCACCTTCGACATCAAATCTATCCATCATGGGATTTATGTTCCATTAATTAGGTAAAGTGTTGTCATGCGTGCTCGCTTGACGAAAAACAATAACTTAAGTGTCAGGTGAGGGCACCTGACACCACTCAACCTGTATGCGATAAATAGTAGCGTAGGCGTCTCCGCCTGCGACATTTCATCACATGTTAAAGAATGTTCAAATACGCAGGCAGGGACGCCTGCGCTACTGGTAAATATCCTGCGTGCTAATTCCCTTCACCTGCAATCAGGTGACGGGCTTGGTCAATGGCTGCATCTGTAACCTTTCCACCAGAAATCATCGTGGCAATTTCCTCAACTTTGTTCTCCGCATTCAGTTCTAAAACCGATGTCTCAATCTTGCCCTCGTGGAGGCTTTTTTTCACTTTAAAATGATTGTTGGCTATTGCTGCAATCTGAGGTAAATGGGTGATTGCCACCATCTGCCTGTTTATTGAAAGAGACTTTAGCTTATTCCCGACCAGATGTGCAACCTTCCCTGAAACTCCTGAATCAATCTCGTCGAAAACGGTTGTGGCTTCACTGGATGATACCGGAAGTGATTCTTTTATTGCAAGCAGCAATCTTGATAGTTCACCCCCGGAAGCGACGTTACCAAGTGGTCTGGGTTCGATACCGGGATTTGCGGAAAACATAAATTCAGCATCTTCCCCACCCCTTCCACTCAGAGTGCAACGTTTTCCATCTCTTACAAATAATCCCTTAGAATCTTCGTTGATTCTGAATCGAGCTTCGAATACTGCTTCTTTGACCCCCAGCATTGTCATTGACTTTTCAACGGATCTTCGCAGCTTTTTAGCTGCTGTTGTTCTGGTTTTACTAACCCTTTTTGCCAGAAGAGACCAATCTGCTACAATTCTCTCGCTTTGTGTCTGGAGTTTTTCTAACTCGACGTCGGTTTTCTCATCTGAAGTCAGTTCAGCTCTGAGAGAATCACGCTTTAACATCATCGCAGCAAACGTTCCTCCGAATTTCCTTACTAATCCGGAGAGTTCATGCTGCCTCTCCCGCAGTTCTTCAAGCAGGTTTGCTTCGTAATTTACTCGCAGGCATCGTTCCTCAACCCGCTGTGCAACTTCCCTGATGATCGCCTTGGCAGAATCGAGATCCTCAATCAATTCGGCAAGTGTCGAATCAAGTTCCCCAACTCTGTTCAGTCGTCTTCCAGCATCCTGCATGCGAACATCAACAGATTGAGAGTCACGAACTAATAGATCAACAATTTGTTTCCCATCCGCAAAGAGCTCCTCATAATTTTCGAGACGACGAATCTCAGAATTCAATTCATCTTCTTCACCATTTTGCGGATTTATCTCATCGATTTGTTCGAGTTGAAAATCTATTAGTTCCCGTCTTTGTCTGAATTCCTCTTTCGTTCGAAGTAATCCAGCGATCTGTCTTTTCAGTTTGAGATAATCTCTTTCAAACTCCTCCATTGTCTTTCTGGCAGGTAATAAACCGGAGTATAAATCGAGGAAATCTAAATGTCGATCCGGTTCGAGCAGATGGCTGAACGCCCTTTGCGAGGTAATATCAAATAGCGCAGAAGCTGTTTCTGAAAGAGATTTTACAGAAGCCGGACTATCGTTATAAAAAGCTCTCGTCCTTCCGGATGCAAACAACTCCCTACGCAAAATTATCGGATCTCCAACAGCTGAAATGAACTCACCTTCGACGATGGCTTTGGTTTCTCCATCACGGATAATTTCTGTGCTCACCCTTTCTCCGCCGAGGAAACCCAGTGCCAGTACAAGCAATGATTTCCCTGATCCTGTCTCACCGGTTATCACTGTAAATCCGGTTTTAAGAGAAACATCCGTATCTCTTAATAAAGCGAAATTTTTTACCGCAATTCGAGTTAGCACCACATGTCCTTTGTGATTTTATTTCCAGACAACTGCGACTTTCTCCTGTGCTGCCTCACCATCGGATGAATAGGTTACGATTACATATACTCCACTCGCCGTTTTATGACCGTGGTCGGTTTTTCCGTCCCATCCGAGGGCAGCATCATTATGATCCATTTTTCTGACCAACCGGCCATCAGGTGTATAGATTCTTGCCTCAGCCATATTCGCTAATGAATTGCCGGTAAACATCAATCTTCCATCATTCGGATTAAATGGATTTGGTTCAATTGTCACTTTTTGGAGTTCTTCACCATAATCCCTGTAAGGAGTAAAAATTGCTGCGGTACCGAGATCCGTACCAATATATGCCCAACCGGTATGCGGATTAATTCCAAGAGCTTTTACAGATAAACTCGGCAGCAAATCGGGCTGGTCAGTAGTTATAGTACGAATTATAGTAAAGAGATCCGGCGCGACGATGAAGACTCCAAAGGTCGTCCCAAACCATTTATTTCCAGAAGCATCAATAGTAATACTATTGACTTGATAATTACGAAGTGGCCAGAGTTGAGTAAAGCCTTGAGCACTTAAATCTCCCACGTTTGTATTTACGTAATAAGCTCCATCGGCGGTCCCGGCCCAGATATAACCATCTTCATCCCATTCCAAACTATATACACGGGGTGACTCCAGTCCGGGAAACGGACCCCAAATTTGATCATCCGTCGGATCGGTTATTGTCCCATTATCATCAAGTGCATATACACCTTGACCATCAATTACGGTTGCACCGCCTGAGGCAATCCATTTTCTACCCTGTCCGTCAATGGTAACACGATCAAAATGTGGATAATTCCTGAATAATGATCTGTGGAAATAAGTCCATTCTTTTTCTTCGGAAGGTTCCTGTACAAAATCCCTTGGAATACAGACTAGTACATTTCCGTTTAATGCTCCTCGATTCACAGCCCATACATTGCCCAAATCATCAAGTGCTAAGTCTGGGATCAATATATAATTTGGTGCTTCCGGAATTCCACTCAACCTGTCTCCTCCATCCGTAGTATGGTTATAAATGTCCAGGCTGTCACCATTTGGTTGATATCTTGCAAGTCCTCTTCCCCACGTCCCCACCCAGACACCTCCATCCATATCGGAAAGAACTACATGGTGCTGAGAGCCAAAAACCGATTGTTTGTATTCAGGATAACTCCAGAGCTCCCATTCCTCACCACTAAATCGACTCAAACCATAATGCCCCGTACTTCTTCCCCCTACCATCAACACATCTCCTTCAGGAGTAAAATCAAAATCGAAAATACTGTTTGATATCGGTCCATTGGGGACGTATTCAACGAAAGTTGAATCCTCAGCAAGTACTATTCCCCCTCTATAGGATGGCCTGCCATCAAAGAACATACCAGCCCAGACTCGTCCATCATCATCCCATGCCATAGAACTGATTAAGTTTCGTCGAGGTGAGCTACTAATAAAATCATTTCCGGATTTCGTGAAAATACCATACTCTCGAATCGCCCTGAGGGAGTCATTAACAACCTTAATCTGGATAAAATCTGAAATTGTTGAGAGGTTCGTCCAGGAATTACCATCCCATTCGGAAAGACCACTATCAGTAAGAGCTATTATATTTTCTTCATACTTGACCAGACTAATTATTACATTACTCCTTAAGCCATCATCTGTTGTAAAAACGACCCACTCATGAGGAGGTGGTGTATTCAGGTCACCACGCGCGATGCCTTCTGATGTTCCTGCCCAAATATAATGATCTTCCTGAAGAATTGTATTTGTTGTTTGCTCAGTGGGAAGTGATCCCATGTTAGTGTATTCCGCAAACCATACCCATCTATTAAACTCTTCAGAGTACTTTACCCAGGATGCTCCGCGGTTTGTAGCCAGGAAAATCCCCATGTCTCCTAATTTTGCTTCGTTGATCAAGGTGAGAGCATCTCCCTGATCTAAACCCATAACATTGTGCGTAATACCAATACCAGGTTGGAATCGTTGCATTGTACAATTTTCAAATACCAGCCACAGACCACCCGTGCCATCAAGAAATATTGAACTAATGCCAATGCCACATAATCCGTCAACTGTAGAATAGTACTCATACTCTTCAGTTTCAATATCCAATGCAGCTAAACCACCGCTTGTGGCACACCAGATTTTTCCATCTGAAAAAACTATTTCGCGAATGTCTCTGTGGTCAGTGAAAATTTCCCATTCATCCGCAGTGGCAATAGAAACCAATGCAGCAAGAAGAATTACCGTAAATTTCAAAAATCTGAAAATCATTTCATTATCCTTTTGGATTTTTTGAATCATTCAAAATCTTGTACAATGTGTAATACCATTTCTCCTTTGCATTGGTTATCATCGCTCCCGGTATGGATTCGATGTGAATAATCTTGTATCTATCTCCAAACAGTTTTTTCAACCTGCTTGAATCCTTCGCTTTATCCAATATATAGTCAGTTTGTCTGACTTTAAAGTAACCCTCCGAAAAAATCAGGCTATCAAGATGATGACCGACACGGTATTGAATGATTTCACGAGTAACAAGACCTTCAAGGTCAACCACGTAACGGTCGCATGCGAATCCGATCAAACCAACATCCCCAACTGCAACTGAAGATGAGTTCGGTGTTTCAGTCCTGATTATCTCTGCCATTCGGGCAAGGGCATTTAAAGATTTTTCAAATGATCCTGCATGTGGCAGAGTTACTCGAAAGGTTAGAAACAAATGTAAGACTATGATTGCCACTGGAATATATCGAGGCAATAATGCAGTAATCTTTCCAATCCCTTTCCTGTCTATGCGGTTAAGTATATAGAATGTCGCGAGTATTAATCCCGGAAATCCTATCAGCAAATACCTCGATGAAACGAATACACCTTTCGCAAGATAGAATAAAGTCGGAAAAACAGCCCAGATTAATAACATTACTAATTTTCTGTCGAACGAGTTCTTTTTGGGAATCCTTCCGGAAATCAGAAGTCCTGCGAAAATACAACAAATGAGGACTTCTATTCCGTGTGAGCTTCCAATTATCAGGATCGTCCTTTTTGTCCCATACAGAAAATCAGCCAATGCCGGCAGGCCTACCTCACTCTTAACTAACGCCGTATTAGGTACTATTGTTCCGAAGATCAACTTTGAAGCTATTAACCAGGGTACCAATAACGATAGAGATAATCCCAAAACAACAGTCGCTTTCCGCCAATCACACTCTCTAAAGTAATCTACCATAAAAACCGGCAATAACATAACCGACTCAGGTCTGCTTAGCATTGCCAGACTCAACCAGATCCCTGAAATTGATTTCTTCTGAATCTGAGTGGTGACAGCCAAAGTTATAAACCAGACTGCCATTGTCGATTCCATTCCGGATGCTGACCACCTAACTAACCAGACATTTACAGCCCAAACAAGTGTTACGGAGCCAATTAAGGATCCTCGTAAACCAATTACCTGGCAGAGTCGGTAAACGGAAACTATGGATAGAACACCGAATAATGTCGATAGTAATTTCGTGAGGACCGGTGAAGCTCCGAATATTTTACAAAATAGCGCCAACAGGAGTGTCCATGTTGGCGCGGATGTTCCATATTCGGATTCACCCGGATTAAATGAAAAACCGTTGCCAGTCGCTATATTCCGGGAGAAAGTCAGGTGTATATAGGCGTCGTCTACAAGGTAATCAGTGAGAAATAACTGTAAACCAAGAAACGCAATAATCGCGATTAAAAGCCACCACTTCATATCTCGATTTAATAGTTGCCGACTCTTTATCAATTGAATAACTCTGATTTCGCATATCTTAATTTTCTCAATATTTTAAGAAAATCACTCTCTTCATTGAATCGGGGAGAGCGGACATTCCTGTCCGCTTGTGTGCGAGTTTGATTATGACGGACAGGAATGTCCGTCCTCCCCGAGGAATCAAAATTTGAGGAAATCAATTCACTTCTAAAACTGTTTCCAGAGGTTTGCGAGTTCGATGACTGCAAGGGTGGCGTCCCAGCCCTTATTTCCGGCTTTTGTACCTGCCCTTTCGATCGCCTGCTCAATGCTGTCCGTTGTCAGGACACCAAATGATATGGGGACTTTGCCACTCATCGCCACCTGAGCTACACCTTTAGCAACTTCTGCTGCGACATAATCGAAATGAGGAGTAGCTCCCCGGATAACTGCGCCGAGTGTTACTACAGCATCGAATTTCCCTGAGTCTACAACCTTGCCCGTTGTCGCCGGGATATCATACGCACCAGGAACTTTAACGATTGAATAGGCAGCGTCACCTTCGGAATGTCTTTCGAGGCAATCTATCGCACCTTCGACGAGTCGCTGACTGATAAAATCGTTGAACCGACTTACTATAAAGGCAACTTTAAGTCCTTTT
Organism: uncultured bacterium; assembly: GCA_964387885.1. GTDB lineage: Bacteria > Electryoneota > AABM5-125-24 > Hatepunaeales > Hatepunaeaceae > JABGPL01. The sequence goes on along the minus strand of CAYLYZ010000036.1, from coordinate 42,079 downwards.
GCATTCAATTTGCCTTCGTAAACCGTATTTTCAGATGATTTTGGTTTTTTCATTTTAGTATCATATGCCCCATTTTATCTCGTTTTGTCTCGAGGTAATGTACATTGTTATCATTAGCAGGAATCTCAATCGCTACTCTTTCGACCATTTCAAGGTCAAATCCCTTTAAGGCTATTATTTTCTTAGGATTGTTGGTGATTAATCTGAGTTTATGGATTCCAAGATTTTTCAACATTAAAGCACCGGTTCCATAATCTCGAAGATCAGGAGCGAATCCTAACTCTTCATTTGCCTCAACGGTATCCATTCCTTTATCCTGTAACTCGTATGCATGCAGTTTGGCACTGAGCCCAATTCCTCTACCTTCCTGGTTCATGTATAGCAGTACACCCTTGCCCTCTTCTTCTATCATCTTGAGAGAGACTGCTAATTGATCTCCACAATCGCAACGATGCGAACCGAACACATCACCGGTCAGACATTCGGAGTGAACCCGAACGAGTACAGGTTCCTCGGTTTTTACATCACCCTTGACAAGGGCTAAATGATGTTCCTGAGTGACCTTATTCCTGAAATGAATCAAGTTGAAGTGTCCATAGCGAGTTGGCAAGTCAACTTCAACCTCTCGGTAAATCAACTTTTCATGTTTACGTCGGTATTCGATAAGGTCTCGAATTGTTCCAATCTTCAATCCGAACTTTTCTGCAACCTTCTCGAGCTCTGGCATTCTTGCCATTGTACCATCCTCGTTCATGATTTCGCATAATGGTCCTGCTGGTTGTAATCCTGCAAGGCGACACAAATCTGCGACTGCCTCAGTATGCCCTGCCCGTCTCATAACACCACCATCTGCGGCTCGAAGTGGAAAGATGTGTCCCGGTCGCGCAAAACTCTCCGGTTTTGCATCAGGATCAACCGTTTTAAGAATTGTTATTGCTCGGTCTGCAGCGGATATTCCAGTAGTGGTGCCTTCTTTAGCATCAATTGTTACTGTAAATGCAGTACCATGCAGGGCGTCATTCTTTATCTTCCCGACCATCAAGTCGAGGTCTAAATCCTCGCACCGTTTACCGGTAAGTGTAAGACATATCATTCCCCTGCCATGTTTTGCCATGAAGTTGATATCTTCAGGAGTTACCAACTCCGCAGCCATAATAAAATCGCCTTCATTCTCGCGATCATCATCATCGGTCATAATGACCATGTTCCCCTGACGAATCTCTTCTATAATTTCTTCTGTCGGTGAGATCAAGTCCTAATCCTCCGTGTGTATGTTTCCTAAACCGGCTTGACGGAAGTATTGATCCCCAACGACTTCTCCTTCGGGATACTGGTCAGCAAGCCAGCGAATTATCAAATCTGTTTCTAAATTTACTTCGTCCCCAGGCTTAAGCTCACCGAGATTAGTGTGCTCCATTGTAAAAGGAACGATCATCAGCACAAAACCTCGGGCTGATTTACTTGCAAGTGTTAAACTAACTCCATTAACTGTTATTGAGCCTTTCGGTGCGAGCAGTTTAATTATGTTTGGCGATGTATTTATATGTATGTTTGTGTGTCCGGCAGTATAAGAAATCCTCGCCACTTTTCCTACGCCGTCCACATGTCCCTGTACAATATGCCCACCGAGCCGGTCACCAACCATCAGCGCTCGCTCGAGGTTCAATTTCTGTCCATTTTTCCAGGAACCGATTGTTGTCCCTTTAGCAGTGAATGTAGTAGCATCAACAGAAAAGTTCTTATCCTGAATTGCTGTTACAGTCAGGCAAACACCATTCGTCGCAACGCTGTCACCGAGCTTAAGGTTTTCCATCACTTTCTCAGCATTGACCGTGAGTGTGAAGTTACCTTTGTTCTCACGTTTTTCGGACAGAATTCCGATTTCTTCTATCAATCCAGTGAAAATGAGCTATCCTCCCTCAAATAAGTTGTGATAAAATCAGATCCACTTTTCCGAACAATCCCCTGTCTGAATCGGGGACGCTTGTCCCAGGTCTCAGGATCAAATTTATCGAACGGTGATATCCCGGTTCCGACTATTGATGGAGCGGTTCCGACCGCGAGCTCATCAATAACACCCGCTTCCATGAAAGATGATAGCACATAAGATCCACCCTCAATCATAACTGATAATATCCCATGCTTAGGCAATGTCTCCAAAATCTCTAATGGGTTAATTTGTCCAGTCATGTTGAGTGGAAACCGGAGAACTTTTAATCCGGGAATATCCAATCCTTCCGGAGTTGCGGCTCCAGAGGTTATGAGAATCGTTGGCACATCATGAGTTGAAGTCCCGATTTTCCCCTCCCTCGGAATTCCACGGTGTGGTGCGAGTACAAGACGCACCGGATTTGGTCCTTCGACTGAACGTACAGTCAACTCAGGATTGTCATTCCAAACTGTTGCCCCCCCGACCATAATCGCGTCATGATCCGCTCGAAGTTCGTGAGCATATTTCCGGGCTTCGGGACCGGTAATCCACTTCGACTCACCATCAAAATTCGCCATTTTACCATCGATACTCAACGCTACTTTAGCTGAACACCAGGCGCGATTCTTCTCGCGATATGTAAAGTAACCCCGATTCATATATCGTGCTTCATTTTCAAGCACACCGGAAACGACTTCTATTCCAGCTGATTTCACATCGGTTATCCCACAGCCATTAACCTTTGGATTTGGATCGTCACTGGCAATGACAAGTCGTTTGATCCCGGCCTCGATAACAGCCTGCGAGCAGGGTGGTGTTTTCCCCCGGTGACAGCAGGGTTCAAGCGTCACATAAATCGTCGCACCATTTGTATCAGCACCATTACACGCTTTGATAGCCTCAACCTCAGCATGGTTCTCACCATACTGATGATGATACCCCTCCCCGAGCACCTCACCATCTGTTCCTACAATCACCGCACCGACCCGCGGATTTGGCGAAACCGATCCGCGCCCTTTCATCGCAAGATCGAGGGCTCGTCGCATGTATTTTATGTCTGTCTGTTCTGGCAAAAAATTCTCTGTTCGAAATGTTTGTTTCCTCATTCCCGCGAAAGCGGAATATCTGCTTCGCTCGCGAAGTGCATCCAGTTTAATCAGATACTTACTGGATTCCCAATCAAGTTGGGAATTCATGTGGTGTCAGGTGCCCTCACCTGACACGATCTCACAATTGAGTGATAAGTCAAAAAAACAAAAACCGATGTTACCATCGGTGGGTGAAGAGAGATTAGGTATGATTAAACGTCGCAGTTCCCCATACGGATTCGTCCTGACGTTGTAGAAACGTATCCACAGGAAATTCGGTAAACAAACGTGCAATCAGATCAAGAATTTCTTGAACCAACCTTCTCTCTTCCGGACTTTAACCGTCGGCGTCTGAATTTCACAGACTCAGTTCCTTGCTAAAGGAAGTCGCGGGCTCTAACCGCCGGTAAGGAATTTCACCACTCCACGAAGGCTGGTATTAATTTAATGTTAATAAAACATGGATTGCAAGTGATGGCGGGGAAACCGAACAAAAAGATTTCATATTTGAAACCGATTTTGTTGAGTTCTTACACGGATACTTTGGATTTGAAGACAAAAGCAAGGAGTAATAGTAAAATAATCTTCACAATTATCTTTCTAAATCGAAAACAGCTTGATAATTTTCACCATAAAAGAGCGAAGAATATGTGATTTTAAATTTTAAACGTACAAGACGATTATTAATAATTGATGCAATATTTTGACCTACTTTCACATTCGGTATCTTCCTAATCTCGAATATTACTTGTTTTTCACCGATAGGAATTACTGAATTATCCGAAAATGTGCGACCTGTAACAGCATATTGGTTTAGAAGTGAAATAAAATCAAGTGATTCAAATATTGCTGACCAATAATATTTATCTTTAACTTCTACAGAATCAATATAAACTTCGAAAGAATTAATATATGCAGGACCAATCCCATTATTAGAAAGAGAAATGCTGGCAGATTCTTTGGTTGTGTCAAAATTGTAATTGAACTCAAGATGTGGTTTTACAGCATTTTTATTAAATTCCAAGGTCTCATTATATTGATTATAAAGTAGTCTCAGATTGCTTTCATTGTAGAAGCGGGTATCCGCCAATAATTCTTTTGTATTCCTATAAGAAAAATAACTCGATACAAAAGAAATAGCCACAGCAATAATAGCAACAATCAACATACCTATCGTTGCCCGAGTAGAACGAATTATCGATTTTGAATCTTGACTTTCAATTTGTATAGGTTGGGAGTTTTCTATACTAATAGGAAGTGGTGGTTTTTCATTGTTTTCCAACAAAATTATGACTCCTTTTGTTCGAATTTAGGCAAGGGTGATATAGCTGGAATAAAAGAAATCCTAATTCAGCTATAACCCCTTTCCTTTTCCCATTTTCTTCCAGAATCTTCAGTAACTTTCGCTCCAACTTGTTTTATATGACCCTTTGGCCACCTCTGTTTGTGCTCAGCTTCTCTTCTCTTAATATCATTTGTGATACCGCCATGCACAATCCTGTTACCAACTTTGAAATGGTATTTATAATGGGTTCTTGGCTTCGCCATCATTTTCTCCTTTTTAAGGTTATTTATTAAATGTAAACTAATGTTCATCTCTTGTAAAGGATAATCAGGTAAATACACGTAAAAATCGCTGGAGTTGAGAAAATCACAATCCAAACTCGTCAACACCTAAATCTTTCATCCTTTGTATTTCTCAATATCGAGAGAATCTTTGAAAACAGTTTATGCAGAACCAATCTTCTATGAACTCAACTTCATCTTTGCTAAGATTAATTGTGGTTGGTTTCGGATGACAACATGAATTGCATAGCGGAGAATTAGGTGAAATATATTTTTCGCGTATCTCTTCAAATTCGACTTCGTTATCACAATTAGTGCATTTTATATCTCCCACTGAATGAAAATAATTCGCATTGCATTTTTCACATTCCAACTTTAGGTAAAAACCTTCAAAACCACAAACTAAGCATTCGTATTCAGCAACAGGAGTCTCTTTAACAAAAACTCCCAGCGATTCGAGATCACATTCTTGACAATCACCGAAATGTACACCTTTCTTTTTTAGCATTTCAATATCCGGCAAGATAGTTTTATACTTTGCTCTCAAGAATTCTTTTTTTGAATACATAATTCTGTTCAATTCTTCTATATTCGCGAAAAATGCCCTAAAAGTTTCATCCCATCTGTCAATCAAAATGTGATACAGATAATACCAAGCAGTAAGTTGCTTGGAATGATATTCGAAAAGGTTTTCTTTAGATTTTTCAAAGTCAGTGCTATAAAAGTGTACAAGTTTATTTCTTTCAATCCTTAGAGAATCAAAACACTTGTACTCATTTTCCTCTAAACCTTGTCCTGTTAGGTTACCAAGCCTTTCCCTCGCTTGTTCTAAACCAACTGAGTGAAAATCCCCACGTTTCAGCTTTTCTTGGCTAATCTTATCAATATTCACCGATATTAAGGACCAATGCTCATCCATTAATCGAGCTTTCAAGCATAGTTCAATCGCGGAGTAAAAATTTATCATGGAATATTTCGGATTTTCTTCTAATTGTTTAATGGAAGTATTCAGAAAGTCTATGGCGTTTTTTACAACAGGATATATGGAACGACCTTTGTGATCACTTTTTATTAGCATGTTAATTTCCCATGTTTTTGGGTTATGTTCGTTGTTTATCAATTTGATTAGTCTCTATAGAGTAAAGACTTAAGATGTACATAGATTATAAATAAAATTTAATGAAATTTCTAATTAAAAGCAATAAAACATCAATAAATAAAACGCAAAAACCCGACCAAAACAAGATCGGGTTTTTGGTATTTTTTCGTCAGGTGGGGACACCTGACGACACTCCGGATAGCATGACCTGTCTGGCAGACGAGGGCGTCTGCCAGCGCGTAATGTATCATCTGACCAAAACCACAGACCTCCCACTCACACCTTGCGAGGTCATCAACTTCACAAAATACACTCCGGAATTGAATCCTCTCCCATTCCAGCTTATATCATGATTTCCTGCACTCATAAATCCATTAGCTAGCGTAGTCACCTCACATCCGGTTGGGGTGAACAGTTTCAGCGTCACCCAATCGCTGCCGGGGAGGGTGAATTGGATGTTGGTTGAGGAGTTGAAGGGATTGGGGTAGTTTTGGAATATTGGTGTGGTGGGTAGATGTAATCCTGACTTTGCAACTGACTCGGGATCAGCCAATAAATCGTACCAAATCCTGTCTCCAACATTTTCACCATAGTTTGTACAATGATAGACATGAAAAAAAATCCATTGTAGAGCGCATGAAACATTTATAGCAATTGCATAAAACTCCCCTGGGGTTGGAGTTGTAATGATATACTTTGACCAACCATGTCCCAGTTCATCTGGTGCATAGTCACCGTGCTGCGAGAAATCGAAAACTTCCTGAATATTGCGACCGGAATCTCGCACGCAAAAGTACCTGTCCCTATCAGGAACTGTCCTGCAGTAAAACTCTTCCCCAGTCCCCACACTCACATAAGGTCCCGGTAATATGTCCCCCTCGATCTCTCCGCTGATCCATGTCTGACCGTAATCATTGCTGAACTCCAACAGATCGAGATTGTCGCGGTCATATTTTATCAGACAACCATTCGTACGTGTAAATAAAACAATATTGTCGTGCCAATTCCAATTCTGAACAACATCTGATGTATCCCATGTTGCCCAAGAGTCTTCAGTCCTGTGCAGTACTAGTTCATTATTAAAAGGGGTCATTCGGTAGGACTCCCCCGGTCTCTCTCCGGGTGAGTTATAATAGGAATTTGGACCGGGTGAATCACTCCAACTTTCACCTTCATCCTCGGAAACAAGGAAAAGATGTTGCAGGTTTTCCCCTTCAAAGGACATAGCATAAGCATACAATCTCCCGGGAAAGTTGTCGTGTGCGGTGAGATACAAGCTCTCTTCAAAATCTGTCCTAAGTCTTTCCGAACGCTCGATTCGCTGTCCCTGATCTTTCAGGCGGAACACATAGCTGCCCATCTCCATTGACTCTGGGTCCTCTGCCACTGAGGTGAGATAGATTGTGGAATCGGCTGGGTGGTAAAAACACCACTTTGCAGATCCTACAATCTCAGCAGAAACCACGGAGGTGATTAGAAGAAATAGAAGTACTCCAGGGATAACACCTATTGGCATCTTGAAGAGGTTGAAGATGTGGACATTTCTCACGATTTGAACCTCCTTCTCCAACAGTGTCGTATGGGACGGATGTGTGTGTGATGAAACAATTGTTCTTAAATTTGTCATACCCCTCTCAGGTCAAAATAAAATGTAAGACAATTCATTAACTTCGTTCAGAAACAATCCTTAAGTGAAATATAGCATAAAATCTTGTAATGATGCAAGACAAAACTTGAAAACCCGATCAAAGCAGCATCGGGTTTTCAGGTTGTTATTTCGTCAGGTGGGGACGAGACTTTTGAAATATTCACGATTTTCTACTTTTCTGGAGGTTTCCAGGGAATTCACATTTCTTAAGTAATTGTGAATTCTGGATTCCCGCCTTCGCGGGAACGACGTGCTTTCACAAGAGTTGATTATTTCAAAGGTCTCGGGGACACCTGACGACACTCCGGAATTTAGTAAAGAAACTTGGGCAACAAGTAGCCCAAGCCACACAATCGATTTATGTTGTTTGGATTAACTGGCAGACGAGAACGTCTGCCAGGGCGTAGTGTGTTACCTAACCAAAACCACAGACCTCTCACTCACCCCTTGCGAGGTCATCAATTTCACAAAATAAACACCGGAATTGAAGTCGCGTCCATTCCAACTTATCGCATGTTTACCAGCACCCATAAATCCATTAACCAGAGTTGTTAACTCACGTCCGGTTGGATCGAACAGTTTCAAGGATACCCAATCGCTGCCTGGAAGGGTGAACCTGATGTTGGTCGTTGAGTTGAAGGGGTTGGGGAATGGTTGGGAAAGGCTGTAAATTGGAGGGATGCTGAATTTTTCTGCTGCTACTTCATTTGGATCCCATTCAGCTTCAATCCACTCGAAATCACCATTTAATGCGCCATCATTACCAGTTTGAGAAAGGTCAGCAAACCTGTTGGAAATCCCTTCATTAAACTGCCAGTATCCCATCAGGTTTTCTTCAGCTGGATCATCTAATTCCTGCCAGGCATTAATCGCAATTTCCTCTGTCGATCTTGCACTATTCCAGAAACGAACTTCATCAAAACAGCCATCTGTGTAATATCGTGAGTCCTCACCATCGTCAAAATACCCTATTCCCCAGGATTGTTCATTGTTTACGTCTCCGACATCATCCGTTACACCTGAATTTACCTCTTCTCCATTTAACATTAGTATAAATTGATTTCTGTCGCGAATTCCTGCAATATGATACCACTGGTTCAATTCTAATCCGGGACCATACACTACCCATTCAACATTCCCACCACGCCCGGCGAAAACAAGTTCATGGTCATCTACGGTAACCATTATAGCAATGTAATGCTCATTGGATACAACTTTACTGATGATTCTGGTATCGTAAGCACCCTCAGGCCAGCTTTCAAGTTTGACAAGACACTCAATAGTGAAGTCTTCTGCACCAACGTTATAATCCTCGTGATGAGGGATTCTACCACATCCACTAATACCATCAAAATCAATCACATAATTATCATCATCGTTGATTTGATGTGGATAATAACTCCAATCTGTGTTATCGCGGGAACCATCAATATTTCCATTCGCATTAACTCCTCGAATGATTCGTAAATCATAGGGTACCTGGATTGTCTCAGCAATGACTCGCGATACAAAGAGCATTATTGCTAAAACGATGAGTAATATTACGGTTTGTCTGAAATGCATTATTAACCTCTTCAAATAAGTGAATAAATTGAATTGTAAAAGAATAAAACTAAAGAAGAAGATCATAGAGGTTTTTTCTGAGTTCACAAGATTGAACTTCTCTGCAATGTTATATTATTCGTTAAACTTTGTCAAGTTTTAATTGATTATTATTTAAAAAGTAAACGCTTAAATAGTGAAGCGGAAAATATGTACGATCTGTTCCTTAATATTTTGGAATTTAACGTTAAAATTTGCATGCCCAAAGAGAACAATAGGAATGCGAATTGTTTTTCAACTAACGAAAAAGGGAATTTCAGGAAAATAGAAGTTATGACTTTTGATAGAATTGAGTTATATTGGAAACATTGTGAGGTGTATTAGTGGTTAACTTGATATGTATCCAAAGATTCGAAAATAGGAATCTGTAATGAAACCATTTCCTAAAGTAATTCACTTACTGCTGTTGAGCCTGATTATTGCAGTCTTTATATCTACAGCCAATCCTCTTTGGTCTGCTGATTCAACCTCTCAAGGTGTTCCAGATTCCCTCGTTTTCCACTGGGTTGCATCTGGTGATACCCTTGCTCTTGCCAAATGGCTTGAAAAAGGTGGTGATCCTGATATTTATTATGCTGATTATACACTCCAGGGTCAGGAAACATTCAAGTGGCAAAACCCATTTGGAATTCCTATACCCTTTAGACGTGCTTATCTTTCAAGAAAAACAGTACACGGAATAAATGCACTCCACTTAGCGGTTATGAGAAATGATACCACCATAATAGGATTACTCTTAGATGCTGGAGCTGATATCGAAGCTCCGGATAATGATAACAATACACCTCTTTTAGCAGCATGGATGATCCAACAGGATTTATATACCCTGTTTCAATCCCCCTTTTCAAACCAGACTATGTATGTCCTCTCTTCTGAATCACGGATTAAATGGTCTCGAAAAAATGCCTTTTTGTATCTCAATAAACATGGTGCTGATTTATCAAAACTAACCGCATCTCCCGAAGAAATATTAACCCGTGGCACGTGGTTTAATATGCCTGAAATAATGGAAATCGGGCTCGCAAGAGGAGCAGATGTCAACGTAAGAATCAGAAACGAACTTTGTTTTGACGAGAAGGGGGATAAACAAGGTGAAGACGATTTTTTCGGAAGACAGTTGATTCACCTTGCTGTGAAGTTCAATGCAATCCAGGCTATTGAAGCCCTTATTGAACATGGAGCGCATCTCAACACACCTGGCTCAAGGGGTCGAACACCACTGATTATAGCTGCAAATTCCGGGGAAATTGAAGTTGTTGAAGTCCTGCTCGAAGCCGGAGTATCACCTAATTCCTCGGATGCAGATGGAATTCCTGTGCTGCAACATGCACTTAGAAATGCATCCTATGACGTCGTTAAACTTCTGGTCAACAAGGGGGCTTCCACGGATGAATTTGATTTGACAGATGCTGAACCATTGTATTGGGCAATCAAAAAATCTAATGACGATATGATCGAGAAAGTTCTTGAATGGGGTTTTGACCCAAATTTCCCAAGGAGAAATCAAAAACCACCCTTACATACAGCGGCTCTGAATGGCGATGATGAACTATGCAACATGCTCTTAGATGCCGGTGCGAAAGTCGATCTTCGCGATGCAGAGGGATTACCTCCCCTGTCTTATGCAATAGAACCAGCATGGTATATTCGCTACTCTACTATACGACTTCTTTTGGAGAGGGGCGCAGATGTCAATCAGACGTGGGGTAAAGGTGAAGGGCCTCTCTTTGCGGCTGCAAAACATAATGAACCTGAGTTGATTCAAATGCTACTGGATTACGGAGCAGATATTCACAAGGTAGATGGAGATGGAAAAACAGCAGCATCTTATATGCTAACGCCCTCGATCAGATATGGGACATTGAAATTTCTGATGGAAAAGGGCGCAGATTTCCAGTCACTCGATAGAAATGGCTGGACTATTATTCACGAAATCATCAGGGATAAGAACAGAGAACTGTTAGAGAGCGTGCTGTCTGAAGATGTATCTAAAATTATTAATTGTATACACAAAAAGAAATCCCCCTTACACATGGCTGTATCGGAAGGCGACACTGTCTTTGCAAGGCTTCTCCTGCAGGCAGGTGCAGATCCGAATGTCGGTCTCGAACCCGATGAATTGCCCTACGGTCATGAGTTTTGTTTTTCAATCGCCCTCGCAAATAACGATACTGCGATGGTGAAAATGCTGTTCGATTATGGAGCCCGTGTATATCTGGGTGATAAGTTCATTTACGAAAGGGATGATGCAGAGTTAGTTGAAGACGTTATTCAAAGACGAAGAGCTCAAGGAGAAATTCTTTTTCAGGAGCAAAGGGCAATATATCTTGCAGTTGCGTATAATGCAGCAAAATGCGCTCAAGTCTTAATAAATGAAGGAGTGGATTTCAAAGCCAAAAATATTCACAACCAATCCCCACTGTGGTGGGCAATAAACTATCCCGGAAGGGATTCGCTGCATTTGCGGAATAAGGCAGAAGTAGTTGAGCTTCTCCTCGAGAAAGGTGCAAATCCGGATCAAGAAGATCATTACCACCTCAACCTCCTTTGCCACTCCTGTGACTCTCAGGCGGAATGGCTTGTTAAGCTGCTTCTTGAAGCCGGAGCTAATGCTAATGTAAAACAACGCGGCAAGCCAGCGCTGCATTTTGCTGTTGAAAAAGGGAGTGTAGGAATTACTCAAATGTTGATAAAGCATGGTGCTGATATCAATGCTGTTGACAGGAAAAGGAAAACGGCGCATCAGATTGCTCGGGAGGTGGATAATGCAGAGATGGTGAGGTTGTTGGAAAATGCCATTGATGCAAATGAGTAGAGGAATCGAAGATTGAACCAAATCCTTAATAAGTTCTCAAAACCTGTTCGGACATTGTTATGTGTTTTTTCCACTGTTTTGATGTGTTCTTGTTTTACTTCTCAAGTGGTTGATGTAAGCCCCTATTATCCCCCCTCATTCGTTATACCGGACTCGATTGTATTTCAATGGATAAACACAGGCGATACTGGTGCCCTATCCGATTGGCTCAAAAATGGAGGTGATCCAAACCTGTTTAATGGTTATTTCACACTTCTGGGTCATGCAGTAATCAGTCAACAACCACACATTGTGATTCAGTTGCTGGACGCAGGTGCTGATGTTGAAGGATTTAACATAAGCGGATTAAGTGCCCTTCAGTTAGCCGTTTCAAATTCTGATACGACATTGATTGGATTGCTTTTGGATGCAGGTGCGGACATTAAGAATAGAGCATTCGACGACTTCACTCCTCTAATGAGAGCAGTAGATAACAGAAATCCGGTTGCGGTTGACTACCTTATTAAACGCGGTGCTGATTTCAACGCTCGTTGTTCATTCTTTTTTGGTTCTGTTCGCAGAACAGCATTGCATCATGCAGCTGAAATTGATTGTTTACCCGTAATAAATATATTACTCGATGCTGGTGCGAATATTGAAACTCTTGATAATACTGATAAAACTCCACTCTTAACAGCCTGGAAAATCTCACCCGATTTTGTGAAAAATCAAAAATCTACTGATCAGACCTATGAGACCGAGTCAATGGTGAAATGGCATGGAAAGGACGCCTTTCTATACCTTTGGGAACAAGGTGCTAATATTTCCGTTTTAAGAGTTTCACCGGAAGAAATCCTTCAACGAGGTGCATGGTTTAATTTGCCTGAATTAATGAAACTTGGTCTCAAAAGGGGAGGAGATGTAAATGTAAGAATCAGAAACGAACTTGGGAAAGGCAAGGGAGGGCAGCTCCGACCAGAGGATTATTTGTTCGGGAGACAGTTGATACACCTTGCAGCAAAGTTCAATGCTACAAAAGCTATCGAATTTCTGAAAACTCAAGGAGTGAAGCTCACAGCTCCCGACTCATCAGGACAGACTCCATTTATCATTGCCGTAAATTGGGAGGCAATGGACGTGATTGAGTTAATGCTTTCTGAAGGAATATCACCAGATAATACCGATCTTCAAGGAATACCTGCTCTCCAATTCGCTCTCCGAAACGCTTCATACGAAGTTGCAGATTTTTTGCTCCAAAAAGGAGCTTCTGCCAACAAATTTGACTTGACCGATCCGAGACCATTAATTCAGGCTGCTCGGAAAAACGACATCAGATGGATTGAATTACTACTAAAGTGGGGATTCAATCCTAATGTACTTGACAGAGATGAAATAAAAAGCTTGAATCCGGACATTTATCCGGAACCTCAAGTTTTTAAATTTAAATACCCCATTCACTATGCTGCTAAATTTGGAAATGAAGAAATTTGCAGACTGCTGATCAATGCAGGAGCGGAAGTTGATATTCGAGATCAAAATGGACTTTCGACTCTGTCTATTGCTCTTGGTGAAGCGAAAGGAATAAAGCATTCGACGATTCGATTGCTTCTGGAAAATGGGGCGGACGTCAATCAAAAATTAGAAGGCGGTTATAGCCCGTTACATTTAGCAGTTAAATACAGAGATCCTGATTTAGTGCAGATGTTCAATGATTTCGGTGCAGATCCTGACCAGTTAGATGGAATGGAGAAACCTCCAATGGCATATTGCAATGTAGATCCGATAAATGCTGAGATATTGCTGATACTCTTTGAAAATGGTGCTGATTTCCAGACACTCAATGAAAGCGGCAGAACTTTGCTTCATTGTGCGATAGTGTATAATCACAGGAAACTCTTAGAGGCTGTGTTAGCTGAGGATGCAAAATCTATCATAAATTCACTATATGGAAATTCTTCTGCGTTACACCTGGCGATATCTAAAAGAAATATTGAATTCGCAAGACTACTACTGCAAGCCGGGGCTGATCCCAATGTTGGACTCAATGCAGGTGAATCGCCAGTGGGGAAACAACATTGTTTATCAATGGCATACTCAAAAAATGATACGGGGATGGTGAAATTATTACTTGATTATGGCGCTAGAGCTTTTTTAGAGGATAAGAATCTATATGTAAAAGACGACGCTGATTTTATTCGATATGTACTAAACAGCCGAAAAAAGCGTGGTGAAACACCATTAATTAGAGAGCATAGAGCTATTTATCTGGCAGTTGCATATAACGCTGTGAAATGTATGAAGACTTTCATTATGGAAGGCGTAAATATTAATATTAAAAATGACTATAATCAAACCCCACTGTGGTGGGCTTTCAATTATCCGGGCAGAGAATCCCTCCATTTAAAGAATAAAACCGAAGTTGTTGAACTTCTTCTCTCTAATGGTGCAGATCCAAACCAAAATGACGATTTAGGCCTCAATCTGCTATGTCACGCAATTGACAACCAAGCCGAATGGTTTGTCAGGTTATTGCTTGAAGCAGGAGCCAGGGCGAACTCAATTCAAAAAAGAAAATCGGCTTTACACTATGCAGTAGCCCGAAAGAATCTTAAATTAGCCCAAATGTTGATAGAGCATGGCGCATTTCCTGATGGGAGCATCGGTAATCAAAAATCTCCGCTTCAAATGGCAAAAGATGTTTGCGACGCGGAAATGGTAGAATTACTAAAGAAAGCAAAATCTAATGTCGAATTAAAGAAGAAACCGAAAATTGAAGAGTAAAAAGATGCTAACTAAAGCATTTCCCAAAAGGACTGTCATTGCGAACGGAGTGAAGCAATCTCATAATTCCGGAAAACACAAAAAGATTGCTTCGCCCTCGAAGTCCTCGCAAAGACTATTATCATTCATTACATTTGGAAATTGGAATAACAAATCAGCACCACGTATATTTATAATTCTATCCATGACGATTTTTTTCTCCATTTTCGGCTCTCTCAAGTCTGAGGGAAATCCTGAAAATGCTATTCCATCTGCTACTGACGCTTTGGTTTCCCATTGGATAGAAATTGGAGATACCCTTGCTATTAAAGACTGGCTTGAAAAAGGCGGGAATCCTGATATGCATGAGGTTGTGGGTGGATATTACAAATTAACTCTGCTTCAGAGAGCCATTGAGGAACAGCAGGTCGCTGTAATAAATCTTTTGTTAAATTTTGGTGCAGACGTCTCGAAACCAATGTATGAGTTGGGAACTACTCCCCTACATGTCGCTGCAGCTCTTGATGATACGACTATTATAGAAATCTTGTTAAATGCCGGAGCGGATATTGAAATTGAGGAAGGCTCATATGGGGCTTCACCTCTCATCCGAGCGATTCAATACCAAAAACTTGTTGCTGCAAAATATCTCATAGAGCATGGCGCGGATATTTCGCACACTTATTGGGAAAGGACTCCACTTCAAGAGGCAGTGTGGAATGGATCTATACCAATTATAGAACTTTTGATCGAAGCTGGTGCAGAGATGGGAGGTGAGAACAACACACCACTCGATATTGCCTGGTCACAGGAGAGTGCCCCCCGGCTCGGTCGTTTCGAGAAAATTACGGATGAAATCCAGGTTGATTGGTTAGGTAAGGACACGTTCTTTCTACTTTTCGACCTGGGTGCAGACCTATCACAGCTGCATGTTTCACCTGATGATATTCTCGTCCGTGCTACTAAAAATAATCTACCTGAATTGATGAAGACCGCAATTCAACGAGGTGCACAGGTCAAAAAGAAAATCAGGAATGATTCATTCGGAAAATCCGATTATTTCGGAAGTCCGATTGAAATACCCATTGGAAGAAATCTAATCCATCTTGCTGCGAAATTCAATGCGCTGCAATCACTTGAACTCCTGGTTAAACTTGGTGCAGATCTGGCAATTTATGACCCCGATGGACAATCCCCTTTTACAATCGCTGCATACCGAAATGCAACTGATGTGCTTCAATACCTACTCGACAAAGGAATATCTCCCGATGCTACGAATGTGAATGGTATTCCAGCCCTACAATATGCACTGAGATCCGCTTCGTATGAGGTTGTCGAAATTCTTCTCCGGAATAGAGCTTCCCCGGAACTACTGAACACCACAGATACTCAACCAATTCTTATGGCAGCACATAAGAATAGGATCGACATTTTGGAAAAGCTGCTCGAATGGGGATTCGATCCCAATCTATCCGGTGAAGATCCAAAACCACGACGATATTTAGGGAGAATTCACGCCAGGGTTGATATTGATTATGATCTTTATAATCCGGATGCAGGAAATAAAAGACCATTGCATTATGCTGCACAGAACGGCAATGATGAGATGTGCGGAATTCTCATCAACGCTGGTGCAGAAATAAACCCTCATGATGATTCAAACTATTCCCCGCTATATTTTGCATTTAATAAAGGTGACAGCATTAAACACTCAACAATTAGATTTCTTCTGAATGCAGGTGTCGATGTTAACCAAACCTGGGGGGAAGGAGATAGCCCACTCCACTATGCCGTTGCCCGTGATGATCCGGAAACAGTAGATTTGTTTCTTGAGCGAGGAGCTGATCCAAATAAACCTGATCAAAATGGCAATACTCCAATCATGTTAAGTGCGGGTGATAATTCAGCCCAAATAGCAAAGTTACTTCTAAAGAACGACGCAAATATAAGGCTCAAGAATCTTGCTGACGAGACAACGCTTCACAAAGCAACAAGAAATAAAGAATCAAAACTCTTAGAAATACTAATATCAAACGGTGCAAAGAAGCATATAAACTCACTTTCAAATGGGATATCCCCCCTTTATATAGCTTCAAGTCAAAAGGACACGGCTTGTGCAAGGGTGCTGCTGCAGGCAAACGGAAATCCGAATGCAGGACTCGACTTTCAAGACCTTCCTACACCAGATAAATTCTGTTTTAATAAAGCACTGGCAAATAAAGATTCAGCTATGATGCGTTTACTTCTCGATCATGATGCAAGAGTTCATCTTGAAGATCCTTTGATATATGCAGAGGATCGGGCAGATATTCTCGAGAATGTGATATTGAAGCGAAAGGAAAGAAAGACAAAACCTGTGATCTTTGAACCGAATGCTATATTTCAATGTGCAGCTAATAATGCCCCGAAGTGTGCCCAAATATTGATAGATAATGGGATTAATATTGAGACAAAAGATGAACGAGGTCAAACCCCATTATGGTGGGCAATGCACTACCCTGGAGCTAAATATGTTTTATCAAAGGATCAATCAGGAGTAGTAGAGGTTTTACTGGCGAACGGAGCAGATCCGGATCAAACAGATAAAGATGGTCAAAACCTTCTTTGCTTTGCTATAAGTAAAAGAGCTGTTTGGATGGTTGAACCATTGTTGAAAGCTGGTGCTCCAGCAAATTCAAAACAAAATGGAAAAATCGCTCTTCACTATGTTATTGAAAGAAGTTATATCAACGTAAATACCGTTGGAAAATTGCTAATCGATCACGGTGCAGGTTTTCAGTTTAAAGACGATCAGGGTTGGCCTGTACTCGTTCACACGGTAGTCAATAAACAACCAGATCGCCTTAAATTGGTATTGGCAAATGCACCTGACGATTTTGTTAACACAGCCCTTGGTTATGATGTGCCTTTGCGAACTGCAATATCCAATAAGGATACAGCTTGCGCTCGGTTGTTATTAGAAGCTGGATTTGACCCAAACATTGGACTTGAATCAGGACAGTTGCCTGATCGCTATGCTGGTCTGTTTCACATAGCACTATTAAATGGTGATTTACCGATGCTGAACCTGTTATTAGACTTTGGAGCCAAGGCTAATATTGAAAACTTCCGATTCTACGTTAATGATAATTTTGAATTAATTGAACGGATAATTGAAAATCGTAAAGTCCGTGGTGAAAGTGTAATCATACCTGAGGAGAAACCGATATATCTGGCTGTTGCGTATAATGCTGTGAATTGTGTTCAAATTATTATTGATGAAGGTGTAGATATTAACGCGAAAAAGTATCTTGGACAAACCCCCTTATGGTGGGCTGTGAATTATCCGGGAATGGCTCAACGCCCTCTGCAGGATCAGTCGGCTGTAGTTGATCTGCTGATTGCAAACGGTGCTGATCCCGATCAAACCGAAAGAAATGGGCTCAACCTGTTGTGTACATCATGTAACTATCAAGCCGATTGGATGGTGGAGCGTTTACTGAAAGCTGGAGCTCCCGCCAATTCTACGCAGCATGGTCGGTATGCAATTCATTTTGCTGTGCTTAAAAAGAACAGGAAAATCGTTCAAATTCTATTGGATTATGGAGCAAATATCGATGCCGTTGACGATAAAGGACTTACACCGTTACAGATTGCAAGGTTTGGTAGTGATGCTGAAATGGTAAATTTTTTGAAAACAGAAAAAAACAAGAAACTCCCGGAGCAAAAATAGTTGTATTGCCCTTGCAGTTTATAATCGGATTTCCTTACATACAAGAGTTAATCAATTCTGTTCAAGAGGAAGTCTAAAAAGAAACCTGGGCAACAAGTAGCCCAGGCCACACAACTGTAATTGTATTAGCATTGAACTTTCAAAAACCAGATGAGTGCAGACTGGTGCCTGCACTCGTAGGGAACATTATTGATTCGGAAATCCCTAACCGGGAATATCAATATTGATACTACCATTGACTGTTTCAAAGCTGTAGTCACCCTGTCCGTTTCCAAAGTCAGCCCTGTAGCTTCGTCCTATCAAGCCTGTTTTCTTCACCTTCTGCCCGGCAACTCGTAGCGATCCATTTACGGTTTCAGCTCTAATGGTCGCATTGGGAATAGTATCAAAGCTGGCGTCGATTTTACCGTTGACTACCTCGAAGGAGACGTTTTCAGGTGCCGTTTCTTTAAAGTCCGCATTGATTGCACCATTTACAGTTTCAGCGTTCACATCGTTGTATACATCATCAAGGTCAATCCCACCGTTTACAGTCGCAACATGAATCTCACCCCAGATATCGTTGCAATCAACACCCCCATTTACCGTCTCAGCTTCGACATCCCCTTTCAGGTTTCTTAAATAAACACCACCATTTACCGATTCTCCTGATGCTCCAAAACTCTGCGGTACTTTAATTGCAAAAGAAACTGAACAGACATATCCGTGCTTTCCTATCTTTTTTGGTGTATCCGCTTCGATGCTTATCTCGTCACCACGCTCGTCGATCCTGATTTTGATATCCTTCATCAAATCTTCGCATACTCTTTTCTTCTTTCCAGTCACAGATAATTCAGCGTCAATATAGACAATCTCCCCATCGTAACCTTCGATACTGATCTCACCATTTATGGTCTCAATGTCAATACCGGTTTTTCCCGATCCGGACAGTTCATTGTGATACTCCTGAGAGATCTCGTGTTTCCCCCATACTATACTTGGAAGTCCGGAAATCAGGACTGCGGTAATCAATAATGCCAAAGCCATAAAAGGCAACCTTGAGTTCTGTTTTTCTTTCATAATTAGCTCCCAATATTAAAAGTGTTTTTTTCCTTCAATCTTTTAGACTTCAAGACCGGTTCAGATGTTACACAGATAATAATAATTTTTCTGTATAATGTCATTCGTACGATGTAAGCACATGAGTTGTTTATTATATTGGAAGCAATATAGTCGAAAACCCTTTTTAAAGGAAAGAAAAATGCCAGATGTTGTAGAATTTGTTCGCACCCACCACGATCGTTACCTGAAAGAACTAAAGGAATACCTTGCCATCCCATCGATTTCCAGTGATCCAGATAAAAAACAGACTATGGTCGAAACTGCTGAATTCACAGCAGATCTACTTCGCAAGGCAGGCTGCCCGGAAGTGAATGTCAATCCCACCGACGGTCACCCATGTGTTACAGGCAGCTGGATTTTCGATGAAAGCCTCCCGACCATCATGATATATGGACATTACGACGTTCAACCGGTAGATCCACTTGATCTATGGGATTCCGATCCTTTTGATGCGCAGGTCGTAAGAGACACCATCGTCGCCAGAGGTGCTGCTGATGACAAAGGTCAACTTTTCATGCATATCAAAGCAGTTGAAGCATATACAAAAACAGTTGGGAAACCTCCGATCAACATCAAATTCCTGCTCGAAGGTGAAGAAGAAATCGCCAGCCCAAACCTTGCTGCATTTCTTGAGAAGAATAAGGATGAACTTTCAGCAGACATTATAATCATCTCCGATACCGGCATGATCGGACCCGGCAAACCCGCAATAACTTATGGTTTGAAAGGCCTGACTTATATGGAGCTCGATATCACCGGACCAAATCGTGATCTCCATTCAGGTGAATTTGGTGGTGCAGTTGCAAACCCGGTTGAAATTCTCGCAAGAATGCTGGCATCCGTTAAAGACGAAAATGGCAGGATTCAAATTCCGGGATTTTACGATAAAGTTGTTGAGGTTTCTGCTCAAGAAAGAGCTGAACTCGCCAGAGTTCCTTTTGATGAAACCGATTATAGGAAAGACCTCGAAGTTGATGCACTGTGGGGTGAAGATGGTTTCAGCACAGTTGAGAGAACCTGGATTCGTCCGACATTTGAAATTAATGGTATGTGGGGTGGATTTATTGAGCCCGGTGCTAAAACGGTGTTGCCATCCAAAGCCGGTGCCAAAATCTCTATGCGCCTCGTCCCGAATCAAAACCCCAATGAGATAGCCGAGTTGGTTGAAAATTATTTTAAGAAAATCGCACCCGATTCTATCAAATTAGAAGTCATACCACATGGTGGAGGATTCCCCGTGGTTGTTTCGCTGGATAATCCTTTTATGGACGGAGCATTAAAAGGGTTGGAGGATGCTTTTAACCACAAACCATACATGGTAAGAGGAGGAGGATCAATTCCAATTGTTGCCGATTTCAAGAAAATTCTCGGATTGGAGAGCCTGCTGGTTGGATTTTGTGCACCGAGTGCAAGAGTTCACTCACCTAATGAGAACATGCATCTCCCATCATTTTTCACTGGAATTGAAAGTCTTGTATTGATGTACGATAATTTCAAAGATTTGAAAATATAGTAAAATGGATAATAGAACAAAAATCCTGTATTCAAAGACTTGTGCCTGGTCTCTCTTGATCCTTACACTCATCGTACTATTTCCACCTGCAGTCCAAGTCGCGATTTCTGGTAATCTTGATAGTCTGCTCGAGGTTCAGCGTGAACGCGGAGGAGAGTTTGCCGCTAAAATTTTTCATTTTGCGGATGAAGCCAGACGAAACGGACTTACTCCGGAAGAAACTGAGGATTTCAGATTTCTTCTGGCATATCTACCATTGTCAGATATGGCTCTTATGTCAACCGAAGACCTTTATGAGAATGTCAGGCTGGCAAGGGTGGCTATGAATCGTTTCTTCTGGGGAGACATTGTTCCCGCGGATATATATCGTCACTTTGTCCTCCCCCACCGGATTTCACAAGAACCTTTCGTTCGAGGCTGGCGCGAAAAGTTTCTAAGAGAATTAACTCCCAGAGTGGAATCACTGACGATGACCGAGGCTGCTCTCGAAGTTAATCACTGGTGTCATGAGAATGCGACATTCAAAAGGTCATCAGGGCGTGACCAGGATCCTCTGACCACGATTCGTGCCGGCCTTGGCAGGTGTGAAGAAGAGATGATATTGACAATTGCTGCCATGCGTTCTATTGGGGTACCTGCTCGCCAGTGCTACACTCCCTATTGGGCACATTGCGATAACAACCATGCCTGGGTGGAAGTATGGGCGGATGGAAAATGGGAACATCTCGGTGGATGTGAACCAAAACCTCGTCTATCGGAAGCGTGGTTCTCAAGATCCGCCGGAAGAGCTATGCTTGTTGTAAGCACTGCTTATGGTGATTATAACGGCGATGAGCAAGTATTACGCAGATACGGTAATTCAACACTGATAAACTCGACAGGTGTTTATGGTATTACAAAAACCCTATCCGTAAATTTAAGCAATCATGATGGCAATCCGGTTGCAGATCAACGGATAATTTTCAACCTGTTTAATTATGGTGCTTTTATGCCAGCGTTGGCTCTTAATACAGATTCAACAGGTAGTTGCAACGTCAATTGTGGTTCCGGAACCTGGATAGCAAGCAGTGGGAAAGATGATCTCTCGGCTGTGACAATTGTGAAGCCAAATGACGAACAGGTTAGTTTGCGTCTCGGTGAAAGCGATATTCTAACAGAATTGGATGTTGTGGATTATATACCACCACCAGCCTTACCCCCCATCGAATCCAAAGGTCATGATACTACATTCAAAGCGAGGCTGGAAGAGGAAAAATCAACAAGAGAAAATCATTTCTGGAAGGTGTGGATGGAGGATGCGGGTGTAACATGTCCTGATGAAATGGTTCTTAAACCAGATTCAACTATCATTCAACCAATATTAAATCTGCTCTCATCTGATTCAACCGATCTACTTGAAATTTTAAAGAATGCCAGGGGAAATTGGGGATTAATTTACAGATTTCTGACCGAAAGCTATCCTCCGGTGGCGAGACCGATGGCATCTCAGGGATCAGCTCTGCCATCTGAGGCCGAGTTGAATATTAAGCTTATACTGTTGGAGCAACTAACCGAAAAAGATCTAAGAGATTTTACCCTTGAGACTCTTGATGATCATTATAATCATTCAACCATTAGAATACCGCTATCAAGTTTGGAAATCAACAAATTCCTTGAGAAGATGCCGGATGAGCGCCGAACCAGATATATCGAAAATGTGATTAAACCCCGAATCGATTGGGAGCCTTCTCTGCCCTGGAGACATTCGCTGACTAAATTCTTTAGTGTAAATCCAAAATTGGTCGAATCAAAAAATGACAAAGCTCTGATATCCTGGATTAATGAGAACATTGTCATTGAAGAGAAAGCCGACAGATTGGGATGTGCATTAACACCAGAAATGGTACTCAATCTGGGACGTGGACGAGCACGTGACGTTGAGCGTTTCTACATTGGGTTATGTCGAGTCCGTGGAATACCATCCAGGTTTGATCCCGTTTCCGGTCAACTGGAATGCTGGTTTAAGGGTGAGTGGCAGCAAATAGAGATAGAAACCAAAAAAGATGATAAGATTCAGTCTAAACCAAAAGGCAAACTCTTCGTAGACCTACCAGATATTGATTTCCACTCGGATCATTCTCTAACTTTGCCGGATTCAATCGATAGAATTGCAGCGATTGGGGGTGTTGAAGAAATTGATGAATCTCAACAGGAAAAACCTGAGGAAACTAAAATTCTCTACCTGAAAGACTGGGCAGTTCAGGCATGGGATACAGATCATTTTTCAGTTGTCGATTTTGGATATCATAAGAATTATAAAGACATCTCATGGCCTCAGGAACTCCCTGCTGGTATGTATTGTCTATCCACAGGAATACGAGAAAAAGACGGTTCTGCCCCGGTATCGCTTAAATGGTTCCAGGTTTCCGAGAACGAAGATACTCACGTTATCATGGAATTCAGATAAGATTGTAAAACAAAAGATTTTAATTGATTTAGATCCAAAAGGAAATTTCGTCAACCACGAGAGCGTAAAAAGGTGATGAGTATGAAAAGATTCGGATTATTTGTTTGTCTAATGTTGCTCTTTTCCACTGTCACGTATGCCAGCAACAACATTACGAGCATACTTGACATAATGCAGCAGGAGATGGACAGGTCGGTTGCCAACTTCACAGATGCATTTGACGTAAAAATGTACTACCTCGCTTATAGCGTGGTAGAGGAGAATGAATATACTGCGTCGGCAACAGCTGGTGGTCTTCAGGCTCCATATAGAAGCAACCAACGATACCTTGATGTAGATGTTCGGGTTGGCAGTCCGGAATTAGACAATACACATGAAATCCGGGGAAGTAGTTGGCGCGATAACTATACTCCACGCAGAATAATTCCTTTTCCACTCGGTGATGATAGAGAAGCCATTCGCGCATCACTCTGGGATGAAACGGAATATCAATATCGTAAAGCACAGGAACGCTTTACTAAAGTCACAACTAACAAACAGGTCAAAGTTGAAGAAGAAGACCTGTCAAATGACTTTTCTAACCGAAATCCCAACGAATATACGGAAGAACCTGTCTTCACGGATGTTGATTCTGTCTATTGGGAGGGAATAATAAAGAGGACTGCCGATTACATCTCGGAATTTCCGTTTGTACTCGGTTCGAACGTACAAATTCGTGCAATTGATAAATCAAGTCTCTTTATGGATAGCGAGGGAAGTAGATTATGCCACTCGAACCATTACATTACATTCTCTTTAAGAATAAATGGGATGGCTGAAGATGGTATGTCATTGAGACGCTCAGAGATGTGGCACTCTTCCATGATTAATGAAATGCCCAACGAACAGACAATTCGAGCAGGTGCTGCTCGTCTGGTTGAAGAACTAAGAGCTTTAATCGATGCACCGGTTGTAGAACCATACATTGGTCCGGCCATTCTTAAGAACAGAGCAAGTGGAGTTTTCTTTCATGAGATATTCGGTCATCGAATTGAGGCATCTACTCAGAAATCTGCATCGTCTGGCAAAACCTTCACAAAAAAGGTAAACGAACAGATTCTGCCTGATTTCATAACAGTAATTGATGATCCAACGATCGAGAAACTCGATGGAAACTATCTGCGAGGTTATTATAAATATGATGATGAGGGTTCACTTGCAGAAAAAGTTATTGTTGTCGATAAGGGAATTTTGAAAAACTTTTTAACTTCAAGATCACCAATTGAGAACTTCCCTAAAACAAATGGTCATGGTAGACGTGATTTCGGCAACAGTGTTGTTTCCCGTCAGGGCAATCTGATTATTAAATCTGCAAAAACAGTGGAAGCGGAAAACCTACGCGCACTGTTGATAGAAGAATGTAAGAAGCAAAACAAGCCCTATGGACTTGTTTTTGAAGACATTTCAGGTGGATTCACTTCAACCGGTAGACGGGGTCCTCAGGCATTTAAAGTACTACCTCTTTTAGTGACAAGGGTTTACGCAGATGACAGACCTGATGAATTCGTCAGAGGTGTCGATATTGTTGGAACTCCCCTCACAAGTTTCAGCAAAATAGTTATTACCGGAGATGATCCGGGGATTTTTAATGGAACCTGCGGCGCTGGATCGGGTATGGTCCCAGTTTCAGCAGTTTCACCAAGTATACTTGTCTCCGAAATCGAAGTTCAAAAACGCAGTAAGGGTCAGGAAAAACCACCTATTCTTCCACCACCGGGATTTACCGGAAATGACCAGTAATTCAAATCATGCCAGACAACTCAAAATCCTGGAGCTGAAATGAAAACCATTTCTTACCTCATTATTGCTTTGACCTTAATTTGCTGTGCAGTTTCCGACACTAATGCTGCAGATGTTCCCGACGATCCTGTCTTTAAAGCAATGAATGATGAGCTTAAACGTTCGATGAGTGAACTTGTTATAGAAGGTATGCCGTCACCCTACTTTTTGAGCTATTCTATCCGTGATAGGGAATCTCTCGGCATTCGTGCACGTTACGGAGCCCTCGTCAGGTCTTCATTTCATACGAATAGAACCCTTTCTATAGAATTGAGGGTGGGCAGTCCTGAGTTTGATAATTCTAATTTTGTCAACGACTGGCGATCGGTCTGGAATATGCAGGAAAATCTTGTTGAAGAAAATGATTATGACGCACTTAGACATCAGATATGGCTTCATACTGATAAAGCCTATAAAAAAGCTCTTGAGACATATGCCGGGAAGCAATCATATCTTCAGGCTAATCCTCAAGACGAAGTGCTCGCAGATTTTTCAAAAGTAGAACCTTACACATATTTGGAGGATAGGATCTCTCTGAAAGCAGATCAATCGGACATCGAAAATCTAATTCTTTATGCTTCAGAGTCGTTTGAGAAGTTCAATAACTTACTTGACTGGCAAATTGATTACAGTAAAGTTTTAAGCACAAGATGGTACCTCAACTCTGAAGGATCAATGAACCGAGTTGTTAGCACAAATGGAATTATCGAAATCACTTCAACAATTCAGGCTGAGGATGGCGAGCGATTAAATGGCTATTTGAAATATGTAATTCCAGAGAATGAAAACACTCCTACAGCGGCGGAACTGGCAAAGGATGTTTTTGAACTTGCGGGTTCTCTTGAAGCGACAGCCTCTGCCAGTTCACTCGACGAATATGAAGGACCTGTCCTTTTCATGGACGAAGCTGCAGCGCAATTGATTTCTAATCTGTTCGTTAATCAATTGAGTCTATCTCGAAAAACCCTTGTTGCCCAGGATTGGTTTAACGAGTATTTCCCAACGGGGAAGATTGCGAAACGTATTAAACGAAGAGTTTTCCCTGACTTTGTATCGATTAGTGACGAACCTCGACGCAAGGAGTGGGATCATCATATGCTGGCTGGATACAGAATTGTTGACTCGGAGGGAGTACCCACTCAGAATTTGATCTTAGTTAGAGATGGATGGCTGCAGACAATTCCAATGAGTCGACAACCTATTAAGAAGATAAAACAATCCAATGGTCATGCACATTCATTGCCGATTCAGAAGAATCTTCCCGGAATTTCAAACCTTATAGTTTCGACTTCAAAACCTCTTAAACTCAAGAAAATGAAATCTAAACTTCGAAAATTGAGCAAAGAATACGGAAATGAATTTGGTTTAGTTGTCATGCAATTGGAGGATACTGAAATTGCAGAAAGATACAGGACAATTGAGGGAGAATCTGATTCAAATGGACTTCTGCCCAAACCAACTATTGTCTTTAAAATCTACGTTGATGATGGTCGAATGGAACCAATTCGAGGATTGGAATTTGACGAAGTTACGATCCGAAACCTCCGGGATATTGTAGCAATGGGAAAAGACACCAAGGTCTATAATTATTTGCAACCAACTATTTTTAGTAATTTTAAATACCTTGCTTCGATAACAACTCCATCAATATTAATTGAAGAAATGGAGTTAAAAGGCGGTGGACTTCGTGAACCCAAACCATTAACTTTAAGCCCATTTTCAGAAGAATGATATTTTTTGATTTTTTTGATTTTTTTTTTTTAAACGATTCGTAAACGTTTTTTTAACCCTCCACAAACGATCAAATCGGATATTATATGCAAAACAAGGACGAAACCGTTCGTCAAATCTTGTCGGTTTGATTTCTACTGGAGAATTTGATGTTATACTCGCGAATAAGTTCAGGGCTCGATTTTCTTGACGCATCTATTGGAGGGTTGTATTCCAATCGATGTTACCTATTAAGAGGTCCCGGTCAATCAGGACGAACTACAGTAGCGATGCAGTTCCTTCTTGGAGGACTTGAAAACGGAGAATCAACTATGATGATTTCAAGTGACAGAATTGAAAACGTCATATTGAAATCCGAGGCTATGGGAATATCTCTTGAAAGTTATCTCATGGATAACCGACTGATCCTGATGGAATATCCAAAAGAGATCGGTCCGGAGAATTTTCAGTATAGCCACATAATTAATTTGCTCGGAGAAGTTGAACAATACCTTCAGCATTACAACTGCACAAGGCTTGCTTTCGATACTCTCATCCCATTGCTGTCAAACCAACAAGGTACTCAATTGGTAAACTATATTTACTCATTGATTAACTCCCTTGAAGAGCTGAAAGTCACTACATTAGTTACGACGGGAGAGCCGAATAGTTCATCAGCACAACGGATTACTCAACTCCTTGAGGATGCTGTTGTTGGTTCGTTTGTATTATCAGACATGACAACTGCAAAAGGTCAAAATCGCATTTTTGCAGTTCATAAAATGGTTGATAATATGAAGCCTCCAACCTCGTTTAAAGTAAAAATTGAATACGGTTCGGGAATGGTGCTTGATTACAAAACATCTACTGCTACATCAGTCGCAACTCCATCATCCATTAAATCAAAAGATGTACTCGATATTCCATTGAATATTGCCCTTTTCGATACAGATGATGATTCTCAAAATCATCTCGAAGAGATTTTCCATCCCGATAGCCAGATAATAATGTTCGAAACACACAAGGAATTTCAGCTTCAATCCGCAGGATTAGAATTTGACTTTGTTGTTCTAAATGCTGGCTCTTTACTCGGAAATTGGAAGGCAATTTTGCTTTCGATTAAAGAGGATCTCCCAAAATTACCTCTATTTATTATCGTAGACCGTGCTCACAAAATGCGTACAAATCAAATCGCAAGACAAACTGGAGCGGATGCCCTGTTTGTTAACCCAATAGATCCTGAAGATCTTATGGGTGCTTTAATTAAAACATTAAAAAAATACAATACACTCGAGTCGGTATTGAATAAACGACGAGCTTTTATCAGCTCATCTGATATTCCAGATGACTTCGGAGATGATAATGGGAATGGGATTGGTTTTGATATGCAACCCGAGGAAACAGCTCATCTTATCACTCCGCAAAACTTCCGAGAGAAATTGCATCAGCAGGTTTGGAGAAGTAAGCAAAACGAAAGCACATTTTCACTCGTATCACTTAAGTTAGTCTCAATGCGTGGTAATACTCAACATGAGCATGTTCAACAGGGTCTTGAATTAGTAAAACGAGTTGCAATGATAGCACAGGGTTCACTAAGAGGGATAAATGACTATGCCAGCCGCTACATGGACAAGGTTGTTGTGTTGCTTGATGATACAGACAAAACAGGTGCAAGAGCATTTGAAAAGAGAGTTGTAAAGGATTTGAGGTCAGAATTAAACTCTCAACTCAATTTACAGATCGGTAAACACCTGAATGTTCTCGGAGCAAAGATGACATTCCCGGAAGACGGGAGTGATGCAGACGAGCTTATGCACCAGGTGACTGATGTATCGAGCAACCTCACAAAGTTAATTAATTGAAAACTTCATTAAAAATAACATTGCTGTGGTTAGTCTTCTTTTTCTCAACTTCAGCATTTTCTCAGAATACCGACCTAAACCGGGCTCGTAAATTAGCTCAACACGGTGTCTACATCGAGGCAATCTCTGAATATGATAGTTTTCTTCGATCGAATCCATCGCATATTGAGGCTCGGATCGAATTCGCCCAAATATTAATGCAACTAAATAGGTTGGAGGAGGCCCTACCTCACATCGACGAATTGTCATGGCGCGCACCTGACGATCCAAGGGTAAAAGAATTAAAGAAACGCATTGCATCATACAGGCAGAAAGTCGTTGAAAGAAGAGTTCAGGAATATGAACAAAAACTTGAGAAGAAAGACGTCTCTCCAGCCATAATTTTAGATTTTGCGAGGTTCATGGCAAAAAATAAGGAATTCAATCGAGCCGAGAAACTATATAGAAGATACTTGTCTGTAAAACCTCAGGACGAGGTTGCGCGATTTGAAATAGCACAACATTATGCCTGGAACCGGAAGTACGATAAAAGCATTGCAGAAATTGATAAAGTAATTTCTCAGAATCCCGAACACTACGAAGCCTGGTATTTATTAGGAGATATCCAATATTGGCAGGGAAATAATGAAGAAGCGCTGATTGCATATCAACGTGCAAAGAGAATCAAGCCGAATAAAAGAGTCGTCGATAAGAAAATCAACAAGATTACCTCAGCTCCTGGATTTAGAGAAAAACAAATAAGAGCAGCTATCAAGAATAATCCAATCGGACCAGAACTTATTGATTTAGCAAAAATACTAATGGGTCAAATGAGGTTATATGAAGCGGATTCGTTAGTTAGCAAACGATTAGAAGCAGTTCCATTTGATAAAAGAGCATTGAGTTTAAAAGGTGAAATTACTAAACTCAAAGAAGAGTACAGAATTGCTCAAATTGAAAAGTTTAAGGAAAAACTGGCAATTAATCCAAAGGATAGCACTGCCCTTATTGAGGTTGCCAAGAGTCTGGTAGCCGCAGGAGAATTCGATGAAGCCATTGAAAAGTATAACACATATCTCGAAATCTACCCTGAACATACGGAAGTGCGGCTGAATCGAGCTTTTGTATACAACTGGGCAAATAGACCTGAGGAAGCAATTGATGAATTTATCGACCTGCTTTATGACGAAATTTACCATCGTGAAGCAAGCCTGGGATTAGGTGAAGCTTTACTTGCAGCCGATGATGATTTACTTAGAGCAGAATCCATCTTCAAAGATGATCTTGCAGATTTCCCCGATGAATTGCGATCAAAAGAAGGATATGCTGAAGCTCTTCGTCGTCAGGGTAAATATGATGAAGCTGACGTAATGTACCTGAATATCCTCGAAACTGATCCTGAAAATGAGACCGCTACACGAGGTCGAGAGCTTCTTAGAAAGGATTTTGGACCTTTAATAAAGTACCTTGAACAGAAACATATTGAAGATCCTGATGATGTTGAAACGAGGAGACAATTGGCAAACCTGTACTTCGACTCAGCTAGATTCTTTGAAGCTGAACCTCATGTTCTCTTCGTGTTAGATCTAGAACCTGATAACGATAATATGCTTATCCTGAAAAAGAAGATAAACGGCCAAAAGGAGCTTTATGTTATCGATCAAATTGAAAAGACTAAAATTGAAGTTCAGGAAAAACCCTTTGATATTGACCTTAGAATTAAATATGCTGACCTGTTAGCAGCGAATAACCTGACAGAAGAAGCTGTCAGTCAATATCGTCTTGCAGTCGAAAGCCGACCGACTGACGTTCAATTACAGGTCCGGTTGGCGGAGTTGTATGCTGCAACACAAAGATTGGATGATGCAACAGAGATATATAGCAGACTGTCAGATGAAAATCCGGATGTATTTGAGTTCAGGTATAATCTTGCTCAAGTTTACGCATGGAGAGGTGAATATGATACAGCCATTACAGAGCTTCACCTTGCACTAAGAATCGATCCCGAATCCGTGGATGCCAAAATCGCACTCGCGAATGCCTATAAGTGGAAAGGTGACATTTACTCTGCTTATGATGAGTACCGGGAAGCACTTAGTATTGAACCGGATAATAAAACCGCTCAAAGAGAATTGGATGCATTAGCTGGTGCATTTTTCAAAGGAGCTCAACTTCAACATTCCCATTCATCTGACAGCGAGTCATTTAAACTGTCAGATACGAGATTATTTTTAATAGCAAACTATTCTCTACGACTAAACTTCCAATTCGGTGGTGGTAGGGTTTCTTTTTCACAGGATGATAGCACAAGTCGGTGGACTGCAAGCCAATCGGGCAATTTCTTTTTTGGAATCGCCAATTACAGTTATGATCCATATACAAGCCTGAATTTTGAAGTCCGCTATAATATATTCGCATCTCGTCAAACTGACTGGTATTATGTTGAACTGAGTCGCGATTTTAAAAACTCATCAGAACTGCGGGGAACAGTCGGGAAGGTTTATTTTTCTTCACGGGATGCCATTTTTGACGTAGCTTCAACAAGCGGATTGTTGACCTGGAGAAAAAAAATCCGTGCTGAGAAATTTGGCATCGCAGCCACCTATAACTTCAGAGAGGGTAACAGACTCGCGAAGGTCCAGTTCAATGGGAACGGGCAATATATGTTTCTCTCTGACGGAAATACAAGAACGGATGCCTGGCTCAACTGTGCATACAGGTTAAATCCGGTTATTGATCTGGGGCTTAGATTTGATACTGTCGGAGCATCTGAGGAAAGAGATGAATATTGGGCTCCCTCTTCTTATGCGAGCGTAATCGGATGGATTAGTTTACAAAAAAGACTTTCCCGATTGAGTTACAAATTAAAAGGTGGAATTGGTCGAGTTTTTACAACCGATAATTCTGTCAGACAGTTCCAACTTGATCTGGGGTATAATATCAACAGATACTTCTCTTTCGGATTTGGATATAGTGGATTCGCCACAAATAGAGTTGATGGCTCTTACAGATATAATGGGTGGATTGCTTCATTATCCTGGAGTAGATAACAAATGAGTAAAGGCTTTTCACATAGCAGTATGTTTCCAACCAATGATTCATCCGGCCAGCAGTCCCGAGATTGGAATAATACTGAATCTGAAAACAACCAGAAAGATGCTTTTGGTTTTGATTATGAATTTGGTAATCAAACCGACGGTATATTCGACTTTGGATATAACGATACATCTCAAGCTCAAAACATGGAGAATTCTATTAACAGCCAACCTTTTGAAATCGATAAAGAAGGTAAAAGTGATGATGAATTCGAGCAAATGTTCCAACCTTCTGAAAGGGATCAATCTGAAAAACGCCCTCAGATTGACAAAGAAACTGAAATTATCGAATCTGACCACTCCGATGATGATAAAAATATACCAGGAGAAGATGAAGATGAGCATGATTCTTTAACAGAAGATTTCGCCACCGCGCTTGCAACTCTACCAGACGATGAAGAAGATGATGATGATAGTGATGATGATGACGATTCAGAGCAGGAAGCTTTTATCATCAAAGACGATACTATAATAAAAACCACAATCGACTCTGGATCAGATGAAGATGATGATGATGAAGATGAAGATGACGAAACTATTGAAGAGACAAAAATAATACCAACAGAGCATGCTCAGAAAAGTGCAGCCTGGGGATATGGATTCGTCATAATGATATTATTAACACTATTTGGTTCAGTTACTCTTTCGGTCTGGTTTATTTTAATTGAAACGAGGGTTTCCGTGCCAAGTATTCTGGTCAATACTTCGATTGTCTCCCTGCTGTTTTTCCTCCTGGTAATTATCTTAAGATATGTTGCATTAATTTTTATGTCATTTTTCCAGCACAACAGAAATCGCGTGATCGAGTACAAACTTGAACCTCCTTTCTTAAAAGCTTCCATTCTTGTGCCTGCGTATAACGAGGGAGTAGTCATTGAGAGATCTATTCGATCATTAGTTGAATTGGACTATCCGAATTTTGAAGTTATTGTAATTGACGATGGGTCTACGGATGATACTTTGGAAACCGCTCGCAGGCTTGAAGGAAAACATGGAAATGTCAATGTGAAAGTCATCACCCAGGCGAATGGTGGAAAATCCGCAGCTCTGAATCATGGCGCAAGAGTATCCGATGGTGATGTAGTTGTCTGTGTTGACGGTGACAGCAGGCTTCATCCACTTTCCCTTTTGATGGCAATGCGTCATTTCGAAAATCCCGAAATTACAGGTGTCGCTGGCAATGTTAAGGTTGTAAACCGTCGCAACATGTTAACAAGACTACAGTCATTAGAATATATTGAAGGTCTGAATCTTGTTCGACGAGGTCAGGCACTTCTAAGGGCTGTGAACATCGTCCCGGGACCAATTGGAATCTTCCGAAGGGAAGCAGTTTTAGATGTTGGAGGATGGTCAAGTGACACATTTGCAGAGGATTGCGATTTAACACTTAAGTTACTCAGCAAGAACTATTCAATTGACTACGAACCGGATGCAATCAGCTATACGGAAGCACCTGAGAATTTACTGCCATTACTTAAGCAAAGGTATAGGTGGACACGTGGAATCCTCCAATCAATGCGTAAGCATAAGGCCCTATTAATCGATGCTTCCCGTGGATTTCGTGTGCTCATTACGATGTGGCAGATGATAATGGAATCAATATTGTGGCCATTGATGAATGTTATGGCAAATGTATTATTCCTTGTAGTAGGTATCCTGTTTGGTATGTCCCCTCTACTCGTTCTCTGGTGGGTGCAGTTAACCATTCTCGATATGATTGCAGCAATGTATACTGTCGCAATTGAGCGAGAAGAATTATATCAGGTACCATATGCATTGCTATATCGAGTATTTTTTGTACAAATTATTGATGTTGCCAAATTGGCAGCAACAATCGAGGAAATGATGGGAATAAAAATGGGCTGGGGCAAACTGGAACGCACAGGAAGCCTTTAAACTCATGTAAAAGGACTCATGAAAGAAATTTGTACTCGTAGTTTTCAAAACCCTATTCACAAAAAGAGAAAATCATGGATGTAATTCCGATTCTTTCTACCATTATTCTTGTTTCTACGCTAATCACACTGATTGTTGCGATTGCGTCGTATTTTGTTTTCAGAATTAAAGAAAAGAAGAAAAAGAGTATACCACCAACTCAGACTGCAAATAAGGAAAAAGTAGAAGAAAAGAAAGAAGACCCGAAGAAGGGAAAAACAAAAAAGAAATTGAGATCTGAACCAGAAGAAGAGAACATAACAGCGATTGAAACAGATCAGGATGATGTGGATCAAGACGAACCCGCTTTCGAGGAAGAGGAAGAGGAGGAAGAGGAAGAGGAAGAGGAAGAGGATTATGATGAGGATTCCGAATACGAGGAAGTCTATGAATCCGAATATGAGGAAGAGGATCAGGAACAACTAAGCGCTGCTCAATCAGCTTTCTTGAATTCAATGAAACAGGTTATCACAAACGATGACGGTTCTCCTCAGGAAGACAATTCTCCTGGTCCACAGGGTAAGCAACACCTACGTCGGTTCACCGTAAAGAAGAAAGATAAACCAGAACAAAACGGTTTAGATTCAAGCGATGCAAATAGTATGTGGAAATAGGCGTTTGATTGTAGTTTGTCTGCAAATACTCATAGTGTTTGCAATATCTGCAATCTGCCATTCGCAACCAGTTGTTTCAACACTTCTGGTTGAACCCCGAACCACCGCTCATTACTTCCAGGCTAAGGATGTTAATGAAAGATGTGAGGATTTGATTTCGGTCTGGAAATCAATTCTCCTTCAAGATCACATTTCAGTAGAGATTGTTTCAGACAATTCCATTCCAGATGACCTTCAGAAGTTTGACTTAATTATCCTTCCCGGAACCTTGTGTCTTTCCAATAAATCTCTTGAGAGTATTGATAAATATGTCTCAACCGGGGAGGGAGGTTTGCTATTAACATGGGGAACCGGCTTCCGAGATGAATACGGGAAATGGCGGGGTGCATCATTTATAGGAAATCATTTTGGTGTCGCACCAAAAAAATCAAATCGTAGAACTAATCAACAATTATCCCTCCGACTTCGTGATGGGTATCCCGGAACGTTGTCAATTGATCCTGGATATAGATTGAAACTAACCTCTGCTCACACACCATTGTTTCTCCCTGACAATGAGGTTTCATCTTCTGCTGGTTATTGGAGTGAGGATAAATTTGATCCGGGAATCTTACCTGAACAGAACTCTCAGACAGGTTATGCAATACGTCAAACTGAAACTGGAAGTAGAATCGCCTGGTTTGGATGCAATTTAGATCAATTGGAATTTAACGATTCCAATAATGAACATGTTAAGAGAGTATTTCACGAATTGATTGAGTGGTTGTCAGGCAGTGGGATTTCAAGCATAAGTCCGTGGCCGAAAGGGTATAATGCTGCTATGGTGATTCATGGAAATTACCGAACTGAAATCGATAAAATACAGCAAGCTCAGAGCATCTTTAACCAAAAGAAGGTTGCTGCCACTTTTAGCATATTAACCAGGAATATTAAAAAAAACATCAGTTCATTAAAGTCCATTGATACAAAACACTTCGAGTTTTGCCTAATCGGTGACACTGACACAGAATTATCAGGATTAGATGTTAAGGAGCAGGTACGGATAATTCAGAATTACATGGATTGTTACAATAACACTAACATTGTACCGATTGGATTCTTACCTGCTTTTCAGACATATGATGATAATACAATTGAAGCTCTATTCCAAAATGGTATAAAATATCTGCTAGCAAATAACCTGTCCAATCAAGCTGTTCCTTTTGCATCTATACAGGATTTCACTGATTCTGAAATTGTTATCTTTCCGAAAGTCGATCTCAATGATTATGATATTATACATAGACTAAAAGCTACTGATCCGGAAAGAATTGCTGAGATTATGATATCAGATGCTGAAAAAAAATGGGCGTTAAACGGTTTATATCGGTTTACATATCACAGCGACATTACGTCTCCTGAAAATCTGGAACTAATTGCTGATAAGATTATCAAGAAAGCTAAATCAAAAAAGAATGTCTGGCTTGGTTCAACCAGTGAAATTGCTGAATGGAGGCTAAAGCTTTCAAAACTCTTGATAACGCAAAATATAAATGAAGACCAACTCGATCTGCACATATCAAATAATGGAAATTATGCGATAAAGAAAACCGTGCTCAGGATTTTACCACCTCGAAACATCCCTGCGGAACGGATGAGTACCGTTAGTCTGTCGCAATCAACAACTTTTGATGTTATTGATGGAGTGTTCTATCTGAATCTGCCAGAGCTTGAACCTGGAAAGGTGTTTAGGGCAACTTTCGAAAAGAGATCAGGAATACCACTCAGTGCAACAACAAAGAAATTTCTTTCCATTTTGTTTCGTGTTTCGCTATTTATCGCTGGTGCTTTCATAGTAGCTCTCATCTGGTGGTTTCTGCGCAGAGCAAAGAGATCTGTTAATATACTTGATCCTGAAGGAAACCAGAGAGTAAACTCTGAATCAACTCACTATTCCATTTATGATGAAAAGGAAAGACCACGGATCGTATCCGGAACAGTCAAGTCCTTTAAAATTCCTGAAGTAGATGAAGAAGAACCCAGGGAAAAGGTCGTTCAAATCTCTAATAATGATGGAAAAGAAGGATTGGAAAATGAGAGTGGTAAAATCACTCCTGATCTAACTGATAAAATCCACAATAATGAGGATGTTTCTGGAATTATAGAACCAGTTTCTCCAAATAACGCTTCCGATGATATTAGACAATCAACGCCATCAAAATCAAAGAAAGATGGATCATCTCCGGAAGCCCAATCCCAGGCAGATGAATTATATGAACTGATTGTTACTGGTTCTATTGCGAATGATACATCGGTCTCTGGAAAGGAAAAAATTAAAAAATTAAAAGAACAACTCGCAAGGAGGAAATTATCTATAGCTAAGCAACCGGTCTCTCAAAATGATGGTCAGATTGGGCCTCAAAGTGATGAACGGATTATAGAAGCAACCGAATTAACACAACCTGATTTAATTACCGTACCACCCTCATCCTCTGATCGAGAAATTAATATTGAAACTGCACCGATAAAACAAAATGGAACAACTGATTTCCAGGAATTTCAAGCAGAGGGAGAAATTCCGGAAGATACTGGTCAGATCGAAACAACTGGAGAGAATACTCCAGTAAATCAGGCACCGGAAAAACATAAACAGTTGGAACAAGTTGACAACTTCACCACATTAACACCTCCTGTGACGACAAATTCATCTTCAAAGCCTGAGCAGGTTTTACAACCTGCAAAAACATCTGCGCCAATCCCAACAGTGGAGACAGAAGCTTACTCAAAACCCGAACAGGTTCTGCATCTTGTTAAAAAGACTTCACCAAAACCCCTGGATGAGGCAGAATCATCTCCAAAACCCAAACAGGTTTTGCAACCTGCTAAAAAAACTCCACCAATACGCCCGGATGAGATTGAATCAACTGAAAAGTCAGAACAGGTCTTACAATCCGAAGGAATAACAGCACCAAAACCGCCGGTGAATACAAAATCAGCCGTTGAACCTGAGCAGGTATTACAATCTGCTAAAATAACTGCACCATTGCCGCCGGTGAATACAAAATCAGCTGCTGAGTCTAAGCAAGTATTTCAATCTGCTAAAATAACTGCGCCAAAACCGCCGGTTAAAATAAAATCAGCTGCTG
>CAYLYZ010000036.1:0-4582 GCA_964387885.1 uncultured bacterium | reverse complement strand
CAATCTGCTAAAATAACTGCGCCAAAACCGCCGGTTAAAATAAAATCAGCTGCTGAGACTGAGCAGGCATTTCAATCTGCAAAAATAACTGCGCCAAAACCTCCGGTCAGAACTAAATCGGTTGCTGAGCCTGAGCAGGTATTTCAATCTGCTAAAATAACTGCGCCAAAACCTCCGGCCAGAACTAAATCAGCTAAAAAGCCAGAACCGCCATTACATTCCGCGAGAATAACAACTCCAGAACGTCTATCGGGAATTAAAACACGCAAGCAAACCGTGAAGGTTACTCAATCCGGAAGTATTTCTCCATCAAAAACTCCCGCAAAGAGAATCAATTCTGCGAATTCTATTCGTGCAATTCAAAATGGAGAAGCATCTACACCGGGATCCCCAAGATTTGAGAATCCCGGACAGAAAGTACTCTCCGGTAAAATATCAGCCCCAAGACCACCACAACTCAAGAATAGAAAAGCGAGTGGATCTCTTAATAAACATTCAAATAGAATCACTGCACCAGAACCTCCGAGAGTGAAGAAGGCAAATGATGATAGCAAAAGGACAATGGGAAGTAGAAAAGTGACCGCGCCCAAACCACCAATGAAGATGAAGCCTAAATCTAATATAATATCCGATGATAGACAGATTAAGAAGCCAAACAAAGTTGTTATGAAAAAATCTCAGAAAATAAGCTCTGACTCTGGTACTCATCTGCGATCTATTGCTCCTCCTCCACCAGGTCTGAAAAAGAAAGTACTCAGTTCTGAACATACAAAAATCAAATCCCAGAAGATTGCTAAAACCTCAGGGAGATCTTCCCTGAGAAAAGGAAGTGCACTTCGCACAACTGCTCCCATTCCAGAAAAGAAAAGTGCAAATCAAAAAAAAACAACTGTTCAAAATCCACAGAAAAAACACCAGGCAAATCCTGGAGTTAGTCAAGGGATGAAAGAACAATCAGGCCAATTATTCAGGAAAACAACAATTTCTGCAAAACCCAAAGTTGTTAAACAGAAATCAGTAGCTACTGATTGGAAATAGGATTGATCATGCCGAAAAAAAAACAAGACGATAAACCTAAAGAAGAGGCGTACGTTTTAGAGGTTGATGATAGTGATGACTCTGGAGATTTCAGTACTAAAGCTTCTTTGTTCTTTTTCCAGTTTTTTGTTGGTATCCTCTTACTGGGAGCAGTTGGGTGGTGGGGTTATACCCGTGTAATGACTATGGCACTCGGCAGATTTAGCCTATTCAACTGGAGCATTGTCTCGTATGAAGATCCTGAAAAGAAGAGCATTCTTCTTGTAAATCCTGTTAGAACAGAAATTTATATTAGGCGAGACTCAACGGCTTCTGAGGATTCAACAGTCTGGCCATACACCGACCGAGTTGTAACCTGGGATCGAGCTGACACATTATGGTATTCCCCGGGATTAAAAGCACCTATAGGAAAGGATGAGAAATGGTATGATGAGATAAATAAAACCCATGAGGAAGTTCCTTTTGTTGAATGGTGGGAAGATTTATTATATAAGAATGATTTTAACTACGATGTGATTTATGAAGAGGGACTGACTAATATTTACAAGGGATATGTAACTCTCATTCTACCAGCTGCGCTGCTACTTTCTGATGAGGAGAAACGCGGGATCAAGGAATTTGTGGCAGATGGTGGAAATCTACTGATGTGCTGGTCCCCTGGTTGTCGCAATGAAAAGGGAACTTGGGTTGGATTTGGTTTTATGTCACAGTTAATGGGTGCAGTCCCTTCGGGTTCAATAGTTGATCCAACGGGGGGGACAAGTGCTGTTCTCCTGAATAATGGACCCTTAACTTCAATGATCTCACCTGGTACACACCTGGATTTTTATACCTATAACGGTTTTGTAAAAATGAATCTGGTAGAAAGCAGATCAAAATCAGATGCATTTTGGTTTAAACCATATTGGAAACGGGCACCTACAAATTTAGAGCGAACCAATAGTATAATTGCACACGGTTCATATATGAATGGCAAATACGTCTGGTTCGGATTCACTCCTGAAGCGGTTCAGGAGAAAAAAGACAATAACATCATCCTCGGAAAATTAGTACTGAACACATTACAATGGCTTGAAAATAAAGCTGTTGTCAGAGCAAAAGTCTGGCCTAGAGGTTACAAAGCCGGTGGTGGATTATTGGCAAAAGTAGAAGGCTCGACAGCATCATTGAATGAGATGATTGCTATCAACCAACAGGCAGGAATCGATATGGATTTGATCCTGTTAGATGAACCCAACTCTCAAACAATTCTATTCGATGAAAACCTGACAAATGACATCATCCTAACAACACCGGAAAATAATCCTAATACCGGTCTCACTTTGAAAGATCAAACCAGATGGTTCAACAATCAGGTTGCATGGATAAAGAGGCTTTCTGGCAGAAAACCGAATGGATACTTCCCGGCAGACTGGAATTATGATGAGTTCACACTTCAGGCTGCAGTGCGTGAGAACATACATTTTGTACTAGCAAACCCAAATCCCAGACACTATGGTCCGGTTACTCATATGGTCAGTGCTGGTGCATTTCAATGGTTACTGGGTGGGAAGAAACATCTCAGTACAATGCCAAAATCACAATTGACAATTGATGAATGGGCAAAAAAAGGACTTAGATCAAAGAGGTCATATTACAACGCTACAAACCGTGAGATGTATAGGATTCGCAGTACAGGAGGTATTTACCTCGGAATAATTGATCCGGATATAATCAAGAGTATAAATGCGTATGATCTTGGGTACTTAATGGCCTCAAAAATGGATTCACTTCAATTTTGGCGAGCACCGACGAGTAAACTGATCGAGAGATTCAGTACGTGGCAGAATTTAAGAGTTTCAAGTAAAGAGATCACCGTTACACGGATGATGATCAGCTTATCCAATGAGGGAGGACAATCTATCAAGGATGTCGACTTTGAGGTCTACCTTTCTGGGAAGATTGATAGAGTTACCATGAGCTCGGAATTAGTTGGCTCAACACCAACGAATATTATATGGGATAAAGAAAGAGGAATTTGCACATTCACCCTGAAGAATATTGGTCCCCGAGATAACGCATCAATTTACCTCGATAAAATTAGTGAACGTGATATTGCTCTGTAATAAATACAATAAAAACACCTCTGTTTAAGATCTCAATTTCGATCCTTACTTTTTGAGGTTATTGCAATCTGACAATGAGTTTATAATTGTTTACGAATTTTCTTGATTTCTTTAAGCATTTCCCTATTCTCTTTGCCAGTGTGGACTGCTTCAATATCATCAAGGATTCTGCTGACTCCTGCAGTTTGCCCTTTAGCCAATAAAACTCTGGCAAGATCAAGTTGCATAAGAGGTAGGTATTCAACTAACTCAGGTAATAATCCTCCAATTTCGATTGAAAGATTTATCAATCTTTCCGCTTCACCAAGGTCCCCCATTTTCTGCATTAAAATTCCCTGCAAATGTCTGCAGTATGCCAATTCTACGTTGTTATCAACCTTTTCAGCGAGATCCAGACATTGATTGAGGGCTTCGGTCGCTTGTTTAAACCTATTCTGCCTGATATAAACCTCACCATGTAGTCTCCAAATTTCTGCGAGTTGCCCAACTGTCCCGTGAAGCAACATCAGTTCCATGGCACTATCTAAAATTCTCAAGGCATCAACGTATTCTCCTGTAATAAGCTTCAGTTTTACACGCACTTGTAATACCATACCGGTCTCGCGCAATGTAGCTGGTGAATCAGGTAGGGACTCCAGTGTCGATTCAGCTTCAGCTAATAGTTTGAAAGCCCCATCATAATCGCCTTGAAGTAATTTGGTGTTTGCCAGGGCTCTTCGAGTTGTGACAAGAACTAAGGGTGGTAGTCCTCTCGGTTTTTCCTCCTGTTCATTCTTCAGCATTGCCTTCAATTCATCGCGTTTTTGTTCGATTTCACTCAGTAGATCAGCGTCAATTCTCGATTCACTTTCTTTGATAATTTGATTGAGGGCGTCTGTTGCTTCTTTAACCTTTTTTCGTTTGACTAAATTTGATGTATGGTAAAGAATGATGGGAATCATATCTTGCGGATTCGATGTGACCTTTTCTC
Source organism: uncultured bacterium (assembly GCA_964387885.1). GTDB lineage: Bacteria > Electryoneota > AABM5-125-24 > Hatepunaeales > Hatepunaeaceae > JABGPL01. Next base: position 469 of record CAYLYZ010000036.1, on the reverse strand, counting down.
GCGCAATTTTATAAATAATTCTTGAATACTCGATGCCGGTCTTAAAATCTCCAAGACTTAACCTCGATTCAATGTTTTTTTTCAAATGCGGTATTGCCGCAACATGATCTCCTGCATTAAACAGGTAAAATGCTCTCGCATCGGAATTAACGGTTTCACCAATTTCATCAATCGTTAAGATAATTTTTTTGTAAATATTCCTCCTTTCCATCGGAGATAAAGATTGACCAATTGACAGTTTTACCATCTGATGATTAAAACTAAACAGTATTTTATCTTCGCTTTCTAAGTGGTGTAGAAAATTCAGTTGCTCAAGACGAACGAGATGTTCCTCAAATTCGTCCTGATCAGAAGACTCTAATGCACTGATTAACTCAAGGCTGAAATGTCCAATAATTAGAGAAGCCGTCTTTAACAGACTAACATAATTATCCGGGAGCTTGCTCATCCTGAGTTTACATATCTTTAT
>CAYLYZ010000035.1:25384-50957 GCA_964387885.1 uncultured bacterium | reverse complement strand
AAATGCCATTACTGTTCGACACAAAAGTACTTTTTAACCGGATGAACCATTTTTCAAGGGCTGATCTTATCTGGGAGAACCCGGTTTGTTTGACTGAAGATAATTATAATAGCATTCGTAATACCGCTGTTAGCACAGACGGCACATTATACGTCAGATATCGCAATAATGCTCGAGATTATGGGATTCAGCGATTCGATAATGAGGGTGCTGTTTTTGATGGAGAGGGTTTGATATTAGATTCGAGATCTTTGCGTGGAAGTATCTTTCCCTATTCAGCGGATGGTGCGGATTATTTTTATTTCACGAAAAACATTGGTTCAGATGAAATGAATGTGATGTTATATCAAGTGGAAGAGGATGGAATTTCTCGCCTCTGGGACAGTGATGTAGAAATCTTGCAATCCTATGATCGCTTTTTACTTGAGAATAATTGTTTGTTTTCCTACGATATTAATGTAATTGAGGATGAGTCTATAGAATATGAAAACGTGAGTTGTCAAAGGATTAATCCGGATGGCGAGTTGGAATTCGGCGATAATGGCCTGTTCTTGTTTGAGCAGCACATCCGGGACTGGTATTTTAGTGGAGCGAATGTACTTGGATTTAATTTTAAGCCCGATGGCTCCTTTCGGGCAAATGTAACTGCATGGAAGGAGCTAAGAATTTTTGCTTTTGATGCAGATTGTGAAAATATCTGGGAAAATAATTTTATTCTACCGTTTCCATCTGGAGCCGGAAGAATCAGAGCTATCAAGCCAATCGATGAATCCTCTCTGGGTATAATTTACCTCAAAACAAACATCGTAAATTATAATATATTAAACAGGAATGGACAGTTTTTATTCGACGAATGTCGGCACATTACATCTCTTGATTCAGATATGTATCATCTCGCACTTTTCACAAGTAGCGGGCAGAATGTTGGTATGTACTATAACACCAGGAATGACGGTGACCGCGCTTTAGTCTTCAATGAAGAGATGAATGTTTTTCCTGAGCAGGGACCTTTGGATTTAGGTGAGATATACCAGACCTTGGGCGGGGATTATTTTCTTTTCACCATGCAGGGAGATTCAACAGGTAATTTCTGGCTTGGATTGAAAAATCGTGGTGAAGATAACAGGATTGAAATCATTAAACTTGATGAACATTGCCAGTGGTTGAATGAGGAGATGTGTATTCCTTTTCCGGGAATTAATTGTGGCAATAGATCATATATACTTCCGCGTAACGATGGTGGCGCATGGGTTACTGCATTTGGTGATAATGATGAGGTTTACCTTAATTCTATCAATAGAAACGTCGTTCAGGAATGGGAAGAGCCGGTTGTGCTGGATCAATTAGATTCCGAAGGTTTTCCTCGTCGGATTGTGAACAATTCCTCCGGAGAGATAATGCTGATTAAAACAACCGAAATCAGACCTGAAAACGATATCGAGATTTATGCAATCAAGTATAATGGAGCCGGGGAAACGCTCTGGGAAGAGGCTTCTGAGCTGTTTGATCCGAATCCAGGATTGATACTATCTCAAGATGGAGAACATTACTGGTACGAAATATTATTCGATGATAACGGAGCCCTTTGGTTACTATTCAGGACCGACACACCTGACATTGAAAACGATATCATGAAACTGCAAAAAATATCTCCTGAGGGAGAACGCATATTAGGCGACCAGGGATTTGCGATTCCTGCACCTGGTTATCCATATTCGGAGATTAAGCTACAGGCTGATGGAAATGGCGGGTTGTGGATGTGCTGGATGCCACGGTTCAATGATAACAGACATTCAGAAGCGAAAATACTTCATCTGAGCAGTGAGGGTGAAGTAATTGACGAACAGGATGAACCCCTGGGTGAACCGGCTTTAGATGGAGTGTTTCCGTCGCGGGCAGGAGTCTATGACACTCATTTATTCCCAGATGGTACACTCGCAGCAATTTATCAAATAAGAAGCGATTCCTACTTATATCGCGCTCAGCTATTTGGTGATCCGGCAGGGGTAGAAGGACAACCATCTCAAGCACAAATGGAGTTCTCTGTGAATCGCATCTATCCCAATCCCTTCAATGCAAATGCACTGATTCACTACTCCCTGAACCGGACCGCAAAAATTAAGATATCGCTGTTTAACACATTAGGTAGAGAAGTAAAGGTGTTATACTACGGTATTCAGACCGGTGGGAATCATCAGATTCAAATAGGGAATAACGATCTGACGTCGGGAGTGTATTTCTTAAGAATGAAGGCAAAAGATCGAGTTATTCATCGGAAGGTGGTTTGTCTTGAATGATCAGTTTTAAGAGCTGTTTCAATTGATGTACACTAACAATCAGGATTTAAGATGAGATTTCTAATAATATTAATTACATTTGTAGTGTTACTGATCCCAATAGAAGGATTCTGTCAGTTGAGCTTCAGACCGCCAACGGACGATGGAATCAATTTTGGTGAAGTACCATTGATGCAGGAGAGGGAATTCATACAGACGATAGTGTTAGAGAATGGTCGAGGTCGGGCAAGTTGGAGGTTCCAGGGAGATGCCGATTGTTTTTCATTTAATCCGAGGTCAGTCTTTCTGGAAGAGGGAGGGACAATTGAACAGGAAATAACTCTCACATTCAGACCTGAGGAAGCGGTTGATTACCAAGTCATGTTTCTTGTAACATTTGAAAATGAGGAAGATGGTAATCAGTACATCAGAGGTGTCATAACCACTGGAACTGGACTCGGAGGAAACAGTCCTCCGGAAGTTGCTGAGGAAATTGGAGACCTTGAACTCGAAGAAGATTTTGAGGAATTCGCAGTAGCTGACCTTGACGACGTGTTTACCGATCCGGATGGCAACATAATGAGGTTTACTGCAGAATCAAATGAGGAAAACTTGTCTGTGCGGATTGTCCGGGATAATATTCTGCGTATGGAATCGGTTGAGAACTGGTTTGGTGAAACTACGGTTTTATTAACCGCGAGTGATCGTGAGGAGACCACTGAATACTCATTTCTTGTAGTAGTTCAACCGGTTAATGATCCACCTGTGACAAGAGATACATTATGTGTTGTCTTAGAATTGGATTTTATCGATATCACCCCGATAGTATATGATCCGGATGGTGATGACCTGGAACTACTTTTAGTGTTACATGAATTACCGCAGGAGGCAGAACTGATCGAGGATGAAAATGGAGTAATTCATGTAATGTGGCAGACAACTTATGAAAACTCAGGTGAGTATGATATAAGATTTACATATTCGGATGGAGAATTTGAGGAGACAGCATACGTCTGGATTTCAATTATGGACTTGAATCGTCCGCCTGTCTGGATTTCAATTCCCGATTCGGTAGAGGTAGTAGAAGATCAAATACTGGAATTCATCGTAGAAGGCTCCGATCCTGATGAAGCATTTCTTTTCCTGTCAATGAGTTCGCAAAACCTGCCTGATAGCGCACAATTCACCGACAATGAAGACTACACCGGGACATTTGTATGGCGGCCATTAATAGGTAATGCAGGTGACTACTCAGCAATATTCCAATTGACAGACGCCTTCGATACGGTATGGGCTGAGACATCTATCAGGGTAATTGATCCCAATTCAGCTCCGGGAATTGAAAATGAAACACTTCCGGATAATTTTGCTTTAAACGCCATTTACCCTAATCCTTTCAACTCAAGCACAACGATTTACTACAATCTTCCCGGACAGGTACCGGTGATTATTGATATTTGCAATATACGGGGTCAAATTGTGGATGTGCTTGTGGATGGGATTTACCCGATTGGGAGTTATAATCTGGTTTGGGATGCAAAGGACATGAATGCAGGTGTGTACTTCGTGAGGGTGAGAACTGAGGGAGGAAGTAAGAAACAGGAAATTCGAAAGGTTGTACTTGTCAGGTAAGATTGTCATTTGCATGACACACCTGTTCAGAAGAGCAGTTTTAAGTGCTCCTCATTCCCGTGGACACGGGAATCCAGAGACAGAACATGCTTTGTAACCCGCTTTCTACTTGTCTTTTGTTCTTATGAAATCGATTAAATGCGAAACGAATAAAGATATATGCATTTAATTAATAGAGACATATGCTGGATTCCCAATCAAGTTGGGAATGAGGAGACCGAGTTACTCAATTATTTTGGAAAGCAGTAATTTGCATGATAAAATGAGGTTTTCTAAGAACATGAAATCACTTACAGGTCTATTCCTGATATTGTGTCTGTTTATTCAGGCGCAGGCACAATTTGCCTTTGATGAGGAGGGTATTTTTGTCGCCAATCCTGATTATTCATTAGATAGGATAGAATATACACCACTCGGTGAGGATCGGGTACTCATCACCTGGTCGCAAAACAATGAGGCAGGTAAGATGACTGTCTACGGGCATATTTTCAGCGATGAAAACGAGTTGATCACTGAAGATGCACCTCTTGTGATTTCAAATCCTGAGTATGATTGCTGGATTGGGGATATATGTCAAATGAATGATGGGAGTGTGGCTGTGATCTGGGATGAGCAGATTGATCGTGAAATGATATTTCAGGTCAGAAGATAGGAAACTTGTATGAAGGATTTAAACAGGTGGGATATCACTCTGTAAATTTTAATGAGGAAGCTTTGCCATCCGGATTGTATTTTGTAAAGTTAGATTGGGCGGGACAGGCAGTTACCAGAAAATTAATACTAACCAAATAGAGGAACAGAATGCCTGTATTATTACGAGTAGGTATGATTTGTTTTTCGCTGATGATGTTGGTTTCTAACCTTCAGGCTCAGGATCGTGAAAATGTTGAGTTAATCAAACGAATCTCAGGGGGAACCTGGAACAGTGCAGAAGCGATAGCGATAGAGGGTGATTTCGCTTATATCGCTGATGAGGATAGAGGGATTTGCATTCTGGACATTTCAAACCCAATTTCTCCGACCGAGCTCGCACTCTTCAGATACACACCGATAATCTATGGAATTGAAACCGATGAAGATTTGGTGTATATCGCGGGTGAAGAGGGTTTGGTTGTTGTCGACGCTACAAACCCATTGGAACCCCAACTGCTGAGTCGGTTTCGTGATATTGGTGAATTGCGTGGAATTGTAGTATCAGGAGGAAAAGCTTATATAGCACGCGGAAGAAATGGGATCGCTATAGCGGATATATCAAATCCTGAAGATATCCGGATTCTGGGAGAGTTAGATACACCGGGTTTTTCGATTAATGTGAGTAAAGGTGAAAATCACCTTTATGTCGCTGATAGATATGGTGGGCTGCGGATTGTTGATGTCCAGAATCCTGAAGATCCCTTAGAGGTGGCTTTTCTGGAGCCCGAGGGGGAAACGCGAGATGTTACTCTGGCAGGTAATTCCGCCTTTTTAGCGGAAACGGAAGTTGTCTCTCATGTTGATATAGAAAACCCTGAAAATCCTGCAAGATTAAATACTCTTCCTCTTAACCAGCCTGCCATGACTATTTCAAACAATGATGAATACATATATGCAGGTGTGATGACGGAAGGATTGCTGGCTATTTCAGCGACAGATGATCTTGAAATCGTCGGCCGTTTCTCGCGAGGTTCTCCCGTTGACATGGCATTAAAAGACTCTACTGTATTTACCGTTAACAGGTCATCTCAATTATTGGTAATAGATATCAACGATCCGAACGATATGTTCGAGATTGGTCAATATGGCAATCAGATTGATTTCTCTGCAGTTTCAATTTTTGGTGACCAGGTGTATTTCAGCACCTATCCCATTGGTGTGATCGCCTATGACATTTCAAATCCATTTGAGCCGGAGATGATTTGGCGAGATCCCCTGTATTCCGACCGAACTATTGGCCGGGATTTAATAATTCAGGATGAGTATATTTATGTTGTCGAAAAGGTCGAGCACAATGGCAGGATGCGAATTGGTAAACTTGACAATCCGACGGATTCGATCTGGATCAGTGAAATGTACATAGATGATCCGGAGAGAATGCACCTTGATAATGAAACTCTTTATGTAACAAGTGAGGATCACCATTTTTCGACAATTTATGATGTGTCTGACCCCTATGACCCGAGGGAAACGGGCAGGATATCAACTCCTGATGGCAGATGGAATTATGACATTTTTGTGAGGGATGATATTGCATTTATTGTAACTGAACGATCAGGTCTGGTTGTTAAAAACATATCTGATCCGCTGCATGTTCGGGATATTGGATCATATGAGACAGAGAATCTACCTAATGGTGTGGTAATTCGGGACGATTTTGCGTTTCTTGCTTGTGATCGAAGTTTTGAAATAGTTGATATTTCTAATCCCAGGGAAATTGTCAGAGTAGGAATTTGTGAATTACCCGGCTCTCCGCGAGAGATTGATCTGGTTGATAATGTAGCATTTGTCAGCTGTTTATTTCGAGGATTGTATATCGTAAATATTGAAAATTTCGATAATCCTTTCATTATTGGTTATTACAACACACCCGGAGTTGCCGTAGATGTGTCGATATCCGGGAATAATGCAATCCTTGCCGATCATACAAACTTTGCGATTTTTGACTGTTCCGAAGCCCTCGGTATTTCAAAATATGAGACCCCCACACAACCAGCTTCTTTTAACCTGTTTGCGGCTTATCCCAATCCCTTCAACTCCACAACAACAATAAACTACGAACTGCCAAATCCCGGAAATATTTCCATTAAGGTCTACAATCCAGCAGGCATAAAGATAGATGATCTTGTTGATGGATACAGACAAGCCGGATTTCATTCGGTGGAAATAGGTGCCGGAGGATTTGTATCGGGATTGTATTTTGTAACGTTGGAAAATGGAGAAAAAATGATGACTCAAAGAATAATTCTTTTGAAATAGAGGAAAAAAAATGAGAATAAGAGCACGGTTTACTTTGATTTGTTTTTCGCTGATGATAATGAGCTTTTGCCTTCAGGCACAAGAGCATGAAAACGTTGAGCAAGTGGGAAGATTGTGGAACTTCTGGGAGGGAGTTTATGAGGTCGAGGTCATTGGAGATTATGCTTATGTGGCAGCCGGACGTTCCGGGCTGCAGGTAGTCGATATTTCCGATCCGGAACATCCACGTATTGCCGGGTATTGGGATGATAATCCATCGAGAGCTTATGATGTGAAAGTAAGAGGTGATTATGCCTATTTAGCCGATTGGAACGGTGGGTTGATAATTGTCGACATTTCCGATCCTGAAAATCCAATAGAACTTGGAGCTTGCGAATCAGGTTGGATCACTCAGATGTCAGTGCGAGGTAATTATGCCTATGTTGTTGCACAAGATCCTCATGATCATGACAATAACCAACCGCATATTCGAATTGTTGATATCTCCAATCCGCATGCTCCCCGGGAGATTAGTATTTTCGAAACTGCCGGAAGAACGAGTGATATTGTAATCCGTGGCAATTATGGTTACATCTCCCAGTCCCGCGACGGTCTTGCGATAATTGACCTCTCTGACCCGGAACATCCCGCGCAGGTCGGATTTTATGCTATTGATGATGAATTCAGTGACTTTGCGGTCAATGACGATAACGCTTTTATCCCGGTACGCAACACGTTATTGATAATTGATATTTCAAATCCAAATAATCCGTCAGAAATCGGATTGATTGAATTGCAGGGGCAGGTTACAGATGTTGGGATAAGTGGAGATTTTGCCTATCTGGCAAATAGGTTTGGGGGAATGAGAGTATTCAATATTTCTGATCCGCAAAACCCTGAAGAAGCCGGATTACTTGAGTCTGACCAGGAAATTAGTGGAGTAACAATCAGTGGTGAGTTTGCTTTTTTATGGCATAACGGTTTCGGTTGGGGAGGAGCAGCTTTACGGATTGTCAATGTGCAGAATCCTGACCAGATTAGAGATGTTGGTGCTTACGAAAATAGAGGATATGCCCGGATAGTTGCTTTAAGTAATGATTATGCGTATGTGGGAAGTTATTCTGAGGGTTTATGTATTGCAGACATCTCCGATCCCGGCAATCCAGCTCAGGTTGCTTTATATGATTCGACGAGATCGATAGATTGGGTAACAATAGCTGACAATTACGCTTATATTGTCGACGAATATTACGGCGGATTGCGAATAGTTGATATAACAGACCCCGAAGATCCGGAAGAGGTTGGATTTTATGACACACCCGGTGATGCTCGAATGGTGTCGGTTAACGGGGATTACGCCTATATAGCAGACGGAGAGGAAGGTGTTCTCATCCTCGATATTTCGGACAGGAGTAATCCCGGAGAAATCGGATTATATCCCACCCATGATGCGAACTGTGTCGTCGTTGAGGGTGATTACTGCTACGTTTACGATTACTGCGGATTGAGTATTGTTGACTTTTCCGATCCTGAAAGCCCGGTAGAAATCAGCTTTACAGACACCGGAGGTTATCCATTGGCATTAAGCGTTGACAATGGGTATGCTTATGCTACTTCTGGTAACTATGGTCTTTATATAATAGATGTTTCAAATCCGTACCGTCCGGTTCAAAAGTGCAGGTACTTCGGAAATGGCATCACAGGTGAAGTTGCATTTTTGGGAGATTATGTCTGTGCTTTATACTATAATGGTTTTGAAGTGCTCGATATATCCGATCCTGAAAATCCTGAGGCAATAGGATTCTACGATACACCAGGTGATGCAGATGGAATCGCGGCATCCGAGGATGGATTGATATTTGTCGCTGACGGTACGAATTTCGGTATTTACCGCTTTGAACATCCCGATGTCGTAATGGAGAACGATCAATTTTCACCCGATGGTTTTTTCCTGTCCCCGGCATATCCCAATCCCTTTAACTCAACAACCACAATATCCTATGGATTACGTCATCCGGGCAATGTGTCTCTTCAACTTCACAATACAGCCGGACAGACACTAAACAATCTATTCCAGGGGTACAAACAGGCAGGAGTTTATTCCATAAATATGAAAGCCGGAGCAATACCGTCTGGGATATATCTGGTGAATTTGGAGGTTTCAGATCAGCGATTTTCACGGAAAGTTATGCTAATCAGATAGTGGACAAATCATGCGTAATGTAATTTTGTTATTTGCAATAATATGCCTCACTTTGCCTTTTTATGCTGACCTGTTCGGACAGGAACATGAAAATGTCGAACAGGTTGGGAGTCTATACAGTTTTTGGTCAAGGGTTTTTGAGGTTGATGTTCAAGGGGACTTCGCTTATGTAGCGACAGGGACGAGTGGTCTCCAGATCATGGATATCTCCGATCCTGATAACCCACGTGTTGTAGGATATTATGCAGATGCACCGAAAGCGGTTCGCCACTTCGCTGTTTCTGGAGGAATAGCGTGCATTGCAATGGGTAATCTTCACATTGTAGATGTCTCAAATCCTGAAATTCCGGAGCTGCTGTCTTTGTTCGAAGGTTTAGAAACAGCCTCATCAGTTTCGCTGTCCGGAGGAAACGCGTTTGTGGGGGATTACCATCGGGGGCTCAGTATAGTCGATATTTCCTCTCCGCATAATCCTCGTGAAGTCGGTAATGTTGAGGGATTAGAGGACATCAGGGATGTTGCTATTTCCGGAGACCTCGCATACGTAGTGAATGAAACAGGAGGTCTGCATATTATTGATGTTTCAACACCGGAGAATCCTGAAGAGATCGGTTTATACCAACCGAGATGGCTTCAAAATGGATGGAGTATGGATGCCCGGGCTATCGTAGTGAGAGATACGCTGGCGTTTATAGCAGAAGTTACACGTGGATTAGTAGTGTTAGATATCAGTGATCCTGAAAATCCTGATAGTGTTAGTATTTATAATGGTGATTTTATTGACCTTGAGATTGCTGGTGACATTGCTTATGTTGTGGATTCTCACTGGCGCAGACCCTACTTCCTCCGAGTTATCGATATTGGTAATCCAACAAATCCCCAGTGGGTTGGATCGACGGAAATTGGTGGTCCGGGAATTGGAATCGCAGTATCTGATCAGAAAGCATATGTTACCTTTGAGCAAAGGAAGTCTTTATTTGAGAATACTCAATACGTGCTCGAAGTCCATGATGTTACAGATCCACATGAAATACAGGATAACGGAACATACGTATCTGAAGGATGGGCAGATCAAGTAATTTTAGATGAGGAATATGCATATTTATTTGCCGGGTATGGTGGTTTTCGTATCGTCGATTTCTCCTCACCTCAAAATCCTCAAGGGATTGGAGCATTAAACACTCAATTTCTCATAAGAGACGGAGCAATAAACGACCGGTATGTCTATCTCGCAAATTACATTAATTTAGATGATGGAGTGTTACTTGTTGTCGATATTTCAAACTGTGAAAATCCGACTCTTGTTGCCAGTGGGGGGGCTGCAGAAGCCGTTTCTGTGGCAGTATCTGATCAGTATGCGTATTTATCAAACCACCATAATGGACTTCTTGTTTATGACATCTCCGATCCGGAAAACACAACCTTGCAGAATAGCCACCGGTTGGGTGAAGGGGCAAGTGATATTTACATTTCCGGCAGTTATACCTACATCGCAGACGCTGAGGGTGACCTTTCGATTCTCGACCTTACTAATCCCGAAGAAGCCATCCTTGTCGGTTCGTATGAAACTCCAGGTTCAGCTCGAAGTATCACTGTGAACGGTGGTATTGCATATATAGCAGATGGTGAAGAAGGGCTCTGTATCGTAGATGTATCAAATCCTGATCGACCGGAAGGAATCGGATTCTATGATACTCCCGGTGAAGCCATTGGAGTAACCATATCAGGTGACTATGCTCTCGTTGCTGATAATCTGGAAGGTCTCCGTGTTATTAATATCTCCGATCCGGAAAATCCACACGAAACCGGTCATTATAACACACCGGGATATGCAATTGATGTAGCAGTACAGAGTAATTTAGCATTCGTTGCCGACGGTATCGGTTTGAATGTATACGATTGCTCTGTGGCAATGGGTGTCCCGGTTCCGATAGTACCAAATATTTACACTTTGCTGCCGGCTTATCCTAATCCATTCAATTCAAGCACCACAATCAGCTTCGGATTGCCGATATCGAGCTTTGTATCGCTACAGGTTTATAATCCGGTTGGGCAGAAAATTCACGACATGTTTTATGGGTATAAACAAGCAGGATTTCACTCGGTGAATATGAACGCAGGTGATTTGCAATCGGGGTTGTATTTTGTAAAGTTGGAGAGTAATAGAATTTCGTTGACACAGAAGATAATACTGGCCAGATAAGGGAACAAAATGAGCATGCTCAGATGGTTTGCGGTGATTTGTTTTTTACTGATGTTGATGAGTGGTTTCCTATTTGCTCAGGAAAGTAGAAATGTCGAACGAGTTGGCAGGATTTATAATTTTTGGGATACTGCATCAGATGTTGTTGTGGAAGGGGATCTGGCTTATGTTACAACTTCACTCTCCGGATTGCAAATCTTGGACATTTCTGATCCTGAGAATCCGGCTCCTATCGGTTATTGGGATGGCAATACTGGGCATGCATGGAGTGTTGTCATTTCTGGAGACTATGCTTATGTGGCTGATTTTGAAGGTTTGAGTGTTATCTCAATTGTTGATCCAACCCATCCCGTTAAAGTAGGATATTATAATACGCCAGGACGCGCCTTTGATGTCACAGTTTCTGGTAACTATGCTTTTGTATCAGAAGGGCAAGGAGGAGGATTGCGAGTCATCTCAATTACTGATCCCGAACATCCGACAGAAGTGGGATATTGTGATATACCCGGTAGTTGTTGGCATATTACTGTTTCAGGAAAATATGTCTATGTTGTAGATCGGGCGGGTCGTTTGAGTATCATATCCATCATCAATCCTGAAAATCCGGAAGAAACCGGATATTTAGAAACATTGAACGATGCACATAAGGTTGCGGTGTTTGGTGACTACGTTTATTTGCCGAATGGGCTCAATGGTTTTCGAGTCTTATCAATTACAAATCCTAAGCGCCCGGTGGAGGTTGGTTATCTTGCGATTCGAGGTGATGCTATGGATGTTACGATTTCCGGAGATTATGCATATGTAGTTACCCGTCATGGCAGATTGTGTGTCATTTCAATCAGTGATCCTGAATGTCCGGTGGAGGTGGGCTACTTTGAGACTCAAAAATCCACTGGTTTCGGTGTTGCTATTTCTGGTGACCTTGTTTATACAGCTCATGGAGAAAATGGACTGCGAATAATTTCAGTTTCTGATCCAGGGAATCCTGAAGAAGTAGGACATTACAACAATGAAGGGGATGCCAAAAGAATCGCAGTATCAAATGATTATGCTTATGTAGCCGATTACAAAAAAGGAATGAGGATTCTTTCAGTTAAGGATCCAAAATATCCGAAAGATATTGGATCAATAGAGACGGATGGATCTGTTCGCGGCATATCTATTTATGGTAAATATCTATATTTAGCTGATTTTGGAGAAGGACTGCGAATTATTTCAATCTCTGATCCATTGCAACTGGTTGAAGTTGATTCATATTTCCCAAAAGGTTTTTCGCGTGATGTTACTATTTCCAATGACTATGCATTTTTAGTGACCGGTTCACGGAATCTGCTCATCATCTCTATCACCATTCCCGAAAATCCGAAAGAGGTTGGATTCTTTGATGCACCGGGTGGAGCACATGGGATCGCAGTGTCAGGTGATTATGCATACTTAGCAGAACCTCGAGAAACTGCCTATCGTAGTGGAGAACAATTCGGTGGTGGATTACGAATCATCTCTATTACCGATCCTGAAAATCCAGAAGAAGTTGGGAATTTCACCTTTGAGGGGGGAATAAATGCTGTTTCGGTTCGTGATAGATATGCTTACGTAGCATGTGCTCCCTTGTACAATATGGAGTCTAAGACGAGGTATGGAGGAGGCTTGAGGATTATTTCAATTGCAGATCCCGAAATACCAGTAGAGGTCGGACACTTATTCACTGAAGGGGATGCACATGATCTTACATTATCTGGACAATTTGTTTACTTAGCCTGTGGAAAAGATGGTTTGAGGATTATATCTGTTTCTGATCCTGAGAATCCTGTGGAAATCGGATATTTCGACACACCCGGGGATGCTTGGGATGTTGATCTATCGAAGAATGGTTTGATCTATGTGGCTGATCAGACAAACGTCGGTATCTACCGCTTTACCGATCCAAAAAAATAGGATTCTGTCGAGAAGAATGATCTTATAAAAATGAAATTGGAGTTGAGAACCATGCGTTATACAATAGCTTTAAGTACATTAATCTGCATCAGTATGAGCATGATTGAAGACCTTCCTGCTCAGGAAAACGAAAACATCGAGCAGGTTGGCAGGATCTTCAATCAGTGGGAATATGTCGCTGATTGTGATGTAGTGGGTGAACTGGTTTATATTGCTGCAGGACGTTCCGGGCTGCAGATAGTTGACATTTCTAATCCTGACAGCCTCGTGCTGTTGGGCTTCTGGGACGACAATCCGGGCTTTGCATGTGGAGTTGCAGTATCAGAAGGCTATGCCTATCTTGCGGACGGTGAAGGCGGATTGTGTGTTATTTCAGTTGCAGACCCTGAACATCCGGTTGAAGTGGGATTTTCCGATACTCCATTTTCTGCCAGAAAAGTTGCAGTTTCGGGTGATTATGTATATATAGCAGATGGTGGAGTAATCCGTGATGGATTCCACATCGGGCAATGTTTCCGTGTATTTTTCGTCGGTGATCCCGAACGGCCGCAAGAGATAGAATCCTTTATCACACCAGGTACACCTTATGATGTGGAAATCTCAGGTGATTTTGCATATGTCGCGGATTATGATCATGGCCTGCGAATTTTCTCGATTGATAATCCCGGACAGATCAGAGAGGTCGGATTCTTATGTCGCGAAGGTCAGGCGTTTTCTGTGGCTGTTTCAGGTGATTACGCCTTTCTTGGGCATGGAACCAGCGGTATGCGGGTCATTTCAGTTGCCGATCCCGAAAATCCAGTGCAGGTGGCTCATTATGACATAGACGGATATGTACGAAAAGTTTTTGTTTCCGGTGATTATGTCTACCTCACGGAGAGAGTCCTGAGAATTCTTTCCGTTGCCGATCCGGCTCATCCACGGGAAGTAGCCAATTATTCTGCACCGGATTATTCGAGCTGTTTTGGCGTTTACGGTGATCTCGCCTTTATCGATACAAAGCCGGTTCCCGACAATCCCGAAATTCCAGGCAGTGCATTTTGTCTACTCTCAGTTTCAGATCCGGAAAATCAGGAAAAACAGGGGTATTATTCCACTGTGGGTATAATAAGTGACGTCGCTGTAACCGGTGACCATATCTATGTCGCAAATGGATTGGGAGGACTGAATGTTGTCTCTGTTGACGATCGCGAGATTGTCGGGCACTGTCAAACTCCGGGTGAAGCAGAAGATGTTGTTGTTGCAGGGGATTATGCCTATGTTGTCGACGTCGAAAACGGCTTGCGGATAATATCGGTAGAAAATCCTGAGTTTCCCGGTGAGATCGGTTGCTTTGAAACGGGAGGTGAATCCAGTGACGTTTTTGTCTCGAACGATTATGCCTATCTAATTGATCGTGGTGTATATAACGGTATCATTTACGAAAACAAGGGATTGTATATAATAAATATTACTGATCCGGAAAATCCCACGGAGGCAGGATACTATAATTTTCGCGGGACACTGCAGAGTGTTGCTGTTTCCGGTGAATTTGCTTATGTATCTGATGGTGCTCTAAATGTTCTTTCTATTACTGATCCTGAGCGAATCACGAGAGTGGATTATCTTGATATATATACCAATAGAATTGCTGTCTCAGGTGAGTATGCCTATATTACCGGTGATGGTTTACAGATACTTTCCTTAGCTGATCCGGCTCATCCGGTAGAAGTCGGAATTATCGATACTCCATATCAACCGAATTCAATTGTTATTTTCGAAAATTATATATACCTGACGGATGATAGATACCGGGATGATATCGGTTATGTTGGGTGCGACCTGCATGTGTTGTCCATAACCGATCCCGAAAATCCCGTGGAAGTTGGATTCTATAATACTCCAGGCTGGGCTCTAAATGTTTCAGTAGCGGATGATGGATTGATCTATGTTGCGGATTATTCGAATGTCGGGATTTACCGGTTTACCGATCCGGAAGGAGTGGAAGATCCGGAGATTTTTCAGCCAGCAGAGTTCAGATTACTTGCAGCTTATCCCAATCCCTTCAACTCAAGAACTACTATTTGCTACGCATTGCCTCATCCCGGAAATGTGTCTCTGCAACTCTACAATCCATTGGGGCAAGTGATTGGCACTTTGTTTGAGGGGAATAAACAGGCGGGGATACATTCCATAGATTATAATGCCGGTTTTTTGGAATCGGGATTATATTTTATAAGATTGGAAAGTATGGAGAATTCAGTAACACAGAAAATAATCCTGACCAAATAGAGGATAAAGATGAGTATAAGAAATTGGTTAATCGTGATCTGCTTTTCGTTGTTATCATTAAGCTATTTGCTGAATGCCAGGGAAAATGAAAACATCACTCAGATCGGGAGGCTGTGGAACTTCTGGGACGAATTAGAGGATGTCGAGGTGGTTGGAGACTTTGCCTATATTGCTGCGGGTCTTTCAGGGTTGCAAATTGTAGACATCTCTGACCCGGAACGTCCGTCGATCAAAGGATATTGGGATGACAACCCCACCGATGCAATTGATGTAACCGTAAGAGGTGATTATGCGTACGTTATAGATAAATACGGTGGTTTGCGGATTGTCGACATTTCTAATCCTGAAAATCCGGAGGAACTTGGATTTTGTGATTACTATTATGCCTCTAAGGTTTCCATCCGCGGAAATTATGCCTTTGTTCTTGCTGCAGAAGCCGATTCTATGAGAAATGCAGACTGGAATGTCAGAATTGTTGATATTACCAATCCGTCAAATCCGCGGGATGTTGGAATTTTTGAAACTGAAGGGAGACCGAGGGATATATTACTAAATGGAGATTATGGATATATTGTGGATTCAGAGGAAGGTTTATTGATAATAAATATTTCCGATCCCTTAAATCCGGTTGAAGAAGGAGTTTTCAGACCTGAGTATGAGCCCCTCTGCATAGCCGTTACAGCCAATTTCGCTTTTATCTTAGATAGAGCCGTAAATAATTCTATTAAAATTATAGACATTTCCGATCCTGGAAATCCTGAAGATGCAGGGGAGTTTGAAGCACAGGAAGCGATTTATGACCTGCAAATTCAAGGTAATTATGCCTATCTGGCAAATGGTAGAGCAGGGATTTCGATTATTGATCTAACTGATCCGGAACATCCCGATGAGGTTGGATTCCTCCAAACTGAGAGGTTAGTTGATGGTCTAACTGTCAATGGAGATTTTGCCTATTTGAAGCAGAGAGATACCATTCGAATAGTAAATGTGCACAATCCGGAACTGCCTGAGGAAATCGGACATATAGAATCATGGGAATCGGCAAGGGTAATGGTTGTCAGAGATAACTATGCTTATGTGGGAGTTTGGGGAAAGGGAATGTGTATAGTAGACATATCCAGTCCTCAAAATCCGGGTCAGGTATCCTTATACGATTCGACTAAAGTTATAGAGGGTATCATCTTAGAGGACGATTACGCTTATATCCTGGATGAGTTTAATGGACTTCGAGTCGTTGATATCTCTGATCCCGAAGATCCGGAGGAAGTCGGGATGTATGAGATACCTGTGAGTATAGAAATGGTTGCTGTCAATGGAGATTTGGCTTACATAGCTGACCGAAATGAAAGTGTAATTGTTCTTGACGTTTCTGACCCGGGAAATATTGAAGAAGTTGGAGCTTTCCGGTGTCATTATGCGCATTGTGTCGTGACTGCAGGCGATTATGTCTATGTGGGTGACGATTGTGGATTCAGCATTGTTGATTTTTCAGATCCTGAAAGTCCGATAGAACTTAGTTTTTCAGACCTTTTCTTCGGAGTATATTCAATGTGTGTTAGTGGCAGGTATGCTATTGTTGCTGATGCCTGGTATGGGCTCGCAATATTCGATATTTCCAATCCATATCGACCTGTAGAAATGTCTATATGTCACGAGGGCTATTGGAGTTATTCTGTGACCGCACAGGGTGATCTTGTGTATGTGGCAAGCGGGAATAATGGTTTACACTTATTGGATATCTCCGATCCTGAGAATCCAGAAAACATTGGGTATTATAATACACCCGGGATGGCAATGGGGATTGATATTTGTGAAGATGGTCTAATCTATTTAGCAGACGGCACAAATATGGGTGTTTACCTTTTCGAGCATCCTGATAATGTGAAACCAGATGTTACAACTCTTCCGGAGGAGTTCTTCATATTCCCCGCCTACCCCAATCCCTTCAACTCTACAACCAAAATCACATTCTCCTTACCACATCCAGACAATGTGTTGCTGCAGGTTTACAATCCGGCGGGTCAGAGGATAAACAACCTTTTTAATGGTTTTAAACAGGCTGGATTTCATTCGGTTAGTTTGAACGCAGGTGATTTACAATCCGGTTTGTACCTGGTGAGATTGAAAAGCAGTAAGAACTCATTGACACAGAAAATAATACTGACCAAATAGGGGTATGGAAATGTTAATTAATAAATGTTCCGGAGTTATTTGTTTTTTGATAATTGTCTTGAGTGGATATCTTTTAGCTCAAAATTGCGAGAATATTGAGCAGGTTGGCAGGATATACAACCAGTGGGATTGTGTTAACGATTGCTTTATTATCGGAGACCTGGCTTATGTAGCCGCTGGTCGTTCAGGGCTGCAAATTGTCGATATTTCAAACCCGGAGAACATGAGGGTTGTCGGTTTTTGGGACGATAACCCAGGGCATGCATGTGGAATTGCTGTTTCCGGTGATTACGCATATCTCGCAGATGGACGGGGTGGTTTGAGAATAATCTCTGTTGCAGATCCACAAAATCCAGTTGAAGTCGGATTTTCTGATACACCCGGTATTGCACGTAGAATTGCGATTTCGGGAGACTACGCCTATATAGCAGATTCTGGGGGAGATGGATGCCTCCGTGAATTTTTCATTGGCGATCCCCAGAGGCCACAGGAGATAGATTCCTGGGTTACTCCCGGAATCCCACAAGATGTGAAAGTTTCCGGTAATTATGCGTATGTTGCTGACGATGGTCATGGAATGCGAGTTTTCTCGATTGAAGATCCCGGACATTTATTTGAATTGAGTTATCTTTGCCTTGGCGTGAGGGGTGGTCGTTCTATTGCAGTTTCCGGTGAATATGCCTATCTGGCGCATGGTGGTCTTGGCATGCTGATCATTTCAATATCCGATCCCGAGAATCCGGAAAACCTTGGAGCCTTTAACCCGTCTGGTTG
The DNA here is from genome assembly GCA_964387885.1 of uncultured bacterium. Taxonomy (GTDB): domain Bacteria; phylum Electryoneota; class AABM5-125-24; order Hatepunaeales; family Hatepunaeaceae; genus JABGPL01. The sequence continues at coordinate 32,560 of CAYLYZ010000035.1, read as the reverse complement.
GGTAGGAGAAGTCAAAATTTGCGGAGACTATCTTTATTTATCAGATGATGCTTTGCGCATTATCTCGATTGCAGATCAGGAAAACCTGCGCGAAGTAGGACGCTTTGAAATCTTAAATTGGTCATCCCTGGTTGGTGTTTCCGGAAATCTGGCTATCCTTAATGATGTTCCCGAATACGGAGACCAGGAGGAAAAAGGTTGTGTCTTGCGTGCAGTCTCGGTATTAGATCCGGAAAATCCACGGGAGGTTGGACGGTTCTATACGGATGGATGTACCCAAAACATAGCGGTCACAGGAGATTATGCCTACGTAGCAAATGGATGGGGTGGTATACGCATTTTCTCAAACTCAAATCCCGAACGTCCTTATGATATAGGAAATTTCGGTTTTGAGGGTGAGGCAATGGATATAGAGGTTTCAGGTGATTATGCTTATGTTGCTGACGAAACCATTGGATTACGTGTTATTTCGATTGCAGATCCGAATAATCCAATGGATGTAAGTGCATACGAAACAGGTGGCAGAGCCTGTGATGTCTCAATCTCCGATGATTATGTTTATTTAATTGATCGAGGCGGGATGGGTGGAGTCGGAAAAGGTCTTCATATAATTTCTATTTCCGATCCCGCAAACCCGGTTGACACAGGATATTTTAATACACACGGACGGACTCAGGGTGTAGCCGTATCAAATGATTATGCTTATGTCGCGGATGGTGAATTCAATGTCATTTCCATTGCCGATCCGGAGCGTCCGGTGAGAGTCGGGAGTCTGGATGTTTATACTGAAGACATTGCCATTTCCGGTGAATATGCCTTTGTAGCGGGTGGTAGTCTGCGAGTAATATCAATAGCTGATCCGGCACATCCTGTAGAAGTTGCTGTTAACGATACGGTTGGAAGCCTGAATTCTATTGTAGTCTCAGGAGAATATGCTTATACCATAGGTGGATGCCTGCGTGTTATTTCAATTTCCGATCCCGAACATCCGTTTGTGGTTGGATACTATAATACACCGGGGTATGCTCGGGGTATTGCTGTATCAGAAGATGGATTGATCTATGTAGCGGATGATACGAATGTCGGAATTTACCGTTATATCGATCCTGCAGATGTAAATGATCAGCAGGTTTTCCAGCCAGTGGAGTTCAGATTGTTTACAGCCTACCCCAATCCATTTAATTCAAGCACTACAATCACCTACGGATTGCCAAATCCCGGAAATGTGTCTTTGCAACTATACAATCCATTTGGACAGCAGATCAGCACTTTGTATGAGGGGAATAAACAAGCGGGAATATATACAACAAAAATAAATGCTCAGAACATGGCAACGGGACTGTATTTCGTTAGGTTGGAGGCATCGGGCAATGTTCTCACACAAAAAATCATGTTAATCAGGTAAATGGAGAGAATCACGCATAGCATCCCTTTAATACTATCAATAGCCTGTGTTGTGTTAGCAACATACAGCAGTCTTCTTGCTCAGGAACACGAAAACATCGATCAGATCAGCAGGATTTATGATTGCTGGGATCGTGCGACCGACATCGAGGTTGTTGGGGATTTCGCATACGTTGCCACAGGGTATTCCGGATTGCAGATTGTAGATATTTCCGATCCTGAAAGCCTGAATGTTGTTGGTTATTGGGATGAAAATTCGCATGCGTCATATAACGTTGCCGTTTCCGGGAACTATGCATACATTACGGGTTATAAGGGTGGAATAAGTGTTATTTCGATTTCTGATCCGGAGCATCCCAGAGAGGTCGGTAATTGGAGCCAAAATGCTGGAGCGATTGCCATTTCGGGAGAATATGCATTAGTTGAATCTTATGAATTAAGTGTCTTATCCCTTGCTAATCCGGAACAACCTGAAGAAGTGGGAGTCCTGGAAAAAGAGTATCCGGTTAACGATATTTGTGTTTCAGGTGGACTATTCTATGTTGCGGAAGGAAGCAGTGGTTTGCGTATAATCTCAATTGCTGATCCCACGCAACCTGAAGAGATCGGTTGCTTCGAAACTCGTGGATCAGCCGAGGGAGTTGCCGTCTCTGATGAATATGCTTATTTGGTGTACATGAGTGATGACTTCATAGTATTATCAATTGCAGATCCCACTCACCCCGAAGCAGTTGGAAGCTGTAATATTCACGGAACGGAGGTCGCAATTTATGGTGATTTCGCATATATTGCGAACAGTACCTTCGGCATTCACATTGTCTCAATAGAAAATCCTTTTAATCCGGAAGAAGTTGGTCTTTATAGCGATAATGCTACGGCAATTGAAGTAAAGGGAGACTATGCCTATGTAGCATCAATTAGCGATGGTATGTATGTACTCTCAGTCGCCGATCCTGTAAATATTAAAAAATCAGGAATATATGATAGCGAATATCTCTCAATGTTGGTCAAGGTTGCAGGAGATTATGTACTTGTGCGCAGAGGAATGGGAATAGCGGTTTTTTCATTCGAAAATCCTGAAAGTCCACAAGAAGTTGGGTGGATTGAGACTGACGAATTTGTTATGGATTTTGCAGTTTCCGGAGAATATGTTTATGCGGTTATGTTTCATGGAGGCATCAACATCTATTCAATAGCTGAACCTGAACACCCTCAATTCGTGAAGTATCTTGAAACGAAAAACATATGTATATCTATTGAAATTTCAGGACAATACGCCTATCTATTGAACTTAAGAGCGGGTTTTCAAGTATTTTCAATTAAAGATCCAGAGCATCTCGTTGAATTAGGAAGCTTAAGGCTTGAGTGGATGAAAAATAGATTGATTGTCAAGGGCGATTTTGCATACGCGGGATATGATCAAGGTGAAATTCTTGTGATCTCCGTTGCTAATCATCGTATTCCCAAGATTGTAAACCAGTTACCCAAATGGGCAGCAGGTTTTGACTTCGACATTGCGAATGGATTTGTTTATGTTGCCGACGGAAACTTTGGATTAAAAATTATGTCGGTGATGGACCCTCTTAATCCGAAACGTATGGGGTGTTTTAATCGGGATTGTTTTGCTCGAAGTGTTACTGTTTCAAGAGGCTACGCTTTTGTATCAGATGATCGTGGTCTGCAGATTATTTCAGTTGCTGATCCGGAACATCCGGAAAAAGTGGGATATTACCATACTCCCGGATATCCGGAAGATATCGAAGTGTCTGAAGGAGGAATAATATTTGTCAGTGATTACACAAATCTCGGATTATACCGCTTCAATAGTCTCGCATTAAAAGATAAAGACACCCTGATTCCCACTCAGGTTACCCTGTGGCCTGCCTACCCCAATCCATTCAACTCAAGCACTACAATAACCTACGGATTACCCCAATTTAGTAAGATGTCTCTGCAATTGTACAATCAATCAGGGCAATTAATATCTACTCTCGACGATGGTATTAAAATTGCGGGAGTTTATGATTATATCCTGAATGCCGGTGATCTTCCATCCGGATTATATTTTGCACGATTGAACGCTGACAGGAAGGATTTCACCCAGAAGATCATGTTAATCAAGTAGTTCCGTATATCGTGAACTCGGCAGGCCAGTCTGTATACAAGTAAAGCACCAATTGCACGTTTTGCACAGGAGGGTTAGACCATGCGTAATTTTCTGTTCCTTTTTTTATTCATTCCAGCTTTATCTCCCTTACACGCTCAGGAAGATTACCGTCGTTGGACTCCAGTAGAAGGAGTACCCATCCGTCAGGGACATCATATCGAATGGCAAAATCCAAGCAGTGCAGTGCGCACCGAAGGCGAGCTGGTCGGTGAAGTCGCTTATGTCTGGTCGGATTGCAGAAATGGTGACCGGGATGTATATCTCCAGGTCATCACACCTGAAGGGGAATTCAAATTTGAGGAAAACGGGATTGTCATTGTAAATGCTCCCGATCGCCAGGAAGATCCGGTTGTGTTGCCCTGTGATGATGGGGGGTGGATAATAGCGTGGATTGATTGGCATATTGTTGAGCCTAATTGGTGGAGAGGTCGTAACGATATCTACTGCACAAAAATCGATGCCCAGGGTGATCGAATCTGGGGAGGGGATGAATTCGCGTCAAGTGTCTCCATTTTTCGGAGTTATAAAGAAAATATATCCATTATCGAAGACGGAATTCACGGATGTATAATCACCTGGAATGACAACAGAGCTGGTCCTTCAAGTGACATTTATGCCATGCATATCACAAATGAAGGGCACCGTGATGAACGGTGGGGCGAAAACGGTATTCCCATTGTTGCTGGAAACGGAGGTTATCATCATGACGTTGTTAGTGATGGAGAGGGTGGATTGATTGTCTGCTGGGAAGAAAACGGAGTGCGAGACATCCGGGCTCAACGAGTCTCTATTGAAGGTGAATTACTCTGGGGTGGCGCGGAAGGTATCCCGGTTTGCAATCAGGAAGATGCTCAGACAAGACCAAGGTTCTGTTCAGACGGCAGCGGAGGTGTATTTATTGCATGGGTGGATCACCGAAACCTGAATGAAACTGGTCGGGATATTTATTCTCAACATGTGGACAGCGATGGAAACCTTCTATGGGGTGACCCTGATGGATGTATTCCGTTATGCACCGCAGAAGATGATCAGGAAGGGATTCAGATTACCGAATCAGGTGAAGGCTCTGCAATTCTTGTCTGGGGAGAAGTACGACATCGTGACGAAGATTTTGAGCCTGATATCACAGCGATGAAGATCACCGGAGAGGATGAAATGGTAAAGCTCTGGGAGCCTGAACAGGGTGTTCCGATTGCAGTTGCTGAAAGAAATCTTGAAAATCCTCTTTTCTGTAACGATGGACAGGGAGGAGCATATATAACATGGGAGGAATGGGGTAGAGATGGCGAAGACATTGTTGTCCGGGCTCAGAACTTAAATGCAGAAGGACAGCCGGTATGGGGTGAAGATGGATTAATTATTTGTGATGCTGAAGATTTTCAATTCAGGGATGCCTCAAGGTGGCGAGCGGAATCTATAAATAGCTTTGGGAATGATGGTTGTATTATCCGTTGGGCTGACTTTCGTACCGGAAGTCCTGCTATCTACACACAAATAGTAGATAATGAAGGGCAAACGAGATTTGAAGAAAACGGATTGCCTGTTGCACAGGGTATCTCAAATAGTTGTTCCTATACGCAGCTTTTATCTAAAGGCTATGGGGAGTTCGTAATCATTTGGATAGATAATAGATTTGGTATTGATAGTGCAGCACCATATTTCCAGATTTGCCGTAATGAAGGTGATAATCTGGCAATGCAGCAGCCTCCTGCGGGGGTACCTGTTGTCCCTCCTATTCACAGCGGCATGAGAGATTTGGATGGGATGATTTCCGAAGATGGATCGGTTATTCTTGTTTGGAATGAGCTTAGTCATGAAAATGGAAATTCGATCCGATTACAAAAAATATCAGGAGACGGTGTACCAATGTGGGGAGAATCAGGAATTAGATGCTCACTGTCAAATTTTGATCAAAAATATCCCTTGCTATGCTCCGATGCTGAAGGTGGCTGCATAGTCGTTTGGAATGCTACTAACGAAGAAGATATTGAGAATGTCTCAGCTCAGCGTATAGATCAAAACGGAGAGCGTCAGTGGGGACACAGGGGTATCCGGATTACGGATTATGATGTAAATGAAACTGTTGAAGCGATAATTCCCGACGGAGTGGGAGGTGCAGTATTTGCATGGCGTGCAAGGGAATCAATCTTTGATACTGATGACGATCTCTACATTCAGAGGATTAGTCCTGTGGGAGATAAACTCTGGGGAGAACAGGGAAGAATAATCTCCAATGATTGGAATAAACAGCGTGGGGCTGTTTTGCACAGGCATCCGGATGGCTTTGTAGTAGTCTGGACAGATGGTCGTGATGATGAGTTGGGAACTCCACAATATGATATTTTCGGGCAGTTGTTTGATCTCAATGGGGATTTACAGTGGACAGAATGGGGTTATATGATCTGCGGTGCAGAATACGACCAGCAATATTCAGATCTCACTGTTGACAATGACGGAAATATTTGGGTTGTATGGGAAGATGACCGCAATAATGACGGTCGAAGGCAAAAAGATATTTATGTTCAGAAAATAAGAAATAGTTTTAATGATTGGAGGAGAATTCCGACAGATTTGTTCCCGGAAGATGGCTTAGCAATATGCCGAAGCTTTGGTGATAATGCGAGACCGAAGATTATGCATGATGGCGAAAATGGAGTTTGGGTGGTGTGGCAGGACTACAGTCAAGAACGACATTGGAGTAATATCTTTGCAACACATCTCCGTCCTGATGGAGTACCGCACGATGGTTGGGAACTGAATGGAAACGTGGTTTGTGAAGGTCTTAATAACCAACATAGCCCACAAATCAGTCTTTTAAACACTGATGAAGACGAAGGTTGCATAATTGTCTGGGAAGATAACCGATCATCAGGTCGAAGACAGTATACAAATATCTATGTGCAGCGTTTAGACGATAATATCGTATCCGTTGACGAAAAGCCTCGTGAGTTAGTATCCTCGATCTATTCTATCGATTCTGCCCATCCTTCTCCCTTCAATTCAAAAACCGTCGTAACTTTCACGACACCCATAAATGGATTGGTATCATTTGGGCTCTACGATATTTCAGGCAGATTTATGCAACAGATTTTGTCCGAATGGTTCTCAGCCGGTCAGTATCAAATTTCAATAGATGGGGAAAATCTGGCAGCGGGGACATATATTGTCAAGATGGAGACAGGTAGTTTCATTTCGGATGCAAAGGTAACATTAGTCAAATAGCATTGCCAGTATTACCAGTGCGATACCGTTGCCCGTCATACCGGCGAACGCCGGTATCCAGAGAATTTACTATTGCGAAAGCATGTCCTTTTATCGGAAATTGTTTAATATGGAATTAATTCGGTAAATTGGTGACAAGAAGGAAATGTGATTTGTTAGGTTATTCCTCTGGACACCGGCGTGCTCCGGTGCGACGGGGTGAAGAGGAGTTCCCGTGGTTCGTCATACTGGCGGACGCCAGTATCCAGAGAAGTTACTACTTTGAAACTTGTCCACTTATCGGGAAATTGATTAATATGGTTTGAATTCGGTAAATTGGTGACAAGAGGGAAATGTGATTTGTTAGGTTATTCCTCTGGACACCGGCGTGCTCCGGTGCGACG
>CAYLYZ010000035.1:24642-25284 GCA_964387885.1 uncultured bacterium | reverse complement strand
TGGTGACAAGAGGGAAATGTGATTTGTTAGGTTATTCCTCTGGACACCGGCGTGCGCCGGTGCGACGGGGTGAAGAGGAGTTCCCGTGGTTCGTCATACTGGCGGACGCCAGTATCCAGAGAAGTTACTACTTTGAAACTTGTCCACTTATCGGGAAATTGATTAATATGGTTTGAATTCGGTAAATTGGTGACAAGAGGGAAATGTGATTTGTTAGGTTATTCCTCTAGACACCGGCGTGCGTCGGTGAGACGCTCGACAACTTTTTATAGAGCATACAAATGAAACAATCCTACGTATACATAATGGCAAACAAACGAAACGGTACAATCTATATCGGTGTTACGAGTGATCTTGTAGGGCGTGTTGCACAACATAAACAGAATCTGGTTAAAAGCTTCTCGAAAAAGTACCAAATACATCTTCTAGTCTATTACGAAACAAGTGAAGATATACAAAGCGCCATTGCCCGTGAAAAACAGCTTAAAAACTGGAATCGTTTGTGGAAATTAAAATTGATAGAAAGTGTGAATCCAGAATGGGAAGACCTTTACGATAAAATCACGGGATAAGAATGCTTTGTCCGACATACCGGCGGACGCCGGTATCCAGAGAAGTATCCGTGGGAGTTCAATTTGAACT
>CAYLYZ010000035.1:0-24542 GCA_964387885.1 uncultured bacterium | reverse complement strand
CCAAAATATTGTGATAATATAATAAGTAGTATTCACAATAACACCTCTGGACTCTGGTGTTCGTCTGAGCGACACAAATACACGTCATACCGGCGGACGCCGGTATCCAGAGAAGTATCCGTGGGAGTTCAATTTGAACTTGAGATTTACTCCCTGTGAATTGCAAAACCAAAATATTGTGATAATATAATAAGTAGTATTCACAATAACACCTCTGGACTCTTGCGTACGTTAGTGCAATGGGAAATTGAAAAAAAGGAAAACATGAAAGTAAACAAATGTACTACAGCAATTCTACTGACTCTCCTTTTCGTCAGCATCGTAACTGCTCAATCGATACCCGAGAAAATCGACGAGCTGGTCAGCACTTACTACGATTACGACATGTTCAGCGGTACCGTTCTCATCGCTGCCGGTGACAGCGTCATTTACCACGGCAACTACGGTTACGCTGATTTCCGGACTAAGGAAAGGATCGGGAGGAATTCCCAGTTCCGCATAGCCTCCGTCTCCAAACAATTCACCGCAATGGGCATAATGGTCTTGAAAGAACGCGGTTTACTCGATTTCGACGACGATATGCGCAAGTACTTGCCAGAGTTGCCATACGAAGGTATGACAATTCGCCAATTTATGACACACACCTCCGGTTTCCCGAACAGCAATCCGCTGAGTGATAAATACTGGGATGTCGAGAACATAGGTTCACCGGAAAGAGCTGTTCTGACCAATGACGATGTCTATGATTTACTGGTCAAGTATAAACCCGACGTGAAATTCCAACCGGGTGAAATGCACAAATACTGCAACGATGGATATATGATGCTCTCGCTGATAATTGAGCGAATTACGGGTGAAGAATTCCATACGTTTATGGAGGAGAATGTCTTCAAGCCAATAGGGATGAACCACACGCTTTTCCAGAGCCCGTTACTAAATCAAAATATGCCATACCGGGTTAGAGGCTACAAAATGAGCCCCGATGGAACTGAATATATCCTGAATGATTACCACTGGATGAACGGCATCGAAGGCGCAGGTGGAATGTTCACCACAGCCGAAGACCTGTTCCGCTGGGATCAGACATTGTACACCGATAAACTTGTAAGTCAGACAACTATCGTGGAAGCTTTCACACCTGTAACTCTCAATGATGGAAGTACTCACGACTATGGTCTTGGCTGGTCGATTATAGGAGGTGGAAAGGTTGTGGCGCATGGTGGGAGCTGGCTCGGATTCAAGGCTTTTATCTGGCGAGAAATCGAAGCGAAAAACACCGTGATTGTCCTTTGTAACAACACTATTGCTCCCCGGTTCGAGATCGGTGAAAAGATCAGTGATATTATCAAAGGCAACGATTATAAACTACCAAGAAAATCACTCGCTGCGGAGCTGAAAATGCTGATTTTCAGGGAAGGTGTTGAGAAGGCTATCCCGTTTTGTCTGAATATGAGATCGGAAAATCCACAGAAATATAATACTTCAGAACGGGAACTCAATGCACTGGGTTATGAATTCCTGAATAAAGAAAAGGTTGCGGAAGCACTCGCAATATTCAAGCTAAATGTCTCCGAATTTCCTGAGTCGTGGAATGTTTATGACAGTCTCGGTGAGGGTTACATGGTTAATGGTGACCGGGATCTATCGATAAAGTTCTTCCGGAAATCGCTCGAAATGAATCCGGAAAATGCTAATGCTGAAAGCATGTTAAAACGGTTGAAAGTGGAGTAATGTCGGATCCGTACGGGCGATTCACGAATCGCCCCTTTACAACGAAACCGAAATGAAAGGGTGATTCGTGAATCACCTATACGTTCGGTTTAGAAATGGGAGGTGTGATGAAGGTGTTTCTAAGAATCGTCGGGATTTTATTGATCCTCTTGGGTTGGGGGATCGCTGTACTGTTGAATTTCGCTTTTACTGGTGACAGTACAGATGAACTCCACCGACTGAACTGGGATGTTGCCGAAGAGCAAATGAAAGACCGTCTACTTACCAGGAGATTAGTTTCTGTTGTTGATGCAGCTGTAGCAACGCCCTTCTGGCGTCATGTCGACTGGGCACAGAAAATGATGGACGGCTCATCAGCGGTCAAACAGTTTGTTGAAGATGCTGCTCTGACTGAGGGCGTGATATCCATTGGGGTATTCAACCGTGATGGTTCAAAATACATCAAATGGTTGAGAAAAAAAAATCAGGATCTTGAACTCGAATTGGAGAAATTGATAAACCGAGTATGTCCACTCCAACCTGATACTACAACAGACCCGCATTCAAGTAAGAGGAGGCACCCGCAAAATTGGATGTTGTTCAGGTTTAGTCCGGATACAGCGAGTTCATATGAAGCGCTTAATCTATTAGTGGTTAATGATGATGTTGAAGACAATAGATTCAGTGCAGTCGTTTTCGCATTGGATTATGACTATGTTATTACACAAGCGAAGGATTGTCTGAATAACTACTGGCCCACCCTTTTCAGTCGAATATTTTCCCTCGTTAAAGGTGCAGACTATGGGATTAAGATTCGTGAGGGAGATGACCCCGTATTCATCTGGGGCTATCCAGATAGCGTGGTTACAGTTGAGCATCAGATAAAAGTCCGCGGTGAAGTACACACAAAATTGGACAAAGAAAAGATTGCGGAATATAAAAATGCAGTTACAATGTTCGGAAGACCCGCAAGATTATATGTTGATTTGGGAGTTGTTGTAAAGAGTCAAGGGGATATATCTAAGCTGATGGGGAAGGCAAGTGCTGAGAAAATGCTGTCAAAATTGGCAGTAAAAGCAAATCTGGCTACTACGACTCTGATGACTCTCGGATTAATTCTGATTCTACTTTCAATGAGAAAGCGCAAAAAACACATATCAGATTGATTTTGTACGTAATGAATTCACAAGAATCATTTCTCAATTAGGAGAAGATACACAAAGAGACCTTTTATGAAAAAACAACCACCATTCCGAACAATAAAAATCTATCCGGACAGGATAGATGCTACCGCAATACTTGTCAGAATGCTCGATGGGTTGGGATACCGTTTCTACTGGGCTACAGAAGGCTTACGTCCTGAAGATTATGGCTACAGAATTACACCCGAAGCAAAGAGTATCGGTGAAACCATGGGGCATATCTGGGCACTTGTGAACTGGATGTGCATCCATCTATCCGGAGAGGAAATTTCCCCGGCTCAAGACTATGAAACAGGACGAGTTGTCATTCTTGAAAATCTGAAAAGAATCCGAGACATGTTCAATGAAATGGAATCAGGTGATTTGAAAAAACTTGAAATTGACGAACATCCATTCTGGCACTATATCAACGGTCCGATCAGTGACGCGTTAACTCACGTCGGTCAGATAAACATATTGCGTCGTGGAGCAGGTAATCTACCTACGAGAGTTAATGTCTTTTCTGGTGATGAACCTGATTCTTGATTATTAAACGATGAACCAAAATATCATAGCCTGCGATTAAAATTCAAAGAGATGTTCCTGGCTGGTTTCAAATGAACGAAGTGAATGTAACCTGCCAGGTTACGCTTCGCTTGAAACCTGGCTGTAACGACATAAACTTCAAGATGCGAAATACTTTTTAGCACTGCTATAAACGATGAACCAAAATACCTTAACCTGCGATTAATATTCACACTCCTTTATTTGAAAGTACAAGTTAATTAAAGTCTCGCTTTCTTCGGATTCGTCAAATTGTGTATATTTAATATCATCGGTTAACTTTCATTTATGGTGCGAAAGTTGCGATATTGAGTTATAGCTGTGCTTGAAACTTTTTTTCGCATGTTAATTAAGAGCGGTTACTGCCTGATTTCAAGCGAAGCGTAATCTGGCAGTTTACATTCACTCCGTTCTTTTGAAAACAGCCAGAAACGTCTGATTTATGCGAAAATACTTTTGAACAATGTAATAAACCGGAACTCCATTAAGAAAACGGAATGCGTAGCATACTTAACTAAATGATACAAAGAACCCTCACGATTAGTTTAGCTGTATTATTTATCCTGACAGCTCTAACTCCCGCATATTGCAGCAGTGCTGTTGTTTCCAATAATCAGGTTTCAATAATAACCAGCAGCAGTTCTTCGATAGAAATAGAATTCACATCCGAAGAGTTGGATGCTGAGCAATTTATTGTCCGAAATGAGACTGTTGAGAACAATATCAATTCCGGTATTGGAGTTACCAATGAATCCGATAAGCCAGGTCTACCGTTGGTTAGTCGATTTGTTATCGTTCCTCCGGATGTCGGGCTCGAACTTGTCGTAGAATCTGTCAATCAGAGACGTGTACGGAGTGATATCCTACCGCAGGAACATCACCTACTTAATGGCATTTACCCTCCGGTAGTAGCCGAAATGTCAGAGCCGACTATTGTTCGAGGAGTGCGAATTGTAAAGGTGACAACTTACCCGGTTCAGTACGATCCTAACACCGAAGAATATATTCATAACGAAAACATCCAAGCGAGCATTCACTTTACAAATGAGACACCGGTTAATCCTGTTAATCAACCGTTCAGTACCAGGAGAAATCAGAGCCGCGAATTCCTAAAATACATAAATGCACTTACACTAAACGATGAAGACATTTTGCGGGATAATAATGGAACAATTTCCCCCTATGCAGGACATTATCTGATAGTAACCAACAGCAGTCTCTTAAATGCAGCACGAGATTTTATCGAATGGCGAAGGAAAGCTGGATACAAAGTGGATATTCTCTCGCTCACAAATGCTGAGTCCAGAAACTCTGCTACCGTCAAACGTGAAATTCAGGAGGTTTATGACTCCTGTCTTGACGAAGGTTTCGATCCATTCGATAATCTGCTGCTGATTGGTGACATTGATTATGGAAGAAGTGGACCTCGGACTGAAACTCTTTTGGGTTCACCATCAGGCGAGACCGGTTGGCGAGGTGATCATGCGGATTATAAATACGCTCTCCTTGAAGGCGATGATTTACATATGGAGACCGCCGTGGCGCGGTGGTGTGCCGGAAATGATGATTTGGTCGGGTTATTTACCGGGCGTTTACTCGCATATGAAGCAGAACCGGACATGGACGACCGGGACTGGTTCACACGCGGCTCCGTCGGCTCCTATCACTGGGGGAACAGGGATGGATCAGCCTGGTATGTATCAATTCACACCAACGTCAGGTATGGGCTCCAGGCACTGGATCGCTTTGGTATGCAGGACATCAGGTTTTATGAAGATTATGAATGGGATCGCAATGGTGATAATTACGATCCATGGATTACAGATCAGTACAATGAGGGTGTAAATATTATTTTATCACGGGCGGAGTGCTACAACTTCCGGGAAAACTTCAACGGGATAGATTACAACAACAAATTTCCTGTTATGGTCAATTACAGCGGACACGGTGAATTTGCATCATGGAACCAAACTCGCAGCGGCACTGCAGATCGTCTGCGTGGTCCGGCTTCTATAACTCTTGCATGGGGTGATCCGACAACACTGAGTATGAATACGGTATGGCTCAATAATGTACAGGGATTACTGGTTGAGGACCTGTCATTTGGTTGGAGTTGGGTGTATGGGGTCACCAATATTGAGAAGTTTATTCCCGACCATCAAATAGATCCACCCAGAGGTCAAAGACAGTGGTTTTATCCAATGATTAAAACCGATACCGACGTTTATGGTGATCCCGGATTGCAGGTCTGGCGTGGAGTTCCTATTGTCACAGAAGTCGATCATGTCGAAGTTATCACTCCGGAAACGAAATCGTTGAAGGTATTAGTTTTTGACACCTTTAACGGGGAAGTACCGGTCAATAATGCACGTGTCAGTCTGTATGTTCCCGGTGAACTCCCAAATGAAGCAGATGAATATGCCGAACATGAGGTCTTTCAGGCTACTGCTTTTACCGATCCGGAAGGAGAAGTTCGCTTTGTTTTTAATGACGCTGCCTTTGATTCAGGAGTTATGTACATTACAGTTACCGGACGAGAAATAATGCCTGAATTCAGTGAAATTCAGATTGAACCACATGCCGAGGCAATTGAGCTGATTGATTACTCAATTATTGAAACTGTTGGAAACGAAGATGAAGATATTAATCCCGGGGAGACCTTCTTATTAAGTTTAACTGGAATAAACAGATCTGAGGAAACCGACCGTGAAGATGTCACAGCGTCAGTTGTCAGCTTGACATCCTGGATCGAAATCGAAGAAAATGAATATTTTTTTGGAAACATTCCCGCTGGTGAAATTGTCGAGTGCGATCAGGTCGTTCCAATTGAAATACATCAATCCTGCCCGGATGGTGAAACGAATGCTGAAAAGCCGAGGTTGTCCGTTCAATTCAGGAGCCGGAATCGGGTTTGGAGATCGGTAGTAGAATTAAATTCGGTTTCCCCTGATTTCCGGATTGTGGACTTTCCTGATGGTGAAATTATCTCAACCGAGGTTCAGGGAATGGATATCGAAGTTGAAAACTTCGGCAGGTTAGACTCCGGAATACTTAACGCGCGGATTGAGCCAATTGATATCGGTATTAATATTATTCGAAGTGAAGCAACGTTCCCAGGTCTTGAATCCGGTGAATCAGGGAGAATTGAGGGCGATCCCTTCCGACTTGCCGGTCATGAGTTGACTATACCCGGATCAATGCAGGAAATGCGATTGATTCTTACTGATGAGAACGGATTCACTGATACGGTAGAATTCAATCTGCAGGTCGGTGAGCCTCGTCGCAACGCCCCTCAGGGCCCCGATGGATATGGATATGTCTGCCTTGATGACAGCGATGTGAACTGGGATATAGCTCCTATGTATGATTGGATTGAAATCAACCCTGAACATGACGACCGGGATTTTGACGGTCGGTTATGTAACTACGAAGGCAGGAGTGAATATGATGTTGGAGAAGCAGAGATCGTAAACATGGGTATGAGCTTCCAGTTTTATGGTGAGATGTACAATACAATAACAATTTTTTCCAATGGTTACATCGTCCCCGGTGATCATCCAGAAGCGATGAATTTCCAGAATTTCCCGATGGAGGAAGGTCTTGGCGGAGGAAAAGGGATGATTGCCCCATTCTGGGACTGGCTCGATATAAGAAATGTTTCAGGTGTATTTTACTTTCACGACAATGAGAACGGAAGATTCATCGTACAATATGACCGGCTTCGTCACCATTCGGGCGGAGGTGAAGACTTGACGTTTGAAGTTATCCTCTATGACCATGAGATATGGCGGACACCTTCCGGTGACCAGGATATACTTTTTCAATATAAAACAATATCTCAAACCCGCGGTGAACAGGTTGAAGCCGAATGGTCAACTAATGTTCCGTATGCTTCGGTAGGAATCTCAAGTTTTGATGGTACTACGGGATTAGGTTATACATTCAATAACGAATATCCCGTAACTTCGGAACCACTGACTAACAGGCAGGCCATTCTGTTCACAACCGCACTTTTCCCGGCAGGTCCGGTTCCACCATCGAATTTCTCATTGATGTTTCCCTCCAATGGTGCATTGCTTGCATCCACGTTGATTGAATTTAATTGGGAACGATCAATCGACGAGAATCCTGGTGAGAATGTAACTTACGAGTTTATTATTGAGACACAGGAACAGTTCATCCACATTGAAACTGAAGACAATTCTCTGCAGGTGAATGTCCGTGAGCTTGAGATCCCTCTTGAAGTCTTTATCAATGAAGGTGCAATCTGGTATGTAATTGCTTATGGTGGTGAGGATGCTGTTGAATCAAACGAACGCTTCCTCTTCAACCTCAGCCCGACGGTGGACATTTCAAATAAATCGGATGTTTCACCGTTATCCTTTGGAATTTCTGCAATCCATCCTAATCCGGTAAATGGACCTGCGACCGTGCTATTCGGAACAATAAAATCCGGTCAGGTTAACCTGAGTATCTACGACCTGAAAGGCAGGTTAACAGAAAAATTAATCAGCGAAAACCTTTCAGCAGGAGCTCACACCACAACCTGGCAAACCGACAGGATTCCTACTGGACTCTATTTGCTGAAGCTGGAAGCAGGGGAGAGGGTGCATGTTGAGAAGGTTGCAGTTGTAAAGTAGCCCGGGTTCTTGAACCCGGGAAGAGTCCGCGGATTATCCAATAACGAGAAAGACAACCTAAAGGAACATCGAAATGAAACCTCCAAAGCTGGCAAACATTCTATTAATAACTCTTATGGTATTGAGCACAGGTTCGCTGGCAGAAGAACCCGAGGCAAATCTATTGAGATTGGAAGACAAAGATGAAAATCTATCTGCCAAAATCACAGATGTAGCCTGGATCACCGGTCAATGGCGGGGTGAGATGTTTGGTGGTTTGGCTGAGGAAGTCTGGAATCCACCCTTCGGTGATACGATGACAGGTACGTATACTCTACAGAAAGATGGAAAGGCTGTTTTCCACGAAATTATGACAATAAGAGAAATTGATAGCAGCCTGACCCTGAGATTAAAACATATCAACCCCGATATGACCAGTTGGGAGGAAAAGGATGATTTCGTCGAATTCGCGCTGGTGAAGATCGAGAAGGATGTCGTATATTTCGATGGTTTGACACTAAAAAAAGACGGAGATAATGGCCTTACTATTTACATGCGAATGCAACAGGAAGGTGAAGAAGCCCACTCAATGGAACTAAAATATAAAAGGATTGTGACCGACGGAGTAGATCACAGCGGTCGCGGAGGTTGTGATAGGTAGTCTCATTGTTTGTTTTCAGTGTTTGTCTTCAGTCTGGCAGTCGTAAGGATGATTCACGAATCACCCTTAATTCCCAAAACGCTACCGTAAGGGCACGGCGCGCCGTGCCCCCGCCCCTTGCAAAACACCACAAAAACCTGAATTTTAGATTAGATATCATGTTGTTTAATGTAATAGGCATTGGTTGCACATTCAAAAGGTCTCGAATTTCACATTGGGAAGTATCATGGCTTCATATTTTTCGTATTTAGTTCCGATAATTAATTCACGTGTCCCCTTAGTAGATGTAGCCCGGATTCTTTGTAATCGGCTTGCCGCTGTGACTGAAGGAACAGAATCCGGGTTGGATTTGGAGTGCCATCAGGTGTCATTGATATCTTTGAAATATTCAGATCTTGCAAGGGATTGCCATTCCCGCGTAGGTCTGTGTCCGAGAATGAAGAGAATCACCTTTTTTCCTCATTCCCAGCTTGACTGGGAATCCAGAGAGCACAGTAACTGGGTTCCCGCCTGCGCGGGAACGACAAGAATTTCCCAAAATCTCGAATATTTCAAAGGTCTCGAGGACACCTGACACCACTCTTTAAAGAAAGATCAACAAATCGCCCCTAATTCCCAAAAACGATCCCAAAATCGTTATCGTACTGGCACGGCGCGCCGTGCCCCTGCCCCTTGCAAAACACCACAAAAACCTGTATTTTAAATTAGATATCAAGTTGTTTAATGTAATAGGCATTGGTTGCACATTCAAAAGGTCTCGAATTTCACATTGGGAAGTATCATGGCTTCATATTTTTCGTATTTAGTTCCGATAATTAATTCACGTGTCCCCTTACTAGATGTAGCCCGGATTCTTTGTAATCGGCTTGCTGCTGTGACTGAAGGAACAGAATCCGGGGAAAATCTGACTAAGCGGGATTACTACCTTTACCCCACCTGGTTTTATGCTTTAGTAGGGTTTTTCTGTTTTGCTACTCTAATACCTGGGGAACTCTTAGCTCAAACGGAAGTCGAAGGCAATGTCAGCGGGGAATGGACTGCAGAAAATTCACCCTATATTCTTGTGGGAACATGTACCGTTCCCCGGGAGGAAACTCTGACGATTCAACCGGGTGTGGAGATTATCTTCACTGGAAATGATTCGCTGTATGTTTTGGGACACCTTGTTGCAGAAGGTTCCGAAGAAGACTCGATTCATTTTCATGGTGACTTTGAACAGGAAAATGTTGGGAGGATTTACCTCTGGGAAAATGAACAGGTAATTGAATTTTCATTTATAATAATGGAAAACATTGATAGGCTTTCATCTTTTGGATCAGAGGTGGTTTTCCAAAATTGTAAAATAAATTCCAACATTGCGAATCACTTCTTTCCCGGACTTGAAATCACAGAATGTAGTGTTAACGCAGATATAACTACACCGGGTATAATTAATATCCAAAACTCCATTTTTAACACTACCAATGACAGGTGTAGGATTTTTTGTCAAGGTAATGGAATATTGAATTTTAGAAATAATAGAATTATTACAGGATTCACAACTTTATCCTTGCAGGGATTTGGAACTGCTGAGATTATATCAAATACATCCGAAGATAGCGCCAGATTCTCAGTGAGTATTAATGGTCTGAGTGAGGGATTAACATGTATGGATAATGAAACAAATTTCATATCAGTACATGGAGTTCGTGGTGGTGAGATCCTTAACAATTCAGCTGAAGTTAATATGATAATTGGTGGATCGTCGGGACTTGAAATAATCAACAATGAATCACCGGGAACATTTTCAGCAGACGCTTCAAGAAATTGTTTAGTAGAGGATAATGTTTTTCAAGATGGAATAATTGCAGTACGGTGTTCTGATTTGACAATTTCGAACAATGATTTCTCAAATCCTGAAGAAGGATCAAGATGTTGCGATTTTAGGAATAATTCCGGGACAATCGTCGAGAATAATCGTTTTGCTCAGAGGCCGAGCTTTGAAAGAAACAGTGCTGTGGAATTTATCAGAAATGTGTGGGTTACTGAAACCAATGATGGTACCTGGACATCTAACGAAGATCTTACCTTTACTGACAATACATTACCATGTGGATTGAGATGCAGCCGAAATACCAATCTGAATATTACCGATAGTTATATCTACGGGAGTCTTGAGTTTAGAGATATAAACAATATCACAATTTCAAATAACAAAATTCTAATTCCTAACGGCTATGGATTGAAAGTGTATGATCCGGCAGAGTCAGAAAACATTATTACAGATAATTTGATTTACTGCTTTGGTCATTGGAACTGTGATGGACTTGTATTAGATGAAGGTAATTATGTCATTAAAAATAATATCATAACCAGCGATGGCGGGGATTTTATTGGAATATCAACGCGTTCTGGTTGGGAGGAGCTAAATCTGGATGCCGGATACAATTGTTTCTATCATACTGTTCAGGAATATCCAGAAAATTTAGACGACTTATATGAAGGTGATATAACTGCTGATCCACTTCTTTATTTGAACGAGGAAGGTGATTACCAGCTTCGGCCTGACAGCCCATGTATTGATGCGGGAGATCCGGACTCAGATCCGGATGGAGATGAGAGCAGAAATGATATTGGTCCCTTTTTCTTTGACCATCGTGAAGATAATGCTCCTGTAATAATAACAAATGGCTTGCAATTTACTATGTATGGGCAAAGATGGGACTTTAGTATTTCAGCAGTTGATGATGAAGATGTAACTCGTATATGGATTGAGGATTTGCCTGAATGGATTGAACAGCTCCCTTCCAGAGATGATGTTGATACTTTAATACATCTTGAATCAATCGATATTCCTGATAGTATTGAACAATTTCAGTTCACCGCGTTTGCAATGGATAATGCCGATCAGGTGACAGCGCATGTTATAGAAGTTCATGCCACCGGACATACTCTTATTCAAGGTGAAGTGAGCGGTGTTCTACGCGCAAATAATTCTCCCTATTTTATTCCCTATGAACTATATATTCCTCCGGATGAAGAACTTGTAGTTGAACCGGGTTGTGTTTTCTATTTCCGATCAGTGGATAGAGAGCTTGGAAAACTTCCGTTCAATAGATACAGAATTCATGTTAGTGGTAAGCTAACTGCTATTGGAACGGAAGAAGACAGCATTCTGTTTATTTCCGGAAGTGATGCGCCCTATTTTGAAGACTGGCACGGATTGTATTTTAACAACTCAACAGATACATGCAAGTTGAGTTATGTCAGGATCAGCCATGCAGCAGTTGCAGTCGAATTAAATAACTCAATCGTCAAATTTCAAAACAGTTATATATCAGAATCCAAGTGGATTTCTAAGTTGAGTTCAACAAGTCATTTAACTTATATAAATAGTGACTTAATTGCGGGTAATTACAGGATAGAGCGCCAACATGCAATTCTTGGTGAGTCCACATCAACGCTGGATTTGTACAGTTGTAATGTTGAAAATTCAGGGAGAGGCGCCGGAATTAATGTTTACCATGGAGAATTTTCTGAGAATCAATTTGTTCAAAGTGATGTAACAATTGGTCACAACTTTCATATACCCAGTTCTGTATCGTTTGATCGAAATTTAATGATGTTATGCGATCTAAGGGTGAATGATGCAGTTAAATGTGATATATGGAATAATACAATTTGTTTTGGGAATAACGGAATTTCACTGCATCATCTTGATACCTGTAATATTAAGAATAACATAATCTTTGAGTCTTTTCGGAATGATCTATACTGCAACGGATTAGATGCAGATACTTTGAATTATATTATTCAATACAATCGCTTTGAAACATTTGAAGGTTGTCCAGGTAATTTTAGAATGGGTGGGAGGAATCATAATACTGATATCGATCCAAATTTCGTAGGTGGCTATCCTTTCTCCTTCGAACTGCGTGGATATTCCGACCTGGTCGATTATGGTGTAGATGTTGGACTTCCGTTTTTTGGTGAAGCTCCCGATCTGGGTTGCTTTGAGTTTGACCCGGAAGCTTCAGTACCTGAGGGGCAAATTGATATTCCGTCGGATTATGCCCTTTATCCTGCTTTCCCCAATCCTTTTAACAGCTCGTGCACAATTGGCTATTCACTGCCACAGAGTGGAGAAATCGAGTTACTACTCTTCGATGTAACGGGACGTCAGGTGGATGAGCTAGTGGGAGGTTACAAGCAGGCTGGTCTTCATTTCATTAGATATGAAGCTGCTAATCTCGCAACGGGAATGTACGTTCTGCATTTGGATGCAGAGGCTGGGGTGAGGTATCAGAAATTGATTATTATTAAGTAGCAGAACGAGAATCGTAAGGGCACGGCGTGCCGTACCCCTGTGTCCAGTGATACGATGCTGGTTTCCGTATCGTAGAGAGATATATTGTTGTTTTTTTCTGTCGTCAAATAACGTTTCCTGAGAGTATCGTCTTTGCGAACGAAGTGAAGAAATCTCTTAACTTGTGCATATCCAGTTTCGTAGGTCGGAATCTTATTCCGACAAACTCGTCGTGATTTGTTTCCGTCGGAATAAGATTCCGACCTACGAAAGGATCACAATCCCTGTGATCAGATGAATCAAGCACAACCCCCTTACTTAATCGGCACCATAATATCAGCATCCACGTTCTTCCCATCACCTTTGTGAATCTCAATTGGAGGTCCTGCAAACTCAAGCTTATTCTCGTCCATATATTTCATTATTGCCTCATACCTCCCCTCGATTTGATCGTAAGAAGTATAATTTGAAGACACAGCTTTGAAATCATCTATTTTTTTGTATTTAAAATCTCCGGTGGCGTCAAAAGGTGCTTTTATCATGAATCCAACCTCTGAACGGCATTCCTCTGCTGCCACTTCCATAGGATCATCGAGATAAATTCCTGCAGCATAAGGTCCGAAATCAATCTGATTTTCCTGCAGATATACCATAAGTTTCGGGAATCCAGACCAGGCTATTTCATAGGGACCTGTGATTTCATAATACAGAAAATGAAATCCTTCAACGTCCTTAATGGTGATTTCAATTTCAGTATCTTTGCAGCCCGGGCAACATCCTTTCTTCGTACCTGCGCACCCAGATAAAAGTGCAATAACCAGAACCAATGAAATGAGAGTATAAAACCTCATTTTTCCTCCTTGTGTTTTAATCCTCACACCAGCAGAAAGTATGATCCTTTGATTGAGCACCTCTGCAGATGTATTTTTTTATTTCTCTCTGTTAGCAATTTTCAAAATATATAAAAACCTGTTGCGAAAATCTACTTAAATTAGAGATAAATATAATCACTGCACAAATAATCAGTAAAAATAATAACAGGCTATCGTTATTAGAATTGATAATAATTTTCAATGAATAAAGAAAGTGTGACGTGTCTGACTCGTCCAGACACGTGTGCGGAAACTAGAAAAGCAAAAAAAGTCCTCTGAAATGAGACAATCCTTTCAATAATGAGAAAATTGTCTGGACGAGTCAAACTATGCCACACAGGTTCAAACACAAAAAACAGACCGAAATCTGTACTCTGAACCTTTGAAATCTCCAAAATCACACTTTTTTTCCTAATCCCCTTGACAAACCCAATTTTATTTTGTATTATTATAGACGACCGGTCTAATATTTAACAATGGAGACCTTTGACAACACACAAGAAGAGTGAAGAAAAGAAACTCTTTATTATTCAGTGTGGCGCGAAGCTTATTTACGAAAACGGATACTCATCCACAGGTATTAAAGAGATACTTGACGCAGCCGATATCCCTAAGGGATCGTTTTATCATTATTTCAGGAGCAAGGATGATTTCGGGTTACAGGTCATTGATTATTTCATTAAGTACATCAATGATATGGTTAGAAGAAAGCTCACAAAACCCGGATTAACACCTTTACAAAGGGTTAAACACTTTTTCGATGGTTATCTGGAGTTCTATGAAAACAACGACACCCATTATTATGGCTGCCCGATTGGCAACCTGGCACTGGAGATGTCAGCAGTAAATGAAGATTTTCGCAGGAAACTGGACAATTCCTTAAAAGAAATATCAGGCATGATTGAAGATTGCCTGCTGGAAGAAATAGAAAACAGACGACTAAAAGATAAATCTAAAGCAAAAACACTATCGGCGTTTTTGCTGAACAGCTGGGAAGGCGCGATGCTGGCGGTAAAAGCCAGCCGGAGTGTCGAACCGTTGCGAGTCTTTGACAGGATGATATTTGATGATTTCTTAGAAGCACAACTGTCACGTGAGGATGGCCTGATGAAACTTTGATCCTGAACGCGTAGGGGCATATTTACCCGTGCCTGACTCCCTGAGGGTTCGGTGAATTGCCCCTCGCACGTTGTTCCGGGATGTAGTTGGATGTCGAGGGATTGATGATAAAGAGTGATCTGTAAGGGTTGAATATCATCAACCCTGATAAGCGAGATGAAAAGTGTAGGGGCTGAAAATATTCAGCCCGTGATGAGAATGTTATTAGATAGACTGTACCGGAAAAGAAAAAAATTTTAACGTTACGCAGTGACTCATGATAAATCACCGATCTGCGAGGATCTGGTGAAGGTTACTTTTAACATGCTACATATACTAAGGAGGCAGCGAAATGCGTGCTTTTGTTTTTATTTTCTTACTAACATTCCTACTATCAGCAGTAGCTTTTGCTGATGATCCCCCTATAATGCTATGGAGGCAAACCTACGGCGGTGGGCAGAATGACGTCGCATTCAGCGTTACCCGCACCGGAGACGGTGGTTTTGCGCTCGCCGGATATACATCAAGTATCGGCAATGGTGGTGAAGACGTTTACGTTGTGAAAACCGACGAGGACGGTAACATGCAGTGGGAAGCCACTTTCGGCGGACGTGGTGATGACGAAGGACGAGCAATTATCAACACCGAAGATGGTGGTTATGCAATTTCCGGACAGACAAATTCATTCGGCGCTGGTGAAAACGACGTTTATCTCATCAAACTCAATATAGAAGGCGAGGAAGAGTGGACTCAGACTCACGGAGGTGCCCGGACGGACTGGGCGGTAAGTCTGGTTCAAACAACAGATGGTGGTTATGCTTATCACGGAGTGACATGTTCTCAAGGTGAACCAAATGGTGATTACTGGTTTGTGAAAGCCGGTCATGAAGGAGAACTGCAATATGATCTCCATTTTGGCGGAGGTGGAATCGACCTCGGGTGGAGCAAAATTTTCGAACTTGAGGAGTTCAGTTACGCATTTTCGGGATGTTCTTTTTCATTTGGCAATGGAGACTGTGATTTTTACCCTATCAAGATATCACAGGAATTCAACGTTGACTGGGCAAACAATTATGGCACATGGATAAGTGAATGCTGCAGAGGTTTCACAGCCACAGATGACGGTGGATTTGTAGGGGTGGGCCCTTATACTCAGGATTACAGATCATATGACATGATCGTTCAACGGATTGATGGCGATGGCAACGAACTCTGGCAGCATGTCTACGATTTCAATGCAACAGACTGGCCGCAGGCGGTAGTCCAAACCAGTGATGGCGGCTTTGCAGTTGCAGGATACACGAGCAGTCGCGGCAACGGCAACGATTTTATGCTTGTAAAGCTCAACAGTGACGGTGAATTAGTCTGGAATGAAATTTACGGCGGTGGTCGCGACGATATAGCCTGTGAACTAATCGAAACAGGTGAAGACGAGTTCATCCTTGCGGGATATACTGTTTCCTATGGCGCAGGTGGAACGAACTGTTTACTGATGAAAGTAGGCCGCGAGGAAGATCCACCCAACAAGGTCAATCCGAACACAGTTGAAAATCCGAACAGTTTTGCCCTTTACACTACTTATCCAAATCCGTTCAACAGCAAAGCAACTGTCCGGTACAGCATCGATTTCGCATCCGAAATCAAACTTGGCGTTTACAACATGTCAGGTACGAGAGTCCTCGATGTTGAAAAGCGCCATGTTCAACCCGGTAGTTACACGGTAGACTTCGACTGTTCCGAGTTAGCAAGTGGCACATATATAGCCCGGCTCGAATCACTGGGCAGATTGTCAGAAACCAAACTGATTCTGGTGAAATAAACCGGAGGCACGTTCCCGGCATCAGGTTCTTCCTTGCCTGATGTCAGGAATGATGTTTAGTCTGGGGAGACCGGATACTCCTGAAATCCCACCGGGGAGACCGGATATATTTATCCGGCTTTGAAACAACAGGTAGGACGGATATTCCTATCAGTCTTAAGAACGTCAATACCGCGCTGGCACACACCCTCGTGTGCCAGAAATCGTGGTCGGGGAACAAACAGGAGAGGTGGACAAACTACTGTCATTCATTCATCATTACTCCAAACGACAGAAATGTCCACCCTCCCTGACAGGGGAGACCGGATATAGTTATCCGGTTATACTAAGTCAATGTTCTATTCATCCCAGTAGCACATCCAAAAGTCCTGCATGCGCATCCACACCCCATTGCAGGCACTATGCGAAAAACTGGCGGATACGCTCTCTCGTCCGCCAGTTTTACTTTTTATTTTCAAAATGTATCGTACGGGCACGTCGCCACGTGCCCTCTTCCCAGTGAACCACACAGCATCCCTCACATCAACCGTACGGGTGATTCACGAATCACCCTTTAACTCCAATTATAATAACTGTTAACCTCTCAAAGCATAACGATACAGCACAGAGCGGGGTGATAGCATAAATTATTGTCACATCGTACACTTTTGGCGGAACGTGCCTGTGGGTATGGGATTGAGGGTGTGACGGAAATGTGACGGAAATGACGGAAAGTGATCAAGGTTCGTAGGGGTTGAATATCTTCAACCCTAAATAGTCAGTTGCATAGCCGCGATCCCTTGCTTGCCATGCTTTGTTCCCGCTACGCAAGCGAAGCGTGGCGAGCGCGCAGCAGGCGGTCGTGGAGTCGTGAGTTCACCACCCAATCACGGAAATAATGCTTCCATGTAGGGGCGCAAGGCTTGCGCCCAAAGCTTTTCACCTGAAAGGTAATCTCGATCCCTCGTTTACCATACTTCGTTCACACAGCAGGCGGTCGTGGATTTGCTAATTGATGAGCGATTTTGCTAAATTGATAAATCATGCTGTTATAGCAGTGCTTAAAAACATTTTATCATGTTAATTAAAAGCGGTTACTGCCTGATTTCAAGCGAAGCGTAATCTGGCAGTTTACATTCACTTCGTTCATTTGAAAACGGCCAGAAACATCTTAAGGGAACCTCCACACAAAATACAGAAAAATCCCGGGTTAAGAACCCGGGCTACGTTACTGGAGTTAATAATGAGATACAGAGTACAACTCCTGCTTCTGACACACCTCATGTTATTCGCTTCTCTGCTGTCCGGATGCGCATCGCCCCATGTACAGGGTGAGATGATTGAAGAGGAATTGCTGTCCTCTCTTATCGACAAGATGATTATTGAGCTTAAAGACAAATCTGTGATACCGGAAGTTGGTGACGCGGTTATTGCAGAATTGAATAAGAAAAGGCGGAAGCTGATTAGAAGAAAAAGTAAAGCGCAGTTTGAGACCGCTGTGCAAAATATATTTAAGATTTATGACAGGCACATGTATATCAACTATGTACCTGAACGCATCAGCTACGTAGATTCCCTGGCAAAATATCCCGAGGTGCAAAACCGGGCAGAAGAGAAGATCAGGGCAGATGAAGAAAAAATCGGATATGGATTTTCTGAAGTTAACCTGCTTCCCGGAGATATCGGCTACATTAAGATAGATAAGTTCTGCCGAAGTGATGCGGCATTTAAACGGGTAGCTTCGATTATGGATTCGCTATCCATTTCCACCTCATTTATTATTGATTTAAGAGAGAGCCGTGGCGGTAGCCCCGATATGGTAGCGTATATCAGCTCTTATTTCTTCGCAGAATCATTACACCTGAATTCAATTTATTGCCGTTACACAGATAAAACTGACGAGTATTGGACAATAGAAGATCTACCAGGCAGGAAATTTATTGACACAGACCTTTACATTTTAACGAGCAGCTCCACTTTTTCTGGGGCTGAGGAGTTTGCTTACAACATGCAAAATCTTGCGAGAGCTACGATTATTGGAGAAACCACAGGTGGAGGCGCACATCCCACGGAGGAAATCATCCTCAACGAAGACTTTGTTCTGGGAGTACCAACAGGAGAAGCAATTAATCCCATTACAAAAACAAACTGGGAGATGATTGGTGTAGTCCCTGAGATTAAAATCAAAAGTAAAAATGCATTAAAGAAAGCACTAAAGCTTATTTCACAATGACCGTCCCGCTTTATGCACCGCATCTTCTTCCCCCTTCTATTGAAGGGGGGAATTAAAAGGGGGGTTGAGAGTAACCTGACCGCTCATCGGGCATTAATTTAAATCGAACATGTACGTAGGGGTTGAATATCTTCAACCCATAAATTGACAGTCGCGTAGCCGCGATCCCTTGCATGCCATGCTTCGTTTGCGTAGCAGGTGGTCGCGGGACATGGTGTATTTCCAAAAGCACAAGACATTGCATAGATTGAAAAATGACATTCTTCTGATTATATTACGATATTAAGAGTTGACTGGTGTCGGGTGCATTTGAGCCTTAGTTGTAGAGATCTGTGCCATCTGTACCTTTGTGTAATTTATGGATAAGAGAGAGTGCAATGTCAAAAGAATGGATAGTGTCAGATCCATCAATTATGATGGGAAAACCGGTTATTTCCGGAACGAGGATAACTGTCGAGTTAATACTGGAAGAGCTTGCTGCCGGCAACTCTATACAGGAATTAATCGAAGCTTATCCACGCCTTAACCCTGATGCGATACAAGCAGCACTGGAATTTGCAGCGAGGGTGCTGAAATCCGATGTCGTCTATCCGGTGGTTGAAACGGTCTGATGCTCCTGCTGGCTGATGAGTGTATAGATAAACGGATAGTTGATTACCTTCGTGGTAAAGGTTATGATGTGATCTATGTAGCTGAATTGGCACCTTCGATTCCCGATAACGAAGTGCTCGATATAGCCAATGAAAAATCGGCAATATTACTGACCAATGACAAAGATTTCGGGGAGTTGGTTTTCAGACAGCGAAAATTGAATCAGGGAATAGTATTAATCCGATTATCGGGATTTTCACATGTAAAACAGGCAGGAATAATAAACCAGGCCATAAATCGCTACAGCGAAGAGTTGCCTGAAGCCTTCACAGTAATCTCCCCAAATTCCATCCGTATCCGGAAACGGATTTGACTGGAACACCTAACGCCACTCAATCAATATTTCCTCACATCTCAAGAGCATACAAATCAGTTTCGTAGGGCGGGAACTTTTCCCGCCAAAATTTAACACACTCGAAATTCATCCCGTACGGGTGATTCACAAATCACCCCTTAACTCCAAAAAACAAACAAACATACAACCACAAACCCAAATAGCTTGTATAACGAACTGGAATGTGCTAAAATACCCTATTGAGTCTGCGATCCATAATATCTCGAAGTATAAAAAGAATTAGAATTTTCTGTGGATGCAAACTCTCCCAATAAGAATTTATTTATTAAGATAGATCGGGAAAAAGATTTGTTAAAATTCAATTGATGTCAACCAACCAAAAAACTGTAGAAACACTCAGAAAGACGATTTACGGTGAGATCGTTCAAGACATTCACCCGTGGGTTGTAGGATTCAGCGGGTACAAGGATTCAACCGAATTTGCACCTGATACTTTAAAGCACACTGACAAAAACAGAGTCAAACATTTAATGCGATGGTTACGTCTGGATCAATGGATACGACAGCCGATACCTTACAAAATAATGTAAACCGCGTTGGCAGCATGAATTACAGTAGAGTTGTTGTCGGGAAAGCAGAAAGGTATAGCAAAAAGCCCTGCCCAGAATGTAAGCCCTGACCACTTTGCTGAGGTCGGGAATATGGTAGAATTAATAAAGGAAGAAAGTATGATTAAAAAAACTTGAATGAGTATGAGGTCAACATTCACAGTATTAAGAACTATTTGATTTTATTCATGCCGAAGAAATTGACCCCAGAACAAAGAGAGAGTCTCAACATTAAAGATCAAGAGCTGCCAATTGTTGGTGAAGAAAATCCGGACTTCAAAAGCACTTTCAGTATTAGTGACAAGGAAAAATCAGGAATCAAAGATCTCGCAAGTTGTATTAAACCGGACAATTACACCTCAGAATTTAATCTAAATACACTTCAGGATATTGATGATGCCGTGAACAAGGGAATTAACATTGCAATTTCAATGTTAGAATCTTTCGGAGGCAGAAGCGATAGGTCTGATCTCTTAATAGCTGCAATTGGCTTCTCGAATAAGATGTTTTGGGACTTAGAACCATTCAGCAGATTTGATTATAAAAGATACCGAAGGAATCTATATCGGAAAAAAACAAACAGAAAACCAGAATTATAGCGATTGAGGAGTGACATGAGTAGGAAAATTCCATTGTTGGCATCCATTCTTTCAATTGTTATGGGTCCAATTGGGTACTGGTACATCGGATGGAAGTTTGCCGTAGCATCCTTTTTTGCTTTTATCCTGATAGGAAGTATCATTGCAATCTGGAGTGTGCCATTTTCAATTTTAACGATATTTATAAGCCTGATTATCGTTGGGCTTCACTCTTTTTATTTAGCCAAAAAGTATAACATCGAATCTAGTGACCCCAGCTTTAACAACTCTCCAGAGGCTACATTGAGCGGCTTTAATCTTTTTACTTGGCTGTTGATTAATGCAGTATTTTGGGCAGGGGCAACTCTGACGTACCAGACGTTTAATCAGGGTGAGATTATACTTGGCTTTGCTTATTTAGCTGGAACTATTATTTGTTGCAGTTTGTCCTATCTTGTTGGTGTGTTTATTTTTCTGATTGCTTTAGGATTGCTTACACGAAATTTGTTTGGCTGGAATAGTCCTCGATTCTTCTAAATAATGGATTTTATAACGTTGACTGAATCGCATGATAAATAACATTTTGAGATATATATCCAATTTGAACAATCTACATCCTGAATGACTGAAAAGACACCTTCTAATGATTCAAAACCATAGTTTAGGAGTTTCGTAGCCCGTGACCTTCATGGTCCGGGATCCCACGAAAATCCCCATCGGCAGGCTATCGAATCGAGATAAAATCGGTGTATTTCGCAGGTTACAAATTGGGAAGAAATGGGTAAATCCCCGTACCACCTGCTGCGCGTGCGAAGCATGGCAAGCAAGGGATACGGGCTACGGTTCTGATGCACAACGGATTAAACCGATCTAACGGATTTGGAGTAGCAGCAGAATCCGTTAAATCCGCTAAATCCGTTGTGAATAACCCGTTGTGAATTTTGCATGAGAATGACATGTCAGGTGGGGGCACCTGACAGCACACATTATCGTTATCAAATCTATGAGCAATCAAATGATCCAATTAACACCCGAAATGAGAGAACTGACTTTTCAGGTCACGGGCATTTGCATGAAGGTACACAGCGGTTTAGGTCCCGGCTTCCCGGAAGATTATTATCAGAAGGCATTGGAGTATGAGTTCGGCAAGCAGAATATCCCGTTTGAACCTCAAAAAGCTGTGATTGTTTGTTATGAAGATGTGCAGGTTGGGCTGAACTACCTCGATTTTGTAGTGAATGAACAATTGATCCTGGAAATTAAGTCAGTGCGAATGCTGGACGACATCCACCGGTTTCAGGTAATCAAGTATTTTGCCAGCACCGATTACGATGTAGCTCTTCTTGTAAACTTCGGTCAGACCAGCCTCCAGCACGAACGACTCCTGCCACCAAAGAAAATATTAGAGTTCAGGAAAAAGAAGGGATTCACAACGGATTAAAGGGATTGAACGGATTCTGTCGGCGCTCCCAATCCGTTAAATCAGTTTAATCCGTTGTGAATAATCAACTGTGAAACGAAGTTCTGCAAGCAAACCTCTGGATTCCGGATCAAGTCCGGAACGACGAGCATTCTATCCGTTTAATCCGCTAAATCCGTTGTGAATCTCCCCTTTCCGTCACATCGTCACATTTCCGTCACACCCTCAATCCCCCGCCCACAACCGCGTTCCGCCAAAAGTGTGACGATGTGACGGAAATTTAGGGTATCACCCCTTTTCTCGTGCACTGTGATTAAACTTGACTTTTGCAAAATAATGTTGTATATTATCCACATGAATGATACATATAATATAAATATTAATGAAGATGTTCTTAATCTTCCATACTTCACTCTCAATTGCGGCAAACCGTTCATCGAGTATGTTCACGGTAACTCTGTCGGGTCATATGTCGTTAATGAACAGGGGGATCTGATATATTACTCGTCGATTGAAGACACCGATGAGGACGTCTCTATCAAACCGGAATACCGGAAGCTGATTGATGCATCGGTTGTGTCCTGTCCGCGGGATATTGATGGGCGTACCGATATGGAGGGGCTCTACGAGATGTGTCGGGACTGGCTGAAAACGGTTGTGGCGTTCGGTTCTGAAACCGAACTTACCGCTGTCGCAAGCTACACGGTAATGACATGGTTCGCCTATCGGCATGATTCCATGCCCTACCTGCGCTTCATCGGAGATTATGGGACCGGTAAAACGACGGCACTGCGAGCGTTGTCGTCTATATGCTACAGATCGCTCAATATTTCCGGGGCGATTTCAGCTCCGGCCCTGTTCCGGGTTGTGAACGCGGTGCAGGGAACGCTCCAGATCGATGAAGCCGACTTCAAAGGCTCGGGACTCGAAAGCCAGATTGTGAAGATCCTCAACCATGGATATACGCGTGGTGTGTCGATTATCCGCCTTAATAAAAAAAATGAGCCGCAGGTTTTCCAGGCGTTCGGGCCGAAGGTCATCGCGACACGCCTGCCCTTTAAGGATGCGGCGTTGGAGAGCCGCTGCCTGAATATCAAAATGAAACCGCTTAGCGTTGAAGGTCTCGATGATTTGAGCAAACCACACGTTACAAAACGTGCCCGAGCTATCAGCAGCGGGTTACTGTACTGGCGGTTAAAATCGGCGGAACTGGAAGGAGACTGGACGCTCTTCGAGTCCGGTGACAGCCGTCCTCCGAGCGAGTATACCCCACGCGTACGCCAACTGGCTACCCCGCTGTTCGATTGCACACCTATGGACCGTCGGCAGGAGATTCGGCAATATTTCGATAGGCATACCTTGACGCGCGGGACAACGGCGCGGAGGATCAAATCAAGCGTATCCTGCGCAAAGAGCTGAACGGCATGAACCATAAACTGACTCTGGCTCAACTGTACCGTCAACTGTCATATCCCTGCCGAATGAAAAACAGCAGCAAGAAGATATCACGCATCGCGGAAGTGCTGGGATGCGAAAAGCAGCATGGGCGGGATGGGGTGGTGTTCTGGTTTGGGGATGGGGTTGTGTAGGTTTTAATGGATAAACAAAAAGGAGCACTCAAGCCATGCTTGAGTAGTATGAGTGAGTGTTTATGCTTATCTAATCTAAAGTTTTCGCTCAAGCATGGCTTGAGCACTCCTGAATAGTACGGTACTGTGTCGTCGCTCCGGCCTTGCGCCGGAGTCCAGAGAAGCAACCGTTGTTGATATTTTGTCGGGATGAGATTCCAACTGCAAAACTGGTAACGCCGCTTCAGTAGGTCGGCCATTCCTGTCCGACCATTCACCGACAGGCGGATTCGCTAAATCACAATTATTTGTGATGACTCACGCTTTAGCCTGAGGGACAGGCAAAAACAGTCTGTCCAAGAATAGCTCTTTGAAAACGCGTTACTTATTTAAGTGATTAA
>CAYLYZ010000034.1:0-51785 GCA_964387885.1 uncultured bacterium | reverse complement strand
AAAGTGTCTTAAATTACGATCCCAAAATTCCAATTTCAACTGGGGCAGGACAAAAGGAAATTAGTTGAAATTGCCTTGAAACAGAGTGAACAAAGATATCGGGACATTTTTACTCACATGCCAATGAGAGTGTTTCAATTTGAGAAAAAACAGATGAAACACACTTACTGGGATACTGATAAAAACTGGTGTGGGAAGACTATTGATGAATGGAATGCTATGACTTATGAAGAGCGAAGGTCATACCTTCATCCTGCAGATTTACAAATCTTCGAACCCAGGTATCTCGAATGGATGAATGACGAGAATCAGACTCACCTGAAAGCCCGATTCAGAATAAAAAACGAGATTGGGGAATACATCTTAATTGAATCAAGATTTTTCAAGGATGCACCATATCCAGAAGAACTTCCAACCATAATTCAATTATCCTGGAAGGTCGAAGGAAAAAAGGAAAAATAATCTCACTAATCAACTGAATCAACCTCAAGAGCATCTCTATACCTACCTCAAACCGATTACACTTTGTAATCTCCTGATAAAGTTTACAAAGTGTGGTTTACAGATTGTAAAGTATACAATCCGACAGTATTTCCTAACTTATTGAAATTCCTACACTTCTAACTTTGGCACAACCATTGCCTTATTGTTTTTAGTTCGAAAACGAAAAAGAGGCAAATCATGAAGACCATAAAAACGTTTCCAAAAGAACTTCAGCGCCATACGATCCGCGATATGGATAAGGAGTTTGTCAGAATATTTCTGTTGACATTTCTCACGTTAGTTCCGTTTACCTGGTACATGTCACAACTACCGGTGAAAACCTTCAGCGGTGATGATCTTGTTAACCATATTGCAGGAATTTATAGACAAACATACCGGGTAACGATACCCAAAAATACGCCATTACTGTCAAAACTTGGTAATGATCTTGATGATACTGATCTGGTGGAAAAGGTAAAACCGAACGTATCCGATATTATCCATCCGGTAGCGACAGAAGCATTTGTTGAATCTGACAAAAATCAAAAGAAGAATAATAGAAGAAGATCAGGCTCAAGAATTGAAAAGCTCAGTAACAAACGTGAGCAGGTACGCGAGGCTGCAAAAAACCTGCACCGATTAGCTGCTCCAACAGCTCGAGGTGGAAGGAATAGGTCTGTAAGATCTGAACAATACGGGGAATTTGGACTCACCCCAAATTCTAAAAAGAACTATGATCTGAAGGCTTTCTCCGGAATAGTTGATTCAAAATCGACTTCCTCTAAAGTAAAAGATACGCATATAGTTGAACCGATAACCGACGATGTTGATGAGATAGATATTTCCTATATCCGCTCTTTAACGGACGATGATTTCGTAATGATGTTTGAAGATGCAGTTCCGAATATCAGTCAGGAACCTTTATATTCCAGAAATCCTGTTACAAACAATTCTTCGCGAAATTCAGCATCGATTTCCGATATCGTCCTCAAGAACCAGAACCAGATAAAGTATTGCTTCTGGACGCAAAAGCGACTTGATTCTGCTCTTAACGGCAGAATAGTCGTGGAATTCATAATAGATCCTTCCGGAAAAGTAATCTCAGTTAAGATTACTCAGAGTAAATGGACTAATCAATCTGCAGGTTTGAAGGTTGAGCGTTCAATAAAAAATATAATCAGCGGCTGGCGTTTTCCTGCAATCAAGGGTGATTCAGGTAACTTCACTGCTGGTGCAACATACATTTTTGATTAATCAAAATTAAACAATTCAGGAGGAGTCATGAAGAAAGATTTTAAGTACAACGCATCAATGATGTTTCTCATTATCGGGCTTGTTTTTCTCATTCTTGGCTGCAATGCATCATATCAAGCCGATCCAATCGGAAAATTAAATGGAACAGAGAATTCTCAGATTGCAAGTCGGGTATTGGTTCCAACGGACGGTACCGGAACGCTTGTTGGCTCTATAACCGGAGTTCAGGGCAGAGCGCAGCTCGCAAATATCGTTGTTGAAGACATCAACAGAACCTGGACAGGTGTAACCGATGCTAAAGGTGAGTTTGTTATTACGATGATTCAGCCCGGAACATATGACATCAATGTGTATGGGTGGCAATATGCTCCAAAGGTGTTCAGAGATGTTTCCATCAAAGCAAATTCTATTACTGAATTTGATATTCAAGTGCCAGTGATCGTGCCTGAAATAGTGGAAGAATCTGAAATTTTAACACCAAATCAGTATTTACAAAAACCTGAAGGACGCGGTTATGTTAACAGGATGAAGATTGAGGCATGCGATGCTGCTCCCTCGGGCATAAATTCACCGATGGGGAAATCATCCAAAAAGCTTATGTGCAGCCAGGTATACGGCGCAGGCGGTCATTTCTCACCTGCTATATCAGATCGGGATTTCAACACTGAAGCATATAACAGAATCTACTCAAATACTTTTCTTGATGTAACAGGCAATCCGCTCTCGACGTTTTCAATCGACGTTGATGCAGCCGCATACAGTAACATCAGGAGGTTCATCAACACGGGTGACATGCCGCCGAAAGATGCTGTCAGAATTGAGGAAATGATCAACTATTTTACTTATGATTATCCTCAGCCTATGAATGAGCATCCATTCAGTATAAATACCGAGATATCCGGCTGCGCCTGGAAAACCGATCACATGTTAGTTCACATCGGCTTGCAGGGAAAACGGTTTAAGTATGATGAACTTCAGCCTAACAATCTGGTATTCCTGCTTGATGTATCAGGCTCGATGAACCAGCCGAACAAGCTGCCATTACTGAAATCAGCTTTCAGGATGCTTGTCGGAGAATTGAGACCTCAAGACAGAGTAGCTATTGTTGTATATGCGGGTAGTGCGGGTCTTGTGCTGCCTTCAACTCCAGGAAACAAAAAACATGAAATCCTTGATGCAATCGGAAGGTTGCGAGCTGGTGGTTCGACAGCCGGTGGCGCGGGAATTCAGTTGGCTTATAAAATCGCCCAACAAAACTTCTCAGCCAATTCAAACAACCGTGTGATACTCGCAACCGATGGTGATTTTAATATCGGTATGTCGAGTGATGCTGAAATGATTCGTCTTATTGAAGAGAAACGTAAGGGTGGAGTTTTCTTGACTGTACTTGGATTTGGAACCGGAAACCTGAAAGATTCACGAATGGAGCAGATTGCTGACAAAGGCAATGGGAATTACGCCTATATCGACAATATTCATGAGGCTCGTAAGGTTCTGGTGTCTGAGTTAGGCGCTACACTTGTCACTATAGCCAAAGATGTCAAAATCCAGGTTGAATTCAATCCTGTTGAAATTCAGGCTTATCGTCTCATTGGGTACGAAAACCGAATGTTGAACAAAGAGGATTTTAATGACGATAAAAAGGATGCTGGTGAACTTGGAGCGGGACATTCTGTTACTGCTCTCTATGAGATCGTACCAAAAGGAGTTCATTTCGAACAGCCCAGTGTCGATGATCTGAAATATCAGAAGACCAACATTGAAAAGTC
The DNA here is from genome assembly GCA_964387885.1 of uncultured bacterium. Lineage (GTDB taxonomy): Bacteria > Electryoneota > AABM5-125-24 > Hatepunaeales > Hatepunaeaceae > JABGPL01. Next base: position 48,279 of record CAYLYZ010000034.1, on the reverse strand, counting down.
TGCCTTTCATGGTAATGAACTGATGACAGTCAAACTGCGCTACAAAAAGCCCGACGGGGATAAAAGCAAGCTTATTGTAAGGACAATAACTGAGGACGATATCAACGAACGCAGGCAATCCGAAAATTTCCAATTCTCTCTCGCAGTAGCAGAGTTCGGAATGCTGCTCAGGGATTCGGAATTCAAGGGTAATTCATCCTACAAGGATGTCATCTGGCGTGCGAAGGCTTCAAAAGGAAAAGACGAAGCGGGATACCGAGCCGAGTTCATACGTCTTGTTGAAACCGCCCAAATGCTTCAGGAAAATATGCATAGTGATATTTCCGATGAAGATTAACAACCACGTCGTTCCTGCGTAGGCAGGAACCCAGGATGTAGGTCGGGAACTCTTTCCGACAAGAAAACATTGTGCCCCGGTCAGCCGTTGATTATCTGCAGATGATTAAGCACCATGCAGATAATGAACCTGCACCTCCCAAATATAAAGCTGACCGGGTTTCACTCCATGGAAATCACGGTCAGCTCAAACTTTGAATGTTGCAGGTCAGGAAATATCACTGATGATTAAACTCTTTCTGTTCTAACATGGCTGACCGTGCCACAGATGTTCTTGTATTACACAAACATTCAACACGCACGGGGTGTGTGCTACTGAGTCAGGATTATTTTCTGTGTCCTGATCCATTTATCCGTTGCTACCTGAACTAAGTAAAGCCCCGAGGCTTCACCACCGGCGTTCCAAACTATCTTGTGCGCGCCTGCTTCCTGGTCACCGTCATATAGTGTTTCGACAATCTTTCCCGCAAGATCAAACAATTTGACTGTGACCTCGGAATGCTGGGGAAGTGAATACTGGATGCTTGCAATCGAATTGAATGGGTTTGGATACACTGGAGACAGATAGAGCTTTTCAGGTATGCTTTTATTAAATGTTTCACCAACAGAATCCTGATCATCCTGACCAACTCCATGAAGACTAACTACTATTTCAGCATTGTCTGGGTCATTTGAAGAGATAGTGATTTCACCCTCAATTTCACCTCTGTTCTCAGGCTTGAAGATTATCATGATCTCCAGACTGTCACCCGGACACATCACCTCTGCACTATCGAAAACTGCACTGAAATTCCTGTTTCCCAATGCAATACTGCTGATCTGAAGATTGAGTATTCCCGGATTCCTGATAATAATGCTATTTGTTGAGCTGTCAGCAAGAGCGACTTCACCGAAGTCAAGGGTGTTTGGAGAAACCGAAATTTCAGGATGGGCAAATTCACCTCCAAGGGCTTCACCATAGTCATAAATGCCGAAATTAGTATAATCGTTGATGAATGCTATACCATTTTCGGCAATTATTTTCCTGGCTTTTCCGGGAGTTCGAAAGATATGTGTCTTCACAGGGTTCCGAATATCTGAAATATCAAATGTTTCAAGTCCCTGGTAATCAATCGTCAGTATTGCCAGATCACCATCGATTTCGGCTGAAACTGGTTTGCCAATACTGTTCAATTCGCTTTGTAATAAAGGCTCAGCCGGATCGGATACATCAAAAACCAGCAAATCATAATCGGATCGATTGTGCTCACCGATCCCTATACAGAGCCGATTATCCTCCACGGCAATCGCTGTGGGAGTTCGGGGTAAATTGCATGAACTTGCTTCTGAGAGATTTTCAGGATCGGAAATATCAATTACAATGAGTCTATCTGGAAGCGTAGCTCCCAGATAAGCGTAACCATTTTCATACGTTACTGTGTTAATCATCTGCTCAATTTCAAATAAGCCAACCTCAATCAGTTCAACCGGATTTGAAATATCGATAACCCTTAATCCATTGGAAACCAAAAAGGCATATTCTCCGATAATCTGTATATCGCGGTTGCCGGTTGATTCCGGGACGAACAACTCCAATTCTTCAGGGCTAGCTGGATCAGCAACGTCGAAAATTTGTATTCCACTACAGTGCTTGACGATATAGGCATAATTTCCGGAAACTGCTATTCCACCATTCCTTGGAATACCGTTTAGCCTGCTTACTTCAAAAGGGGCTTCAAGATTTGATATATCGACAATTCTCAGTGCTCCCCAAAAGTCCTTTAGGTATGCGAAATCATCCTGAATACAGAAGTCCATAATTACGCTGCCCGGACAAATCGAGCTGAGTAATTCGGGTTCTTCCGGATTATCCACACTTACAACATGAAGCCCTGTAATACAATCAACAGCATAAACCAAATCACCGGATCTTACAGCAGAGTCAAATGGTCCGGGACTGTAGGAACCAATTCTGACGGGATCATCAGGTGTGGATATATCGACAATACGGAGCCCATAACTAGTTGCAACATAAGCAATATTATCCTGAACGAACACGTCATAACTCCTCCCAAGATTGGGAGACCTGCCAAGTTGAACCGGATCAGCAGGATTCGTGAAATCAATGACTCGGAGGGCGGTGCCCTCAACAGCATATCCAATGTTTCTGACGACTACTATTTCTCTATAGTTACCTCTATTAATAAGGCTGAGTTCAAAAGGTTCTTCAGGATTTGTAACATTTATCACCCTCAAACAATTGCTAAAAATCACATAAGCAATACCGTCTGATACATAAATCCGATTTGCATCCGTCTCGAAATTCACTACCTCAATGGGTTCGACGGGATTTGAAACGTCAATAATTCTTAATCCGTCATAGCCTGTTGCTATATAAGCGTAATCGTCCTGTACAAATATATCGCGAATTTGAGTTTCAAAAGTGGATACTTCTACAGGATTAGTTGGGTCGGAAATGTCTAATATTACCATGCCCACATATCTCTCCGCCAGATAAGCAAAGTTACCAACCACAGCAACATCGACAGTTGCGCTCCAATTGCAATCATAGTTGCCGACTAAATGTAAATTGTCCGGACTTGAAATATCTATGATTTGCATGCCTGAGGTGAGTGCTGTTACATACGCAAAATTACCCATAACTTTTACTTTTGCTCCCGGAGACCCATCCCCATCTCCATGATCCCAGAAGTTATAAACTCTACCCAGTTGGCAAATCCCGGATGGTTCCTGGGCAAAAAGAAAACCATCTGCATTCTGTATAAATAAAGTTAGAATAATTAACATTATTGTTCTTAGCATCATTTTTCCTCCCTGAACATGTAAGCTTACATTTAAGTGTTTTGACTATTAAATTTTATCCCCAAACTGTGCCTCGGTCAGCCGTGGATTGCCCGTGAAGTTCAAGAAACATCACACTTCCTCCCCCTGGCAATTCCAAATCTCGAGCTGACCGGGAGTATCAACTTGGAAATCACGGTCAGCTCAAATCAGGTATATTGCAGGTTCGGAAACGCCCTTGTTGGCCCAACTCGGTCTGTACCAACACGGCTGACCGTGCCACAAATGGTTAAATTCGAGTATATCCCACACCTATGGTAACATGTGCTACTGAGTCAGGATTATTTTCTGCGACCTGACATCGCGATCAGTTGCAACCTGAACCAGATATAAACCCGAAGCAACTCCCCCTGCGTCCCAGGTTACAGAGTGTAAACCTGTCGTCTGATTGGTGTCCAATAGCGTCTCAATAACTCTACCTGCTAGGTCGAAAACCTTGATCGACACATCAGATCTTTCGGGCAGCGAATAGCCGATTTTGGCAGCAGAATTAAACGGATTGGGATATACTGAAGTTATTTCAAACTCCTTCGGATGCATGTCATTTTCAGGATGGACAGCATTCGGATCTCCAACTATCATTGCAACCGGAATTACAGCACCACCTCCAGCAGCGTTGTGTGTGAAATTCAAATATGCATCATACAGGTTTTCAGAGAGACTGATATCCCGTATCGGGTCGTAAGTTCTCAGAGATACGGTTATCTCACCGGTTGCACCGGGCAGGATTATACCTGATTTTGGCTTGACGTCTATCCAGAAATCGGGAGTGTCCATTTGCCAGACATTGAGAACATCACCTCTATTCTGTTGTCCCAAATTTGAGATTGTTAAAAGCACTGTACTAAAGGTGTTATCATAATCGTGGGTAATGAAAGCTCCCACCGGCGAACCTCCCTCCGGAGGAGTCAGATACTTGACAAATATCATTTCATTACTATCCGGATTAATTTTACACAAAGCCTGCTTTTCCCATGGTTCTTTGTAGAGAACATAAAGCGGACAACCATCCGGATCAAACGGCCAATAAGCCAACCCATATTTGTACAGCCCATAATTCCTCAGGTTATAAAGAACCTCACCCATTCTACTATAACCTTTTATTGATCCAGTAAAAGAGCTGATCCAGAGAACATCTCTGTCCGGGTCCCATGCTAAAGTGCGAACTTGATGTCGAGGAACTTGCCAGTTTATCCGGGAAGTTCCATCCGGAGTAAAACCATGAACACCCGTTTGATCTGACCCCCAGATCAGTTCACCATCCCAGGCTAAATCGTACATACCGTTGCGTGATTCTCCAGGTTGTTGAAACCGATCAATTTCTTCTCCAGTTCGATCAAGTACGTAAATCAGATGTTCTTCCTCACCTCGTCCGGCAACGTAAAACCGGTTATCAATGAGTACTGCACCCTGAATTCGTAAATTATCAACCTCTTGACTCACCGGGATTGATTGTCTGATGTCCCAGGGCTTATAATCATCACCAATTATTCTATTGGTTTCAAGTTCCCATTCGAGATATCCGTTTGCATCGTTGGAGATGATTAGAGGTATTTCTATTGAATCACCTTCAGCAAGCTCAATTCCCAATTCATGGGTAGATGATCTGAACTCTGGATGCAGCATTTGAATGTCTATTGATAAATTATCCTCATTATCAAATTGAACCTCATGAATGACAGATGGATTATAACCCGGGAATTGAGCCCTGATAGTAAACTCCGGTCTGTAGGTTTCTATACTCCAATAACCCTCATCGTCAGAAATAACGTCCTCATCAAAGGATGTAGTAACTGTGCAGCCCTCGATTGGACTTCCGTCTGCAGCATCTGTAATATAGCCTTCGAGTACTTTCAATACGAGAAAGGGAAATCCTCCAATATCCGCACGTGAATTGTCAATCTCTGGAGGTGAATCAGGATCACCGGTATTAATGCATGGGCTATGTTCCGATAAATGAAAATCATTATGCGACATGAAAAGCGGACTGGTATCTATATTGCCTTCACCCCACTCGACCTGTCCGCGTTCTCCAAGGTCAAAACCGTCGATCCCACCTTGCACATCTGAGTACGAAATTCCGAAGGAACTATTGGCGGAGATGTTTGTGTGACCATTTTTCCAGATTATGCAATTTCTGAATGTTGTGTTTCTCGCACCAACGTAAAAACCAGCACCTCGTTCTGCAAAGTTGTTAACTGCGGTCACATTGGTGAATATTTTTTCACGACCTCCCCAGATACAAACTCCACCGCCATTTTCCTCAGCCCGATTCCCGATCAAAAGTGTATATGACAAATTGAGTTGACTTTCACCACCTATGTATACACCTCCTCCGTTAACAGCATGATTATTCTGAATTAACGTCCCAGAGCAATATGCTCTTGGACCACAACTCACATAAATCCCCCCTCCAAGTTCAGCGGAGTTTCCGACAATTGAACCTCCAAAGAAGTAACTCCGGGATGCAACACCCGACAAACCACCGCCTCGACTTTCCGCGACATTATTCAGGATGTGACAATCGTAAAATTCAGCATTCCAACTTGAAATAAAAATTCCCCCACCTGATCCCTGGCAGTGGTTATCTCGAACTGTAACTTTCTCAAGAATTAATTTATACCCGGGCATCAGGTAAATTCCCCCACCGACCAAACCCGAGACGTTATCTTTAACAATGAGGTTGGACAATTTTGTACTGGAACTCCCGAGATATATACCCCCGCCATATTCTTCAGCATGACCATTTCGAATTGTAAATCCGGAAAACGCTGTTGTAGTATCTCCTCTGAATATTCTGACAACGGAACCTTGTTCGTTTCCATCGATTATGGTTGAATCAATGTAATCCCCATTTCCTGTTGTTAGAAACAGGCTGCCGAGAACGATGTTTTTTTCTGAGATGACAATATTTTCGACATATATACCAGGTTGAACAAGAACAGTATCTCTGTTATCAGAGGCATTTATCCCTTCCTGAATAGTCTCGTGATCTTCCGGAACATTGATGATTCTCGCGTGAAGGGAGCTGAAGGAAATCAGCATTGCGAGCAGTAATAGAAAGTAGTACTTGTGTGAAAAACACATGATAATTTCCCATATTAAAAAATTCACAAACCAAAACATGAAATCAAATCGATTCATTAGAATCTTATTTAAACAAACTTTGAAAGACCATTTTGTGCCCCGGTCAGCCGTTGATTACCTGCGAATTTCAACGGGCAACGCCTTTCTTCTCCAGTCAATTCCAAACATCGAGCTGACCGGGTACCGGGTTTATCATACTGAAAATCACGGTCAGCGCAAATCTGGTGTGTTGCAGGTTCGGAAATTAGCCTTGTAATTTAACTTTTTCTGTCCCAACAGGGCTGACCGTGCCACAAAGTTCTGCTATTCAGCGAATATCCCACACGCATGGAGGCGTGTGCTACTTAGTCAGGATTATCTTTTGAGACCTGACATCCCTCTCCGTTGCAACCTGAACCAGATATAATCCCGAAGCAACTCCCCCAGCATCCCAGGTTGCAGTATGTAAACCCGTAGTCTGATTGGTGTCGTACAACGTCTCAACAATCCTTCCCGCCAGATCGAAAATCCTGACCGTGACATCTGACCTTTCCGGTAAGGAATAGGTTATATTAGTAACGGAATTGAATGGATTGGGATACACTGTTGTTATCTCAAACGCATTGGGTTGTAAATCATCATCACTTCGAGCTTCATTCAGATCCGCAACATTCATCGTCACCGGAATTACCGCGTCTCCACCTGTTGCGTTGTGAGTGAACTCTAAATATGCATCATACAGGTTTTCGGGGAGACTGATATCGCGGATCGGATCATAGGTTTTAAGTGAAACAGTTATCTCACGAGTTGCACCGGGAAGGATTATGCCCGATTTTGGATTTATATCTATCCAGAAGTTTGGAGTATTAAGGTGCCAGATATTCAGGTGGTCACCACCATACTCGATACTAGCATTTGATATTGTCATAAGTACCGCATCCGATGAGATATTAATTTCATCGGTGATGAAAATCCCGGTTGGCGCTCCACCCTCCTGGGGAGTCAGATATCCGACAAACATAGATTCACCCGAGACTGGATTTATTTTGCTGATTGCCTGATAATGAGTTTCTCGTTCGCGATGGAGCACATAAAGATTGTATCCATCCGGATCAAACGGCCAATATGCGAGACCATATTTCCTGAAATCATCCCGTTCCAGTTCATGAAGGAGCTCACCCTCTCTACTATACCCTAACACGCCACCTGTAACATAGCTCAACCAGAGTACCCCATGGTCCCCATCCCATGCCAGATTTCGTATTTGTTGACCCCGGACAGACCAGTTTACAATTGTAGTTCCATCTGTGGTGAATCCAAAGACCCCAGTTCGATCAGTACCCCAAATCAGTTCACCGTCCCATGCTAAATCATGCATTCCAAGATTGGATAAACCGGGTTGATCAAACCTACCAACCTCCCTCCCAGCACTATTGAGAACATATACTACATGAGCTTCGTCTCCACGTCCTACAACATAATATCTGCCGTTGGCGAAAACTGCTCCCTGAATTCTGAGATTATCAACTTCCTGGCTGACAGAAATGGACTCGCGCAAATCTAACTGCTTATAATCATTCCCAATTATAGTATTAGTTTCAACCGCCCATTCGAGATGCCCGTTTGCTTCGTTCGTTAGAGTGAAACCTAATTCTGTTGAGTCACCTTCGACAAGTTCAATGCCTATTTCATGAGTAGATGCCTGAAAATCAGGATGTGTTAACTGAAGGTCATATGACAAAGTGTCCCTTCTCCCGACCTGAATGTCGCGCAATGTGATTGAATTATATCCCGGATAAGAGACTGTAAAATCCATCATTCGTTGTGAAGCAGTTAAAATCCAATGTCCATTTAAATCTGATAGTGTGCTCAAACCCGTAGAGGCGGTAATTGTGCAATTTTCAATGGGACACTTGCTTTCAGCATCGGTTACATTACCACTCAAAATGGAGTGAAGCAAATATGGAATCCCGCCCATATCAGCTCGTGAGAAATCTTCATCCACAGGGGATTCAGGATCTCCGGAATCGATGCAGGGACTGTCCATAGTCAGGTTGAAGTCAAAACCGGAATTTACAAATTGAGGATTAGCATCAATGTTTCCCTCTCCGATTACATCCACTCCATCAACTCCACCCTCTACATCGGAATATGCTACATTAAGAGTATTTGCTCTTGTTGAGATATTTGTCTGCCCGTTTTTATAGATAATACAATTTCTTAGATAAGATCTGGAATCTGCGAAAATTCCACCACCACTCGGTGCATAGTTAGTAGCGATGGTTACATTAGTGAAAACCTTATCTCGACCGCTTACGACATATGCGCCACCACCACATCTATCCGAAGAATTGCCTATTAACAGAGATTTCGATATTTGAACACCACTGTTTCCCGAGATATACAATCCCCCACCATAACTTGAAGAATGATTACCCATTATTAACATCTCAGTGATTGTTACACTAGGTCCGGACCCCAAACCAATTCCACCTCCGTATTGTCCAGTATTTCCAACAATAGACCCACCGAAGAAATACGTCCGGTAACCACCTCCAAAGCCTCCGCCATAGCCCCTTGTTTCATTGTTCAGTATATGGACATCAACTAATGTTGCCCCTGAACCGGCATTATAAATTCCCCCGCCGCCACTTTGAGATGTATTATTCTGGACTGTGATATTCCTAATTACAAAACTATCAGGAGCACAGAAATACAAACCACCACCATATTGCCATGAGCGATTACTCCTGATAATCAGATGGGATAATGATGTATTTGAATTATGGAGATAAACACCTCCCCCGCATTCACGAGTATTACCGTTTTGAATCGTAAATCCGGTGAGAGCTGACGAGTTTCCTCGAATACCTTCGATCACAACCACTGTTCCATCTCCACCACCATCGATGATGGTCGAGTCGATGTAAGTTTCGTCTCCGGTAGTCAGAAACAAACTGGCGAGTGTTATCCTTCTTTCATGGAAAGTTATGTTTTCCCTATAGATACCAGGCTGGACAAGGACAGTATCCCCGTTACGGGAAGCATCAATCCCTGCCTGAATAGTCTCGTGATCTTCCGGAACATTGATGATACTCGCGGAAAGGGGGCTGAAGGAAATCAGCAAAGCGAGCATATACAGAGAGAGGTTTTTGTGTGAGTAACACATGATAATTTCCCTTATCAAAAAAATTCACAAACCAAAACATGAAATCAAACCGATTCATTAGAATCATGCTTATAAGTTAATGAATTTTTTTGGGTAATTCAAGAGGGTTGGTTTCGTGGAACCTACATTATAAAGTGCTATTATTATTTGGCAGGTATATATTCCGCAACCTGCACAGATTCCATTTCCGAATAATTATCCCAGCCCTGAAACTCGTACGGGCGAGACATTAGGAGCGTAGGCATCCCAATGTGTTGATACAATACATATACGGCTACGCTGTTTAAAAAAATGTCTTGGTTGTGTAGCACGAGCTATTCATTGCCCGTGTATTCTTACAGGATCATACTTGTTGATCCTCATTCTCTGAATTGGATCCAGTTCGTAAAGAAACTTGGGCAACAAGTAACTCAAATCACTCTGTCTAAACAACCCGAAGGGGCACACGGCTGGGTGCCCTTTATGTAATATGTTTCTGATTATGGATGTAAACAACAAATACGCTTTCGACAATCAAACAAGGGCACATGCCAGGTGCCCCTACATTTGTGCAAAATACAATATCCCAGCGACCGTAATTCCCCAGAGGACAACGACAATTCTCAATCCGGTATTGCCCGAAATTAAATGAACCGGATCCTGACCCTCGCGTCCGGAAAGGGCAATACTCTGGTAGTGAAATATACCATAAAGCACAAAAGGAAGGGTATAAACAAGTCGACCGGTGTGGTGTTTGGTTATGGTTTCCGGATCTACTGTATATAAGGCATAGCACAAAACGGTCATGCCAGCCAGTACGTTAATCCAGCCATCGATAATTTTGAGTGAAGGATAATCGGAAAGTACTTTACGAGTTTGATTTGATTTGGAATCCACAATCGCAGCAATTTCCTGACGACGTTTTATTAATCCCAGGAAAACTGCTATTGTGAATGTACAGAGGATAAGCCAATAAGAAACGGGTTCGGTAATGAGACTTGCTCCGGCCATAATTCTTAATACAAAACCAATTGCAATTGTTATCACATCAATTATATATAGGCTGCGCAGAAAAACGGTGTATATAATCATCAAACCGAAATATCCAACGCCATAAGGAACCGCACTTAAGTTTGCAGAAGCTAAAAGACCAACACCAGCAATGAAACAGAAAAAAGCAAAAACAGATGCGTTCCCAATAGGAAGTATTCCGGAGGCTATTGGACGGTGTTTTTTCAACGGGTGATACTTATCTTCCGACCGGTTAATTATATCATTCAGGATATACACTCCGGAGGCGATCAGTGAGAAACCGAACACTCCGGAGATGAGTCTGATCCAGTATTGAGGTTCTAAGATGTGTAGAGTGAAGAGAGCAGGTACAATTAAAAAACTGCTCTTTATCCAGTGTCGTGGACGAGCACTAATCCAAATCAGGTGGAAAGTGTTCCGTTGTTTTTCATTTTTGGGCATCCGTGTGTGTTAACCTTCAGGATCCGTTCTTTTTCGAATGCTCTATCTTGATACACCTATCCATAACAACACCCATGCCGGCATCCTGAGCCTGCTGCGCAGCTTCCTGGTTAACGACGCCCAACTGAAGCCAGAGAAATTCAGCTCTTTTCGCAATTGATTGCTCAACAATCGGGGGAACGTCTTCGGGTCTTCTGAAAACATTTATAACAGCAATTTCACCGGGTACGTCAGCAATGGATGGATAGCTCGTTCGACCGAGAATTTCCGGAACCATCGGATTTACGGGGACGATATCATATCCGTGACCAATTAAGTATTTTGCTACGCGGTTGCTGTCACGTTCGGCTTTTGGAGATAAGCCGACCATTACAATTTTTCCCTTTGTTGCGAGTATGTCCTTTATGACTGATGGATCGTTAATCGATTTGGGGGACATGAAAGAACTCCTTAATTAAGTCATAATATGTACTTACATAGGTAGGGGCGAATAATTATTCGCCCCCGCATTGAATTGTACACGAGCAAATGGTCATTTACTCGTGCCTAAAGTACAAGGGCGAATAATTATTCGCCCCTACACTCGGAAAATCTACTATCGCTGCAGTACGAAGTTAAACACCTCATGACGGTTCGTATCACAGAACCTTTGCTGGGATTGAGGTCTGTAACCTCCGGCACTGGCTGTAATAGTCCTTTGTCCTGCTGTAATATCAAACTGGAAAGATCCACCTGCATCAGTCGAAGTTCGCTCACCGGAGTCTGCACTGACTGTTGCACCAGAGATGCCTTGCCCCTCAGCATTTCTTACAGAGCCTGACACACGACATTGACCTCCACCACCTGATCGAGATAGTCTGAAGTGGATATTCGGTGTGGTTTGGCCTGCATTAACGGTTGCCGGAAGACTTGCGGATGTAAATCCTTCGGCGGATGCGTTAACGGTTTGATTTCCCGTCGGAACTTCTCTGAGGACGTACTGACCGGAAATTTCCGCACGAGTTTCCCGACCTGCACATGTGACAAGTGCAAACTGAATCCCAACTTCTCTGCCGGCTTCTTTAACTGTTCCGGAGATTGTACCGGTTTCACCGCCACCACCACCCGGTACCAACACGAAATTTTCGGTCGTTGTTTGGTTTGGAGTGATAGTTACGTTTCTCTGGCTGCCGTTAAACCCATTGGCAGTTACACTTGCGGTGTAGTTGCCGGGATCCACCTGCATGGTGTAGTTGCCAGCGGCATTTGAAACAGCCGATGATCCACCACAGTTGATTCTGGCTCCCTGAATTCGGGATCCATTGCTTGCATTGGATATGACACCGGTTAACGTACCTGCGTCTTCACCTCCACCACCGCCAGTAGGTATGAGAGTGAAATTTGCTGTTACTCTTTGATCAACTACAACATGTACGGTTGCAGATGCTGGCTCGTAACCGTCTTTGGATACTGCTAAGTTATAAGGACCTGCAAGTAAATCTCTTTGGTATGATCCGTCCCAATTTGAGTAAAATGTCTCTGGACCAGCTTGAATTCGAACTTCGGATATTCCTTCCTGGGTTTCGGCGTCGATAATAACACCCTGAACAATTCCCATATTAGAGGCATCTTCAGGTCGCAGTGTTATATCAAGAATCTGTTCCTCACCGGCAATAACCTCTACATCAAAACCTTCACTATCAAAGTCATCTGCCCTTGCCAGAATTGTTCTTGATCCCGGTTCAAGAACAATCGTATATTCACCATTTTCGTCCGTTTCAGTTCTCTCGTCGCCTCTCATCGGCATGATTTCAGCTCCTTCTATCGGGGAATCATTACTTCGATTAGTAACACGACCAGAAACCCGACCCAGTCCTGCTTCCGGATCGGTCAGAGCAAGCATGAAGTTTACCGTGCGGCTTTGACCGGCTGTGACCGCAACGGTTTCTTCTTTAGGATTGAAATCCGTGGCAGTGACGGAAATAGTGTAAGTACCCGCCGGTACCTCAAAACTGTAATTACCGTTCTGATCAGTGGAAGTATCTCCGTCACCATATGCGACTACAGCTCCCTCAATTCCCTGATTAGAAGATGAGTCAGCAACTTGACCTGAAATCGTTGCTGGAGAAGGATTCAGGTTGAAATTCAGGCTGTATGTCGAATCACCGTCAACTGTGATTGTATTGTTTGAAAGTACGTAATTTTCAGCAGTTACAGTGATGGTCCTTTCACCTTCAAGTACTTCAAAAGTATAGCTGCCATCATCTGCTGATGTTGTTGATTCACCGTCATCAGATGCTATCGTTGCGCCGATAATGGGATTTTCCGTATCGGCTTCAGTAACGGTTCCTTGCACTGTTGCAAGAGTGTCTTCCTGTGTTCCACCATTGGGGCGGGTGATGTTCTTAGTCTCTTCCTCGCAACCGAGAAAGCCAATTGTTAATGCAAAACAACAAAGAAGCAGTATTTTAGTAATGCGAAACTTCATTTCAACTCCGTGATAAATCATAGCTTAAACATTGAAAGCTGCGGCGTGGGTAGTGAAGATCAAAAACTTCAAAACCCAACTTCCTAATCTAAAAATATACACACTCGAGTAATACTACACAAGTCTGAGCACCTGTTGAAAGGAGCTTATGCGTAATAGGTAATGATGACGTTAAATGAATGACTGGATTATATCATATTAACGGAATAAGTCTCCCGACTAAAAAAATCACATCTCACTAAAGTATTACATTATGAAATATTACATTGTTTCTAAGTTGCCTTTATGATGGTTTGTATTTAATATCAGGTAAGTGAGAAGCGTCAAGGCTTTGTTTAACTTTTCGGAAGAAGATAATTTTGGAAAAAACTGACTTCTTAGTAATCGGTTCTGGTATAGCCGGACTGTCTTTCGCGCTTGAGGCTGCGAAACACGGTTCTGTATTAATGATCACCAAAAAAGAGGATACAGAATCAAACACCAACTATGCTCAAGGCGGAATAGCAGCTGTTCGCGATGCAATGGACAGTTTTGAAAAGCATGTTGAAGATACCATGAAGACAGGGGCAGGATTGTCAAATAGACTTGCTGTCGAGACAATGGTAAGGGAAGGTCCAAAGCGAATTGAAGACCTTATGAAATATGGTGTTGAGTTTTCCTTTTTCTGGCAAGACAAGAAAAAGGTGCTGGCACTTGGGCGTGAAGGTGGGCATTCCGTTTCGAGGATTGTTCACAAAGCTGATCACACCGGTCGAGAAGTGGAAAAAACACTAATCGAACGCTGTAAAGAGACGGGATCAGTACGAATTGAAGAGCACTCGATTGCAGTTGACTTGGCTGTTGATGATTCAACGGGGAATGCTCGTTGCGTTGGTGCATTTATGTTGACTCCTGAAGGGGAGATCAAACAAATCGCTGCCAAAATAACTATTCTCACCTCTGGTGGCAGCGGTCAGGTTTATCTTCATACTACAAATCCGGCAATTGCCACCGGTGATGGATTGGCGATGGCATATCGTGCCGGTGCTCGGGTTAATAATCTCGAGTTCATGCAATTCCATCCAACTGCACTTTATCCAAGAGATAAACAAGCATTTCTGATCAGTGAAGCAGTCAGAGGTTTCGGTGGTATTCTCCGCACCAAGGCCGGAAAACAATTCATGCAGAACTATCATGAAATGGGGGATCTGGCACCACGTGATATCGTTGCGAGAGCGATTGACCATGAGATGAAAACAAGTGGTGATGACCACGTTTATCTTGATATCACAGGAAGATTACGTCGAGAAGTGCGCGAGAGATTCCCTTCGATTTACAAACATTGCCTTTCGAAGAACATTGACATTACAAGGGATTTAATCCCTGTTGTTCCTGCTGCACATTACATGTGCGGAGGTGTTGTTACGGATCTGGATGGACATTCCTCGCTTCCGGGATTATATGCTGCCGGTGAAGTTGCCTCAAGTGGGGTACATGGTGCGAACCGCCTCGCATCGAATTCGCTGTTGGAAGCAGTTGTATTTTCCCATCGTGCAGCGAGAAGTGCAATAAAGGATATCAAAGGAGTAACTCGAAAATCAATTCCTGAGCTCTCCCTGAACAATCACAGAAATTCACAAGATAGATATGACGAAGAGGAATTGGTTTTAATTTCTCATGATTTGTTCCAGATCCGGAAATTGATGTGGGATTATGTTGGAATTGTACGCTCAAACCTTCGGCTGCAGAGGGCGCACCGCAGAGTTGACCTCATCCGTCGTGAAGTCAATGATCTATATCTCCGTTCTCCAATAAATATTGGACTGATTGAACTGCGAAATATAGCTCTTGTTGCAAGTCTCATTATTCGCAGTGCTCTAAGGCGGAAAGAAAGCCGTGGTCTGCATTATACTACAGATTATCCGAAACTGAATGATATCCGAAAACCAAAAAATACTTTGCTGTTTCACAGGCGGAGTTCTAAATAATAGACAGGATAATACAAATAATTACCAGCAGTAAGTCATTCTGGATTGTTGTAGCAGTATCAGCAGTTATCCGTTTGATTTACCTTATGCAATACATGGATTCGCCATTCTATCAGATTCCAATGTGGGACGCTGAAGAGTATCACCGGATGGCGCTTTCTATTTCGAAGGGATCCTTACCTGATTTTATTTCATATCGTCCCCCACTATACCCGTTGTTTCTCGGGATTATCTATATGATTTTCGGTTCAGAGCCACTGATACCGAGAATTATACAAATTTTGATAGGTGTGTTTTCCTGTGTCTTGGTTCAGCGCATCGGAACACGGTTATTTGGTCCTGTAAGTGGTTTTTTTTCCGGAATAGCGGCATCTTTTACAGGGTTAATGATCTATTACGATCTTGAATTGTTGCCTACTTCTCTTTTTATTTTCCTTATCTTACTGATGATTGATGAGATGTTGAGATTGGAAAGTGGTTCGGGATCCGCACTTAAGACAGGACTGTGGTTTGGTCTTGGCTGCCTTTGTCGTCCAACCTTGCTCACCTTTTTACCGGTTGCAGTTTTCTGGTTGTGGAGAGGCAGAGATGGAAAGAAGAACACCAGCGTGTATATAATTACGGCTGTGAGTATCCTCCTTCTTTCGACAATTGCCCACGTAAGCATCAGGAGTGGTTCTGTTGTTGTTTCTGCACAGGGAGGTGTGAATTTCCTAATTGGAAATAATACTGAATCAGATGGGATGACCGCGCGGTTACCTGGATTTGGGGCTGGTTGGAGTTGGGATACAATTGAAAACTGGGCAAAGTCAGTTGAAGGCAAAGAGCTCAATCCATCCCAGGTGGATCGTGTTTTCTGGAAAGTTGGATTTTCTGAAATCAAATCTGATATCGGAGGTTTTCTTGGTCGTACTCTGAGAAAAGCAGGACTGTTTTGGAATAGGTACGAGATATCCAGCAATCGGGATCTTTATTATCATGGCAGATCATTTCCGCTAATAGGTTTCTTGATGAATTTTGGTTTTGTAACTTTCCTGCCTTTTGCTCTGATGGGATTTGTGATGATGTGTAAGTCACGTAATATCAAACTGATTGGTCTTGTTGTGGCTGTCTACTATCTCTCAATATTGCCATTCTTTGTGAATGCGAGGTTCAGACATCCTCTTACACCCTTCCTTATAGTATTAGCAATAGGGTCTGTCGGATACTTAATAAAACAAATCAGAGAAAAGACGATAAAAAGGAATTCATATCTGATCATTCCTACCTTAATAATAGGTATAGTTTTACCTTTTTCAGTAAATAGCGGTGTTGATCCTGAGCGCTGGGATTATGGCTTCTTTACTGAAGGTAAAGTTTTAGAACAATCGGGGAGATTCGCAGAAGCTGAGCAGAAATACATCCGGGCTCTTGAGCACAATCCAAGAGCACCTTATGTAAACTATCATCTCGCCGAATTGATGAGAAATAAAAGTGATTTGAAAGGTGCCATAAAATACTATCGGAATGAGGTTGAAATTCAACCCCAATTTGGGAAGGGCTGGAATGATCTCGGAATCAGCTTTTCTGAAATGGGAGACCAAAACCAAGCCCTCAGCTGTTTTAAGAAAGCAGTTTCTGCTCAGCCCGGATTGAAGGAGGCTGCTCGAAATGCAGCTCGCATTTATGCATTTCAAAGTATTGCAGCGGCTGAATCCAAAGACTGGCATAGTTCACTTGACAACGCAGAACTCGCTCTGAAATTTGACTCTTCAGATCCGTTCTATCGAGTATTGAGATTAGAAGCGAAGTTTTTTCTCCGGGACACAATAGGGATTTCGGAGGAATTGAACCTGATTTTAGAGAACCATCCCACACTAACACCAGCTTTCGAACTGAAGGCAATTATTGATCAATCTCACGATCCGGAATATAAAAAATGACCTGCTCAAAAGGGGTAATTTTTTAGAATTTATTTTTAGAAATTGGATTTTTCAGGAAGGTGTGCAATTATTACACTTATCCTGAAAAATATGCATTAATAAAAAAGATATGGTTTCACAGGAAACTCTATTGCCGATGTAAATATTTTTTATTATTTTATTTATCAGGTGTTTAGGTAGAAACGGGGTTTAGGGAAGTTCACAATGGTATGCTTATTGCACTTTGCCGATTGTTAAACTCTGTAATTTTTTTTTCAAATGATTAATTTATGTTGTTGTACGTTCTCTTTTTTTTTCTGAAGCCTAAGAAAATTAAAAAGCCTTGCAATCCCAACAGAAATTATTATATTGATATCTTGTCACGTGCGTAGGTAGCGGGACAGCAACATGCAAACTCAATATCAGGAGGTAATTGGAAATGCTCCCCAAGTTTAAGCAACAGGACAGTGGTTTTACGCTGATCGAAGTTCTGGTTGTGGTTGTGATTGTGGCTATTCTGGCCGCGATTTCAGTGCCGATTTACATTCAATATGTTCAGGGTGCGCGTGCTTCAGATGCACAGGCGACTATTGGCGCAATCTACAACTCTGTGAAGATGTATCGGCAGGACTACAGTGAAGATCCCAGCTCAGTAGAAGAGCTTCAAGAACTCGAGTATCTGGAAATTGACGAAGGTTCAGAACGTCAATGGACATTCTCACTCATCGGATCTAACCCAGTAACCCAGATTGAAGCTATTTCAACTGCGGAAATGAAGGGTGGAGCCGGACATGTCGTATTATTCGACGTTCAGACAGGTCGCTTTACCGGTTACGGTTTGCCGACCGACGATGATTTATAATCGTAATTTTTTAGTACATTTGTTTATTTAACCTGGTCGATTTGAACATTGAATACTTTCGACGAACTTCTCAAATTCGCCGTAGAACAAAACGCTTCAGACCTCCACTTATCAACCGGATCTATTCCAATGATACGTGTTCACGGTCGGATGAAGAAATTAAACCTTCCCAGTCCAACCGATGAAGAGATTGAACAAGAGCTCCTTCGCATTTTAACTGAAGAACAGTGGGAACGTCTTCAGGAAATGAAGGAAATTGATCTGTCTCGTAAGCTTGAAGATATTGCACGGTTCAGGGTTAATGTGTATTCGCAGATTAACGGATATGGAGTTGCCTTCCGGACAATTCCATCCGAGATTCTGGGCTTTGAAGACCTCGGCTTGCCTGAAGTCCTCAAAGACCTTGTTATGAAGGACAGGGGTCTGGTTCTATTCACCGGTCCTACCGGTTGTGGTAAATCAACGTCATTGGCAGCCTGTCTTGATTATATTAACGAATACAAGGAACTGCACATCATTACAATTGAGGATCCGATTGAGTACTATCACCATAGTCGAAATTGTCTCCTTAATCAAAGAGAGCTTGGTGCAAATACGCATTCATTTGCAAATGCACTTCGTTCAGCACTTCGTGAAGATCCCGATGTGATCCTTGTGGGTGAGATGCGCGACCTTGAAACCATTTCTTTGGCGCTAACAGCAGCAGAGACGGGTCACTTGGTCTTTGCAACATTGCATACCTCTTCGGCAGCAAAAACAATCGACCGTATCATTGATATCTTCCCTGCGTCACAGAAGACGCAGGTAAGATCAATGCTTGCAGAATCGCTCGAAGCGGTCATCGCTCAAAAGTTGCTACGGAGGAAAGGCGGGGTTGGACGTATCCTCGCAGCAGAAGTGATGGTGGCTACAGTAGCCGTAAGAAATCTTATTCGAGAGGATAAGATTTATCAAATACCATCGGTTATTCAATCCGGTGGTAAGTCAGGCATGCAGTCTTTGGATCAGGATCTCCAGAGGCTAATGCACAAAGGATTGATTGATCGGGAAACTGCGCATCTCGTTGCGGAGAACCCGAAACTGTTCGAGGTTGATCTGAATCAATAGCTTGACGCAAGAACAGTTGTCATGAAGACTAAATATGGAAAAGAATCAATTGTAGTTTGGTTCAGCTAACATGATTAAGGAGGTAAACACATGAATGCATTTAAGAGAAAATGGCAACAGGACGATGGTAGTATCGATTTAATTCAACTCTTCGCGGGGTTGCTGATTATCTCGATCGCAGCAGTCGGTACCTTTCAGGCACTTTTTTACGGATATGAACAACTGGATTTCCAGATGAGATACCGTAATGCCATTTCGGTGGCTCGCTCTTATGCGGAGTACTGGCAGGGTCGTATCCATACTGATTTTAATACGAACGACCGACGAATGATGATTGGAAATTTACAAGATCCGGAAGTACATCTGCTTGATGAACGTGATCCGACCACTGATCTGGACGATATTCTATGCGATGTTGCGTATAGTCAAATCGTACCGAAGAGTTTTGAAGCTTTAGATGCCGTAGAGGATGAAGGAGCTTCAGAGTACTACCTCTTTGAAGTCAGGGTATCCTGGTATGAACCGAATGATATGACCAGGGTATCACCACATCAGGTAACATTCCATGCAGCAATGGTTCAAGCATCGCTGTAGAGGTCTGAAAATTAAGACCTTAAGGAACGAATCTAATGATCGCAAATTATGATTAAAGAAACGCGAGGTGATTTCATGAGAGGAAAAAAACTTAAAATCGGAAACGATAAAGGATGGACATTTGTCGAAGCTGTCCTGTCGATCGTGATAATGTCTATCATGGTCTTGGGACTGACAGTTGTTCTGATGGCTTTTAAAGAACAACTTGACAGGAGCTGGTCGATACGTGTCATGGATCAATACGGTAACGATGTTGTTGAACGGTTAACACACGAACTTCGAAATGCTGTAGATGTGACAGTTCGTAATGGTATAGGTAATACTCATAAACTTGATATAACCTATCTGGATCCGTATCGACATGACGAGACTTTTACCAATCATTGGCGTGCAGATGTTCGAAGTGCCAAAGTTTTGATTAACAACGATCCCATTGATAGGACATTCCCACCCACGTCTCCCGGACGGGGTGAATACTTTGAGATAGGCAAATTTACTTTGACCCCTTACGGTCAAGATACTCCAAATGCTTTAGAGCATCAGGACATGTTTCGGAGAAACGAAAAATTCCGGGCAGCGACCTGGGATATTCGGTTCCAACTTATTTATACCCGTAACGCCGTTAACCCCGGTGAAAGAAAGTGGTCCTACGTTAAGGAATACTATAACAGGGTGTACATGAGAAACATGAATCTGGCCGTGAAAAAAGGGATAACACAGTGAGCCCGATGTGGCACTTAAGTGATAATGTATAGAAGATTTGAACACTTGGAGGATAACATGAAATGGAAATTTGAAATTCATAAAGATGAGGGCAATATATTAATCATGTCAGTTGTGATCATGAGCTTGTTGCTTGCAACTGGTATGGGATATATGAAATGGGCCTCCGATGAGCGATGGGATTCTGCTTACGAAGAAGCAACAGTGCAGGCTTATTTTCTTGCACAACAGGGAGTTATCGAACAGGGACTCAAGTTCTTACGAGGCAGGGAACCTGGAGATTTACCATCTGGGACGACTCTTTTAGGAGGTAAAGTCGTACCGGATGTAGGTAGATATCTTGACACAAAGTTAGTACGGGTAGTTTCACTTGGTCAGGGTAGTGTTTTTCAAAGAAGCGACACCTATGATGTATATAGTACAGGAGAAGCATCTTTTGATAATCATGAACTTGGCAACAGAAACTACGGTGAAAAGAATTACGTACGACGCACTGCAACTATGCGTGCTCGATTAAGATCGTTTGCAAATTATATGTATCTGACAAATCACGAAAAAACAAGATTCAATGAAGTAATCTGGTTCTGGACACCAGATACACTTTATGGTCGGACTCATTCAAACGACTTTATCGGTTTGAAATATTCACCACAATTTTATGGACCAATTTCAAGTTCTCAGGACAGATTCCTGGAATATCAGGCAAATCCGTATTTTGAGTACACACCACAGTTTAATGTTCCACCGGTATATTTCCCGTCAACGGCAAATTCTATCCGGAACAATGCGACTCCCTGGGTACCCAGCCAGAACGGAATGAAGATGACCTGGATCAAGTTCAGAGGAGAACAGGGAATAGACATTTATCAATATCCAATGGGAACACCGCGCAATGATTCACTTTATGACCATCTGCAAGTTCCTTCCTGGCAGGCGATATTTGTCGATGGTGAATGTGAAATAGAAGGTATTGTCGCCGGTCAGGTCACTGTCGGTTCTTCCGGAAATATGTGGTTGATTGATAATATTCAGTACCACAATTCAGATCCGCGTAATGGTTGGTTTGAACATGAGGGATTCCCACACATGCTCGGGCTGGTTTCAGAAGGTAATATTATTATCAAAGATAACATCAGGAATGGTAAAGAAAATGGCTATGGCAACGGCGGTGGTGCTCCTAATCGACATTCGATTAATATCAATGCCGGAATGGTTGCCCTCGGTGAATCCTTTACCTTTGAACACCAGAACGACGAATGGGAACTTTATCAGGGTCCGGAACCTGACGAAAGAGGCTATATCAATTTGAAAGGTGCGGTAACGCAATGGCGACGAGGTTATGTCCACCGCTCCAATCATCAGGGAACAGGATACGGAAAGGCGTATAACTACGACTTCCGATTTGATAGACGTCCACCACCTTACTATCTCGAAGCAACCGACGAAAACGGTCATGGCTTGTTTGATATAGTATCCTGGGGTGAACAATAAGGCACATTCGCGGTTTAAGCCGAACTGGTCAGCCGCGATGTAAAAAGTGTCAATGACTTTGGTTTAATACTAGAAACACCTGTTAACTTTCTTCCCCGATATCAAGATATCGGGGAAGAAAGTAACTACCCGGTTCTTTTTGGGTATTGTGAAGGTAAGTTATTTAATAACAATAACAATGGTGTTGGCTATACGAGTCGGGAGAGCGAGGAGTTTTTCCGAGAGGGCTGACCTCTTTAACACAACATCGGTAACACTATGTTAGGTTTAAAAAGCAAACTGCGTATTGGTCTTGATATTGGTACGCATAGTATCAAATTGGTTGCAGTCGAAAAAGTTGGACCACGTTTTCGTCTTGCAAAGTGGAAGGTTCACGAATTGTACACCGGTGGTCGTAATTATGACCCCGAAGGTCCTAAGAAATCAGTTGCTGTTCCAGCTCTGATGAAAGTAATGAATGAACTTGGAATAGTTCCAAAGAAGATTAAGCACCTAGCATCCAGTGTCGGAGGTCAGCAGGTAGCTGCAAAAGAAATTAGCAGTATTGTGCAAACCGAGGCTGAAATGGCTTCCAGTATTCTTTTGGAGGCACGCAAGCACATTCCTCTCGACGGAAGTGAAACAGTTGTTGATTATCAGATTCTCGGTGATGATGTTACCGATTCTGATAAGGTGCGAGTCCTTTTGATTGCAACAACTCGGAAACTTTATGAAGGTCACCAGGATTACCTTCGAGAAATTGATCTGAAACCTGGTATTATTGACATTGATTCACTTGCGATGCTCAATTCTTACATGATCGGTTCTCAATTACCTGATAATGGTGTTGTTATATTCCTGAACGTAGGTGCTAAGAAGACCGGATTATCGGTTTTCGGACGTCGTGATACATTCTTCACACGTGACCTTGGTACAGGAGGAGCTAACTTCACTTCGGAATTGATGGACACTTATGGTCTTGAATACGAAGAGGCAGAGAGAGTTAAGCGAGAGCAGGGAATGGAACCTGACCTCCCTAAGAAGTCATCTGAGGATGCATCAGCTCTGGCAATTTCCGAGAAGACATCCATGGAAAAATTGGGCGATGAAATTAATCGTTCGCTGAGATATTATGTTAAAGAATCCGGTCAATCGGTTTTTACTCACATTGTCCTCACAGGTGGAGGTGTGATGCTGCCCGGACTTGATACATATCTGAATAATAAGTTTAACCTGCCGATAGAACTTTTTAATCCATTCAATCAATTAGAGAGCCGTACCCCGATTCAGTCGGACAATCCATATCAGATGGCAACCGCAATTGGGCTGGCTATGCGAGGGGATCTGTAGATGATTACCCAATTTACGATAAACCTTAATAAAGGTGAGGACCTCGCTGAACGAGAAGCACGTTGGCGCAAACGGCGCGAGATTATCACATTAACATTTCTGGTAATCATCGTTGCAGTTCTGACAATGTTAAACGTACAGCAATACCAAACGATTGAAGGTATCCTCGCCACAAAACAAAGTACAATCAGGGAAATTGACAGAAGATTAGATTCACTGAAGAAAACAGGAAAGAATATTTCCAAACAAGATGTTCTTGCACTTGCAAAACTCGAAAAGGAAAGAGTTCTTTGGACAAAAAAGCTGCTTTCTCTCGGTGAATTACTTCCTGATGAAATGGCGATCACCTACCTCGAGTACAAAAATCAGCTGCTTCTCCTCCGCTTGATTTCAGTTATCAAGAAGGACGAAAAGGAGTTCGATCGAGTAAAAGAGATCATCGACA
Organism: uncultured bacterium; assembly: GCA_964387885.1. Taxonomy (GTDB): domain Bacteria; phylum Electryoneota; class AABM5-125-24; order Hatepunaeales; family Hatepunaeaceae; genus JABGPL01. Next base: position 24,529 of record CAYLYZ010000034.1, on the reverse strand, counting down.
AACTTCGTGCATCCCCTATGTTTTTCAGAGATTTCGCGGAGATGAGGCTTAAAGAGCAGCATCAAACCGACATTGATGAACAGACAATCCTATCATTCTCAGTTTTATGTGAAATAGAGAAGAAGGGTAGAGGGGGATCAAGGGGAAGACGAGGTCGAAGATCCTCGGTTAGAGGCTAATTCACAATAACACCGCAAAACGAGTATTTAAATGAAGCGCAATCTAATCATGCTTGCACTCTTGGTCCTGTTTGGTGGTGCCGCATGGGGCTATCAGAATTGGATATATTCAAATTATCCTTCGGAGATCAGGCAGTTAGACAGAACAATCCAGCTTCGAGATGAAAAGCTCATAAGTGCACAAATCATTCATCAACAACTGGATCTTGTCGCAAATCTCATCGAGAAAAATCTGGCTTTTTCCAAGAGAGATTCACTTGCCGAAGATGCATCCCTTCCATTTATGGAATACACTACGGCAATCATGAACGAACTCGAGATGAAGTTAGTAAAACTTGAGCCAGGGAAAAGATCGGCACGTCTCGACTACGTTAGAACTCCATATACGTTGACCATTGAAAGTTCATATGACAAGCTGGGAAAATTCATTAACCAGCTCGAAAAATCTGAACGGTTAATTACCGTGGAGCAATTTGAAATAGATAATGCTGTGAGGAAATCAAGCTCACAGATGGAGAGAGCAGGAGGAGATTTAAGTTCGAAAGTCATGACTGTCAAAATCTCCACCTTAACCTTAATTAAACAGCGCTAAGGAAGGAGGCACTAAGATGAAAGGTCGTGACAAACTTTTTTTCAACCTGCTGACATTCCTTATTCTGGTTGTCGTCGTATTGGTCGGAATTAAGACCAATGATGCAGACAAACAAATTAAGCGCTGGCAGGCTGACATTGTAAGACGGCAAGAACGTGGATACCATGATCCGCAGCTTAAAGAGACAGTTGACAAGCTCGAATCTGATTTGAGAGCAAGATTGTCTGAACAATTTGCATTAGCTGGTGATCCACTTGATCTTACACGAGTCATCAGAACGAAGAAGTTTCTCAAGAAAATCGGTATGGAAACAGCCGAGACTGAGAATAAATTGAGGCTTTCCGCAACTGTCGTTGGTGAAAGCGGTCCGTTTGCTGTAATTAAATATCGCGGTCGCAGCCAAATGGTGTCGGTTGGTGAAAAACTTGGTGAATACCGGGTAACATATATCGGTAAGAACAAAGTTACACTTGTTCGTGGAAATGAGACATTACCACTTTCAACTGAAAAGGCACCGGACACAATAGCCGAGATTGAAAAGATGTTCGGACCATACGGTGAGAATAAACCAAAAATCACTGTAAAAGAAGTTCCGGCTGAAAACTATTAAGCCTTGCACTTCAAAAAAAACGAAGTTTTAGAAAATCGAAAATAATTTAACCATCATCTTTGGGTGAGGAGAAAGAATGGGCGGAATGATACTGGGTTCAAAGTTTCTTTCTATAGTTCTATTACTGGCGATTATCGCAGTTCCTTGTTCGGGAATATCCGGTGAGGTTCAACAAGAAGAACCTTTGGATTCTGGACTGCGGACAATCGTCAGCATTGACGCCGAGGATGCATATTTACCAAGCGTCCTTTCAATTTTAGCTGCAAAAAGTGGCTACAACATTGTTACTGGTCCTGGTGTATCCAAGGAAGAACGAATTTCAATACATTTAACCGACACACCTATAGAACAGGCAATGAACCTTGTGGTGCGTGCAGCCGGTTTATCATACGATGTCGTTGGAAAATCATTTTTAATTGCCAAAGCCGACAAACTCGGCAGACAGGTAGGAGAGAGTTCCTACGTAATTGATCTGCAGTATGCCGTAGCGGAGGATGTAAAAAATCTCTTAGCAGATTTTCAGGCATCTATTCAGATTGACATGAGTGGTAATAAACTTCTGATTATTACAACTCCTAAAATAATCAGTGATATTCGCGATGTTGTCAGGTCGGTTGATGTACCTGCATTACAGATCACACTTTCAGCCCGACTGATCGAAGTATCGGTCGAGGATGAAGAAAGACTTGGAATCAACTGGTCAAAGCTGTCCGGTTCAACCAAGCAGTGGTTCTATGAAGGTCCTACAATTCCAGGTGCAGAGTCGGCAACTGCTGTTGACGCTCTTTCAGACAGGTCACGTCAGTTTAACCCGTTTGATGAGTTTTCTGACCTGAATCGCGTCGGCACAATGTGGAGGAGTCAGCCAGTTTATGAAGTAGCTCTTGATTGGCTGCTGAAAAACAGTGCCGGTGAGGTTCTTGCGAATACAAGTGTTGTAACGATGAATTCTCGAACTGCTGAAATTGAACTTGTTGATACTGTTCCATACGTTACCAGTTCTGGTGGTGTCGGTGGTCAGGTTTCAGTTCAACGTGAAGAAGTTGGAATCAAATTAGCGATTACTCCGCAGGTTAATACCGACGGATACATAACAGTCGCAATAAATCCTGAAGTAAGTTCAATATTTGAGTTTATCGGACCGGATTTAACAATCCCGCGTACACTGCGCAGATCTTCAACAATGACTGTAAGAGTCAAGAATCACCAATCGATAATAGTCGGTGGGTTGATGGGCCTTGTAGCGCATAAAACCGTTCACAAAGTTCCCTTCTTTGGAGATATCCCGTTTGTAGGTGGCTTATTCCGGTATAATGCCGTTCAAACCACAAAAACGGATTTGATTATTGAAGTAACGCCTCATATTCTTGAAGATGAGTATACTCATATTCTCAAATCCGCTGATGTTCAGGATGCAGAGGATCGCTACAAAAAACACCTCGAACCTGAACAGGAATGATAGATAACATCTTTGCAACTTAGTTGCTGAAATTGTCGAACCATTCTCTCTACAAAGTTAATTGCAGACTGACAGCAATAATTATGCTGTTGCTGTCAGTCAGCTCTTTGGCATTAAGTCAGTCTGCTGAAGTCGATCTTGATAGTAAGTTTAGCGAACAGTTTACAGGCGAAACCAAATCTGTAGAGGTTCCAACCCCGGCAGCACTCGAAAAACCAATTGATCCGGAACTGTATATTCTCGGTACCGGCGATATTTTAGAGTTTCGGGCCTGGGGTAATATGGAAATCCAGCAGATTGTTAAGGTTGGTCCGGACGGTGTTGTAGCTATAGCAGCAATTGGCGAGATATCAGCTGCTGGAATTACTTTGAACGAAGTCAATGCCCATCTGAAGGATAAGGCTGAACGGGTTTACCCGCATTCAAAGGTTAATCTCAGGCTGGTCAAAGTAAGAATGATGAAGGTGCTGATCAGTGGTGCTGTTATTGAACCAGGTTCTTATGTGCTATCTGCTGTAGATCGATTATCAACGATAATTAGCTTCGCAGGTGGTTTTTACGAACCGGATCAAGTATCCGATCTACCAATAGCGAATATCCAGAGCAGTAGCCGGGATAAAAGCAGAAGTGATTTCAATTATGAGGAATGGGTGAAAAGTGAACCATTCCCATCAAAACGAAATATTGTTATCAAGCGGCTCGATGGAACGACTGAATCTGTTGACTATTTAAGATTCATCCGAACGGGTGATCCGGATTATAATCCTGTGCTATCTGATGGTGATCAGGTTCATATACCAATCGTTGATAAAGAAGGTGGCAGGTTAAGCGTTTTCGGGTCTGTCAAATTACCTGGAGAATTTGAATATATCCAGGGTGATTGCCTTTCTGATATTATTGGGATCTGCGGAGGATTTTCTGAAGATGCGCTTTTATCTGATATTAGGATCATCCGGTTTGAGTTTGATAGGGACAGCACAACTGAAATAACTGTTGACTTGTTGCAGGCATTTGGCAAGGAAATTCAGTTAAAGGCAGACGACAGGATTTTCGTTAGGGAACAGAGAGAATTCAGACTTAAGCATGATGTAACGATTGTTGGGGAGGTAAATTTCCCAGGTGTATATCCGATTGTACAATATAAAACAACATTAGAAGAAATTGTAAAAGAATGCGGAGGACTCACTAAACAGGCAGATTTGCAACGAGCAAAAGTAGTTAGATGGTCTGCACTGGAAAATGAAGATCCCGAATTTGAACGGCTTAAAAAAATGTCAGTCGCTGATATGAGCGAGATGGAATATGAGTATTTCAAAACAAGATCTCGTGAAGAAGCACCGGCAGTGGTTGTTGATTTCAAAAAGCTGTTCAATGATAATGATAAATCACAAAATATATTTTTACAAGATCAGGATGAAATAGTGATTCCTGTCCAGCTTCCAACTGTAAATGTTACGGGAAATGTGAACAGACCCGGATTAATCAGTTGGATTCCTGGAAAAACAACAGATTATTACGTTGAAAAGGCTGGTGGATATTCCTGGAATGCAAGAGTTAGCAAAATGAGATTAATTCGAGCTCAAACAGGAACCTGGATTAAACCAAAAAAAGATACACCAGTTGAAATAGGCGACACGATATTTGTGCCAGAAAAACAAGAATTAAATTTATGGCAATTGTGGAAAGACTTAATGCTGATTGTATCACAGGTAGCCACGGTTATAATTGTGGTGCAAACAGTCAGGTAATGCACCTTATGATAGTCTGCTCCCTTTGAAGCAGCAAGGTGATGACAGCATGTTAAGGGAAAAAGTGTTTTCATGGAGGAAGAAGTAATGAGAAGCAGATTTACGTTTATCGCTCTGCTTAGTGCCGTCCTTTTAGTCGGCATGTTTATTGGATGCGAAGATTCAGGCAATAATGTTCCAACACAGGGACAAATTGATCCGAATATCGTAACTAATATCGAAATCAGAGCAACACACACTCTTATCAGTGGGTTAGAGGAAGAACAACGCACTGAACAAATAACAGCTATTGCTACTAACGCCGCTGGTGTTGGTGTGTCTGGAGTCCGCATTCAATTTGGAATAGAAGACCCGCAAGATTACAAGGGTAATATTTCAGTTGCAGCAGTTGACTCGGTAACCAACGAAAACGGTCAAATTGTCGCTACTTATTCGGTGGTGCTTGCACAGGATGCAGATGTAAAAATCACAGCAACTACCGGACAAGTCAGGGGTGAAAAAGTTGTCCAGCTTCGGGTTCGAACCGATCCTGGAACACCTTCAGTAGAAGTAATGAGTCCTGTACTCACAGTACCACCCGGTCAAACTCGAAATACTCAGGTAACCGCTACTTTAGTGGATGACCAAGGCCTTGCATTACCTGGTGTACAGCTTTATTTCAGGACCGATCCTGCTACTTTAGGTTATGTTGATAGCGATACAGCTATGACAGATAATTCAGGCCGCGCTGTTAGAAATTTCACATCTATAGTGAACCAATATGGCATTTGCAATGTCATTGTTTCTGTAGATAATGAAAATTTCGCTTCGACAAGTGTTGAAGTACGCCCGGTTGCTGGACCGAGTAATGTTACGGCACATGCAGATCCTGATAGGATCAAAGTTGGAAATGGTGTCAATGCACAATCTGATATAATGGCAGTTGTTACAGACTCCACCGGTGTAGGTGTCCCACTTACAACAGTCCTGTTTGAGATTGAATCTGACGGTGCAGCCCCGATATTCGGGTCATTAACATCTTTGGATTCATCGATCACAAATTCAGACGGTGAAATTCACACGACTTTCAACTCGAGAGGTGGTTATGGCTCTCAATGGATCGTCGCAAAGGTAGTCCCCAGTGGTTCTGACGGAGAGGTCAGTGCTGAAAGAGGTACAAAAGGCAAATTGAACCTCAAGATTGGTGACGATGTTATCACAGGATTTGATGAAGAACTTCAAGCAAGAGTGCTCGTAACAATCGAACCAATTGAAGATCAGCCACGATTCCTCAGTCTCTCAGCTACCCCCGCATATTTCAATATTCCTGTCGATACAACTGGAAGCTCAATTATTCGAGCTACAGTGCGCGATGAGAATAATAATGGTATTCCCAATCTCCAGGTTGATTTCGGTACGAACATCGGAACAATTGCTCAACCAACTGTTACCGATAGTGCAGGTGTTGCAACCGCACAGTTCTTTATTAGACCCGCTACTGATATGGATCCACCAAACGAACCGGATGTCGCAACAGTTACTGCTACGATTCCCGGAACAAACTGGGAGAAGGATGTTGATATTGAAGTCATACCGGCAGCTCATGGTGTGGGATCTCTTACACTGACAACAGATAGGAATTTCATCTGGGCTGATGGTGATGGCCTTTCATTTGCAAACTTGACCGCAGTTCTTCAGGACGCTGATGGCCAGATTCTAACTGGAGAAGAAATTGTATTTACTTCTTCTTTCAACTTCAGTGTTGTTCAATCCCCAGTCATAACTGACTCGATCGGACGAGCTAAAACCGTATTTGATGACAATGGTCGTCCCTCCGTAGATGAAAGAGGTATGCCTGACTCGGTCGTAGTAACTGCAAAGTACAACCCGATGGGATTAACCACGATTGTTCGTATTATGATTCGTGAACGTAATCCTGTAACGAGAATTGATTTAAACGCAGCTGCAAGGCAGTTAACTGCTAATAGCGGTGATTCAACTGCTGTCCGCGCAACTTGTTATCTCAGTAACGGTTCACCAGCCCCGGCTGGAACTCAAGTGTTCTTCGATGCGATTTACGGTCAGTACACAACCGCGGTTGTGCCAATAACCGGAAGCGCAGGTGCTGCTGAAACGTACTACATTGCAGGAACTACAGTAGCAAAAGACACACTAATTGCATATGTTCAGACTCCCCAGGATACGGCGTACAGTAACGAAGCAATTATTGACCTCGTTTCAGGACCGCCAAGTCAGGTAGTTGTTCAGGCTACACCGAATGAATTGTTCACCAATGATCCAGCAGCAGCATCAACGATTACTGCTACAGTTATGGATACATCTGCAAATCCTGTGCGTCAGGGGACATTTGTTACATTCTCAACCACACTTGGTACAATTGGACAATCAGCAGTCACCGACACGGATGGAGATGCGGTCGTGCTTCTGACTCCTGGAGTTCAGGCTGGTCTTGCAGTAATTACAGCAACTGTTGATGCAGGTGGTGGTCCTATCACTGCACAAGCAACTGTGAACTTTGTTGCGGGAACACCAAACTCAATCGAGTTGGATGCTGATCCACTTCAGATTCAGGTTAGAGGAACCGGTGGTGTAGCAACCTCAACATTACGAGCAACAGTTCGAGATGCTAACGGGAACCTGATTATGGTTCCAACACCTGTAGTGTTTGAGCTTATTAACGAACCTGATCCTCCTGCCGGTTGTACAATCGGTAACGAATTTGATCAGATTTTCTCATCAATGACTTCCAGTGGTGTCGCTGTCGCAACACTCAACTCTGGTACTCAAATTGGTGGTAAATTAATCCGCGCATATACATGGCGTGACTCAGCCGCAAGACCGGACGATATCGTAACGGTTACACTATCTACCGTTGCAGTTGTGTCCGGACCGCCCTTCCAGCTTGATATTGATGTCAATGACGAAGGTGAAGACGCTGGTGGTGGTGCCTGGCAGATTGAAGTTTCAGCACGCGTGTGGGATATCCATCGTAACCCGGTTGCGAATAGGATTCCCGTTGTATTCACTGTAGAACCTGAAATTGCAAATATTGAAGCTGCATGGACGGGAAATCTTGGCGCTGCTGGAACTCCGGTTCAAGGTCTGGCTTACGCCCGACTGGTTTACAATAGTGTAAATACTTTCGATGCAATTGAAATTCAGGCTGAGGTTCAAACTGAACGCGGTCAGATTCAGGGTTCTCGCGAGCATGTTCTTCCGTTGCAGGAAGGATTACTTGAACTGAACGTTGACCCAGGTAACTGGATGTTTAACGAAGAGAACGATCAGGCTGATATTCGAGTCTGGGCTGTTTTAACAGACGGTCACCAGATACGAATAAATAACGCTCCGGTTCTATTCACCTCAAATCGTGCAAGATTCTGGTGGAAAGACTTCTCAAATGACAGGTTCAACATGTTTTTCCCGGATGCTTCTCGGAAGTTCACGGGTATTGTTGATCGTCAAAACAACGAAGAACCCGGAGTAGCAACAGTCTACCTTCGTGCAGAAATGCCCGACATTTTCCTCGATCCGTTTACACTTGAGGTAACGGTTCAGATTAATGCCTCGGTTGAAGGTTACAACGACGTACAAGCTGATCCTGGATTTATATTCTTTACGAGACCTGCTGGATAAAAGGTCTATGGCTTGAAACATTCGGGGTGCGGTTTTCCGCACCCCGAATGTCTATTATAACTGTCTCAGGAAATTACAAAAGTTTTTTGGCAGGCTTTAATCACAACCATGCATTTTGACAACATTGCAAAGTGCTCCACTGCATTTAATTGAACATAAACAGGAACTGATGGAAGCATCGAACACACTTCCTCCTTTCGCCAAGATTGGTGAAATCCTTTTACATGAAAAGGTTATTAGTGAGGATCAACTAAAGAAGACTCTTAGCGAGCAGGATTATACAAACGAGCGCGTTGGGACATTGCTCATCAAACTCGGTTTTGCTGTAGAAGAACAAGTTTATTCTGCATTAGCTCAGCAGGCAGATATACCATTCATTGCAAACGAAAGACTTCTCGAAGCTACGGAAGACGTGGTAAAGATCATACCCGAGGCTTTCGCAAGAGAGAATACTCTGATTGCCAATGAAGCTCAAAATGGTAACGTTATTGTTGCCATGGAAGACCCGGAAGATATTATCGCAATCGATAACTTGCAGAAACTGACAGATATGAAAGTTATCGGAGCTATGGCAACTCCTTCCGGTATTAAAACTGCCATCGAACAGCTTTATGTTAGAGTAAGAAAAACAGATGAAGTTGATGATGTAATTGGTACGTTACAGATTTTCGCTGAATCCGATGACGATGAAGAAGGTATGGTCGATATGACCAAGACCGGAACTGACATCGATGATGCGCCTGTTGTTAAATTGGTTAATCTGATAATTGCTGATGCAATGAAAGAGCGTGCTACTGATATTCATGTTGAGGTGCAGGGTGATAATGTTTCGGTACGATACAGAATTGACGGTGTGCTTCAGGAAGTGATGACACCTCCATCCTCATCGCATCCTGGAATTATATCACGTATTAAAATTATTTCCAAGTTGAATATTGCTGAGAAACGATTACCTCAGGATGGACGATTTGGAATCAAGACCTCTGAAAAAGAAGTTGACGTACGTGTTTCAATTCTTCCCACAGTTAATGGTGAGAAGATTGTCATGCGTCTCCTTGATAAATCTGCATTCAGTAAATCATTAACCCAACTTGGTTTTGATCCGGATATGTTCCGTACATTTAAACGGAATATTATTCAGCCTTATGGTATGGTTATTGTGTCAGGTCCAACTGGTTCGGGTAAGTCAACGACCCTGTATGCTTCGCTAAATGAAATTCAGTCGCTGGAAGATAACATTGTAACCGTTGAAGATCCGGTTGAGTATCACTCCAAGGGGATCAACCAGGTTCAGGTTAAACCAAAGATTGGATTAACCTTCTCCGCAGCATTAAGGTCAATTCTTCGTCAGGACCCTGATAAACTGCTTATTGGTGAGATTCGTGATGGTGAAACAGCTGACATTGCGATTAAGTTTAGTTTGACTGGTCACATTGTTTTCACAACTTTGCACGCAAATGACGCACCCTCAACTATCACCCGTTTGATTGATATTGGTGTTCCTCCGTTCCTTGCCGGAAGTTCAATCCTGTTAGTGATGGCTCAAAGACTCGTCAGGAAGATATGTGTGCACTGTAAAGAAGAGTACACCCCAAACGATACTGAACTTGAAGCGCTGAATATGACCTCAGATGAAAAAGAACGATATACTGGTATGAAATTCTACCGGGGAAAGGGATGTATCCAATGTCGTAATACCGGATATTATGACCGAACAGGAATTTTTGAGTTGCTTGAGGTCAAGGGTGAAATCCGGAAGATGATTTACGAGAATGCAAATCAGGAAGATATCCGCGATAGGGCTTTGGAACGTGGGATGATAACGCTCCGTGAAGCAGCGCTTCGAAAAATATCAAGCGGTGTTACAACCTTGCGCGAAGTATTACGTGTGACTGTTCAAGAGTACACGGACTGAGTTGATTAGAAGTAACAACCAAGGATAAGATATGCCACAGTTTCGCTACGTCGTTACAGACGGAAAGGGAATTCGAAGAGAGGATCAGCTTAGAGCCTCAAATCTCGATGCTGCAATGCAAACCCTTACAAAAAAGGGTTTCAAAGTAGTATCCTTACGTGAAGTTCGTTCCGCGATGGGTGAGGCAGCACTGCCTCCGATTCATCAACAGGTTCAGATCAGACTTGAGAGGATTAAGAATCACATCCCACTCAATACATTGGTCTTTTTCACCCGGCAGCTCTCAACTATGTTCTCTGCTGGTTTAACGATTGAAAAATCTATCAGCAACCTAATGCTTGAGGAAAAGAATCCTCGTTTCAGGAAGGTTCTTGCAAAAGTTGCAAATGATCTAAAGAAAGGTATGGGTCTATCTGAGGCTTTGGGTGAAAACCCCGGAGTCTTTGACGGTCTTTATTGTGCATTGGTGCATGCCGGTGAGATTTCAGGTTCTCTGCACGTAATTCTTGAAGAGTTATCAGATTACCTTGAAGTTATGGCTGAGACAAGAAGAAAAGTTATTTCTGCTCTTTCTTATCCTACATTTGTTGCGATCTTTATGGCTGCAATTGTTGCCGGTTTATTGTTATTTGTCGTACCTCAGTTTGCAGAAATCTACGCTAAGTTTGGCGCAAGACTCCCAGGTCCAACAAGGGCTCTCGTTACACTATCCGGAATACTAAGTGAGAATTTCGCTATATTTGCGATTCTAACTGTTGTTACAGTATTTGTTGGATGGTTCCTGTCTATGACTGAGAAAGGGGGTATGGTCTTTGATACATTCCTCTTGCATATCCCAGTCTTTGGTATACTTGTAAGTAATTCGATGATGAACAAGTTCGCAAAGACCTTCGGTATTCTTCTTGGTAGTGGTGTTCCAGTAATTGAAAGTCTGACACTGGTGCAAAGGGTTGTTCAGAACCGTGTGGCTGTAAAAGCTCTGGAAACGACAAAAATGCTCGTGAAGGATGGATTTGCAATTTCAGTCGCACTTAAAAAGACGGATGTATTTCCTCCGACCTTAATCCAGCTTATCGCAACCGGTGAAGAGACTGGTGAAATGGACAGATTGCTTGACAAAGCCGCATATTTCTACGCGAAACAGGTTGATGCAATCGTTGAGCGTTTAACATCGCTGATCGAGCCTATGATGATCGTAGCTATCGGTGCTGTTGTTGTGACAATTATTGTCACAATTTACCTGCCCATATTTAAGCTGGGAATGGCGATCCAAAGAGGCTTGTAGGATCCAACCTCAAATCACGAAATTGTCTAAGGGCATGATGAAAATCATGCCCTTTTTTTCTCTATTAATCAGTAATAATTCCCATTAGCGTTAATAATTTTGCATTTCTAATTGTAATACACCTATATTTTAAAACAATTCAACTTTATAAGTCGTAGCACAGATAAATCAGGTAAAAAAAACACGATATAAAACAAGGAGGAGAAATGGATTTATCTACAAATTACCTTGGTTTAAAGCTGAAGAATCCTATCGTTCCGTCCTCGTCACCACTGATGAAATCGGTTGACAATATTCGGGAAATGGAGGATTCGGGAGCCGGGGCGATTGTTTTGCACTCTCTATTTGAAGAACAGATTACAGATGAGGCTTTGCAATTACACTATCACACGGTACAGGGAAGTGAAAGCTTCTCAGAGTCACTATCATATTTTCCGGATGTTGGCGATTATTTTTTTGGTGGAGAAGAATATCTCAACCATATCAGGAAAGTAAAGAGTGCCATACAGATTCCGGTAATTGGCAGTCTTAATGGTGTCTCAACCGGTGGATGGTTGGAGTATGCAAAGTTGATTCAGGATGCAGGTGCAGATGCTTTAGAATTAAATCTTTATTATGTTCCTACTGATCCTGAGTTAGATGATACTACACTGATTGGAATATATTCTGAAATTATTCGTGATATCAGGCAAGGAATCTCCATTCCTATTGTAATTAAGCTTAGCCCGTTTTTTACTTCATTGCCCTATGTCATTAATGAATTCAAAAAAGCTGGTGCAAATGGATTTGCTCTTTTTAACAGGTTTTATCAACCAGATTATAACATCTTAGAATTGGAAGTAAAACCGAATATTGTCCTTAGTAATTCAAATGATTTAAGGCTGGCGTTGCGCTGGATAGCCATCCTTCATGGAAGGATTGATACTTCGATTGGTGCAACTACTGGTGTTCATACTGCAGAAGATGCAATTAAATACTTAATGGCAGGAGCAAATGTTGTAATGGTCGCCAGTGCATTACTCAAGAATGGAACCGGATATTTGAAGACTTTAATAAAAGATCTTAATGACTGGATGACCAGTAGAGAATATGTATCTGTTGATGAGATGATTGGTTCAATGAGTCAAAAAGCAGTTCCAAATCCTGCTGCATTTGAAAGAGCTTTATATCTGAAAGAACTCCAAAGTTACAAATTAGGTTAGATTTCGAATAGCATCATTTTACGATGATGATTTTGTGTCTGGTTGGCTGAGGCATGTTATATAATCAAGGCAATGCCTCAGCCATCCTGATTCATGCAGTATTGTGAAACATTATTAGAGTTAAATATAAAGCGGAAAGTGATGGTAATTGTTATTATTACGTTATTTAAGTTGTATATTAAAGCTGTGAAGTAAAATCCTGCAGGAGTTTTCCTTTCGCTCACAAAGAGTTGCTGATTGTGAGTTCTTTTATTATCTTATACGATAGTCTGGAATTCGAGCTATCAATTTCAGGCAGTCATTCACCTTCAATGTTTCCATTATTTATTTTTCTGAAAAAGGAAGCTCCCAGTGAGAACCATGTTTGCATTTCTGTTACTGATCTTTATGTTCTCGTTTGCTACTTGTGTCAATGCAGTTGAAGACGCTGATGCAAAAAGTGAGATTACAAGTCCCAAACAAGCACGACATCTTTTTATCCCATTCGTTGGCTACCAGACTCTTGATGGAGAAGACGTGGGATTTTTTTACTCAACGATTTATTATGAGCGTAACGGTAGCAATATTGATTCTTTTTATGTCGATAGAAGCGGATCTGATGAAAGAAATGTTACATCGCCTGAGATTGGTATTGCATATCGCTATATGCCGATGGATATGATCTTTGCTGAGGTGTCACTCAGCACCATCCATGATAAGACTAATTTTGAATATCCTGTCCGATATGAGCAACAAGGCTATACAGTCCGACGTCAGGTGAAAATAGAAAGAAAACAGACTTCTATTTCTACAGTAAGCCTCATTTTTAATGCTCCCGAGTTTTGGGATTGGTTAAAGTTGAGTCTTAAGGTCTCTGGCGGATATGCCTGGCGTCAGGCAGAGATAAAAGATGTGTTAGATCGAGAGATCATTGGAGTTACTGATTCAAAGGAAGCGTATGTTGCTCGCGGTGGCCTCGATTTATCGTATTGGTCCGGTAAGAACTTTTTATTGGAAACTTCACTCTATTATACTTCCTTTATCCCTACATCCGGGGAAAATGCCAATTTTGGTGGATTGGGATGGAAAGTAAGTGTTTTCCCCATTTGGGCTGGGGTACGTTAATAGAAAAACGAATTTCATGGGTTAATCCCCTTGAATATAGCAAGGCATTCCAAACAGTTTCATATTCCCCCCTCATGTCCCTTTGATATGGATAGTCGGGGGAATTCTGCTTTAAAGGTCTAAAAAAAAGTCAGGAGATAGAGTAATCTCTGAGATTGTGAAAGACAAAACGTCTTCGAGTTGGTCAGATCTTTGGAAACTCGAGGACTATTGGGCGATCTGGTCGGGTTTCTTCATACTTGCCATTGGCATGATAATATTCTTACCCTCACCGCCGGAACGTATGAGGGAAAATATTGATAAAGCAAATTCTATACTTAGGTCTGAAGCGCAAAAAGCCCCTTTCAAAACAATTGAATGGTATCAGGCGTCTGACAGTAAAAAGAAGATAAAGGGAACAAATAGAAGTTTCTCTAAGGTAATCTCCAGGTGGATTGATAAACCTCACAAATGGACATATAATCCTTTTGCCTCCTTTTTCCTGTCTGAACAAGCTGCAGATATGCGAAATCAAAAAGCAAAAGATAAGTATAAGAATGCCCTTGCCAGTGAACGTGAAGCATTAGCCATTGCCCGAGCCTCCCAGAAAAACGCAGCTCTGAGTAAATACGAAAATGAATCTTTCAACTCCAATGCAAAAAATGACATTTCGACATGGAGGGAGGCGCATTGGAAAACCTCCAATGCACGAAAAAAAACAAAAACTGCACCCTATAACCTGCCATACCATCTACTTACTTTATGTCTGATCCTATCCGTCTTCTTCGGGATTGGTAGAACATTCATGGGACATTCCTTTTACAGGTTTTGTGTTGGATTCATCTTTGTTTTTGGTGTAAGTATCTTAGCGTTTCTTGCATCTCAACAGTCGACAATGAAAGAACTTGGGATTGGATATGCTGCCTGGGCAATTTTATTTGGTTTAATAATCAGCAATACGATCGGAACTCCAAAATGGGTTCTGCCTGCAGTTCAGGTTGAGTATTTTATCAAAACGGGGTTGGTACTTCTGGGAGCTGAAATCCTCTTTAGCAAGATTATCCTGATTGGTATCCCCGGAATTTTCGTGGCGTGGATTGTAACACCGATAGTTCTGGTTACAACATATTGGTTTGGACAGAAGATTGTTAAAATACCATCTAAAACCCTCAATATTACCATCTCCGCGGATATGTCTGTCTGTGGTGTATCTGCTGCGATTGCTACAGCAGCCGCATGTAAGGCCAAAAAAGAAGAACTAACTCTTGCAGTTGGCTTGTCGCTGGTATTTACATCGGTAATGATGATCGTTATGCCGATATTCATCAAGGCGGTAGGAATTCCACAAGTGCTCGGTGGAGCTTGGATGGGTGGAACAATCGATGCAACGGGTGCTGTGGCAGCAGCGGGAGCATTCCTCGGTGAAAAGGCGCTCTATGTTGCAGCCACGATTAAAATGATTCAGAATGTTCTAATTGGTGTGATTGCCTTCTTTGTTGCTCTTTACTGGTGCATGAAGGTGGACAAAAAAGATGGGGAGAGGGTTGGTGCATGGGAAATATGGTATCGGTTCCCAAAATTTGTTTTGGGATTCATTTCAGCTTCAATAATTTTCTCTATAATTTATGGCGCGTTAGGTTCGGATGTAGGCTATGCAATCGTTGACAACGGAGTTATTCGCGGCTTATCGAAAACACTAAGGGGATGGTTATTTTGTCTCGCATTTGTCAGTATTGGCCTTGCAACTAATTTCCGTGAACTGAAAAGTTACTTTAAAGGTGGTAAGCCTTTGATACTTTACGTTTTCGGGCAGTCATTCAACCTTATACTAACTCTTGTTATGGCATATATTTCGTTTTACATTATTTTCCCAAAGATTACAGCGGGAATTTAACCTGATTTGCCATGAAGAATTCAGAAACTGGTAAAACAATCAGATTAAATGGCAAACTATCCAGACGATGGATTTCATTTTTTTTAGCAGTTGCAATGGTTGTGATTTTTATGTTTATTATTGCACCGGGATTGTTGCGCATAACGGTCGTCAAAAAAATGGCGATGTGTATCGAGGAGAGTAATATTGAGGCTTCCGCATTATGGTGGTCGGAGGTAGAATTGGTTGCTGATGCTGAGATAAGTTGTCGTAATTCCATCAATTATTCTCCCATCAAATAATAATTAAGAGTTTAGATAAAGATTTAGTGTCACATACAATAGTTATTGCAAACCAGAAGGGTGGAGTCGGGAAAACTACGACTGCTGTTAATCTGTCAGCAGCTCTTGGATTGGCCGAACAGTCAACGCTTTTAGTGGATCTTGATCCTCAGGCAAATTCAAGTTCCTCACTTGGTATTCGAGTTTCGGATGACGAATCTTGTATCTACGAGCTTCTATTGGGAATTGTCACAGCCGATGACATTTTACACGAAACGGAATTTCCATATTTATCGGTTCTCCCATCCCACATTAGACTCGTTGGAGCAGAGATAGAATTAATTGATGCTGAAGAACGTGAGAGTGTTCTGCGCAGGCGCATTGATGATATTCGGGACAGATTCGACTTCATCGTAATCGATTGTCCCCCTTCGTTAGGGCTTTTAACTGTCAACGGATTAACTTCAGCGGATGCATTTTTGGTCCCAATGCAAGCGGAATATTTTGCCTTAGAGGGCCTTACTCAACTGCTTCAAACAGTACGTACCGTTCAGAAGAGACTGAATACTGGCTTGAAAATGGAAGGTGTTGTTCTGACTATGTTTGACCACCGGTTGAATCTGGCAAACCAGGTTAAAGAAGAGTTGCGCAAATTCTTTCCCGCTCACATGTTTGAGACAATCATTAAACGAAATGTCCGACTGGCGGAAGCACCAAGCTTTGGTCAGCCTGTGATGAACTTCGCCGCAAGTTCTCAGGGAGCTCGGGACTATCTGGCTCTTGCCTCTGAGCTGATAAATCGGAAGAAAAAGTCGGGTAGGTGCAACTAAAAAAGATAATTACGTCATTGGATAAAATATACCTTAAACGAGGTGAATCATGATCAATGAAGAAGAACGATTGAGTAAACTTGAAGCACGTGTGGATGGCATTTCACAAGAGCTTGAGGAAATCAAAGGAAAAAATAAACCTCAACCTGAAGGCTCAACAAAAACCGGAAATTCAAGATCCCGTAATGAAGTATTATTGGGGATATTATTGATTGTAATCGGTGGCATCTGGCTCGGTAACAGTCTGGATTGGTTCTGTCTTCCTATACCATTCTGGCCTGCAATCCTTATTTTGCTTGGATTGGGGGCGATTGTTAACTCACGCAGGTAGTCACAGCTTATTTGAATTAAATGGCTTTATCTCAAAAAAGAGAAATTTTTAAAGAGACATTGATTTCGATCGGTGTTTTCTTTAAAATGCTCCTGAACACAAACCTCCCCAAAGTCGGATTGGTGTTGAGCATAACCTTAATTGGCGGTGGTGCTCTTATTATGTTCATCGAGGAAGGACAGGAGTCATTTAGAAACTTCTTTTCTTCAGTCTGGTGGGTACTTGTGACAATAACCACCGTAGGGTATGGAGATATGGTTCCCCAGACTTCAGCTGGAAAGTTGATAGCCTCGGGATTAATTCTATCCGGTGTTATATTAATATCGACCTTCACTGCGACTGTGTCCTCAATTTTCGTAGCCGAGAAAATAAAGGAAGGAAAGGGATTGCAAAAAATAAAATACAAGGGTCACATAATCGTTTGTGGTGCGGGGTATATTGCAAGGCAGACTTTCAAATCAATCGTTGGTTTGCATGAGCAAACACCTCCACTTGTGGCGTTCATCGCCGAAATTGCACCAACCGAAGCAGATGGGATATTAGAACATTATCCCGAACTTAATCTGAAATATGTTCGCGGGAATTGGACACACGAGGAGGTACTCAAGCGAGCCGGAGTATTAGATGCAAAAAGGGTGATAATATTACCCGATGAAGCTCTTATTGATCCGGGCAAAATGGATGAGAAAACCATCCTCGCAACCATTACGGTCAAAGCACTGCATCCGGAAGCTCGATTGATGGCGCATATTATGAAACGTGAAAATCGAGTCTTTCTGCAAAGAGTAAATGCAGATGAAATTCTCGTTTCAGATGAATATTCCGGATTCCTGTTAGCGACTAATACTATCACGACAGGTGTCTCTCAGATGGTGCGAGAGATGTTGTCAATAGAGGGTGAAAATATCCTTAATGGTGTTGACATCCCAAACAAATACACCGGGAAAACTTTTAGAGAGTTAACTGAGTTTTTTTATGAAAAAGGCTCTATACTGATTGGACTGATTAGAGAGGAAACACCCCTTGAGGCGATGGATGTTTTATCAGCCGATCATTCAGCTCTCGATGAGTTTATTCAACGTAAGTTTGAAGAAGCCGGTATGGGATCTTCAGAGTCTACATGGCCTCGAACTAGATTAAATCCAACACCGGATGCAATCATAGACAAGCGCGATAAGGCTGTTATTATCCAAAGGAGTGGAGGCTAATTTTGGCACGTTCTATTGGATATGAACAATTGACAAGGTTCAGTTTGTTCCGATATATGCAGGAAGATCAGATTAGGTTAGTTGCTGATGTTATGAGTAATCGTAGATATTCGAAAGACAAAATAATCATCTCTGAAGGTGAGATCGGAAATGAAGTATTTGTTTTAATATCCGGGATCATTTCAATCAGTAAAAGCTTAACTCTACATAACATGGAAGGGTCAGACCAGCGAAATAAAAGTCTTATCCAGCTTAGCGATTCAGATGATGTCTTTTTCGGTGAAATGAGTTTGCTCGGTAACAAAGAAAGATCTGCAACAGTCGTTGCTCTTAGTGATGTGGAGCTTGGAGTAATCACCGATTCTCAAGTACGGGATCTTTCTGAAATTAATCCCGATTTCGGGTATAGATTATTCTATAATATCGGCTTAAAACTCGCTGCTGATGTTCGCCGAGGGAACCAGGACGTATTAAAATTGACAACAGCATTGTGCCTTGCACTCGAAAGAAGGTAGGTTTTTGTCCAGAAAACCGTATATTGTTAGATTAAGGAATTTTTTAACGGCACCGTTTTAACAGAAAATAACCGGTTGGGTAATGGCAACATACATCCTTAAACGAATTTTATTCATGATTCCGACTTTGTTTGGGATCACGATTGTAGCATTTTCAATCATTCATCTTGCACCTGGAGATCCGGCCGCCATGAAAGCGAGAGCAGGTGAGGGAATGATCGAAGGCGTAACGGAGGATGCTATCCAGAAAACCCGAGAACTCTACGGATTGGACAAACCTCTGCATGTACAATATTACCTCTGGCTGAAGCGGATTGTAACTCTCGACCTTGGTGATTCAATAAAATTTAAACGACCGGTGTGGGATGTAATTCTCGAAAGGATTCCCGTATCTTTGAGACTTGCTCTGACGTCTCTTTTCCTGGCTTATTTGATTTCTATCCCGATTGGCATTTATTCAGCCAGTCACCAATATTCCCGAGTCGACTCATTTGGTACACTCCTGCTGTTTATCCTCTATTCGCTGCCTTCCTTTTGGGTAGGAACCATGTTGATTGTTTTCCTGGGGGGTGGAGATTTCTTTGATATATTTCCCGTTTTCGGATTGGCGTCGATAGGCGCGGAGAAGCTGTCCTTTTGGGCGCGTTTCTGGGATACAGCCTGGCACCTTGTACTACCTGTATTTTGTATGACATACGGTTCACTTGCGGTGCTTTCGAGATACATGCGAACTGCGATGCTTGAGGTTATCAGACAGGATTACATAACCACCGCCAGAGCAAAAGGGCTTTCTGAAAATGTTGTTATTTTCAAACATGCCCTTCGGAATTCTCTTATTCCGATTATAACACTTCTTGCACAGATATTACCTGCTACAATTGGAGGATCGATTATAATCGAAACGATTTTCTCAATTCCAGGTATGGGAAAGCTTGTTTTCGAAGCAATTTTGGCTCGTGATTATCCAGTTATAATGGGTGAGTTAACAATAGTAGCTTTTCTTACGTTGCTTGGAATCTTGGTTGCAGATATCCTCTACTCGGTTGTCGATCCGAGAATTGCATACGATAGAAGCAGTGATTAACGAATTTGAAAACAGGCATTCGTAGTATTAATGGTGCCGAGGACACAATGAAAAACAGATACATTCCTTTAAAGAACGGATACATCTTCCTTTTAGTTTTTACCTTCTTTATTGCATTCAGCGGATGCGACTGGTCTGCCCGATGGGATTTAAAACGAGCAGAGAAAGCCCTGAAAAAAGCGGATAAACTAAATGCTGAGTTTTGGGCTGAAAAAGAGTACAGAAAAGCACAGGCTGCCTTTGTGGAAGCGATGGATCTGGCACGGGTTCGGGAGATAAATCTAGCCCGGGACAAGGCAGATGAAGCAAAAACATGGGCAGATGAGGCAATTATGTGGTCTGAGATCAGAATCGAAGAAATGGAGAAGGAAAAGGAAGCCCTGGGAACGTACAAGGACTAACGATCAATATATTGAGAGTCTGATACTGTGTCCCTCGAAGACCGATTTGACATTGAGTCACCGATTCACATCGGGCAGGTAGCAACAGCCTATCCTGCAAAAAAAATCGATAAAGACCTTAAAGTTCTTCTGAAAGTCATTCATCCGCAGTGGGCACAGGATGATGAGCTCGTTGAACGATTTGAGCGTGAAGGCCAAACCATTGCGAGTATCGATCATCCGAATGTTGTAAAGGTCTTAGAATTTGGAAAAGTTGACGCTATCCCATTTATGGCATTGGAATGGGTCGAGGGAGGAACGCTTGCAGATCGATTGATGGATGGGCCACTGCAGCAGAATGATCTGCATAAGATAGCAAAAGAAATTCTCACCGGTCTTAAAGCGGTGCATGATGCAGGCATGGTGCATCGCGACTTAAAACCAGATAACATACTTCTTGGTGCTGATGGGCATGTTAGGCTCGCAGATTTCTCTCTGGCTGGTTTCAGTGGGAGGTCAAAGATGACAGAGCATGGCACAGTACTTGGTTCACCAGCTTATATGGCGCCTGAACTACTCGATGCAGCACCAGCTACACCGGCGAGTGATCTCTACAGTGTTGGTATAATCCTTTTAGAAGCACTAACAGGATCAAATCCATATCAATCCTCGGATCCGATGATAAGCCTTGGGCTGGTGAGACAAAACAAACCACCCATTCTAACCGGACGGAAGAGCATCAATGAAGATCTGGCGAGACTGGTAGATGCTCTATTAAGCCGAACAGAGATTGAACGCCCGCAATCAGCTAAAGAAGCTCTTAATATCTTGATTGGTGGGGAAGCTCTTTCCTTCAATCTTGAAATAACTCAAAAAGAAACTACCAGGCAATCGTCATATAAGAGTTTCCGTTCTTCTTACCTGTTATATATTTTGGTAGCAATCACAGGTTTGGTATTGGTATCCCTTCCCTGGATTTTAAGAAGAGAAATCCCCGTAGAAAATGAAATCCTTCAAGAAGGAACTGAAACCGATTTAGTAAATGATTCAAAGGATACTGATGATCTGGTCGTGAAGGCGGATTCTGAAGAAATTGTACTCCCGGATGAAGAAATGATTACGCGGGGCATTAATGGGGATGATTTGGGATCAGTTTCGAAAGAAGAGATGAACCCGGAAGGTGTAATACCGGTTGATCCGATCAATAAAATTGTTCAAAACGGTTACATTGCACTGGTTGT
Organism: uncultured bacterium; assembly: GCA_964387885.1. Lineage (GTDB taxonomy): Bacteria > Electryoneota > AABM5-125-24 > Hatepunaeales > Hatepunaeaceae > JABGPL01. Next base: position 3,077 of record CAYLYZ010000034.1, on the reverse strand, counting down.
TCGCCCATGGGCTCGTGTTAAGGTGGACGATGAGGAAATTGGAATTACCCCAATTGGTAGGATTGAACTGTCACCGGGGAAGCATAATATTAATCTGATCAACAAGAGTTTTCCACAATTTACAAAATCGGTTAACATTGTATCAGGAAGGATCGATACGTTGGAGATAGACCTCATGTCTGAATATTGTCGAATAGAGGTTTCTGCGATTCCCTGGGGTTACCTTTGGATCGATAGTGACTCAATAGGGCTTTTACCGCGAAAAGATCCCATCTGGATAAATCCGGGGAGGCATCGACTTCGTGTGAATCATCCCGGTATATCAGATTGGCAGGATTCGATTAATGTCAATTCTGGTAAAAGCTACGCCTTCAAGATTGATTTGAAGAGTGGCACAATGGTTGCAAAGTAACAAAATTGGAAGTACCTTGAAACGTTCATGTTTACTTGATTAGGGATTTAAATCGTAAATGCGTTTAGCTGTAAAAATATTAACTCTGTTCCTGCTCTTAATTGTACCTGACCTTCAGGCTCAATTGGAATGGGAACGTGTTGCTCCTCTGCAAACACCTCGCGCAGGGCATGCAGCAGTGAGTTACGAGGGACGCATTTATGTTCTGGGAGGACTTACACATCGCGGATTGGTACTTAATAGTACTGAGATTTATAATCCGGATACAGATGTGTGGGAAAGTGGTCCGAGTCTCCCGATGCCATTACGTTATCATAACGCTGTTGTTGCCAACGACACGATATATATCTTTGGAGGTTTTGGACCCAATCTTCGAATATCAAATCGTCTATTCAAATATAAACCCGGTAATGGGATAATTAGCGGACCAGATTTGCCAGTGCCTTTGTTTGGGATGAGTTCGGTAGTTTCAAATGGAAGAATCCTCGTGATGGGCGGTCGCCTGATGGAACAGGGTATTGGGGCAAACAATTCCGGGTATGAATTCAACCTGAGAAACCAGGAATGGTCAGAAGCTGAGTACTCGATGAATTTTGGCCGCTCAAATTTCTTGCTGGTAGATGGGGATTTTTTACTCGCTATCGGTGGAATTGATTTTGGAGTTGTAAACTCTTTAGAAGTACTCAGACGAGAAGGTTGGCAAGCTGTCTCCCGGATGCTAAACCCACGTGGTCATTTTAGTGGAGTTGCTCTTGGAGATAGGGTTGTTATTGCAGGAGGTGTCGGGCAGCACCACCGAATGAGACCTTTAACGAGTGTCGATCTTTTTATTTTTAATGGAAGAGAGTCCAGCTGGGAAAGGCTTCCTGATATGCTCGATCCACGCACAGACTTTGCAATGATCGAACTAAATGAGCACATTTACGCTATTGGTGGGATAAGTGATGCACGACGAGGTAATGAGATCTTCATTAATAACGTTGAGAGACTCAGTTCTGAATTATCCGTTTCGGAAGAAGAAGAAGTGCCCCGAACACCGACCTTGGTCTCAGCATCACCCAATCCGACTAATGGGCGTGTTAAATTCAGGTTTCCGATGAAAGCAAAAATGTTGAGAATTATCGATTTGAATGGACATATTATCGAGAGTAGAGACCTGTCGGAACGAAGTAGCTCTTGGATCTGGGATACGGAACCAGTCCCCGCCGGATTGTACTTTTATGTTATTGAATTTGACAGATACACGAACAGAATTATTGACCGTATAACAGTTATAAAATGAAAGCGATATTTCTCGTTCTCTTATTATTTCTTTCCGTAATTCCTTTAAGGAGCGAACCTGTTGAAGATGCTTGGAATGCCTACCTGATAGGGGATTTCGATAAGGTGGAGAAAATTGTTAGTTCTTCTCTGAAATTACCCGACCTGTCAGACTCAACCCGTGCGATGTTATATTTTACAGTGGGATGCAGCGATGCCATGCAAGGTCGAGATATCTCTGCCATTTCCGCTTTTGAGAGAGCTCTTGATATTGATCCCGGCTTAAGAAAGAAATCATCTGACCTACCGCCGCCAGTATGGGAAATTTTCTCTCCTATTCAAGAGAAGGCTGCTTCTGTCAGGACATCCATCATTGTTGAGGCTGGTCCGGTGTTCTCTGAAAACACAATAAATAATCCGGATACTCTCAAAGTCTATGTACCAGTTATGCGAGATAGATCCACAATTCTTAAATCGTTCAGTTTTCCCGGTTGGGGTCATTTAAGTGAAGGACGAAAGAAAGGTCTGGTATTTGGTAGCATTGAAGCACTTTCGGTTATGTGTTTTGTCTGGTCAATTGCCAAGACGGCTGATGAACGTGATGATTACCTGAGAGAGAACGATGTCAATCAAATTCAATCGGAATATGATGAGTATAACCTGTATTATAAATTGTCCTGGGGATTTGGATTGTCAACAGCGATAACTTACATTGCCGCACAGATAGATTTCTTCTCCACTTTACCACCAGCATCGCTAAGCATTGAAAATTCCCCATCAGGACACAATCTGCTACAGCTTTCAATCAAACTATGAACAAATTTCACAATATCTGTGAATATATTCACAGTATTTGAAAATTTCTTTCTTTTCATTATTCATTCACATCTCTGGTTTTAGCAGTTTTCAGTTCAGGTTTGCTGCCTGAAAAATGCTCTAACAAACCATAAACATATACGTAATTCTCCTACAACAGTAAACCGAGTTGCTTTTCAATGAAAACAAATGTACTTTTAAATACAAATTTGCCTTAAAGGATAAGGCAATTTGGTTTTTAAAGGATAATCCTAAGGTTTTTATGCCGATATATGAATTTATCTGCAAAAGTTGTAGTGAGAAATTTGAAAAACTAACCTCTTTTGATTGGCAGTCAGCTGGAATTGAGTGCCCGAGATGCAAATCTAACGAGCTTGAGCGTTTTGTTTCATTGATCGGTGGATTTGCAACTAAGAATTCCAATGGTGGTGAAGAAACAAGCAAAATGAGTTTATCCGGTACGAATCCGGCTTGCTCGGGTTGTTCAGGCAAGAGCTGTTCTACTTGTTGACGCCCGGTTTTCGTTAAGAAGCAATTCGCAGGGCAAATACTTCAGCTGTTGAAATTGATTCGCCGAGTAATTAATAAT
>CAYLYZ010000033.1:0-51815 GCA_964387885.1 uncultured bacterium | reverse complement strand
AGCTCAAAATCATGGCCATTCACGAAGCTAAGTACGCGTTAGTCGGATGAACCAGAAAAATGTACATTTTTAATCGAAGAATAATAATACTGACGCTGGTGTTGATCTTCACCATTGCTGATACAAGTTTGGGGCAGGTCACAATGGGTCAGAGGATAAGGAAGATAACCGCACAACCGGATGAATATATCTCTATGCGTGGATCTCTTTCTTTCAACGATGCTATTGACGAATTCAGCAACCTTGCAAAACGTCACCTCAATAAAATCATTGTTAATCCTGTTTTGCTAGATGGAAATATAGGAGTTGATGTAAATAACCTGTATTGGTTTGAAGCTCTCGAAATGGTACTCACTCAGAACGGACTTCAGTACGAAGAATATGGTGATCATATACTCATAACCAAACCGTTGAACGTTAGTGTCGATGATAAAAAACTGTCAGCAATCCGGTATTTCGAGGCGCGTGAAGTTGTTATTTCAACTGTATTTTTCGAGGCGAATCGCAATCAACTCCGTGAATTAGGTATGAGTTGGGGCATTTTTGATCAAAGGGAAGAAGTTAGTCTCGATCCAATATCCGGTGAACCAAAACTTGAAACTGTGTACCGAAGAGGGCTCGATCAATCTTCAGCAAATAATAAAACTGGATGGCTGAACTTTGATTTCTTCGATCAGCTTGATTTTGGAGATGTTACTGCCATCTTCAAGACACTTGATAACAATCAATTAGGCGAAGTTATTGCAAGCCCCCAAATTACAGTCATGTCAGGAAAAGAAGGTGAGATTCAGATCGGCAGCGATTTTACAGTTACCGTTCAAGACTTTGCAGGAAACACAGTCACCCAGTTCTTTTCAACCGGTTCAATCATTACTGTAACACCTCAGGTTATTACTGTTGATTCAGTATCATTCATTCACGTTGCTCTTGACGCGGAAAAGAGTTCAGCGGTGAGTAGTGAACTCGGGATGGAGATAAAAAAATCAAAGGCAAAAACCGATTTATTACTCCTCGACGGTGAGGAAACCATTATTGGCGGATTATATTCCAATGACGAGAGTGAAACACGTGAAGGAGTTCCATTTCTGAAAGACTTACCCTGGTGGTTTTTCGGTTTGAGATATCTTTTCGGATATGAGTCAGTCAATACAATTCAGAAAGAGTTGGTTATATTGTTGAAAGTTGACCTCGTTCCTTCGCTTGCTGATAGAATTGAAAAAAGAGTGCAATTAGTTGAAGATGGTAACAAGCTAAAAGATAATTTAGAGAACCTGATTCAGGAAAGAGACAACTATCTTCAGCAAATTGAGGATCAGAAAGCGATCCCACTAATTGAAGATCAAGAGGTAGTCCCGGAAGAAGAATAATCATTTAGAATCTCCACTCACGGCATTTTAACTGCTGGATTAATCCGATAGACCTTGGAAATCCAGCAGTTTTTTTGTGTGGATTTCTCATTTTAAGATACGACATCTGGATATATCAAACATTTCTTGAAATACATGCGTTTTGGATCGTGTGACATGGGCTACTTGTTGCCCATGTATCTTTACAAAGTAAATCTTAAACACTTTTAGTATCAATGTTTATTAACCTCTTACGAATAATGATACCCGGGCAATAAATAGCCCGGGCCATACAAACACTTTGCTTTACTTACAAGAAACGCTATATTCGTCTTTTAGAAAGCCAACTCAATTTTAGCATCACAGTTTCAACCAATGAAAAGGTTGGTTGTATTTTGATATCTCCCCATCTTTCAAAACTTTTAGACCAAAGAGGGCTTGATAAACTTGTCCTCGACCAGATCGGGGATCAGCCCCTATGCGAAATTACTTCTAAGCAGTGTTATAACAAGCAGGAATACCTGTCCTGCCTGTATATCCCATGACCGAAAAATCTGGTTAGCCAGGGTCTATAGAAGCTGACAAATATGAGAGATGCGTTCCAACATTCTATAACACGGCATGTATGATTCCAAAAACGAATGCCCCCTGGTCTTTTGCGGAGAACCAGGGGGCTGTTTGGCTGGTCTGAAGGTGAAAGAAAACCTTCAAGCTGCGGATTACTTGACCAGCATGACTTTACGAATTGACTTAAATCCGTTATCCGCTTCCATCCGAACCATATATATACCGGCAGGTGCAGCATTGGCATCCCACACCAATGTGTGATTACCAGCGTTTACAGTGCCATTAACAAGTTCGGTAACCAGTCGACCCGAAATGTCATAAAGACTGACTGAAATCTGCGCTGCTTCCGGTAAACCGAATGCAATCCGGGTTGTACTGTTAAATGGATTTGGATAGTTTTGTGCTAAGTAGTATTCTTCGGGAATGACAGACTGTACGTTTACATCCAATGCTGTAAATGCATCAGTTCCGTATACAAGCCCGGTTCCCTCATGAATAACTGCTACTTCAAGACTAACTTCTGCCTGACGGTCTGCATCCCAGATTGTAAGCGTAAACGCTTCACCCGTAATAGCGCCTTCAACTGCTTCGGATGATTCATCATCACCCCAAACTGCCATTCCGGCTCGACCATCAATTACATTACCTGCTCCAATCACAATACCTCTGGAATTGTGTGCGACAATTTGATCGCCATCACGCACTTCAATGCCAGAAATTGATGTAATAAGAACACTCATGTTATCACCAGTTGGTGCAGGAGCGATCCAGTGTTTTTCAGAATCAGACTCGCGATGTGCGAATGCAACTTCTTCCTGTGCAGGAGGATAATTGAACATCACATCATCCTCACCCTGGATCTTAACCTGATAACCCTGCCCTTCTGTCCATGGAGCCATATTCGAGAAATTGAATCGAGGCGACATGAATCGACCGTTATTATCTTTAGCAAGGAACACAAGATCAATAATGTCTGCGAGGACATAAAAATCGGGTGAGCTGGCATCAAGATCGTAAGTTGGGAAGTATGCAACGAGGTTCCACAGAGGTTCAAGTGGAATATCAGCATCAGCAGCTATTGGAGCACCTTCAATATCATACTCTATTGCCTCAACTAAATTTACTTGATAACCTTCTGTCAGGTTCCAGAATGGAATGTTGTTGAATCCCCATGCCGGGGCATAAAACAGACCATCTTCGTTCTTCAGAAGAATAACGCGGTGATCACCTTCATCATTACGCAGACCTTCAAACATCTCAACCACATCTGGACCACGATCTTCGTCATCGGCATAGAACTGTTCAGGATCTACATTAATCGAAATCATGTTCCAATTCTGACCCAGATCAAGAGTAATAATCCTGATATCAGGTGCAGTGGTGAGAGTTACATTAACTGAAACCTCATTATTATCCGGATCGTTAGAGTTAATCGTCATCGTCGTAACGTATTCTGTACCATGATCGAGTCCTGCAGGATCGACCGTTAGTGTTACCTCAACATCTGCACCGGGCTCAATTGAACCTTCTGCCGGATCGACAGATGCCCATTCACCTTCACTAAATTCGATACTGAAATCAAGGTTCACACGATCTTCACCTTCTTCAGCTCCAATCATGAAAGACTCAGAAGCTGGATCGTCTTCTACGTCGAGTTCGAATGCATAGGCTTCAACGTCGGTAATCATTACCGGAGGTTCTACACCGATAGCTACCGTTACATCGACCTCAAAGAGGTTGTTCTCAGGATCGTTTGTCTCAAATCCGAGAACGCCCTGATAGATACCCTCAATCAAATCAGTTGTATTGATTGTGCAGATGATATCCATGTCCTCATCCGGCTGGAGAGTACCATCCTGGGGTTCCCATGCAAACCAGCGAGCACTTGCAGCTGCATCGGCCCAACGGGTCAGATTAACACACTCCATCATACTTGACCACAGCCAGTTTTGTTCGTAGAACAGCGTTCCAGTGATTCCTGTGAACAGAACATATCCTCGACCATAAGGCCAATCTGCAATAATCGCGGTGTTTTGCTGTTGTTCCGGTCGATAATACCAGACAGCATCTTCAGGTAGTGCAGCTTGCTGAACAATGGCGTAATTCAATGAGTTACCACGCATGCGGATACGCACACGATCAGCACTTCCCTGATCGTCACGGAAGTACTCAAATGGTGTTAGGATCGGGAAATCTTCCTCGATACCTTCAATGAGTCCATCTCCATCATCATTTACGAAATCAGCATTGACATCACCCCAATCGCCATGAGGACCAGCTGCAACTGCTACATCACCTTCATTGGAGAACAACTGGATGGCCTGGAAGCTGTTACTACCACAGAACATTGATAGCAGACCGCCTCCATCTACGTATTCCTCCAACTGTTCACGATTCTGCATGAATGACTGGAAGAATTGTGCTGTCTGATCTTCACCGGAGGCTACTAAATCATAATCAGAAAGGTCAATATCACCAATTTGACTGATATTCACCCTGTCTGGTGCAGGATCCTGATCTTCAAATACTTCTAACCAGGAGTTACGGTCAAACCAACCATACTGATCACCGTCTCCCTTTATTAATAGAATAGCCAATTCGTTTGGTTCATCTCTTACCGGACCGAGGTCGTGTTGTTCATAATCAACAACTTCGGGTGCATTATCAACTACAGATGCCGGTGGAGTCAAGTCCACATTGGCTTCGTAATTGGATAGTTCTGCAACTGGTCCTGAAGTTATACGACGAACTGAACGTCCACGATTATCCCTTTCTGGTTCAGGTTCAGATATGACATCGAAGAATGAGTCGATGCTCAAGGGGCTTCCACCCTCGTTTGAAACCGTAAGTACAGTTTCTTCGATTTCGTCGGGTGCCATGGCAATGTCAATTTCATCTGGTTCAATAAAGAACTCAGGTCTGACAAGTCCATCACCACCAACGGATACCGGGTAACCTTCTTCCCAACCGGCATCGTTCGTAATGAGAAGAATTGTTCCTTCCTGTCCTTCCGCATCCTCTGCCGGAGCAAAGACGAGTGGCAGATCGAAAGATTCTTCAGTCGGAACATCAATCGGGAATTCGACATCTTCTGATACGTAGAACGCATCGTTATCTGTCTCAAAGCCCTCTACTGTGAGTACATCGGTTCCGACATTATTCAACATCGTAACGAATGTCTCAGGATAGTCGATATAAACAATACCGAAATCTACCGGTTCCAATTCCGGACCACCAGGATTAACTTCAATCCGACCCTGTCCTGTAACTTCCATGGAAATGGAAACAATTACATCAGGTACATCATCTACCTCAACAGGATCATTACTGAAGATGTACATTTCAGCTTCATACAGACCACCGAATAATCCTTCAGTATTGAGTATGACTATGATGTCTTCATCACCATCAGGATCGATAAATCCTTCATCAGGATCAAAAGTCAGCCATCCCGGACCACCAGCAGTACCAAGGTAGTACAAGATCTCAGAAGCCATTGATCCCCATTGTCCACCGTCACGTGCCCAGTTTGCCCAGCAGTGACCTGAAGGGTGACCAACGGTCAGGACTGTACCGCCACCGATACCATAAGCAACACAACCCCATTGTTCGGGTTGATTTTCGAGACTCGCGATTGGCTGGAACCAGGAGAGGGTGCCATTTTCAACACCATTCTCAAATTGTCCGTGAGTATATTTCGAGTGCAGCCAGGAGCTACCTTCGATACGCTCACCAATCTGCCAGAAATCTGGCTCAGAAGCGTTAAATACCTCTGCTAAGTATGAATAGTTTTCATGGTTAGGATCAGGACTGACAAGGAATGTACCGTTCGAACTACCACCGTTGGAATCATTTGTAATTCCACCAGGTGAACGATGTCCCTGTGTATTACCTGTCTCATAATAGAGACCACCACCACCATCAACATACTCGGTCAGCCTCTCCATGTTTGCATTATATGCATTCATGAACTGCTGATTGTAAAGGTTGAATGCGATAGCATCGTACTCTTCGAAATCTACTTCTGCCGGGTCGTTTGCACCCCTATAGAAGTGGAAATTGTCCTGGTTTAATAACGGATCACGCATCATACCATCACTGACCCAACCCCAGGAACTGTTGGTTTCGAAAACTGCAAACATCATTCCGTCTAACATACCCTCTTCGAGGGGATCACGACGAGGTCCAATATTACCAGATACGCTGCGCATCTGTCGTCCAGGTGCGTCTCGTTCAGGTTCAGCAATTACTTCTGCGTCAACCCAGTAATGAAGCTCGGATTGACCGATGTTGGTCACGTTGATAACGTGTTCTTCAACATCACCTTCCATCAGTTCCGTCATGATTTCCAGCGGATCAACTTCGATTCCTGGAGGAGGTAATGTCTCACCGCGAAGTGGAATTTCATGCACTTCATCCGGATCATTTGACATAATAACCATGACTCCGTCATGATCACCGTCATCTTCACCGAACAATGTGAATGTTACGATCTGTTCTTCACCGGCTTCTACTTCAAATTCTGCCGGTTCGGCCGTAAACTCACCATTCTCACAGAAAATATCTTCCACGATGAGAAGGTCAGTACCGACATTCATTACTGCTACCTCAATAGGATAGCCACCACCGGTGTATAGTTCCGGATATGCTTCGTTCCAATCGACTACATCAGGATAACCAGGACCCCATTCGGGTTCGACTCGAGGTACACCTGTTACATCAAGCATAATGTTGATGGTAACTTCCGGATTTGCCGGATCGTTGGTAAAGAATGTCAGGTCAGCTTCATAAACACCACCGATTAGACCGGTAGCATCAAGGATTACAAAGATGTCATCTTCGTTGTCCGGTTCTACTGTACCTTCTTGTGGATCATAGGTTATCCAGCGAAGTTCTGCCATACCATCATCGAAAATACGGCATTGAGCAGCACCATAAGAGGTCGCCCAGAGGTTCTCACCGTCATGACCTATACCATCCCATTCCTGAGGATTACCAGCGAAGGTCTGGAAGGACTGGACAACTTCAATACATTCAAAGTTGTCTTCATCGACAGCAATCTGCCATGCAACGTTTCCATTATGGCGTGTATTCATCCATAACTGACCATCGGGATGTTCCTGAATCCATTTGAAGGAACGTGACCAGTTATTCTGAAGCATGTTGCGATAGGTATTGATTCTGCCTATCACCTGCATGTCGTTCTCGAGATCATAGATAATGATGTCACGGTTACCACCAGCATCCATCAACATCAACCAACCTTCTTCCTGATTAATCGACATTGCTGTCGGTTGGATTGGTGTATTCAGGTTACCAAGGTTCTGACCTTCAGCGTTAAACCTGAACAGCCAGCGGCTTGCCCAGTTGACGATGTATATCGTACCGTTATAGTAATCGGCATTCATACAGCCACCGGGGGCATTGAATGCAGCTGGTGAAGCGAAATCATCATTCGGATCGATAGCAACGACTCTCCATGGGTTACTCCATTGAGTAATCCACATCCATTCGTTATCACTATCCCATGCCAATCCTGAGTTATACTGGTTACCACCACCATTCGGCACGTTGAATTCGGCGATTAAATCACCCGGATCATCGCGTAGCGGTCCAACATTTGAATCAACACTGCGGACATTACGGGATTGAGCATCACGCTCGTCTCCTGGTTCAAATCTTTCGATTTCAGTATACCAGCGTAGTAGGGCATCTCCATCGTTGGCAATTGTAATGGTAAACTCACTTGTCTCATCAGTCAACAAGTCGTCTTCAATTGCGTCGGGTTCCCATACGAAAATGGGAGGCAGTGAGCATTCGGCATGCATATCTACATCAAGCTCACCATCAGGTGTGTTCGAAATAAACGTAAGAATTGCATCGTAGTTACCCGGATCGTCTGCCGGAGCATTGAATATTACTTCAAGCACTGCAGATTCACCAGCTTCGATTTCGACAACATCTTCAAACTGTGGCATGAAATAGTCATGATCGGAAATTACATCTTCGATGATGAGTAGATCAGTACCGGCATTGTTCATGTCAATCGGAACCATATACGGACCGCCGGAGAAGACATCAATATATGCCTCATTCCAGTCGACAACTTCCGGGAATCCAGGATCCCATTCAGGTTCGAGAACCGGAACTCCGGTAACATCAAGAACCACAGTAACAATTACTTCAGGATTACCGGGATCGTTAGATGTGAAAATTAAGTCGGCTTCGTAAACGCCACCATAAAGTCCTTCGGCATTTAACAGTACACCGATATCCATATCGTTATCCTGGGCTAGATCAAACTCGGCAATATCTATTGTAATCCATGCCGGACCACCTGCTAACACAAGATAATAAAGGATTTCTGAACCAATTGAACCCCATTGACCGTCTTGTACCCAGTTCGTCCAGCAGTGTCCTAATGGATGTCCAACTGCCAGAACCGTACCGGAACCGATACCATAAGCAATTGCACCTGCTGTTTGGCTACCTTCAGGAACAGCGATAGTCTGGAACCACTCAATATCACCTTCATCAAGTGCAGCCTGGAACTGACCCTGATTATAAGATGAATGCAACCAGGAATTACCTTCAATCCGCTCACCTTCTTCCCAGTTGTTAGGCTGACTTTCATGGCAGATTTCGGCAAAGAGGCTATAGTTATCAGCATTTGGATCCGGGCTGACAACTAATGTTCCGTTAGAATTTCCTCGTGCATCGTTGTTAAATCCACCAGGAAGACGTATCGGGGCGTTCATGTCTGCAGTTTCAGTATAAACACCGCCACCACCATCAATGTAATCCATTAATCTTTCAATGTTTGCATTAAAGGCGTTGTTAAAGTTTCCAGATTGACGACTACCCGCATAAATAATAGCGTCATATTCTTCGAAATCGATATCATTCCAGGCATCACCGTTGCGGAATGAGACGACGTTTGCGTCTTCACCATTACGTGCTAACAGTGGATCACGATCAATCATCGTTTCATCAAGCCAATTCCATCCGCGAGTGTCCTGCAGGAGAGCGAACATCATTCCGCCAAGATCAACTTCATCACGACGAGGTCCGACCTGCTCATTTACTGAGCGAACGGTGCGTCCGATTTCATCTACTTCAGGCTCTGCAATGATTTCGATGTCAATCTCACCACGCAGGTTTGCTTCACCATCATTACCCATAGTAATGATGTGTTCAGACATCTCACCTGTAACCAGATCATCTTCAATTGCATCCGGTTCAACCCAGATGATCGGGGGATTCTGAGCCAAAGCATGCATCTCAATATCCACTTCCTGATCGTCGGGATCATCGGAAATGATTGTCATTACAGCATCGTAGTTACCAGGTTCATCGGCATTAAAGACAAAGTCAACAACAACTTCTTCACCAATTTCAATTTCAAATTCCTGTTCGAAATCAGCGCTGAAGTAATCGTTGTCGGAAATGAAATCTTCAATAAGAAGAATTTCCGTACCAACGTTCATAATGGTAACCGGTACCGAATATGGGCCGCCATGGAAGATCTCTATGTATGCCTCGTTCCAATCGAGAACATCGGGATATCCATAGTCTTCTTCCCATTCGACAAATATTGCCGGAGCACCAATTGCTTCAATTGTAACTCCCACAACCACTTCAGGATTAGCAGGATCATTTGAGAAAATTGTAAGCTCTGCTTCATACATACCTTCAATCATCCCAATACCATTGATGTAGACAAATATTTCACCTTCATCACCGGCTCCAACTACACCTGCTTCAGGTTCAAAAGCGAACCAGTTCATTTCGGCTGTGGCATCATCGATAATGATGTAGTTATTTCTGTTGTAGCCACCATGCCAGATGTTGGTACCATCATGGGCAACACCGCCCCATTCCTGGTTACCACCCCAGTTCTGGAGGTTCTGAACCATACCTGTGGCTTGCCAGTCATCATCAACGTGGATTTGCCATAATGCATTTGGAGAATGAATCCAAAGCTGACCGTCAGGATGAGCATCTACCCATTCAACATTGCGGCACCATTGGTTATTCATAAATTGACGGTGGTTTCTTATCACCGCAATTTCATTACCTGCGAGGTTGCCATCATCACCTATTTCGAAAATATGAATTTCCCGAGGACCATCGTCCATTAACATCAGGAGTTCCATATCGTGGCTTGCAGCGACACCGCACATTCTCCTTGGTGTGGGGCAATTACCGAGGTTATTACCTTCGGCGTCGATTTTGAGTAGGAAGTTATTTGCCCATGGAATTACATATAGTATTCCATTGATCCAGCCCATATCCATTGGATTTCCAGCAGGATTGAAGGCATCAACTTCAACGGCAAACTCATCATAATCGTCGTTGAAGGAAATTGCAGATATCCAGTTGGGGCTGTAAGTACCCAACCACATCAACTCGTTGTCCATATCGTATGCACAGTTCTTGTACCTGTTTACGGGTGCATTATTCCATACATACTGACCGAGAAGGTCACCAAAATCATCGCGACGCGGACCGGCATTCCGGTTTATTCCGCGAACACTTCGATTTAGATCATCCTCTTCAGGTTCACCAACAACTTCTGCTTCTGCATTCCAGATAAGATCTGCATCACCATCATTTCCGAGCATTATTACCGGTTCAAGGGATGAACCGACAAACATCTCTTCTTCAATAGCGTTCGGATCTACAACAATACTCGGCGGGAGTTGTGCAAGGCAGTGTAAGGGAACTTCCGAATCTGCACCATCCGGATGGTTCCATACAAATACTACTACCTCATTATAATCACCCGGCGCATCTACTGGTGCGTCAAATGTAATCGTTCTTTGTATTGTTTCCCCAATCTCGACTTCAATGTCATCCTCGAAATCGGTCATGAAGACTTCGTTTTCACAGAAAATGTCACTGATGATCAGCAACTCTGTTCCTGTGTTTGTGATCTCATAAACAAATTCGTAAGGTCCACCTGTGAAGACAAGACCAAACTCTTCGTTCCAATCCATCACACCCTCATCAAATCCGCCACCCCATTCTAATCCAAGGAAAGGAGCGCCTGTGACTTCCAGTGCAACATCAACGACCACTTCAGGATCGTCCGGATCGTTTGAAGATATTATGATTTCGGCACTGTAATTACCACCGTTCATGCCATCGGCATTAAGTGTGACCATCAAATCAAAATCTTCATCCTGTTCAAGCGAGAAAGCATCCTGGTCGATAGTAATCCAATTGGAGAATGCATCTGCAGTTCCAATACCGATTGCACGACCTGCCATGAGATAATCACCTACACGGTAACTGATGCTGGCTCCAATTTGTCCGTTTGGCGCTTCATAGCCAACATTTGCCTGATTACCATTATGACCGTTCAACTCATCATACTGGTACTTGACAAGTCCCGATTCATAGAAAATAACCTGGAATGTTGTTGTTATATTGTTGTTACTGTAGTTAGGTGTACGAATGTAACTGACCACAGCCATATCGTTCTCATTAGTCCAGAATCTCATCTCACCACCACGACTCGGATTGAGATCGTAGTTAAGGACACAGAATGCTGGATTTGGAGCTCCACCGTTCGGGCATTGTGGAAGGTTAATTGTGCCTTGACGATCATTTGGATTCAGAGAAACCCAACCGTTTGAGCAGGCATTTACAGAGTTGTAAACCTGTCCGTACCACGGGAACTCAAATCCAAATGCCAAAGGTCCACTATTCCAGTCATCACCGGGCTGTAATCTTTGACCGATCTCTGAAATGTCGATCCATTCATATTCAGGACCGTCACCTTCGTCGTTATCACGCCACTCTACATCACCCTGATCCGGCTCACCACGACGGTCACGGTTCAAAGTGCGTTCTGTTGAGGTCGAACGGACACTTCGTGAAGCAACATCCCGTTCGTTATCAATAACCTCTAACTCTATTGTTCCATTTAGAACAGCTTCACCCTCATTGGCGACATTAACAATGTGCTCTTCAATCTCACCTGTAAGTAACGCTGCCTCAATGGCATTTGGTTCAACAAATATGGAAGGAGGTGAGGAACTTACAGCAGCCATATTAAAGGCTAACTCAGCTTCATCGGGATCATCACAGAATATTGTGATAACTCCGGCATATTCACCGGGTTCTTCTGAGTTAAATGTGACAGCCGTTTCGACAGTCTCTCCAACTGGAATTTCAAAAGCTCCTTCAAAAGCAGTTGTGAAATTCCCATTATCAGAGACTACATCCTCAATCGTCAGAGGATCTGAACCAACGTTCGAGAGTTCAACTATGATATCATATGGACCGTCGGCAAACAGCTCATCATAAGCCATGTTCCAGTCGAGAGCATCCGGGAATCCATCATCTTCTTCCCATTCAACCAGTATATCGGGAGCACCGATAACATCGATGGCTACACTGACAATTATCTCAGGATTTGCAGGATCGTTTGATTCAATTGTCAATTCACCTTCATACACTCCACCAACGAGACCTTCAGCATTGATGAGTACAAAGATTTCAGTATCCTCGTCTTGTGCGAGCATACCCTCAGTGGGTTCATAGGCAAACCATGCCGGGGCACCGGCAGTTGCGAGATAATAGAGTATCTCAGCAGCCATTGAACCCCACTGACCACCATCACGTGCCCAGTTGAACCAGCAATGACCAACAGGGTGTCCCACTGTCAGAACAGTACCGCCACCAATACCATAAGCAACAGCTCCCCATTGTTCGGGCTGATTCTGTAAACTGGCAATTGCCTGGAACCATTCGAGAGTTCCGTTCTCAACACCATTCTCGAATTGAGCATGAGAATATCTCGAATGCAACCATGAGCTGCCCTCAATAATCTCACCTATATTCCAGAAGTTTGGTTCCGAAGCATGAAATACCTCTGCGAGGTATGAATAGTTGTCATGATTGGGATCCGGACTTACAAGGAGTTGCCCATTCGAGCTGCCACCATTCACATCATTGGTGATACCACCAGGTGAACGGTGTCCCTGTGTGTTGCCGGTCTCGAAATAGAGACCGCCACCACCATCGACATACTCTGTCAGCCTTTCCATGTTCGCATTGTATGCGTTCATGAACTGTTGGTTATAAAGACTAAACGCAATTGCGTCATATTCTTCAAAATCAACTTCAGCTGGGTGGTTTGCTCCTCTATAGGAAACGAAGTTCTCATTGTTCAACAATGGATCTTGACGCATTCCCTGGTCGAGCCAACCCCAAACGCTGTTGGTTGTGAAAACAGCAAAACGCATTCCGTCGATCATCCCTTCATCAAGGGGATCGCGACGCGGACCAACCTGTCCACTTGTCCGACGAACAGTGCGTTGACCGAGATCAACTTCAGGTTCACCAATAACTTCCCATCCTGCAGCCCAGTTCAGATCTGCCTCGCCTTCGTTGGCGATCATTATTGCAGATTCCAATTGAGCACCAACGAGGAGTTCCTCCTCGATTGCTTGTGGATCAACAATAATTATAGGAGCAGAAAATGACTGCGCTTGAAGAGCAACTATGAAGTCCTCTTCATCCGGATCGTTCCAGGTGATTACCAATTCACCATTGTATTCACCGCTTTCGTCCGAATCAAAGGTGGCTGTTAATCCAACTTCAGCACCTGGTTCAATTTCAATATCGTCCTCAAACGGAATTGTGAAATTCGCGTTTTCAATGAACAGATCCGAAATAATCAGTAACTCGGAACCAGCATTCCCAACGACAAAATCAAATTCGTAAGGACCACCAGCAAAAATTTCCGGGTGAAGGAGGTTCCAATCCATAACATCCGGGAAACCGAAATCTTCTTCCCATTCAACACGAATGCTGGGAGCTCCTACAACTGTCATTGCAACATCGACAACAACTTCACCATTTTCAGGATCATTGCTGGCTATCATTACCTCAGCAGCATATTCACCGACCGCAATACCATTCGCATTCAGGAGAACAAAAACGTCCATTTCTGCGTCCGGATCAACCTGACCTTCTGTAGGATCCACTGCAATCCAGCGAACCTCAGCAACACCATCATCGCGTTTGTACCATGTGGTGTTTCCCCACATTCCGTGCCAGATGTTCTCGCCATCATGACCGGGACCAACATAGGGTTGGTCACCATTGGTGGCGAAATTCTGCACAGCCTGGCACTGCCAGTCGTCATCAACTGCCACTTGATACATACGGTTACGCGTATTACACCAGAGCTGACCATCGGGGTGATGCTCTACCCACTCTATACCCCAAATGTCGGCATTACCAGCAGCAGCACGGAAGTTGATTAATCCAACTTGCTGACGATTGTCAATCTGAATTACGTGAACATTACGATCATCAAGTGAGTTCATGTAAACGTTAGCGTCACCGTCCCATCCCATACCACAAATCTGGCGGAAACCCATGTTGAAAGTTCCCAAAGCCTGACCGTCAAGGTTGTAACGGGTAATGACATTTCCTGACCATTGGCAAACCCAGAGTTCTTCTCCCTGCCAGACAATTGAGAGTGGACTACCGGGTCCACCAAAATTGCTAAGAACCTCACCATCTTCAACATTCATAGAGACGATGCGGTTCTGACTGTAAGAACAACCCCAAATCCGACCATCCAGTGTTGAGGTCATTCCACCAATGGAACTGATACCAGAGTTATATTGACCGAGGACTTCACCGGGCTCATCACGGCGTGGTCCGCGCTCCGGTTCACCTACGATTTCAAATCCAACAGCGAAATCGAGGGCTTCATCTCCTTCGTTTCCAATTGTTATCGGAGCTTCGGTCATGTCACCTGTATATAATTCGAGCTCGATGGCATTCGGTTCAACCACTATCGCCGGTTGATCTCTATCCGGATTCTGCCATCGATCACCACCAGGCTCAATATTTCGAGCCTCACCTGTCTTCGTTACTGAAGACTCAAGTGCATTTGTTCCTGATACTCCATCAGGTGGCGCCGACTTCTCCGCAAAGACCGGAAACACCAACAACAGACAGAGCAACAGAGAAAGTTTACTAATCTGCAGCATTAGTTCTCCCTTAATTAATTAAGAATACTGATTTTTAAATCAGCCATTAGTTACAAATCTGGTTTTCCCAAAATCTGGTTGGGAAACTCCTAAAGTTTTTTTGTTACGGAACTGTTTTGAAATAACGTGGGGTGTGAAGAGAGTTGAGACCTGAAATTTTGCCTTTATCTGCTACGATTAGTTAAAGGCAAAAAGAAAAAGAAGTTTGACTAACCCCGAGAAAGCAATGCAAGATATTCTTCAGCCTTCTCTATATTCAAATATAGCACATCTATATTTAATAATCAAGTATATATGTAATACAAAATACTTTTTTTCTATATTTGATTTGTGAGCTCTATCACAAACTTCTTGCCATGAAAGGAGATACGAGATAATTTCACAAAGTCGAGGCCTACTTCTGGGTTTGACTCGCATGTTGTTTTGTCGAAACGGATGAAAATACATATCCCAGAAAGGAAATTGACGATACACACACACAGACTATACTGTTGCTTTAAAACAATTTCGTATTCATGAAGTAATTGTTTAATTTCGCGTAGGAGCCAATTTATTGAGCCCTCTTATCTTAGCAACTTAAAGGGCTAGATAAACTTGTCCTCGACTCCATCGGGGATCAGCCTCAACGCGAAATTACATCTAAACCTGGTTATTACAGAAATTTCTGAACGTAAAAAGGGAGAAAAAAAAAGCCCCCCGGTCTGCGGAAACCGAGGGGCTTTCGATTGGCTTAAAGGTAATAAAGAACCTCCAAGCTTCCTGTTTATTTGACTAACATAACCTTGCGAATCGACTTGAATCCGCTGGTTGTTTCCATCTGCACTAAGTAGATTCCTGCAGGTGCAGTGTTCGCATCCCAGACAAGTGTATGGACACCGGCATTTACTTCACCGTTGACAAGTTCGGTCACTTTTCGACCCGTAAGGTCAAATACGACTACTGAAACCTGTCCGGCTTCCGGCATACCATAAGCAATCCGTGTAGTACTGTTAAACGGATTCGGGAAGTTCTGGGTCAGGTAATAATTATCGGGAATTACCGGCTTGATATTGAGATCCAGTGCGGTAAATGCATTGGTCTCATAAACAAGTCCCATTCCTTCGAGAACTGTCGAGACATCAAGACCAACTTCTACCTGACGATCTGCATCCCAAAGGGTCAGAGTGAATTCTTCACCATTGAGTGCACCTTCGACAGATACGGTTGATTCGTCATCACCCCAGACGGCAAGACCTGCACGGTCGTCTGAGACATTGCCGATTCCGATGACAACACCTTTAGAATTATAAGCAGCGATTTGGTCGCCTTTACCTAACTCAACACCTGAAACTGAGGTTACCAGGACACTCATATTCTCACTTGATGAGACAGGTGCAATCCAGTGACCTTCCAAATCAGATCCTGATCCGGCAAATGCGGCTTCTTCCTGTTCAGGAGGATAGATCAGGAAAATCTCTTCATCACTCTGGTTCTTAACCTGGTATGCCTGTCCCTCAGTCCACGGATCCATATTTGAGAAATTGAATCGTGGTGACAGGAATCGACCATCGTTATCCTTTGCAAGGAAGACATCTTCTATAATAGATGAAAGGACATAGAAGTCCGGTGCACTTGCATCGAGATCATACTGCGGCAAATAAGCAACGATGTTCCATAGAGGCTCGAGTGGAATTGGGGTATCAGGTGGTACTGGAGCACCTTCAATTTCATAATCCGCAGCCTCCATCATGTTGACCTGATAACCTTCCAGCACATCCCAATATGGAATGTTGCAGAAGCCCCAGGCGGGAGTCCAGAATAATCCATCTTCGTTCTTGAGGAGAATTATCCGATGGTTATCTTCGTCAACTCTCAATCCCTCAAACATTGCGATCACATCCGGACCACGATCTTCATCGTCAGCATAGAACTGCTCAGGATCAACATTGATCGAGATCATATTCCAATTCTGACCGAGTTCAAGTAATATTGGTCGAATGTCAGGCATTGTCGTCAGGATTACATTGACGATTGTTTCACGATGTTCGGGATCGTTCGACAGAATACACATTGCTGCGTTGTATTCGTTATCCGGTTCCATACCTGCCGGATCGATTGTAACCGCTATTTCGACTTCTTCACCCGCAGCAAGCGTGCCTGCATCCGGATCGACAGTCAACCAATCTCCACCTTCGATTATAATGTCAAATTCGAGATCGATACGATCTTCACCTTCTGCTGCACCGATCATGAAGACTTCGGTGTGAGCATCATCAGCGACGTTCATTTCAACAGCCATGTCATCCATCTCCATGAGCATTCCAGGTGGTTCGACACCAACGCTCATAGTTACAGGAACATCAAAAACCGGTGTTTCCGGATCATTACTCAGGAATGACAGGACACCTTGATAAACACCTTCCTCGAGTCCTTCGGGATTAAGCGTTACTTCAATATCCATGTCTTCGTCAGGTGCAAGTGAACCTTCAGCCGGTTCATGAACAAACCAGCTTAACCATGCACCTGATGGTCCGAAACCAATTGCGCGACCATTAGTCAGGAGATTTGGACCTTGACCACGAGGTACAATTGTGAATCCGGAACGCTGACCCTCTACAACAGCATTGAATCCTACAAATGATTGCTGCAGGAATCGGTTATTGTTCTGCCATCCGTCACCGTATTGGAAGGTGATCATGCCATCACCATTGATGATAACCTGATGCGCCATGCCCTGACCTTCATAGTTCGGACCGTAGGTCACAATCGCGAGATCCTGTCCATTTGTCCAGAACATGCACGGGTGGTTGCCGCCAAGCCAGTCAAGACCTGAGTGCGTCCACATATCACCAAACTGGGCTGTCGGATAGTTCGGGAAGCTCCTCGTGTATCCACCCCAAGTCGGTGAAACCCAGCCATCAGAACAGACCCAAACGCGATCAGAAGCATGATCATAATATGGGAATTCCCATTCGAGCATGTAAGGACCTGTTGTCTGGTCATCTCCCATGTTGAAGTTTCTGACACCATCGAACTGTCTGATATCGACCCATTCATATTCGGGTCCATCATCTTCGAGGTTGTCACGCCACTCGTAATCCCAGTTATCGGGACCACCACGACGATCACGGGTTGGTGCAAGACCATCCTCCACGCCACGAACGCATCTGCCAACAACTTCGTCGCGTTCGTTTTCGACCTCTGCGAATTCAGTTACAAAGTCTAACTGACTTCCACCTTCATTAGCAACGTTCAGGATAAGCTGTTCAGCCTCTTCACCTACAACCTCATTTATTCCATCAGGCTCGACAAAGATGACCGGGGCAATTAATCCGTCACCTCCGACAGTGACAGGATATCCTTCTTCCCATCCAAGGTCGTTTGTGATCATAAGAATCGTTCCTTCCTGACCTTCACCATCTTCGATTGGATCGAAGACTATTGGTAGTGGAGCAAATTCTTCCGGTTCAAGCTCAATTGGGAATTCAACATCATCTGAAATATAGAATGCATCGTTATCAGTTTCAAATCCATCAACAACGAGTAGATCTGTTCCAACATTGGATAGTGTTGCCTCAATTGTTTCAGGATAATCCACATATACAATACCGAAATCAATCTGGGCTAAATCAGGACCACCCGGTTCGACCATAATCCGACCCTGACCTGTAACTTCGATTGAGATCATTACTGTTGCATCTGGTACATCATCTACTTCGATTGGATCATTACTGAAAATGTACAATTCGGCTTCATACAGACCTCCGAATAATCCTTCAGTATTGATTGTCACGATGATATCTTCATCTGCATCCGGTCCAAGTACACCTTCTGTTGGCTCATAGCTCAACCAGGTCATTGTGTTTGCGAGGTAATCGAGATAATAAATTAACTCTTCACCTGCAGAACCCCAGTTAGGTGCCTGTGCCCAGTTGCGGTGCTGGTGACCGTCAGTTGTACCAGCGACAACACAGAATCCACCACCATAGGCATAAGCAATTATACCAGGTGTATTGTGTGATTCACAACTGACTATAACCTGTTGCCAGTCGCTATTCTCAATGTTGTTAACGTGATCCTGCAGATAGTGAACGTGGAACAGTGAACTACCTCGTAATTGAGTATTCACCTGCCAGTCCATCAATTCAGCAAGATAGTTGTAGTTGTCAGCATTTGGATCCTGTCCCTGAACCTGGACACGACCATTACTGCTTCCTGCATTTGTATAACGAAGACCTCCGGGATGAATCGGGGTAACATTATACCGGTTTGTTCCGGTGCCGGCATAATATGCACCACCGTCGTCTACGAACTCTTCAAAGCGTTCGCGGTTTGCATTCCACGCTTGATTAAAGCCATCGTCATGTTCACTGTGACAAACCCATACAACATCGTAATCACCAAGCTCGATATTGGCAAAGTCCGCGCGACGATAACGATCATACATTAATCCTTCAATCGGTCGGAATACCAGACCCTCGATATCACCACCCCAGGGATTAATTTCCTGGAACAGAGCATAAGCGGATTCAGGTGGATCATCACGACGAGGTCCAACCTGCTGTCCATCTTCAACTCTGCGAACCGAACGTCCGTTCTGATCAAGTTCCGGTTCACCGGTAACTTCATGATCTGTCCACCAGCGAAGATCCGAATCACCAACGTTAGAGATGTTAACAGGGTATTCTTCTACATCACCTTCCATCAATTCATCAGCAATTTCCAATGGATCGACTTCCAGAATTGGTGGCGCAGCAGTTTCACCCGAAACCGGTATTTCCAGAGGAGAATCGGGATCGTTGGATGTAACGAGCATAACTCCGTCATGCGCACCATCATCTTCTGCGAACAATGTGAACGTTACAACCATCTCACCACCAATTTCAAGTTCAAAGTCGGCGGGATCGGCTGTAAACACGTTATTTTCACATGAGATGTCTTCAACAATCAGCAGGTCTGTTCCTACGTTTGTGATCGTTACATCAACGGGATACCCACCGCCGGTGTAAAGTTCTTCGTAGATTTCGTTCCAGTTGATTGCTTCAAAATCAGCAGCAACTCGAGCAACTCCGGTTACGTTGAGAGTAATTGCGATGACAACCACAGGATTTGCCGGATCGTTCGTGAAGAACGTCAATTCAGCCTCATACACACCATCAATTAATCCGGTTGCATCAAGGGTGACAAAGACTTCATCACTTCCACCAGATTCAATCACACCTTCGGTCGGATCGTAAACAATCCAGCGAAGTTCTTCGATACCATCGTCATATATGCGAACCGTCTGCTGGTTTAGATCCTGGGCACGCCAGAGGTTTTCACCATCGTGACCGATAGCAAGCCACTCCTGATTTGATTGGGTTGGGAAGCTCTGAACGAGTTCAGCCTGCCAGTTTTCTGTATCAACGAAGAACTGCCAGACACGGTTGTTCGTACCCATCCAAAGTTGACCATCGGGATGGTCATCAACCCAGCACAATGAACGAGACCACTGGTTGTTCATCTGCTGGTAAACCTGCGCACCGTTAATTATACCAACTCTCTGGTAGTTGTTGTTAACATCATATACATGGATGTTCCTGTTGGAACCACTATATGCAAACAACCAACCTTCGGATTTGCTGGTTCCATAATCCATAATCTGTTGACAATCCACAGCAATCGGTCCACCTATAGCCTGACCGTCTGTATTATACCGATACAGCCTGTTTTCAGACCATTGATTTGTATAGACAATTCCATCAAGGAAGCCCATAGCCATGGAATTTCGGTTAAGTTGACGATCGAATACGTTCTCGATTCCACCTTCACCATCATAGGCATAAGCATGAACCCAGTTAGGTGAATAAGAACCGACCCACATTACGTTTTCATCAGGATCCCAGTCGAAACCTCCAATCCAGGTATGACGCATGTTGAACGCAAATAACTGATCACCGGCATCATCACGGATAGGACCAGCCTGTGATTCAATACTCCGAACGCTGCGTCTTGCACGATCACGTTCCTCGTTTTCGATAAGGACCATTTCTGTTGTCCAGTCCAGATCAGCATCACCATCATTTCCTATCTCGATGGTGAATTCTTCCTGATCATCTGTAAACAGATCTGATTCAATTGCATCGGGATCCCAAACGAATATTGGCGGCAGTGTGCATTCTGCAGACATGTTTACCGCAAGTTCACCATCAGGATCATTTGAGGTAATGACCATCACTCCTTCATAAAGATCGGGAGCATCGCGAGGAACCTCGAATATGAAATCGACAACCGCAGTACCACCGGCTCCAATTTCAAGTTCACCCTCAAGATCAGCTGTAAAGGCTTCGTCTTCACATAATATGCTCTCTATTATGAGATCATCTGTTCCGACGTTATTCAAGGTGACAGGAACCGTATAAGGTCCACCGGAGAAGAGATCATCGTACATGACGTTCCAGTTAATGACATCCGGGAATCCGGGTGCCCATACTGCTTCTATAATCGGAATTCCGGTTACATCCAGTGAAACGGGAACTACGAGTTCAGGATCAGCTGGATCATTGGAGAAGAAGGTTATGTCGGCTTCATAAAGACCGCCGTATAATCCTTCAGCATTCAGGAATACACCAATGTCCATGTCTTCATCCTGACCGAGATCAAATTCGGTTTGGTCAATTGCTATCCACGTGACCCAAGCACCTGCTGGTCCAAAGCCAATTGCCCGACCATTGGTGAGGTGTTGTGGTCCCTGTCCACGAGGACAAACTGTGAATCCGGAACGCTGACCTTCGACGACCGCATTAAATCCAACAAATGACTGCTGCACAAAGCGGTTGTTGTTCTGCCAGCCGGCTCCGTACTGGAATTTGATCATGCCAGTGCCATCGAAGATGACCTGGTGTGCCATACCCTGGCCTTCATAGTTTGGACCGTAAGTGACAATAGCTAAATCGGCACCATTTGACCAGAACATACATGGATGTTGTCCACCAAGCCAGTCGAGGCCTGAGTGTGTCCACATGTCCCCAAACTGGGCTGTCGGATAGTTCGGGAAGCTTCTGGTATAACCGCCCCATGTCGGGGAAACCCAACCGTCAGAGCAAACCCATACTCGATCTGAAACATGATCGTAATAAGGGAATTCCCATTCGAGCATGTATGGTCCTGTAGTCTGGTCATCACCCATATTGAAGTTTCTTACGCCTTCAAACTGGGAAATATCAACCCATTCATATTCGGGACCATCATCTTCCTGATTATCACGCCACTCATAATCCCAGTTATCCGGACCACCACGACGGTCGCGGTTCGGCGCAAGATTACCCATAATACTTCTGACGGAGCGTTCCTGCTCGTCTAATTCCGGTTCAGCTGTGATTTCAAGGTCGATTTCACCATGAAGTCGAGCCTCACCATCATTACCCATCGTAATGACATGTTCGGCTTCTTCGTCAGTCATTAAATCATCAACAATTTCACCAGGATCAACCCAGATGACCGGAGGAGAAAGCGCGATTGCGGCAAGTGCAATAACGTATTCCTCATCATCGGGATCATCACTGATAATTGTCATTGTCGCGTCATATTCACCCGGTTCCGCTGCGTCGAAGATAAACATCATATCAAGCGCATCACCAGGTTCAAGCTCAAATTCCTGCTCGAAGTTGGTGCTGAAAGCTTCATCGTCAGAGATGAATTCTTCAACCATCAACGGTTCAGTACCGACACTCTGAATTGTAACAACAACTTCATAAGGACCACCCGCGAATACTTCCGGATATGCCTCATTCCAGTCAATGACATCGGGATAACCAATTCCATCATCCCAAACGGCATGAATTGCCGGTGCACCCAATACTTCAACTGTTACAGGAATGACAACTTCCGGATCAGCAGGATCGTTTGAGAAGATTGTCAGCTCACCTTCTGTGATACCGACATCCATCTCCATACCGTTAATAACGGTGAAGATTTCTTCGCTGTCACCAGGTCCGACAACACCTTCAACTGGTTCATAAGTGAACCATCCTGCTCCACCTGATGTAGCGAGATAATAAAGTATCTCAGCAGCGATTGACCCCCACTGACCGTCCTGTACCCAGTTTGTCCAGCAATGACCAAGTGGGTGTCCAACAGCAAGGACAGTACCATTACCAATACCATAAGCAATAGCTCCGGCAGTTTGACGACCCTCCGGAATTGCTATAGTTTGGAACCACTCAATTGTTCCTTGATCAACCGCAGCCTGGAATTGCTGTTGTGAATAGGATGAATGTAACCATGAGTTACCTTCGATCCTCTCGCCTTCATTCCAATTGTTTGGTTGACTCTCATGACAGATTTCAGCAAAATAACTGTAATTGTCATCGTTAGGATCCGGACTTACTACCAGTGTACCATTCGAGTTTCCGGGTTGGTCGTTATTAAATCCACCGGGTAAGCGTATCGGAGCATTTCTATCTGCGGTTTCGGTGTAAACACCACCACCACCATCAATGTACTCCATGAAGCGTTCAATATTCTGATTGAAAGCATTATGGAAGTTTCCGGATTGCCTGCTTCCGGCATAAACGATTGCGTTGAATTCTTCAAAATCAATATTGTTCCAAACATCCCAATTTCGGAATGTTACATAATTCGCATCCTCACCGTTTCGTGTCAGAAGCGGATCCCTTTCCATCATCGTATCATCAAGCCAGTTCCATCCACGTCCATCCTGGAGGACCGCAAACCGCATTCCACCAAGATCAACTTCATCTCGACACGGACCGACTTGATTTTCAACACTGCGAATGCTACGTTGATCTGAATCTCTATCTGGTTCGGAGATTGTTTCAAATCCGGATTCCCAGATCAGCTCTGCTTCACCATCATTTGAAAGAGTAATTACAGGCTCAATAATTGAACCGATAAAGATCTCCTCTTCAATTGCGTTCGGATCAACATCAATAATTGGAGGTCTTGTTGCAAGAACATGCATTTCTATTTCGGTTGGTTCATCATTCGGATGGTTCCAGATGAACACCAGATCTTCAACATATTCATCGGGTGCATCCAATGGTGCATCGAATGTGACAACCATTTCAACAGATTCACCAACCGGAAGCTCAAACTCTTCCTCGAAATCTGTTGTGAATACTTCATTTTCACAGAAAGCATCACTGACAACAAGTACTTCTGTACCTGTGTTCGTGATCAATAGTGGGATGTCATACGGACCGCCCGTGAAAACGAGACCAAATTGATCGTTAAAGTCGATTACGTCTGGCCAACCAATTTCCTCAGGCCATTCGACTGTGAGATAAGGTGACGGAATAACATCAACAACTACTGAAATAACCACTTCAGCATTTGCAGGATCATTTGAATAAATCGTCAGTTCACCTTCATACATGCCATCAGCAACTCCCATTGCATTAAGCATAACGAAGATTTCATCCGATTCATCCTGTCCAAGCGCACCTTCAACCGGTTCGTAAGTGAACCAGTTCATTTCAGCCACACCATCATCGATAATGATGTAGTTGTTTCGGTTATAACCACCATGCCAGAGATTGGTACCATCATGGGCAACACCGCCCCATTCCTGGTTACCACCCCAGTTCTGCAATCTCTGAACCAATCCGGTTGCCTGCCAGTTATCGGTATTAACTGAAAGATTCCAGAGTTGGTTCGGAGTATGAATCCAGAGCTGACCGTCCGGGTGAGCGTCAACCCACTCAACGTTACGGCACCCCTGGTTTTGCATGAATTGACGATGGTTGTTAATCTGTCCAACCTGACCACCTGCGAGGTTGCCATCATCTCCAATATTAAAGATATGAATTTCGCGGTTTCCATCATTCATCAGGAACAATAAATTCATATCGGCACTTGCAGCAACACCACACATTCTCCGGGGTGTACCACAGTTGCCAAGATTGCGACCTTCAGCGTCAAATTTCATCAAGAAATTATTAGCCCATGGGATGACATATAACCTTCCTCCAACCCATGCCATATCCATTGGATTGCCAGGAGGACGGAAGTCGTTAACTGCATTCTGGATATTCTCATAGTTGTCATCGAAAGAAACAGCTTTAATCCAGTTCGGGCTATAGGTACCAAGCCACATCCACTCGTTGTCCATATCGTATGCACAGTTCTTGTACCTGTTAACAGGTGCGTTGTTCCATACATACTGACCGAGTATTTCACCGAAATCATCACGGCGAGGTCCGATATTGCCCTCAGTGGTGCGGACACTACGGTTCTGGGCATCTACTTCAGGTTCTCCGACAACTACCCATTCTGAAGCCCAGAGCAGCTCAGCTTCACCGATATTACTAATTTCGATTACGGTTTCCATCATCTCACCAACAAGCAATTCTTCTTCAATTGCCTGAGGTTCAACTTCCATAATCGGAGGTGGGACAGAAAGAGCATGACATGCTACTTCTGTATCTTCTTCGTTTGGATTATTCCACACGAAGACCATAACCGCATCATACTCATCGGGTTGATCGACAGGGCAGTCGAATATTACATTCATTTCAACCGTCTCACCAACCGGAATTTCGAATTCTTCTTCGAAATCAGATCCGAAGAAATCGTGTTCTGAGAATATGTCATTAACCACTAATATTTCGGTACCCGAATTAGTTAGTGCAACTGGTATACTCAGCGGACCACCTGCAAAGACCGGATCAAAAGCACCGTTCCAGTCAATAACGTCGGGGTATCCAATTTCTTCAGGCCATTCTACTGTGAGGAAGGGAGCACCGATGATTTCGAGAGCTACATCGACAACGACTTCCGGATTTGCCGGGTCGTTTGACAGGAAGGTAATTTCGGCTTCGTACATTCCACCG
Organism: uncultured bacterium; assembly: GCA_964387885.1. GTDB lineage: Bacteria > Electryoneota > AABM5-125-24 > Hatepunaeales > Hatepunaeaceae > JABGPL01. Next base: position 26,072 of record CAYLYZ010000033.1, on the reverse strand, counting down.
TTCATACCATCTGCATTGAGTAACACTCCTACATCGATGTCTTCATCCTGATTCAGTTGGAATTCGTCTGTATCAATAGAAATCCAACTTACCCATGCACTTGGAGGACCAAATGCAATTACGCGTCCATTGGTAAGGAAATTCGGACCCTGACCACGCGGTACAATCGTGAATCCGGCACGCTGGCCTTCCACAACAGCATTAAATCCTACAAATGACTGCTGCACAAAACGGTTGTTATTCTGCCAGCCGGCTCCGTACTGGAAGGTGATCTTACCATCACCATTGATGATAACCTGATGTGACATGCCCTGACCTTCATAGTTAGGACCGTAGGTCACAATTGCCAGATCGGCTCCATTTGTCCAGAACTTGCAGGGGTGTTGTCCTCCAAGCCAGTCAAGGCCTGAGTGTGTCCACATATCACCAAATTGAGCCGTTGGATAATTCGGGAAGCTCCTCGTGTAGCCACCCCATGTCGGGGAAACCCAACCATCAGAGCAAACCCAGACGCGATCTGATGTATGATCGTAGTATGGGAAGTCCCATTCGAGCATGTAAGGACCGGTTGTCTGGTCATCACCCATGTTGAAGTTTCTCACTCCTTCAAACTCAGCGATATCAATCCATTCGAATTCGGGACCATCATCCATATTATCACGCCACTCGTAATCCCAGTTATCAGGACCGCCTCCACGATCGCGGTTTGGTGCAAGTCCGGAATTTACATTACGAACTGACCGAGTTGCGTTATCACGATCTCCCTCAATCGTTTCAAGTTCAACCACACCAATCAACGGCGCTTCACCTTCATTGGCTACGTTAATGATGTGTTCTTCTGACTCACCTGTTAAGAGGTCAGTCTCAATAGCAATTGGATCAACTGCAATTGAAGGAGGAGCAGTTGTCACAGCTACTAAATTAATTACAACTTCTTCCTCATCAGGATCATCACAAAGAATTGTGATTGTTGCATCAACCTCACCGGGTTCAGCTGCATCGAGAGTGAAAGTCATATCAACAGCTTCACCAACTGGAAGTTCAAATTCTGCTTCAAAATCAGTGGTAAAGTATTCGTGATTGGAAACGAAATCACTCACGATTAATACTTCCGAACCGATGTTTGCGACGTTCACAACGACGTCATAAGGACCACCGGAGAAGAGTTCTTCGTAACCCATATTCCAGTCGATAACATCCGGGAATCCGAAACCGCCGTCCCATTCGACCATAATATCAGGTGCACCGATGATATCCATTACAACCGATACAACAACTTCAGGATTTGCAGGATCATTGGAGAGAATTGTAAGTTCACCTTCATACAGGCCTGCTGCTGCACCTTCAGCATTAATGGTGATTGTAATCTCATCAGTTTCATCCTGTCCAAGAACGCCTTCAGAGGGTTCATAAGAGAACCAGGCAGGAGCACCTGCAGTTGCGAGATAATACATAATCTCAGCAGCCATTGAGCCCCACTGACCACCATCACGTGCCCAGTTGAACCAGCAGTGACCGACAGGGTGGCCAACTGTTAGAATTGTACCACCTCCGATACCATAGGATACAGCACCCCATTGATCGGGTTGGTTCTGCATACTGGCTATTGGCTGGAACCACTCCAGGGTGCCATTATTGACACCGTTCTCGAATTGGCCATGCGAATATCTTGAGTGCAGCCAGGAACTGCCTTCGATAACCTCACCAATATTCCAGAAGTTCGGTTCCGATGCATGGAACACTTCTGCAAGGTAAGAATAGTTATCGTGATTGGGATCCGGGCTGACAAGCAGTTGACCATTCGAACTACCACCGTTTATATCATTGGTGATACCACCCGGGGAACGATGTCCCTGTGTGTTACCGGTTTCGAAATAGAGACCACCACCACCATCAACATATTCAGTCAACCTCTCCATGTTCGCATTATAGGCGTTCATGAATTGTTGATTATAAAGGCTGAATGCGATTGCATCAAATTCCTCAAAATCAACTTCAGCCGGATGGTTAGCACCTCTGAAGGATACGAAGTTCTCTCCGTTCAGTAACGGATCACGACGCATTCCTTCGTCAATCCAACCCCAATTGCTGTTTGTGGTAAAGACTGCGAAGTGCATTCCATCAATCATCCCTTCTTCGAGTGGGTCGCGTCGTGGGCCAGCTTGTGCCTGAATCCTGCGGACACTGCGTTGATCTTGGTCAACTTCAGGTTCACCAACAACTTCCCATGAGGAACCCCATACAAGATCAGCTTCACCGGCATTGGAGACTTCCACTACATATTCTGACATTGCTCCAACAAAAAGCTCATCCTCGATTGCCTGTGGTTCAACGATGATTTCCGGAGCGACGAATGATTGAGCACAAAGCGATACAACATAGTCTTCTTCGTCAGGATCATTCCAGACAATGACTAATTCACCTTCGTAAACTCCACTTTCCTCAGAGTCAAAGGTGATTGTCAATTCAACTTCAGCACCTGGCTCAATCTCAATATCATCTTCGAACGGGATTGTGAAGTTTTGGTTCTCAATTAACAGATCGGAGATAATTACGAGCTCACCACTAAGGTTGACTGCGCAGAAATTAAATTCATACGGACCACCTGCGAATAATTCATTATACATCAGGTTCCAGTCCATGAGTGCCGGGTAACCGAAGTCTTCTTCCCAGACTACTCGAAGCGCAGCACCTTCTTCAACGGTCATTACGAGGTCAACAAGGATTTCCTCGTTTTCGGGATCATCGCTATAGACCATTATATCAGCAGAATAATCACCAACCGCAATTCCAGCCGCATCAAGTATAACACAGAATTCCGTAGATTCACCCGGAGCCACAACTCCTTCTGTGGGCGCAATTGATAGCCACTGGGTTTCAGCTACACCATCATCACGTTTGTACCATGTGGTGTTTCCCCACATTCCATGCCAGATGTTCTCACCATCATGACCGGGACCAACATAAGGCTGGTCTCCATTGGTTGCGAAGTTCTGTACAGCCTGACATTGCCAGTTGTCGCTAACAGCAACCTGATAGAAGCGGTTACGTGTGTTACACCATAGCTGACCATCGGGGTGATGTTCCACCCATTCTATACCCCAGATATCGGCATTGCCTGCAGCGGCTCGATAGTTGATCAAGCCCACTTGCTGACGGTTCTCAATATTAATCACATGGACGTTTCTGTCATCAAGTGAATTCATGAAAACAAGACCGGCACCGTCCCAGCCCATACCGCAGATTTGGCGGAAAGGCATATTGAACGTACCAAGTCTTTGGCCGTCAAGGTTGTAACGGGTTATAACGTTGCCTGACCATGCGCAAACCCAGAGTTCCTCGCCTTGCCAAACCATGGAAAGCGGACTCCCGGGGCCTCCCCAATTGCTAAGAACTTCACCGTCTTCAATATTCATCGAAACGACTCGGTTCTGGCTATAGGAACATCCCCAGATACGTCCGTCCAGCGTGGATGTCATACCACCGATAGAACTTACACCGGAATTGTATTGACCGAGGATATCACCTGGATTGTCACGGCGTGGACCGCGTTCGGGTTCACCTGTGATTTCGAAACCAACCTCGAACTCCAGCTCACCTTCACCTTCGTTTCCAACGGTGACAGGAACGTCAAGACGTTCACCGGTATATAAGGTTTCTTCAATTGCGTTAGGATCAACGACAATTGCGGGGGGAGGTGGTGGTTCAAAATCAGAAAGAAGTGTCATCCACTCCAGCAGCATCTCTCCACAAGAGCCCCAACGACCCTCAACATTGTGATTTCGCCACTGGTGCCCACAAGGGGAACCGGAAACAATGACATTTCCATCACCATATGTATAGTGAACTATTGAAGGAGCACCAGAGCGGTCTCCGACAACAATTACTTGGTAATAGTCACTATTTTCAATGTTATCAAGGTTTTGAACAGGATAGTTAACATGGGTGTGGTTTCCCCCGGGGAAGTGTTGACCTTCTTCCCAACCCATTTGTTCTACCAACCAGTTATCTTCCGGTCCGACATTCAAGGTTCCCTCTTCAGGATTCCAAATATAGTCGAGACCACCAGGGGTAGTATGAGTTGCTTGATTGCCCTCATTATGCCCCTGTTCAATAAACATCACCCCACCAGCTGCGACATATTCCTCGAACCTGTCGAGGTTATTGTCCCAGTTCTGGCGGAATTGACCACTTTGATTACCTGTTTCAACCCACAATGCATCGAAGTCACCTAACGGTGCTTCGAGAAGGTCATTTGCATTGTCATACCAGACATAGTCGAGGTCTTGAATTCTTCTAAACAGCCATTCATCGACCCATCCAAACGTCTGAGCATCCTGGAACAGCGCATAGGTACCCTCTGGCTGGTCACGTCTTGGACCAGCTTGATAGGATATTTGCTGATGAACAGGTTCCTGATCATCATAACCATTCCAGGAGGGATCTGAAGTTACAGGCGCATTTCTTTCATCTCCCGCTACTTGCATTGGTAATGCAGTCTCCTCCGCGAAAACTGGTATCACCAATAGAATACAAAGCAGCAGGGAGAGGCTACTAATCCGCAGCATGAGATCTCCCTTTCAGTTATTGTGTTTCCGGAAAATTTCTCTACAAGGGATTCCATGGGGCTGTCTCCAGAAGGAACAGTGCAGGATTGTGTCTTGTTAAAAGAGAGAATTTCCGGGAATGTATTACGGGATCACAGTCCGGATGAGACTGTGTTTAGTTTGGAGGCATGGTCGGTCACCTCTCCATCGTAGAGGATGCGATGGTGTAAATGCATGGAAATGTGGATGTAAGGCAGTACTAATAATCATCCCGATTGTTTGGTTTTCTTCGGAACTTCGTTGGCTTTCGCCAAACTGTATTAAAATATGTAAAATCCCAGTGAAACACAAGAGTTAGCTCAAAATGAATAATAACAATTTATAAAAAAATTGCTGTGATCAAAAGCACTGAAATAACAATTTGAGCAAAATATGATGTGCAACTCTCACTAACCCACCTCTGCACTGAAATAACAATTTGAGCAAAATATGATGTGCAACTCTCACTAATCCACCTCTGCACTGAAAAACGACTTTAGTAAAATATGAAATGCTACTCTCAGTAAACAGCAACAACCCGGTAAAATGCACACATTGCAGGTGGATCAGAATCCATGTAAGTCGTTTCAGTCGTAAATTCTAACAGGTCACCTCCAATCTGGCTTTCAAATGGCACAGAACTCCTGTAAACATTATATCCGGAAGGATACCCTGATCCTTCAAAATGCCCAAATTCTTGAGGTGGTGTCCAGAAAAGGACAACATTTCTATCCCAAAATATTGGTTCCGAGATTTCCACTTCATAATAAGGAGGTTGCCAATCTTCGAGGGAATCAAGAACCTGTCGCGCAAGAAGTACCTGTAAATTTTCAAGCCTGTCAAAGGAAAAATGGTCGGAGTAAAGGTAGGATTCAACTCGTTCAAAAATCGTGTTCTCTATTGCAAATGACCAATCCCAAATTCCATTTTCTTCGTTATTGTGTAATCTCCAGGAATTAATGCATGTATCAAAGTTGTAAGAATTAATCACCCAATCTGAAATAATTTTCGATTTCTCGCAAATTTGAGATCCTGTAAGACCATCAAATTCTTCCGGTACAGAACCTGCACGTACCCACATTGGAGAGGCTATGCAGCCAACCGGATTACCAACCATTCCCCATAATGTAGTCAAATCTGGTCTTTCATTGGGTAAAACTCCTTTTGCAACCATTACAGATCGAGAAGAGGAACGACAAATTGCATCATCTATTGGAATTATTCCATGTGGATAATCTTCATGGAAACTATCATATGGTAGTTCATAATCTGTCATCCCCTCAGCCGCAACATTTCGTACTACTTTTTGAAGAATATATTTCGGGGTGAGGTTCTCGTTTTCGACCGCATGTCTGAATAATGCGAGGGCACGATCATGTCTGTTTGGACCCCAGGATACCAATCTATCATCAAGATCTTCTCCTGAATAAGAGTAGTTTGACCGTACGATAAATCCTTCCGGAGTTTCTGCAGCATCTATTCTGACAAATGTACTGCAAGCCGCTTCAAACATAGCCGCTCCACCGAAAGCATCAAACGCACCATAATTATAGTTAAATGATCTCCCGGTTGAATTTGTTGAATCAAGCAGATGATTAAAATCGTCAATTGTTCTGCAGGTTGCCAGGGCATGCGCCTGCATATTCCCAAACGCATCCCACCCGCCGCCTCCTGCAGGCAGGTTATAGGAATTTGAATTCTCAACGGCAAAACCAGCTGCATTTACACCCGCATAATACCTGAAACCATTCTCATTGGCGTAACATAATCCAATAAAAGGAATCCGCCCATCATCAACGTAATGATACTCCTGATTCTCATTCAGCACATCTCGGGTCTTCCACAAGAGAGGCCGACCATCTGGTGTTGCCGCGCCAGAAGCAATTCCCGTTGTGCATCCAATCAGCTGTTCAGACTTTGTTGTATTTGATATGAGCTCGGTGACCATTGATAAATCAACAGGGATAAGGCACAATGAGATTAGAAGAAAAACTAATTGAGAAATCTTTATGCTTGAGGAGTCAGTAAAAAAACTCATTTACAGAAAACCAATCAATATTTATCTCCGGGATTAATGAGGCAACACACATCTCTCGCTTAATAATTTAGTATTATCTTTTGGATTAATCAAACATTCACCGGACTATTGATTTTTTTCCGTCCTGGATCTCTGTTAAGTATAACTACAATTTTCTCGGAGGGTCCTAACTCCTAAAACACAACTTCAATCCGGTAATACGCTCCACATGGAAACGGTGTCTCATCCGTAAAAACAGGATCTTCGGTGAAACCGATGAAATCACCGCGTGCCCCTTCACGAAATGGTGTTTCATTCCTAAAAACATTGTAACCGATGGCTTCTGTCTCCCAGCCGCGAAAATCATCTTCAACTGGCTCCCAGAAAATGAGTATTCTTCCCTCTGGATAATACAGTTCAAATTGATCTGTAACAGGAATTACAGGCTGCCAGTTGTCAATTGAATCTGCCACCTGACTTGCAATCAAATTCTGGAATGATTCCAGTCTGTCATATGAAAATCTCGGAGAGTATCGAAATTCTGTGACCTTACTAAAAACCCAATCCTCAAGAGGAAACATCCAATCCCAATAAGCGTTTTGGTCATCGTTATGGAGCTTAAATGTGTTAATTCCAGTACTGTCTGTGACCCAGCTCCTTATTGCAAGTGCGGACACACAGAGACGACTTGCAAACCGATCATTGTGTTCTATCGGAACGGATCCGGCACCAACCCAGAGCGGAGTCGCGGGACAACCATAAGGATTACCGGGCAGAGACCAGATTAGGCTGTTATCCGGATGCTCACCCTCTCTGACACCCTGGGCTATGAATACCGATTGAGTATTATCCCGACATATCGTATGTCGGTTAGAAACGCAGCCATACTCTCTGTTCTGATGGTAATTCCCGTAGGGCAGCTCATAATCATCCATATCCGGGGAGGCGAGGTTACGAACAACATTTTGCAGCAGAAACTGAGGCGTAAGATTATCCTCGTTTGCAGCATTCCAGATTAATTCCAGTGCAATATCATGCCTTGACGGTCCCCAATCCAACACCCGATTATCTAAACCATTACCGGAATAACTATAGTTTGATCTGACCAGAAAACCGTTTGGATCATCGGCAGCATCGTGCCTGAAGTAGTGACGAGCTGCAGCTTCAAAAATAGCAGCTCCTCCGAATGCATCAAAAGTGCCATAATTACTGGTATGCGTTCGGCCTTCTGCATTATCCAGAGAATCAAGTAACAACTGGAAATCTTCAATCGTCCGACATGTTGCAAGAGCCAAGGTTTGAATCTCTCCGTCATCATCCCCGGATCCCCACCCGTTTCTATTAACTCCTGGTCCAAGATTATAGCTATTTGAGTTTTCAATCGCGAATCCTGCTGCGTTAACTCCAGCATAATATTGAAATGTAGTATCATTACAATAGGTCAAACCGATGAACGGAATCCTGCCATCATCAACATAATGATATTCTTGATTAGGGCTATTGACATCCCTATTTTTCCACAATAGTGGTCGACCATCTGGAGTTGCAAAACCGCTGAACAGAGCCGTGGTGCATTCAGAATAAATTTTGGAAATGTGATTTTCAACAATACCTGGTCTGTCGTTTTTCGTTGTGATGTTTGTTGTTTTAGCAAACATGAGGTGGAAGATTATAAATAGACTAATCAGGAATAAATAGTCTTTCTCTTTTTTCAGCTTGAATTCACGAAGTAAATGCATTGTTAACCGTCCTGTTGCAATCTCTGAAGTTGTGTTTTTGTTTTAGCTGTTGTAAATGTTAGTTTTAAATTGAAGTTGTTCTATTTTTTTAGATTCTCTTAATAAACAACCTCAATCCGATAATAAGCTCCTCCGGCAAGTGGTTCCTCGTCTGTGAACTGATTATCTTCAACAAAACCAATGAGTTCTCCGGAATCCCCTTCACGGAAAGGATTACAATTACTATAGACATTGTATCCACGAGGCATACAATCTCTCCCAAGTACGTCATTTTCTACAGGTTCCCAAAATAGAAATACATGGTTATCCCAGAAAATAGGCTCTGCTATCTCGTGCAGGGAATAAGGTGGTCTCCAGTTTTCGAGAGAATCAGCAATTTGACGTGCAATCAGATTTTGAAATGATTCAAGTCTGTCCAGTGAAAATTCCGGTGAGTTCCGGAAAACCTCGACTCTCTGAAATACAGTTCTCTCTAAAGGAAACATCCAATCCCAAAATCCCGAGCCATCATCATTGCAAAGCTTGAAAGTATTTGCGCACCCATCTTCAATTAACCAGTTCTTAATGACAATTGCAGCATCACAGATCCGACTTGAGTTAATCCCGTCATGCTCCTCCGGAACTGAACCTGCTCGTACCCATAAAGGGGTTGTTATTGTTGCAAAAGAATTACCTGTTAATGCCCAGATCAAAGTTTTGTCCGGGTGTTCACACTCACGAACTCCCTGAGCAACAAGAACAGAAACTGTGGACGAACGACAGACTGTGTTACCGTTAGGAATATGTCCAAAAGGATTATCTTCATAATAATTATTATAAGGCAACTCATAATCTAACATATCGGGTGCAGCGAGATTTCGAATAACCAATTGGATTAAAAATTCAGGTGTTAAGTTATTATTTTCTTCTGCATCCTTCAAGAGTTTATAAGCTCGATCATGTCGGTTTGGACCCCAATAATTAGGACGATTATCAAGCCCGTTTCCGGAATAGCTGTAGTTTGAGCGAACTAAAAAACCTTCAGGAGCATCAACTGCATCATGTCTGAAGTATTGAAATCCCTCAGTTTCAAACATTGCTGCACCACCGAAGGCATCAAATGTACCATAGTTAGAATTAAGTGTGCGCCCTTCAGCATTATCAAGTGAATCCAAAAGCACCTGAAAATCATCCACAGTCCTGCATGTTGCAAGTGCTAAAGCCTGAATTTCACCATCATCATCCGCCCATCCCCAGCCATTACCACCCGCAGCCTGACCAAGATTATAGCTATTTGAGTTTTCAATTGCAAATCCAACAGCGTTTACCCCTGCATAATATTGGAAAGTTGGCTCGTTGCGGTTAGTCAAACCAATAAAGGGAATTCTGCCATCATCAACATAATGATACTCTTGATCTGACCTATTCATATCGCGATTTTTCCAGAGTAATGGACGCCCATCAGGTGTAGCAAATCCACTCGCAAGAGCAGTAGTGCATTCGTTCAAATCCCTCAATAAAATTTGCTCACAGGTTTCAATTCCCCCGGGAATTCCTGGTGCGTCGACAGATTTCGTAAGTGACAGGACAAATAAAATCAAAAAAAATGCAGGAAAAAGGGGTAGGTTGCAGCATCGCTTAATGACGGTTTTTAATCCTGAATTCAGGTTTTGGGTGATAATTATTGAGAAAAATTGCAGCGGATTCATTGAATTGCCTGTCAGTTTCTGCTCGAAAAAGAGTAAGCACAGCGTTCACACTAAATTAAATATAACTACTGATGTGTAATTGATGCAATTAAACAAACAGGGAAAATAATTTTAAGTAGCGCTCAATATTCGATGCGTCTAAAAAAGAATTTTGCCAAAAACAAAACCGGGATGTTCTTAGAACATCCCGGGAATAAAAGTTTCGATCTAAATCAAGTCAACAGCAAAATACCTTCAAGAAACTTAACTTTTTCAGATATCTGTCAATAAACCACTTCAACGCGATAATAAGCACCACCTGATATTTGCTGGTCGTCAATGAACTGTGTATCATCAACATAGGCTAATAATTCACCGGATTCTCCATCTCTGAACGGGCTGCTGCTTCGATACACATTGTAACCTTGAGGAGCGATATCTCTTCCAAGAACATCATTTTCAGCAGGTTCCCATAACAGAACAATCCTATTATCCCAGAAAACCGGTTCAGCTATCTCGTGAGCATTAAAGCTTGGTTTCCAAGTTTCCATTGAATCAGCAATCTGGCGTGCCATTAGATTCTGAAATGCTTCAAGCCTGTCCAACGAAAAGTTTGGTGAATTTCGAAAAGCCTCAACTCTCTCGAATACCGATTGTTCAAGTGGAAACATCCAATCCCAGTAGCCGGTGCCATTATCATTACATAGTTTAAACGTGTTCACCCCACCATTTCCACTAATCCAACCCTTTATGTCCATGGCAGCATCACATATCCTGCTTGAGGTTCTACCATCATGTTCCTCAGGAACTGAACCTGCACGCACCCATAATGGTGTAGTTATTGTTCCATAAGGATTTCCCGTGATAGCCCATATTATGCTATTATCAGGATGCTCACCTTCACGAACACCTTGTGCGACAAAAATTGATGCTGTTGAAGCACGGCAAACGGTTTCTCCATTTGGAATTACTCCAAACTCATTATTACCATAGTAATTACGATATGGGAGCTCATAATCGTTCATGCCGGAAGCTGCAAGATTCCTCATTACCTGTTGAATAATGAAGTCGTGAGTAAGCATGTTATTATCAACTGCATTTTTGAATAGATCGAATGCACGGTCATGCCTGTTTGGACCCCAGTAATTAGGTCGGTTATCGAGTCCGTTTCCGGAATAACTATAATTCGACCTGACTAAATAACCATCCGGGGCGTCTGCAGCATCATGCCTGAAATATTGAAATCCTTCTGTTTCAAACATTGCAGCACCACCAAACGCATCAAACGTGCCATAATTAGAGTTAAGTGTTCTTCCTTCAGCGATATCAAGAGAATCAAGAAGCACCTGAAAATCGTCAACGGTTCGACATGTAGCAAGCGCCAGTGCCTGAATTTCCCCGTCGTCATCTCCCCACCCCCAACCGTTACCACCAGCAGCCTGGCCGAGATTATAGCTATTCGAATTTTCTATAGCAAAGCCAACTGCATTGACACCGGCATAATACTGGAAGGTATCCTCATTTCTGTATGTTAATCCGATAAATGGAATCCTGCCATCATCGACATAATGATATTCCTGATTACTGTTGCCGACATCTCTGTTTTTCCACAGTAGAGGCCGACCGTCCGGCGTTGCGTATCCACTCGCAAGCGCAGTTGTACATTCACTTATCTCCTTATAAAAATCCGCCTCGAACGCCGCTATTCCACCTGGCACACCGGGTGCATCAACAATTGAAACGAACGAAAGTATAGAAACTACAAACACTGAACAAATAAAGATAAGTGTGCTTCGTGGCATTTTCTTTACCAATGGTTTTAATCTAAAAAGCATTTTCACGCTCCGGATTATCAAAATGGGATCTCCAAAAAATTGGCACCCAAATAATTTTCTGTGGATAAATTCTTAAAAACGCAATATACCACACTTTTGGTTAGCAATAGCACCTTTTTATGCATTGCAGATTAAAGCGTGAGAATGACTCTACTCATTCAGGCTTGCGCAGGTCGAATACACCATGTAAATTAATCTACAAAGAATTTAGTCCTTTAACAAGCAATATTAACGAACGTTTACCACATTTCATTCGGATTGAAAGTATCAAAACCCATCAAGTCCCAATATTGAAACAGGTTTTTGCGAGATGGTGGAACAACGATCTACATTGCCTTCTAAAAGTTATTACGTAATGTGGGGAAAACTGGTTTGACATTCTACATAATTTAATATAGGTTTAGTTTGGATGGTCTCGGATATACTAATTCCGTCTTCCATTCATGACAATTCTTTTTACACAAACAACGACACGCATGGAGATCTTATGAAGGGCATAATTTTAGCAGGTGGAACAGGCAGCAGGCTTTTCCCGTTGACAAAGGTTACAAATAAACATCTTTTACCTGTTGGCAGAAAACCTATGATTTTTCATCCGATAGAAAAACTTATAGAAGCCGGGGTAAAAGAAATATTAATTGTGACCGGCATCGAACATATGGGGCATGTAGTCGGACTTCTCGGGAGTGGCTCTTCCATGAACTGCCGTTTCACATATAAAGTCCAGGATGAAGCGGGTGGTATAGCTCAGGCATTAGCTCTGGCTGAGAATTTTACCAATAAAGACAACATGATTGTTATCCTTGGGGATAATATCTTCAAAGATTCAATAAAAGGATTTGCCGAGGATTTCAGCAAGCAGGCAATCGGTTCCAAAATTCTTTTAAAGGAAGTATCAGATCCACAACGATTCGGCGTGGCAGAGTTATCAGGTGACAAAGTTATCGGGATTGAGGAAAAACCGGCTAAACCAAAAACAAATTGGGCTGTCACCGGAATATATTTTTATGATAAACAAGTCTTTGACATCATCCGAACATTGAAACCTTCGGGGAGGAACGAACTTGAAATCACAGATGTAAATAATGCATATTTACTCAAAGGTCAAATGACTTACGGTTTCTTTGAAGGATGGTGGACTGATGCAGGAACTTTTGAATCTTTACGAATTGCTGACGAACTTGCGGAAAAGATGATCGCTGAATAGTAAAAGCCTCTCAAATTGCTATCAGTTCTAAATGACGTTGTACTTCAAACCAATGTACAGGATAAAACATGAACCAGAAGAACCTATTCTCAATTCTTTCAGTTTTTAGTCTCTATTTAATTCTCATCCTGCAGACTAACCTGTCTGCAAATCCTCAAATGGGAAAACTGCAGGAATTAAAACACATGCCTGTTGCACCGGAGAAGAATTACAGCGATGCTGTCAGAGTTGATCGTCTGACCAATGGGATCAATATTGTACTCGTTCCAAATCATTCAGTACCAATGATATCAACGAATATTATCATTAATGTAGGTGCGAGGGATGAAACCTGGAACACATGGGGAGCCGGTCATTTCCTGGAACATATGCTTTTCAATGGAACCATTAACAGAACCCAGGAAGAAATATACAACGAGTTCGACCTTCTGGGAGCATACCATAATGCACATACCGGATCTCATTTCACCGACTTCATGCTCCTTGTACCAAAGGCTGGTTTTGAAAAAAGCTTCGATATAATCTCAGAGATGGTTTTTGCCTCTACCCTCCCTACCTGGAAGTTTGAAAAGGAGCGAGGTATTGTTATGGAAGAAATTGCGATGTCAATGAGTCGACGGGGTGATCCAAATGGCCTTTTCAGAAAAAACCTTTATGGCAGATCGCCATTAAGCCGGAATGTTCTCGGTACTGTTGAAAGTATTGCCCGTCTCGATCGTGATTCCGTTCTTACGTACTACCATAACTGGTATCAGCCAAACAACACAATGGTTTACATCACCGGTGATTTTGCATCTGATACGATGCTCACCTGGTGCGAAAATACACTAAAAAAATATCCTCCGCGCGAACTTCCCAAAAGAAAAAACATTGAATCCCCTGATTTCAAGCTGCTTGCAAGAAGAGGTGTTACGTCAAGTTTGGGAAATTCGGTCGCACGTCGTCTCTTAGTCGCGCAAAAGGCTCCCTTGATTACCGATCCTGATTTCATCCCTTTGATGTTGCTGTTGGATATACTTGAAAGGAGATTTGAAAAAGATCTGCCATCAGGATATAAAGGTTACTCAAATCTTCTATTAGATCCGGATGTGTCCGTACTCGAGTTTTTCATTAATGCGCCTGAACGTGAAAGTTCGCAGGAAGGCATTCAAGAGGTACTCGATAAAATTCTCAAAAAGATTGTCAAGAATCCTCCTGGAAAAGATGAAATCCTCCGTCTATCTAATCGATACCGGGCAGAAGAAGTGTTCACCTCAGAAAAACTTCATTATTATGGGATAATGAATTCACCCTACTGGTCACTAATTCCCTGGGAAGATTTCAAATCCTGGCCAGACCAAATGGCAGCTCTGAATCCTTTGCAATTAGCTGAAACCGCTAAAGAGTGGCTAACTCGGGAAAATCGCTATGTGATGATCTTAGAACCGGAAATGTTCTCGGAACAACATTCTGCAATGGCAAGCGAAATATCCTTCATGACCGATCGGTTTGCTGAGGCCGATGAACCTACCATAATCGTACGATCAGATCCATCAGCCCGGGTTTTTGCACTACACATTCTGCTGAAGGATCGTTGGAAATGGGATGAAGTCTATGGTACTGGTGCAGTAGATTTGCTGCATAGATTGATTTTGGAGGGAAAAGACAAAAGAGGAAATAATCTTACAACTCGACTCGATGAGATATCTGCAACATTGAAAACCGTCGATAATCCTGGTATCCCATATGATAATTATTACAACTCTCCGGACTATTCTTTCCTTCGTTTTGAGACACTTCCTGAAAATTGGCAAAAAGGAATCATACTGGTTTTTGATATTCTGAAAAATATCCCTCTCGATGAGAGGAGTATCTCTTCAGCTAAAGATGCAAATCCATATTCACCAGACAACTCTGGAAAGAACCCTTTGAGTTTGGGTAAACGAAAGTTGAGAGAAGCTCTGTTTCCCTCAACATCACTTTCAGCAAAAATATATGGTGATTTGGAAGATATTAATCGAAAAAAACTCTCAGAATTGAAAACCGCATATTTCAATCCCGAGAATATGATTATATCTGTTTCAGGACCAATCGACAATGATAGCGTTCACTCAAACATTTTATCGAGAGTAAAACCTCTCGCAATTGGGAAATTCCGCTCTATGAATCCTGCGATAATCAATCCGGAATTATTGGCTGAAAAAGAACTGATAGTTGATACTTTGTTAATTGGAAAGGCTCAAGGTGCATTATTAATGAGCAAAATTATTCCGAAAATCTCTCATGAAGATCAAATTGCTATTATGATCGCAAATTCCTATCTCAATGACCAACTCAACATGATTTTACGCGAACAAATGGGATTGGCATATACACTGGGTAGTTCATTGTCTCTCAATCGTACGAAAGAAAATAGAATATGGGGACTCTGGGATATTTCAATCAGCACACGTCCGGAGAACCTCAATAAGGCAAAATCCGCTATTCAATCAATATTAGAAGATCTTGCTGAGCATAAATTTAATGCAACGGAAATTTCCCGGTTGACTAATTCTATTGCAGGCAGGCAAATGATGCGAGACATGCCGCGAATAGGACAAGCTTACGCTATGGGCGTTGGTGAATTCTATTGGTCTAATCCATACCGTCGTAAATTTATTACGGATGGAATTTTGGATTTAAACCCGGAAGAGGTCACCATAGCGGCCAGAAAGTACATGAAAAAGGACAATTTCCATTTAGTTGTTGTCCAATAGATAGAATAATTTTGATATACAAATTCGCATGTTTGGTGAAATTGATTAACAAGTTATTTATTAACAAGCATCAACTACTAATATAACACCCGCTCCGCTTCGATATTTAGATTCATCCTTGATTTTCAACATTGAATCGCTTATCTTTAAAGTTTAAATGGAGAAATCGACTCAAAAAGATCGTCCCGACTATATCAGCAACATTGGAACGTTAGCAACTGCTGAATTTTCGGGTATAAATGGAACTAATCGGTCAATTCTGGTCAGGAAAAACCTATGGATTGAGCTCAGGGATGGAAAAGTCAATTATATCAGCCCTGAAAACGAACCATTTCCAACAGAATTTGACCAGTCCAAAGTCTTTGATGCCTGCGGTGGATTAGTAACTCCTGGCTTTATTGATGCACACACACATCCCGTATTTGCAGGCACACGACAAGTTGAATTTGTGCGAAGATGCAGAGGAGAGACATATCAGCAAATCGCTGCAGCTGGCGGAGGAATACTCAACAGTGTTCGAGGAGTTAGAGAATCTTCTGAAGAAGTTCTTTCAAAATTAATAAAAAAACGACTTGACAGATTCCTTGAATTGGGTATAACCTCTGTTGAGGCAAAAAGTGGCTATGGACTCACGATTGATGATGAACTAAAATCGCTACAAGCTCTTAAAAGCGTTGCCGATAATCATCCGATTGGCGTTAGTCCTACTCTGCTCGCGACTCATGTAGTCCCCCTGGAATTCAAGAATAACCCGGACGATTACGTTGACCTTGTTTGTAATGAGTTGATTCCTCTCGCTATCGAGAACGAGATCGTTGAAGGTGTTGATGTTTTTCTCGAAGAAGGTGCCTACAACCTGAATCAGGCGAGACGCATTTTCCAGGCTGGACATGAAGCTGGCTTGATGTTACGAATTCATGCCGATCAGTTCACCGCTGGAGGTGGAGCTGAGCTGGCAGCAGAATTTAGGGCCACAACAGCTGATCATATGGATAGGACATCATTGGAGGGTTATCGTCTTTTAGCTGAAGCAGGTGTAACAATTGTCCTACTCCCGGGAGCGGTGTTTTTCCTTGGATTGGAGGAATATGCACCGGCTCGGAAAATTATCGATGCCGGATGCAGAATTGCATTGTCTACAGATTTCAATCCGGGTAGTTCTCCGACCCAATCACTGACGTTGATGATGACTCTCGGATGTGTAAAAATGGGGCTGTCTCCTGAGGAAGCCTTAATTGGAGTGACAATTGAGGCTGCTCGTGCTATTGGAAGAGAAACCAGCCTTGGCTGTATTTCACCTGGATATCAAGCTGATATGTGCATTTGGGATGCTGAGGATATCAACTTTATCCCATATGCCTTCGGTGATATGATACCTGAAGTTGTTTTTAAAAATGGCCAATGTGCCGCCAGGCGAGGATGTAGGATGAAAGCTCCATAAAATGACCGGCTCTGAATTTGTACAAACAAGTTCACTTTTCCCTGAAGAATACCCGGAACCGATCAAGCGAAAAGGGTACATTCATATCGGGACATCCGGATATGTTTTCCAGGATTGGCGGGGAGAGTTTTACCCCAAGGGACTGTCTCAACATAAATGGCTTGATTATTATGCAAATCATTTCACCGTTGTTGAGATCAACGCAACATATTACAGGCTACTCCCTGAATCCAGTTTTGAGTCGATGATCAGAAAAACTCCGGATGCTTTCAAGTTCTGGGTAAAAGTACCGTCGGAAGTCACCCATGGAAAAGGGGATGCAAGCAAAGCTTTAAACTCGTTTATTGAATCAATTCGTCCCTTGCAGTCAAATAATAGGTTATGTGGAGTCCTCGCACAATTTCCACCATCTTTTAAATACAGTGATCAAAAACTTCTGTATTTGAGATGGCTGAATGAAATGACTCTTGATATACCAATAGCAATTGAATTCAGATCGGACAGTTGGTCTAACAAACCCACCCATGATACGCTTAAGGAATGGAACCTGATAACGGTAATTCCTGACCTGCCAGCGTTATCCGGACTCCCGAAACCAGACATTCGGATTTCCGGTAACACGGGATATGTCCGATTTCATGGTCGAAACGAACATACATGGTATGACAGTCGAGCAGGTGATAGATACGATTACGATTATACTGAAGACGAGCTGACAAACTGGTTGCCTGTAATAACTGAAATGGATGAGTTAGCAGCACATACGTATCTATTTTTCAACAACTGCCATGCAGGACAAGCTGTTAAGAATGCAAAAATGATGCATCGGATTTTGTCAAAAGAATTTGATTTATTTTAACATCAGGATCAATTCCACGCACTGCTCCAATAAACGTTCTTATAACGACTTCCGAAACCAACACTCACAATTTGAAGACAAGTTGAAACCCATGTTTTTCATTGTGAGATAAACTAACCTTTAGAAATTTGCAAGAATCAGATAGTGAATAAAAAGAAACCAACAACTTTCCGGCGTTCAATCGTTCGTAAGATCACAAATGAACTTCCAGGAAAACTTAATACAGGTAAGTCAAATACATTTTTGATTAACGAATTGCTTGATTCCTTTACATCATGCATTATGAAATCTGGAAAAGCAGCCGAACTTTTACTTCACGTGCCGGAAAGTTTCGACTTCAATTTTCAGAATTCTTCGTTGAGTAGCCAGCCCTTCGACGCTGGAAAACTCTACCTGATAAAAATCAATACTCGAAAAACAAATCGAATATCAATCAAAGAAACCGCTTCACTTGCAAAAAGTAATCACCTAAGAAAGGAATTATTACTATACTTTTTTAGCGATCACTTGAATTCAGTCATTTGTGCATCGCAATTAACAAATGGAGCGCTAAATAAGCCCGATCAAAGGACCTGGTGGTGTGTGCAGAGCTCTGACAGATTTACAGTTGCAACGGGAATTCAAAACACATTAAATGTCCTGAAGATGACTCTTCGTGGTTCGGAATTGAATAGTTGGCTAATTTCTAAAAGAGAAAAGTTAAAGAAGAAAACGAATTCCGGGAAAGACATTGAAATTTCCTTAGAACTAATAGATAGCTTCACTTCTGTTTTTAACCAGTTCGCAAAAATCCGAGAAGATACTCTGGAAGAAACCCTTCTTTTAAAACAGTTTCAAGAAGCTGTTGGATGGGAAACTGAACCGGAAGACCTCTTTAATGCAACTGCAAAAACCGCTCAAAAACACCTTGGCTATGATTACATTGAACTAGTTTTTGCTAAACCGGAAAATGGTAGTTGGATTGCCGGGAACGTTTACAAGCGAAATGAGACGAACCACGGTGGTGATTTGCTAACCCTTATTCTTAAAAAGGACTCCTTTTCCAGCATTTTAAAAAGGAAAGTCCCGATCTTACTGGATGATGTCGAAAAATCCGATGACTATCTGGCAAATCCGCGTCTCCTATCCTTCATGTCACTCAAATCAGGAGTATTAATACCACTGAGTCATGGTGGTAAAGCAAATGGAATTCTTAAAGTATTTTCGCATGAATCTGATCATTTTCGACAAGATGATCTGACTACTCTCGAGGCAATTGGTTCCATATTAGCCAGAACTATAAATAATATAAATGCATATTCCGGGCTGAGACGAATGGCTACCGTAGACGGATTGACAAATGTATTCAGCCGTCGTTTCTTCACTGAACATCTTAATCGAGAATACAAACGTGCTCGTCGTTACAGGAGTACCCTTTCTTTGATAATGATCGATATTGACTATTTTAAACACTACAATGACACAAATGGTCACCTCGCAGGTGATAAAGTACTTGTTGAAGTAGCTAAAATATTGAAAGAAAATGTTCGTGGCGCGGACCTTGTTGCCCGGTACGGTGGAGAGGAATTTGTCGTGATTCTCCCTGAGACGGGTCTTACAAACAGTAAAATAGTTGCCGATAAAATGAGAGGTGCAGTCGAATCAAATCGCTTTAAAAACCAAATAGCTCAACCTAACAAAAATATTACAATAAGCCTTGGTATTGCTACATTAACGCCATCGGTAAATAGTGCAAATGCATTAATTAATTTGGCCGATATGGCACTTTACGAAGCAAAGAATAATGGACGAAACAGATGTGAGATTGCAAATGAAATGCGCAACCTTTAAGGAACTTTTAATTCTGAAACAAGTTAACTGAATTATGAAAACACAGCAACATGAAGAAAAAGATCTGAAAATTCTTTTTCTTTCGAGCGAGATTACCCCATTTTCCGGCACCGGATCACTGGGTGAAATCAGTAACGCACTTCCGAAAGCTTTAAAAAGACAGGGACACGATATAAGGGTCATTACTCCCAGGTACCGAATTATCGGGGAGCGAAAATATGGACTCAGAGATGTTGCGCGACTCCGTTCATTACCTGTATCCATTGGAGACACCAATTATGAATCCTCTATCTTATCTGGTTTCATCCCAAAGTCTAAAGTTCAGGTTTATTTCATTGATAATCTTGAATTCTTTGATAGAGATGGTATATACGATGATGTTGAATCATCTATTGAATGGCACGACAATCAAAAACGTTTTTCATTCTTAAGTCACGCAGCTCTGCACTTGATGCTCCATTTACAGTGGTTCCCTGATATCATTCACTGTAATGACTGGCAAACCGCCCTGATCCCCTATCTGATCTGCACAGAAGACCGGTATAAAACAAATTTCGCTAAAACTCGAACAGTCCTTCAAATTCACAATATCAATCAACTTGGCACGTTTGCATCAGATAGTCTGATTAATTTTGGAATAAATTCAAATGAAATTCAGAAGGATCACCCCCTTGAGTTAAGAAATGAAATTTCATTTCTTAAAGGGGGAATCTCAACAGCTGATCAACTGGTATTTGTACAACCTACATTTGAAAACCCGGATGAAAAAGTCGATAAAATTGATGAGGAATTGAAAATAATTCTGACTAAACGTAAAGGAAGCACACATAACGTTCCAAACTGTATCGATCCACAGTGGGATCCAAGAAATGATCATTTACTCGAACATACCTATTCCGAACAAGATTTCATTTCCGGAAAAGATTTGAATAAAACTGCTCTACAAGAAGAATTCGGATTAAATCAGGATGTTAATAAACCAATTGTTGCAGTTATCGCTGAGCAAGACATTTACCAGGGACTAGATCTACTTGAAAACGCCACTGAAAAATTGCTGCAAATGGATGCCCAATGGATTTTTCTTGGATCGGGAGACTCTGCATATCAGGAATTAATCTCATCGTGGCATTCGGAATTTCCGGAGAGAATTGCTGCTGATTTTGAATACAATAAGCAGAAAGCTCACAGAATAATAGCCGGTTCTGATATTTATCTTTCAATTTACAAAGATGTACCCCATGATTTAAACCCAATGCACTGTCTCCTCTATGGAACTGTACCCGTTCTCAGAAATCCTGAATTATTTAACAATGTTATAATGAACATAGACATTCATCCCGAAACGGGTTGCTGTTTTACCTTCGATAATTACGAACCTGACGCGCTACTGGATTCCATGGAGCGAGCACTTGCATCTTTCCAACAGAAAGAAACCTGGCAGGAAATTCAGGAAAGAGGTATTCAATGCGATTTCAACTGGGATGTTGCGGTGAACCAATTGATCGGAGTTTACAGAAAGATCATTACTGAACCAAAATTCTGCTCCGAAAACACATAAATGAATCTATCTAAGGAGATTATTAGATATTCCCACTCTTTGCCTTAGTATTGTTCTTAATATGTGAATCAGGTTTTGCCACTGAACCTGCCGAGCCCAATATCACATTTGAGAATACCGAGAGGATACACCTTACATCCGATGAAGTTGGAGACGGAATATGTCTCCGGAATGGCCCGGGTGATGAGTGGTATATCCTGCATGACAATCCCGCAAGACTCTCTCGCTGGACACAATCAGGGAAATTCCTCGGTAGTATTGATCTTACCGCCAATTCTTTTGCTGGTCCATCCGATATAACATTCGGTGAAGGATTGGATATCCTTATCCTTTTTTATCGATCACCGGAAATTGTCAGATATAACCGCCGTCTCTCACTCCTCCCACCAATTGTTCCTTTCGCAGACTCAAACCAGCTCGAGCTCTTATCAATTTGTGGACAGACCGACGGAACAATGTATGCCCTAAATTGGACTGACGATTACCTCTGGCAGATAAAACGTGATGGGAACGCCTTTCCATTTTGTCGATATAACTCAGAATGTGAGAATCCTACTAAAATACGCTATTGCAATACCACTGAACAGTTTATTCTGCTGGGAGAAAATTGCGTTTTATCTTTCGACAGATTTGGGAATTTAGGGATCAACAGAAAACTCAAGGATGGATTAAATCCACGACAGTTAGTTATATACCATAATGATGCGTGGATTGTTGGCAGCGAGATTCAATGCCGCTCACTACCTGAGCTTACTGTTAAATCGGCAATAACAATCAACGACTTAAGATCCTGGGATTTACACCAGCCTGCCGATATAATGATTGCGAATGATTCTACCGTTTATATTCTTCCCGAAAACGGACATTTCATCCAGAAGGTACGCATCTTTCAAAATGTGGGAAGTGGTAAATAGGTGATCAGAATATTTCTCCTTCTGGCATTTGCGGTTATTGCTTCCTCCGCTGAAATTGATGTTCCAATGGGGGGTGGCTGGCAGAACATTGAGTTGTCTCCCCCGGATAGCACTGAAATTGAATTTCATATTCCCTGGCTGATTACTGAATCTCTTCTCGTCACACAAAATGCTGATACGATGGTCGTTGGGCTGGATTATTTCTGGTCTGATTCAGAAAGTATTTTAACGCTTCCCCCCTCCCCTAAATGGGTTCTTGACGTAAACATACATTTGAAGTTCCAAACAGCTCAAATAATGAAAGAACAGGAATTTAGTGTTTTTTCTCCCGTTGAGATTAGCAATTCAACCGAGGATAAGACGGATCGATACATCTTTTCCCGTACCTCTGAAAGTGGAAAGCCCTCAACCTTATTCGGTAACTGGGGAAATATTCACCATCGTGGTGTTCTGAGTAGAGGTATTCGGATCGATCAGAACTCAACCGGGGTGACATCGGGAATGCATCTCGAACTTTCCGGAAGACCTGTTTCGGGTGTTACCGTTGACGCTCTTCTTGATGACAGGGACATCCCTGGTTCATCGACAGGTGGGTCGGCTACCCTCTCTGAATTAGACAGGATTCTCTTCCGGATTCGAACACCTCACCTTGAGGCTGAACTCGGAGACTGGGATTTGAATTGGAAATCCGGTCAGTTCGTCAGGCTGAAACGGCAATTGAAGGGTGGCAAAATCTCCGGGAAACTAAAATCGTCATTTGCAGAACTTGCGGCTGCAGGTGGAAACAACACATATCAAACAAATGCATTCAACGGTCGAGACGGTGACCAGGGTCCTTATGAACTTACCGATAAATACGGTCGATCACCCATTCTTGTTGCAAGCGGTTCTGAACGGATTTACCTGAACGGAAAGCTCCTTACAAAGGGACGCAACCGGGACTATATGTTCGATTATCAATTCGGAAAAATAACTTTCACTCCCGGAGTAATAATTGATAGTAACTCTCGAATAGAGGCGGAATTTGAATACAATGACGGGAGCTATCCCCATTACCTGTACGCAGGACGTATTGGCTCTGGAAATAATCGTTATAGTATTGAAACTTCGACTGTAATTGAAGGACTTGATGAGAACAATCCGCTCGCATTTGAATGGAATGATACATGGAGACGGTCTATCAGAAACGCAGGAGACAATCGTTTCGGAGCTATAGTCAGCGGAGTAGAGACTGTAGAACCGGGCACCGGTGACTATATTTATGGATTAACTGGTGAGGACAGCATTCTGGTTTTCTCATATCCTGACAGTACAGGTAAACCGACCGGTGATTTGCGGGTTTATTTCTCACTTGATTCCTCCGGGGGATATGAACGGATATTTGATGATATACTCCTGACTTATTATTACAAATGGGTAGGTGCAGGAACAGGAAATTGGTCTCCGGTAAGACATCTTCCTCTTCCGGATAGGTTAGTTCACAGTGATGTTTACTCCAGATTAAACTTCGGTCGGTTCAGCATAAAGAGTGAAATTGCAGTATCTGACTTCGACGGAAATGTACTCTCCTCTCAAGATGATGATGACAACCTCGGAATAGCCTGGAGCTTTTCCGGAAACTATGGAGATGCATCCCTCGATAAACTCGCGACCTCTCTATCAGCTCGAAAAACTGGTCAAAATTACAAGTCCACAGCTAAAGAAAAAGATCCAGACTATTATTATGAATGGAATATTGGGGATAGTCTTAGTGGATCAGAGACAGCGGTTGAAGCAGAAGTAAATGCCAGACCATCTGACCATTTTTCGATCACAGGAAATGCAGGACTACTTGAAAAAGGAGATTATCTTTCCAGCCAGCGGACTGGATTTAACGGAAACTGGATCATTACAAAAAATGCGCGAGTTAATACCGAATACAACCGGACTAAAACTGAAAACAACCTCAGTGGTACCAACGTAAAGCGGTCAATATATTCCGGACATTTTCAAACACTAAAAGGAATTCTACAACCCGCTTATTCCCTCCGATTCGAGAAATCACTTGTCAATGGTGGTGATGCTGAAAGAGGTGAGGAGGTGCTTTACTTTCATGACCTTTCAGTTAAGTCAAAACCATCTGTTAACGATGAAGTTAATGTGAAATTCTCCTACCGGGCTGTTGATAACAAATTGAATAATATAGAAAATATCGGTTCGGACAGCCGAATAATACAGGGAGGCTGGAAAAGAAACATCAGGCAAATTGGAGGTATCGAAGTTGACATTCTTCGATCTCTCACAACCACAAATAATCCCGAACAGGAAGCCATAACCGCTACAACTGCGATATTAAACGGAATCTACCGACCGCGCGAATCTTCATGGATGGCTCAATTCGACTATTCATTAACCACTGGAAACGAACGAACAGGAACCAGGATCGCAACATATATCGGCGAGGGACGAGGTGGCTGGAAGTTGGAAGGTGACAGATATGTGCCTGATCCCGATGGTGATTTTTCAATGCGGGAGATTTTCACCGATACACTTGGTAGAGTGAGTCGAGCTGAGATCAACGGACGGATTCAATGGAATGCGAAACAAAAACAAACGAAAAATGAAGAACTGACGAAATACCCACTTGGGATTTCAGGCAGCACTCTCCGTCTGACGCTGAATTTAGTAACAACCGAAACAGATCCTTACAAGGCATTTTATTTTGATCCGGTTTCGTTCAAATCAGATTTAATGATATACTCACAACGTCGAATAATCCACGATCTTGACTTTCTAAAAAACAATCCCGTTGGTGACGGTCGTCTCAGTATGCGCTGGAATGAAATTCAGGATCAGGCAATCTCCGGAGGTGAATGGAACAATACAATTTCCGCTTCATTCAGGGCAAGACGCAGGTTGCATAAAACTTTGAGATTGAAAATTGAACCTCGCTGGGAAAGGAGTTTAAGACAGGGACTTGATTTTGATGATATCCGGTCTGAAGTTATAATCGGTCGAGGTGAGTTAGCACTTGAATCGCGATCGCCCAACTCCCGAATTGAATCTGAACTTAGCTATGGGTACGAGGAACGGAAAGATCCAAACCAAGATATCTCCGTAATAGAACGTGACTGGAAATCTGGAATAACATGGAAACTCAGTCAATCCGGATCGGTCAGAGCTGACATTCAATGGTTGAACCTGACATCAAACAGAAAATCACCCGGATACGATCTCGATCGCGGATGGGAAATCGGCAACAATTTTCTTACTTCCGTATATACTGATTACCGATTAAGAGACAACCTGAGATTAACGGCGAACTACAGAGGTCGCTGGCGAGGTCAACGTGCGCCGCGGCATGAGGGGATGGTTGAAATGACTGTTACGCTGTGATCAGCGATGTTATCGGGAGGGACTTTTCATCCTGATTTAGGTTATATCAAAGAACCCGTCTTTCTCTAATAAGAACATTTATGTGTCAGGTGAGGGCGAGATCTTTGAAATATTCCATTCTTGTGAAAGCACGTCGTTCCCGCGAAGGCGGGTCATCGTTTACGCTGTGAATCGCAGATGAACAGAACCCAGTAAAGTACTCTGTTTTCTGGATGCACTTCGCACGCGAAGCAGATATCCCGCCTTCGCAGGAATGGGCATATTAATCAAGAATGTGTGCTCTTTTGATCACTTAGGCTTCAAATTAAA
>CAYLYZ010000032.1:0-52381 GCA_964387885.1 uncultured bacterium | reverse complement strand
AGAAATTTCCAATGTATTGAGAGATGTATGGGGAGAATATGGACGGAAGTATTAGTATAACGGTACAGAAAATGACTTTGAGGATTATTCGGTGAATTTTCCAGCAAAATGGTGGTCTTATTCTAATAGCTCACGGATTAAGTGTGAGCTCTGCCCAAGATTTTGCAAGTTGAAGAAAAACCAGGTTGGCTATTGTGGTGTGCGTCAAAACCTCAATGACCAATTGTTTCTGACAACATATTCGAAAGCTATTGGTCTCGCTGTAGATCCTATTGAAAAGAAACCACTGTATCATTTTCTTCCCGGTAGTAATATACTAAGCTTTGGAACTGCCGGATGTAACCTTGGTTGTAAATTCTGTCAGAATTGGGAAATGTCGACTGCAAAAGCCGATCATATGAGATCTCAGAAAATCACACCTGAGCAGATTGTCTCGTTGGCAAAGAAACACGGTTGCAAGAGCATCGCATATACCTATAACGAGCCTACAATCTTTGCTGAGTTTGTTATTGATACTGCCAGGATCGCAAGGCGGAATGGTCTTTCGAACGTTATGGTAACCAATGGTTATGTATCTCCTGAAGCAAGAAGCGAACTGTATGAGTTCATTGATGCTGCGAACGTTGATCTCAAGTCTTTCTCCGAGAAGTTCTATTTTAAGTTAACTGCAGCCCACATCGAACCAGTAAAGAATACGATTGAGTGGTTGGTAACCGAAACAGATGTCTGGGTAGAGTTGACGACACTTATCATCCCAACAAAAAATGATTCTGTTACCGAAATAGATCAACTCGTCAGTTGGATTATGGACAAATGTGGAGATCAGATTCCTCTTCACTTCTCAGCATTTCATCCTACTCACAGGTTGAAAAATCTTCCACGGACTCCAGATAAATCGCTTAAACTTGCCAGAGAAATCGCAATTGAAAAAGGGATAAGGCACGTATACTTGGGCAATGTCAGTGATTCAAATGGATATACAACCTTTTGTCCTGCCTGCAAAAGGAAACTGATCTCTCGAGGATGGATGAGTACCGGTAAAATTGATATTGAAACCGGTAGGTGTAAATGTGGAGAAACAATTGATGGTGTTTGGGGAAATTAGAAATAGAGGATAATCATGAATAATATAATTTTTGCTATTGGAGGGTATGAGTTACTTGATGATATTGCACATCTTTGGCTTAAGCTTAATAAATTGCATCGAGAAGTTTCCACTCATTTTTCACATCAATTTGCTGAAATATCATTTGAAAAACGAAAAAAACACTTTAATGAAAAATCGAGTAATGATAATTTGAGGGTTGAAATTGCGCGGAATAGGGAGAATTCAGAACCTATCGGATATTGCATTAGCTCAATAAAGGATACAGTTGCATGGAGATTTGGAGAAATTGAATCACTTTATCTCGAACCAGAGTTCAGAAAACTCGGGATTGGAGCGATATTTATGGAGAATTCTCTTGATTGGATGGACTCGAAGAAAGTTGAGCGTAAAGTTCTTGGGATTGGAGTTGGAAATGAATCAACTTTAGGATTCTATGCCCGATTTAATTTTTACCCTAGAACAACAATTCTTGAGCAGAGGATAACTTAGCAAATTATCATGTTTGAAAAGAACATCAGACTAATTGACGTAACTGAGTCAACTAATGCCCTACTAAGCGCCGAAGCAGAGACCGGTATTGCTAAGGAGGGATATGTGATTCGGACAGAGCATCAAACAGCGGGTCGCGGGCGCCTTGAAAGAGATTGGGAATCACCTCCCGGGAAAAGTATCCTCTTCTCTGCTCTACTCTATCCAAACATCGAGTTGTCTAAGCTCTCTGTTATTGGTTTAATGATTTCGATGGTAATTCTTGATGCGGTTTCAGCTTTTTTTAAAAATCAATCTGCGAACGGTGGTTTACCTGAAAATTGCCTTAGATTAAAATGGCCAAATGATATAATGGTTAATAACAAGAAGTTATGTGGGATTTTGTGTGAGAGTGGAACCGATCCTCGCGGTAAAAGGTATGTTGTAATAGGTGCTGGGTTAAATGTCAACCAGGATAAAAATGATTTCTCACCTGAGATCAGAAATTTTGCAACATCCCTGAAATTATTAACAGGGATTCCGCAGAACAGAGATCAACTTTTCAGCTTGATTATAAGTAAATTAGGCTTATATTATAACAAAGTGAAGTCCTCCGGGACAAATTGGATTATTTCGGATTGGATTAAGAAATCCGGGATCATCGGGAAGAGTCTTACGGTTAAACAGCAAACCCATGAGATCAGGGGAATTTGTGTTGGTCTTGGGACAAACGGGGCATTGCAATTAAAAATGCAGTCCGGTGAAATCGTAAGTGTCTACAGTGGAGACAGCTCTGCGAATTAATCACTAACCCAGGTAAATGCGGAATTGAAAAAAGAGAGAGAGATTTTGGGGCATTTATTAGCAATTGATATTGGAAACACCACGATTGAATGTGGAGTTTTTGAGGAAAATACACTTCTGACGTCATGGCGTCTCTCGAGTGAAATTAATCGAACACCCGATGAGTGCTGGCAAACAACGGCTTTTTTTTGTAGAGAAGCGGGTATTCAAACCGACTCATTATCCGAATTGGCTCTATCCTCTGTAGTTCCTCATCATGCCCATAATTTTTGCAGGATGGCAAAAGACCATTTTGATAAAAATCCACTGGTGATTTCTGTTGACTCATGCCCGTTCCTTGAAATTAAATACAGTAATCCTCATCAGATTGGTGCTGACAGATTATGTAATGCTTTCGCCGGTTATCACTATTACGGGGGGCCACTTGTCGTTGTAGATTTTGGAACAGCCATAACATTAGATGTTGTTACCAAAACAGGTGCATATTTGGGTGGAACGATAATTCCGGGGCCGATGACTGCAGCAAAAACCTTACATAAACGTACCGCGCAGCTGCCGCAGGTTTCCCTCATCTTTCCGGATTCTGTAATTGGTCAGTCTACAGACCATGCTATAGCAGCAGGTTTGACCTGGGGCGTTACGGATATGATCGATGGGATGATTGATCGAATAAACAATGAGACTGAAGAAAAACACCAGGCAATTGCAACGGGAGGTTTTGCGCAGGTTTACTCGTCGAAAAGCCTTAACTTTCAGAAGGTTCACTCAGATCTGGTGCTCGAGGGAGTTCGATTAATCCATAGTCGTGCCAGAGGAACCGAATAACATGCAAATAATCCTCTGTTTATTGCTTTTAGCAGCATTGTTAAATGCTCAACCTCAAATTGATGTGGTCTATCCCCGCGCTATGCCGCCAGATACTATTGCATATATAGATGATGTTAATATGAACTTCATCTTTGGCTCAGTTACACCCCCTAATTCAGTTCTCACAATAAATGGTATTAAAGTTGAGTTGTTGACAAATGGTTCATTTCTGGCATTTCTCCCTGTAGATTGGGAGAAATCGTACTATGAGCTATCCGCGGCAGCTTTCACTCAGCAGCCGATATATTCGGAGAACTATTTTCAGGCAACTGCACCGTTTAGAAGAGATTCCTCGTCTATTATACTGCCATTTACAACCCTGTCAAAAAAAGGCAAACCTCAACCACCTGATGTCTCTTTTCCAACTTTAGTGACTCTGAATGGTGGGGTGGCCAGGACTGCTCCAAATGGGGCATATTATATTTTTCCTGATAAAGACACACAAGTTATCGCCACTGAATGGCGCGACAATTATTATCGTCTACCAATTGCACCTCAACAATCTGTTTGGATAGCCAACTATTATTGTTCAAAATTTGAGGAACCATCGGAGATCCTTCCCCCTGTAATCTGGGAGGCACATACTGAGCAAAAACAAGGCTGGGATAAGCTGAAAATACCCCTTGGTAGAAAAGTTTTGTATCGAATTTATGATGAAACCTTTCCTAATATGATCATTGTTGATCTTTTCGGAGTGGTCTCCCACCTTGACAAGATTTCATATAGTTCTGATTTGAGATCTGTTTGGGATGTAGTATGGAGTCAACCTGCAGATGAAGTCGTGCGTCTGGAAATAAAGCTGATGCATTCCTGCTGGGGTTACAAGGTTGACTGGTCTGAAGATGGGCAATTCATTCTTAGTGTAAGGAACCCACCGGAAATAGCCTGGGGTATCAGGGGGCTTCATGTGGCTATTGATCCAGGACATGGTGGAGATAAGGATGGAGCTATTGGCCCTACTCGATTAACAGAAAAAGAAATTAACTTAAAAATTTCCGAATCTGTAGCTGAACTATTAGAGAGCAAGGGTGTACAAGTTACACAAACAAGAAATGATGATTCGGATATTGGATTAAAAGAACGGATTCGCATTGCGGAAAATGCAGGTGCTGATTTAATGATCAGTTTACACCACAATGCGCTCTCAGATGGTACTAATCCATTTGGAGATTACGGAACAGGAACACATTATTACCGCCCATTCAGTCGTGATTTTGCAATTTCTGTTCAGAGAGAACTGGTTAAAGCCTTGATGCTGCATGATGAGGGCGTATATTACAATAATCTGGCACTTGCCAGACCATCAGCAATGCCATCAATTCTGATCGAATCAGCGTATATTATGTTTCCGGATCATGAATTGATGATGAAGAAAGAAGATTACCCATCAAAAATTGCGAAGGCAGTTTACTCTGGGATAAAAGAATTCGCATCTTCGAGAATGAAGTAAGGGCCCTGATAAGGCAGTAAGACATGAAACGTAAATATGCACCACCATCCTCACCTGAGCGCATTTACCTTACACACGAAGGTGTAAAAAAGTTGCGCGCAGAGCTGGATGAATTAGTAAACGTTATTCGACCAGAAGCAACAATAGATCTCTCGCAGGCTCGTGAAAAGGGAGATCTCTCAGAAAACGCAGAGTATGATGCGGCACGGGCCAGATTAACAGAAATTGATCGACAAATCGGTCAACTGCAGGCAAAATTTCAGAACCTGCAAATTATTGATGAATCTGTACTTAATTCCGATGAAGTAAGAATTCTTTCGAAAGTGAAAATACTGAACACCAAAAATAATATGGAGATGGAATATACAATAGTTGATCCGATTCAAGCAAATTTGCCAAAGAAATTGCTCTCAATCAAATCACCTATTGCACAGGGCTTACTCGGGAAGAAAGTTGGTGATGAAACAACAATTTCCATCCCTGCCGGAGAGGTAATTTTTAAAATCATATCAATTGAGGTTAATGAGGACCTCTAATAAATTCAGAACCAAACAATCCTGAACAATGCACAACTTACCTAAAACCATTTTTACTTATTTTCGATTTGGTCTTAAAATCTCATTAATACTAATCATTATCTGTGGTTGCTCTTCTTCGGATCGCGAACAGAAAGTTTATTGGAATTGGACGGAATCAACACAATTTGGCAGATGCCCAAAATGGTCTCCTTATGGGGAAAAGATCATTTTTGGAGATGATAGAGAAGGCATTACAGGGATCCACATTTGGGACACTGAGTCCGATCCTGTGAGGTTAACAGATTCTCTGCATTTCCATAATTGGGATTATTGTTGGTCACCTGATGGTGAGTCGATAGCCTTTACTTCACCTGGCACATCCGATGACAGCCTTGCCGGGATCTGGATTTTAAATATTCCATCAGGGCAGATTTCAAATCTATACAAGTATGGAAAGGATGTTAATTGGTATACTTCCGGAAATGAACTCGCCATCCGATCGGACAATCCACCTGACGGTGAACCAGGGATTTATCGATTAACTCTCAACGAAGATAAAACGGAAGTTACCGAAACCTCCCTAACTGTACAATCTGGTCATCAACCGACCTGTTCTCCTCACAATAACTGGCTTGCTTATAATGATAACGAAATTGACGGAAGAATGCATCTTCTTGATTCTGAAGGGGCTGAGCAATTCGTAAGTGGAAACGGCGTAAGACAGATGAATTGGTCTGCAGATGGAACCTATCTTTCCTTTATTATCAACAACTACACCTCCGGAGTTCTTGAGAGTATCTTATGGGGAATTAGCACCGCAGATCCCACAGCAGCCGATTCCTTAACGCGGATGGCAGCATATCCTGCTCCCGATAAAAATGGCACCGAGATAGCTTATTCCCGGCTTGAGTCCGGTCATTGGGCAGGGCTCTGGTTATTTGAGCAGAGAAATGGAACCTCAAAGATAGCTACTCTTGGTTTAAACCCGGATTATCACCCAACAATGGCAATAATTGCCGTTAATTCCAGTTTGGGCGGGATCAGGATTCTTGTCAGGGAATAAACTTTCCCTCACCATCCACGTGATTTAGATTTCTTAGATAATTATTGCAACTATTGAATCTAGGCTCAAGAATATCTGATATGAATATTACTCACTCTGTTAAAACGGTCTTCCTAACTTATCTGATTTGGTTGAATTGAAGTTGTTTTGCTCTTGATTCTGAAAAATCCTCATCGAATAATCCCTGTTATTATGAGTTATTGTTTTGGTATATCAATAATTTGAGTTGATCTAATGAAAGCTAACAAATAACTAATTTTCGGCAAATCGTCTTCATCCCCAACACTGAACCGAATGAGGGAAGGATTGACCAATTCGGTTTTCTGTCCTAATCTGACCAACCTCGAATACTGCGAGCATTTCCATCTAAACTGGATGAAAGCTCCCGGAAGGAGTATTAATGACGGAATTTGGTTTTCATTCTAATTTACTTCTATAAGCCGAGAAAAAAGAAAAATTGTTTTTAGTGCTCGTAATCACACCCTCCAATACAATAATCTGCTAAAATGTATATAACAGATTTCATAATGAATCTTAAGTCAAACTGGCACTTCTCCAGTAGAACTTCAGCGTTAGAGACGTTCATTTCCTAAATCCAATTCGTCTCGTAGTTAAGGTTAGGATTTCATAGTTATGAAACAAGATTGTAAAACGCCTGACTTCGATTTCATACTTCAAACTAAAGGAGTGAACATGCGTTTAACAAAGTTTATTTTCTCTTTAATGATGGTATTTTTAATATCATCAAACGTTTTTGCCGATATAACCGAACTTGGATATATACAAACACCAAGTTACGTTATGGATGTGGAAGTTGACGGTGATTATGCATATATTCCGGATTATTATTACGGTTTATACATTGCCGATATAAGCGATCCCGAAAATCCAACTCAGGTTAGTCAAGTCAATATTCGAAATACTTATGCTCGAGCAATTGATAAACAGGGAGACTACGTTTATACTGCTGAGTTCTACAATGGTCTCGGCATATACAATGTAAGTGATCCGGAAAACCCAACTCGAGTTGGAAATGTCCGTCCGGCATATTATTGTTATGATATAGAGGTTGAAGGTGATTATGCATACTTAGTATCGTACTATTACGGACTTTACATACTGGATATTTCCGACCCACAGGATATTTTTGTAGTCTCAAATGTAAATGCAAGTGGATATGAGTACTCTTTATCGGTTGAGAATGGGATTGTATGTTTGGCAAATTATTATTACGGTTTAGTTGTGATTGATGCAACAGATCCCAACGATCCAGTGATTCAAGGTTCAGTCACAGGAGCCAGATATAGATATTCCTATGGTGTTGATTTTCTTGAAGGAACTGCCTATATTGCCGATACCAGGTTTGGAATGGGAGTTATTGACGTCTCAGATCCCGCTGATCCCACTGAAATTGGGAGTATTGAAAATATGGGTCCATCATATAATGTAACTGTAGCGGGTGATTATGCTTTCCTGGCGAACTATTCTAATGGTGTGCGTGTCATCGATGTGTCTGATCCTGCTAATCCTACATTGGCGGAAACATACAATACACCCTATTATGCCTGGAACATGAGAATTCATAACGGAGAGGCATATTTAGCAGATTATAATTACTTCATGCGAATTCTTGATGTTTCCGAATATATTGGTCAGCCAGAAATCGATGTAGAACCGGAAATCATAGACTTTGGTGAAGTCGAATTCCGTAGAGTTGCATCAGAGGTTCTGACCATCCGTAACATCGGGAGCACTGACTTAACAGTCTCAAACGCAACATTGTCTGGTGATTATTTCGACTTTGACTTTGATGGTGAATTTGTACTTGCTCCAGATGAGAGCCTGGAACTCAATGTTTCGGTTAATCCTGAGGAATTGGGTGATTTAACCGGTGAGATCGTGATAAGCAGTGATGATCGCGACGAACCTGAGGTTACTGTTGCAATTACAGTTAATTGTGTTTGGATTCCGGCAACCGAACTCGTAGAGAGGTTAGTTGGTGTCTGTGGAGATCTCGATTTGAACCGCGGACAGAGAAATTCACTGATTACTAAACTGGAGCACATACTCACCAAATTCAACCGCGGCCAGATTCGACCCGGACTCAACCAGTTGAATGCTTTCATTAATCATGTCACTGATTTCGTAGAAGAAGGTGTTTTATCAGCTGAAGATGGTGGTGCATTAATTGCAGAAGCTCAATTTATCGAGGTTCTCGTTAATGACTATGGTGTCGATTCCCTCGGCGATGGAACTAACCTCGTTAATACGATTCCTGATGACTTTATCTTTGAAAATTGCTACCCAAACCCGTTTAACGCTGAGACTACAGTATCCTTTGGTCTCCCCGAGGCCGAATTTGTCAGCATCAAGGTATACGACATGTCCGGAAGAGTAGTAGCTGATTTAGCAAGCAGCCAATATTCAGCTTCAAAACACGAAATATCCTGGCATGCTCAAGGTATGCCTGCCGGCAATTATCTGATTCACTTGAATGTCGGTGAAAACAATTCAGTACAAAAGGTAACTTTAATTAAGTAAATCTTTCGTGAACTGACCCATTGATTGCGTCAGTGTAACTAAAACATCGAACCGGAATCCCTGTCTATTATTGGGATTCCGGTTAGTTTTTGGTCAGCGATCGCCTGCCATGTAATCTATATAATTGAATATATGTGATCTTAATCACACCTAAAGTATCAAAAAAGAGTTATATAACGCAGAGATGCTTCTTTTCACACACCTATTAGCCTGACATACCAAAAAAGAACTCGTTATACTTTTCATAAGACTTTTCGATTCATTTAATGCAGGAGTAAAAATGCGTTTTACAAAATTCGTTTTTTCGTTAATGATTGTTTTATTGTTTGTCGGCAGTGTTTATGCTGATATAACACAGGTTGGTACATTCAGAGTTCCGCGATATATCTTCGACGTAGCTGTGGATGGGGATTATGCTTATGTTCCTGACTATTATTATGGTTTGTATGTAGTTGACATAAGTGATCCGTCCAATCCCACTCAGGTGGGGGCAACTAATGAAAGAAACCTGTATCCTCGCGCGGTTGTCAAACAAGGAGATTACCTATTTACAGCGGAGTATTATAATGGTTTGGGAATTTACGATGTGAGTGATCCGACAAATCCAACTCGAATCAATTTGCCACGATTTTTCTATTATGGATACGATGTCCAGGTTGAGGGAGATTATGCATACGTGGTTTCGGCAAATTACGGCTTGTACATTTTGGATATTTCTGATCCAACAAATGCATTTGTAGTCTCTCATACAAATATAAATGGAAATAAGTACGATTTAGCTGTAGAGAACGGTATTGTCTGTGTCTCAACATACCGTTACGGAGTAGCAATAATTGATGCCACAGATCCCTCTGATCCGGTAATTCAGAGTTACATGTCCGGCAATCTCTATCGATATGTTTATGGTGTGGATATTGTGGGAAACACATTGTATGCAACGGATTTATATAACGGTTTGAGAATAATTGACATCTCTGATCTTGCCCACCCGGTTGAAATTGGTGGAATTGTCGTTCCATATCACTCAATTGATGTTACCGTGGAAGACAACTATGCGTTTCTGTCAAATTATCACCGTGGCTTCAAGGTTATCGATATAACTGATTCCGAGAATCCTACACTCGCTGAATCTATTGACACTCCATATTATGTTTGGAATATCGATATTCAGGATGGACTCGCCTACATTTCTGATTACTACTACTACATGCGAATTTATGATGTTTCCGAATACACAGCCCAACCTGAAATTGCTGTTGATCCCGAAGAAGTTGATTTCGGTGATGTCGAATTCCGCAGATCTGCAACTGAAACGTTGACAATCAGCAATGTTGGCAATGCCGACCTAACCGTTTCTGATGTAACTTTGACTGGTGATTTTTACGACTTTGATTTCGGTGGTGGTTTCGTACTTGGTGAAGGTGAGAGTCAGGAAATCAACATTACTTTTAACCCTGAAGAAGTCGGTGAGCTGACTGGTGAAATTGTTATTGCCTCGGATGATGCGGATGATCCTGAGGTTACAGTTGCAATAACAGGTAACTGCGTCTGGGTTCCAGCACCAGTACTGGTTGAGAGACTGATTGACGTTTGTGGAGATCTTGAGTTGAATCGCGGACAGCGCAACTCACTGGTAGTGAAATTAGAGCAAGTCATAAGAAAGTTCAATCGGGGTCAGATTCGAACTGGTCTTAACAATTTGAACGCTTTTATGAATCATGTTGCAGACTTTGTTGAGGAAGGTGTTCTATCTGCTGAAGACGGTGGTGCTCTTATCACCGAGGCACAATTCATAGAAGCACTTGTTAATGATTATGGTGTCGACGCATTTGGAGATGGAACTAATCTCGTGAATCTCGTTCCAGACGATTTCTATTTTGATAATTGCTATCCGAACCCATTTAATGCTGAGACTACAATTTCCTTTGGTTTGCCAGAGGTAGAGTTCGTCAGTATCAGAGTTTACGATATGTCGGGTAGAGTCGTCGCTGACCTTGCTAATGGTCAATATTCAGCTGCCAGGCATGAAATTTCATGGCATGCGCAGGATATGTCAGCCGGGAATTACCTCATCCACTTGAATGCAGGGGAACATAATTCGATCAGGAAAGTCGCTTTAATTAAGTAGATCATGCCTGAAAATGTCTCTTTCCAAACCGGAATCCCTTGAATTGATTGGGATTCCGGTTTGTTTATTTCGGGTATTTGAAGATAGTTGACTTCCAATTTACCTACTGCACTACTATGTATGTGACCTACATCACATCCTAATCTCATTAATTGCGTTATATAACTCAGAACTGTTTTTTACCACACTTACTTGCTACGCACCCCGGGAAGAAATCCGGATAGGCTTTTCTACTACATTATTTCAATTTTTATCAGGAGTAAGAATGCGTTTTACAAAATTCGTTTTTTCAATAATGGTTGTTTTACTGTTTGTTGGCAGCGTTTATGCCGATATAACACAAGTTGGTGCGTACAGAGTTCAACGGTATGTCATGGACGTTGAAGTTGATGGTGACTATGCTTACGCACCGGATTATTATTATGGTTTGCATGTTGTTGATATAAGCAATCCTGCAAATCCGGTACGGGTTGGCGCTACAAATGAAAGACGGTATTTCCGGGCAATTGCCAAGGAGGGGGACTACATTTATACTGCTGAGTCAAATAACGGATTGGGAATTTATGACGTAAGTGATCCGACAGATCCGATTCGAATCGGGAATGTCCGTCCAGCATCCTATTTCTATGATGTTGCAGTTGAAGGTGATTATGCTTATCTGCTTTCTCCAAATTACGGTCTTTACATTATCGATATCTCTAATCCATATAGCGCTTTTCTGGTTTCCCATATAAACGTTAATGGCAATAAATATGGTTTGGAAGTTGAAAATGGTATTGTGTGCATAGGAACCTATTACTACGGAGTGGCTGTCATTGATGCAACCGATCCAGCACATCCCGTTCATCTAAGCAGCATAACCGGAAATCAGTTCAGACACTGCTACGGTTTAGATATCGTAGACGGAATTGCCTATGTAGCAGATCTTTACAACGGTTTGCAGATTGTTGACATTTCTGATCCGGACAATCCGGAATATTTGGGTGGTGGTGGAGCGCCCTATCCTTCAATAGATGTAACGGTTGAAGGAAATTATGCATTCCTGTCAAACCATCGTAATGGTTTCAAAGTCTTTGATATTTCTGATCTTGAAAATCCAACTCTTGAAGAGTCGATCAATACTCCATATTACGTTTGGAACATTGATATTGAGGATGGACTGGCTTATGTCGCAGATTATCATTACTATATGCGGATATACGATGTTTCAGAACATACTGCACAGCCGGAAATCGCTGTTGATCCGGAAGCAATTGACTTCAGTGATGTTGAATTCAGAAGATCT
This sequence comes from uncultured bacterium, assembly GCA_964387885.1. Taxonomy (GTDB): domain Bacteria; phylum Electryoneota; class AABM5-125-24; order Hatepunaeales; family Hatepunaeaceae; genus JABGPL01. The sequence continues at coordinate 40,149 of CAYLYZ010000032.1, read as the reverse complement.
GCAACCGAAACATTTACAATAAGTAATGTCGGAAATGCTGATCTGACCGTTTCTGATTTAACATTATCGGGTGATTACTACGACTTTGATTTCGGTGGTGGTTTCGTTCTGACAGAAGGTGAAAGCCAGGAAATCACCGTTTCCTTCGATCCTGAAGAGGTTGGTGAACTCACTGGTGAAATTGTAATAAGCAGCGATGATGCGGATGATCCCGAAGTAACAATTGCGATTACGGGAGATTGTGTCTGGGTACCGGCACCCGTGCTCGTTGAAAGGCTGATTGATGTCTGTGGTGGTCTTGATTTGAATCGTGGACAGCGAAATTCTCTGGTCGTGAAATTAGAACAGGTTATTAGAAAATTCGATCGAGGTCAAATTCGCACCGGACTGAACAATTTGAATGCTTTTATGAACCACGTTACTGATTTCGTAGAAGAAGGTGTTTTGTCTGCCGAGGATGGTGGTGCGTTAATCGCTGAAGCCCAGTTTATTGAAGCCCTCGTTAATGATTATGGTGTTGATGCTTTCGGAGATGGCAATAATCTCGTGAATCTCGTACCTGACGATTTCTACTTCGACAACTGCTATCCAAACCCGTTCAATGCTGAGACCACAATCTCTTTCGGTCTTCCTGAAGTGGAATTCGTCAGCATTAAGGTCTATGACATGTCAGGTAGGATTGTCGCTGACCTGGCAAATAGTCAATATTCGGCTGCCAGATATGATATTTCATGGCGTGCCCAGGATATTCCAGCTGGAAATTACCTCATTCACTTGAATGCAGGTGAGTTTAATTCGATTCGGAAGGTTGCTTTGATCAAATAGATTTTCTTAAACACTCCTAATTTTAACCGGAATCCCTCGATGTCACAGGGATTCCGGTTTTCTTTTGGAGTTGAAAGGTAATCTGTGATTGCGTTTTTTTAGTGCAAAGAGATCAAGTATGTGAGCTCTATCACATTGTAAAATAGCTATTGAATCTAAAATAAATAACTACGTTGCAAATGTCGGAAACACATATTCTCCGGTAGAGAAATGTGTTTCAACTGTTACGTCTTTCCAAACTATCTCGTCGCCGTCAAAATCAGTTTTTAGTGCGAGTTGTAAGGGAATTAAGATAGGTTTTTACGTCCAGGTTTAATCTAACATTATTCCCAAACGAGGAGCTACAAATGCGCTTTTCAAGATTGATTTTTTCTTTACTGGTTGTTTTTCTTTTTATTACTACAGTATTTGCGGAAGTTTCAGAAATCGGTACTTTCAGGGTTCAGGGCTATTATTTGGATGTAGAAGTATCCGGTGATTATGTATATGTACCGACCTATAATAACGGATTGTATGTGGGTGATATATCAGATCCCTCGAATCCGGTACAGGTTGGTCACACTGGTACAGTTGATGACCGCTTTCGATCAATTACCATCCGGGACTATTACCTGTATGCAGCGGGATATCGAGATGGTTTCTCTGTCTATGACATAAGTGATCCGACAACCCCGACTCTTGTCCATAATATTCGACCTGATTCCACTATCTACGATGTCGTAGTTGAGGGTGATTATGCCTATGTTGCATCCTATTGGTACGGATTGTACATATTTAACATTTCTGATCCGGCTAACGCCTATACTGTTTCTCACCTGGATACACCTGGAGCTGAATATTGTGTTAGAGTTGAGAACGGGATTGTCGTTATCGCCAGTTATTCATACGGACTGGTGGTTATTGACGCTACCGATCCTGAGAATCCGATAATTCAGGATACCATCACCGGTGACAGGTGGGTGCATACCTACGCTTTAGATATTCAAGATGGGATTGCATATATAAATGAAAGGTATAATGGGCTGAGAATTGTCGATTTTTCAGATCCCTGCAATCTGGTCGAACTTGGCAGTCTTGATGAGTATCCTTACTTTTATCAGGTAACTGTTGAAGGTGATTATGTATATATGTCGCACACTCACATGGGCCTCAGGATATTCGACATTTCAGATCCTGCAAATCCCACTCTTGTCGAGACAATCGATACACCTTTCCGTGCATATAACTGCACAATTCAGGATAGCTACCTATACCTCTGTGATTATAGATGGTATGTGCGAATATATGGTGTTGTAGATTATGTTGACCATCCCGAGATTGAAGTTAACCACAAAGCCATTGACTTTGGATTGATCGAATTCCGTAGAACTGCAATGGAAACTCTGACAGTTTCTAATGTCGGTAATTCCGACCTTACGGTTTCAGATATATCAGTATCAGGTGACTTCTACTTTGTTGATTTCAATGGTGAGTTTGTTCTAGCTGAGGGTGAGAGCCGTGATGTAACCGTCACCAACATCCCTGAACAGGTTGGAGAAAACCTTGGTGAAATCGTAATCAGTAGCGATGATGCTGCTACCCCGGAACTGATAGTGGATTTAAGGGGCGATTGTGTCTGGGTTCCGATAATTGTGTTGCTGAGAAGGTTAATTGTAGTATGTGAAGACCTTGATATTAATGGCGGTCGGATAAATTCTTTAGTTGTCAAATTAGAGCATACAATTACCAAATACCTGCGTGGTCAGGTTCGTTCAGGGACCAATATGCTGAATTCATACATCAACCATGCTGAAGGATTCCGAGACGGAGGTGTAGTATCACCTGATGATGGTGATTATTTAGTCTCGGAAGGATATTTCATTATGGGGCTTGTCAACGAGTTTGGGGTATGTGCTCCAGGTGATGGATTAGTTCTGGCAAATCCGATCCCGGATGATTTCTATTTTGATAACTGTTATCCAAATCCGTTCAATGCAGAAACAACAATATCTTTCGGTCTCCCCGGAGCGACATTCGTTAGCATCCAGGTTTATGATATGTCAGGTAGAGTTGTAGTTGACCTTGCAAGTGGTCAGTATTCACCCGCCAGATATGAGCTTTCATGGTATGCAGAGGATATGGCAGCGGGAAATTACCTGATTCAATTGAATGCAGGTGAATTTAACGCAATCCGGAAGGTTGCCCTGATCAAATAAATTTCTTGAGAAGTTCTTGGTAGGTATAAAGCCGGAATCAGCGTAGCTGCGGAGTCCGGCTTTATTATATCTGCTTGCACCTGCTTAATTCACAACGGATTAAACAGATTTAACAGATGCAAACAACAATGGATAATCTGTTAAATCCGGTTAATCCGTTGTGAATTGCCTGTCACCGAACCAAAACAACCTTCCGAGTCGACTTAAATCTATTACTCTGCATCTTCACCAAATATACACCTGAAGACATATCACTTGCTATCCAGATGACCGAATGATGACCTGCCGATTGAGCTCCGTATATCAGTTTTTCAATCTCACGTCCCGATGTGTCAAAGACCTTTAGGGAAATTTCCCCCGCTTCGGGAAGCCCATATAATAGTTTGGTTGATGAATTGAACGGATTGGGGTAATTCTGCGACAGGTAGTAATTGTCTGGTATTGTTGGTTTCAGGGTTGTGGAAAAGGCAATGAAACCATCTGGCTCATATTCAAATCCGCTACCAATCTGACCAATGGCTATTTCCAAATCGAAGGATAAGTCTTGTTGTGAATTCCAATACCTCAATGTGAATCCTTCTCCTTCGTTCAATCCCTCTTTCTGTTCTGTAGTTTTATCATCTCCCCATATAGCGAGACCACACCTGCCATCAGCACCAGTGTTACCAACTCCGACAACATTTCCATTGAAATCAATGGCGATGATGAAATCTCCGTTACCAACTTCGAAATCAGTCACATATGTTATGAGCAGGGACATGTTTTGTCCGGTTGGAGTTGGCATCATCCCTTGAGTCAACTGGCAGACGGGGGCGTCTGCCAGCGCAGTTGGGGTAAACTCCACCTCTTCCCCACCTTCAGGATAGTTCAACACTACATCCTCATCGACTCTGATTTGATATCCCTTTGACTCCCGCCAGGGCAGCATATTTGAGAAATCGAACTCAGGGGCTAAGAACCTTCCCGACTCATCTTTAGCAATGATAACATTTTCGATAATCGGAGATAGAACGTGATAATCCGGAGCACTTGCATCAAGGTGGAAGGTTGGGAAATATGCAGCATAATTCCAGCCTTCGGTTAATGGGATATTTGAATCTGCAGGGATTATTTCACCTGACCAGGAAGTCTCAAGCTCGCTGTTTGTCTTGACTAAATAGCCTTCTGTTAAATTCCAGAAAGGGATGTTATTGAATTCAAACTCGGGAGCGTAAAAACGTCCCTGCTCGTCCTTTACAATGATGGTGTTTTCAACAATTTGAGCAAACATAAGAATTATATCAGGTCCCTGTTCTCCACCTTCAGCATAGCAATTTAATGGATCAATGTTCAAAGAAATCAGGTTCCATCCTTCAAACATCGAGACGTCAAGTGCCCTGATATTTTCTCCTCCGATCCTCAGTGTTATGGGTATTGATAATAATGGATTTTCAGGATCATTTGAATCGAAAATCAGCTCGGTTTCGTAAATACCAGGACCAAACTCGGGATTCTGAATTATCAGGAAAACATCTGAATCACCTTCATTTTCGATAATTCCGAATCTTGGCTCGCACGTAACCCAATCCGCACCAATATCGGTTCTCCAGAAAAGTCTGCCATCGCCCAGGTTGGAAAGATTTAATACCTGTTCATCATCTCCCTCAACTTCAATAAATTCCGGTTCGGGAGAAATCAAAGGATTCCCATCCTCACGAGTGAATTCAAAAGCACCCATATCCGCCCATGAACCGTCCTGATCACGATCCCAATAGGGATTACCAGCATTAATGCACGGGGAGTTTTCGGTGAGATGAAAGTCGAATTCGTCCGGGTTTAAGAGCTGTGGATTAACTATGATATTGAAATTTTCATCACAGGGAGTTCCATTCAGGTTATTAAAATCCAACTGCCCTAACAGTAAGTCTTCCTCCTCAATTGGAGAATCAAAAACACAATTATATCTGAATGCGGGATGTGGTCGGTTATGAGTACTTATTCTATCGTTTCTGTAAAAAATATTACCGATAGTATTCATGTTAATCCAACTGAAAATTTGACCACCTCCGAAGTCTATCCATGATAAACGCGCCACTTCAACTTCTTCATTAAAAGCGAAAAGGTTTCTATATGCAGTACCTCCCTGGCTTGATTGAATAGCACTTTCACAGCCAATAATAACACTGGTTTCTAATGTTGCCCTGCCGTCAATTGCAACTCCCCGAGCACAGTTTTCTATCAGGCAGTTACGCATTCTTCCCGGTTGCCAGCGAGTATTTACAATCGCTCCTGTACGCGAATTATTGCGAAAAGTAGAATTGGCAATTTCACCATCTTCTAATATTATACCCCATTCAGAGAATTCCACAATACAATACTCAGCTCTTCCGCGGAAATCCAGTTTCCTCCAGTCACCAGGCTCAGGCTCCCTCTGTGCAGAGGTGAAGAGAATAGAATCCTCCACTGTACCGATAGCATAAAGTGCCCCATAAGCATTATCAGTAGTTAGTCGACACTCAGGTTCTAAGGTGACGACAACTCCAGGTTCGATTCTTAATGTATCAAAATCCGGAACCCGTGCATTCCCGATTACATTAATCGGAGACATCTCCCGAGTCCACAATCCATGCACATTTCCTGTAACTCCGTCGAGTGCTGTTCCTGTCACAGTAAATAACGCGCGGTTAAACAGCTCAAAGTCTTCAAAATTGAGAGAAAAGAATTCCTCGAATTCACCAGCTTCTTGAGGATTAAAAGTTACCGGGAAATCGATCCATTGACTCGGAGGTAAGTCCAAAGGTGTTTCGCCCACAACGCTGAAATTATCCCGATCTGTCAGAGATATACGGCTTATTGTAACTGCTTCTTCATTGAGATTGCATAACGCAAGGTTACTTTCAGTATGAGCATAATAGCCGATATCCGGAAATTCGATGTTTGTGGTAAAGCCAAACAGTAAATCATTACCGCCAAATGCCCCCATATTGTTGCGGCTGCCATCAGCATCGTTGTACATTGGGAAATCGTTACCGGTGTTGATACAAGGGGAATCTTCGGCTAAACGGAAGTCACCATTTTCGGGATCAATGAAAAGTGGGTTTTCCCTCAACATACCTTCGGCTTCGAAGTTCTGCTCGACATTACTGAAACCGATATTAGCATGCTCTCGGTTGACTTCATTTCCCTGATTGTTCCATATTATGCAGTTTTGAATGTTGTGCCGGCAGGATCTACTTGCAAAAACACCTCCATAATTCTCTCCTGCAAAGTTGTCATATACGACATTATTATAAAAATGCACTTGACCTTCACCACCGAGATGAACTCCTCCACTTGTAGCTCCGGCATTATTACTGAAGATCAGGTTCCCACAGATGATTGCATTGCCCGAAACTAAAATTCCTCCGCCTGTGTTAGGACCCCGGAAAACATCGATCGTATTTCCTGAGATTACATTACCTTTTATGACAGTCCTCGCACATGAGGAACTGATTCCTCCTCTCGCATTATTGGAAATCGTATTATCTTCAACTATAGACAGGGTGTTTCGCAAGATAAGACCAGTACTACCATTATCAATAACCTGATTGTTTTGGATGAATGTTGTAGCCTTACTGTAAGCGTCGATGCCGTATCCGGTGTTTTCTCGTATCAGATTGCCGGTAATGCGGGTAATTCCCTCACCGGAACACCAGATCGCACCACCGTCATTGTCTTCTAAGGTATTATTCTCGATTATTGCTTCAGGTGCCCACCAAACCCAGATGCCTCCGGCACTATTGTTACCACTCGCACAATTGCTGATAAGACTGTTCCGAATGGTGGGTGAGCTCCGGTAAATTAAAATTCCCCGTACTGTCTGAGGTGCTCCATTCCATCCCGCTGTTGAAATATGTGAAAATGCCATTTCACAGCCGTCTTCAGCTTCGGAAAACTGGATTCCTCCCCAGCGAATATCCTCGCGCCAACGGTTGGTGATAAACCAGATAGAATCCTCTTCAGTTCCTATTGCTCGCAATACTCCGTTAACCACAAGTGGAAAATGTTCCTCGAATCTCACCTCCACACCGGGCTCGATGATGAGTTGTTCGCCAGCTGGGATTGTAATTGCTTCAATTGCAATATAGGGACTGCCATCGGGGTCCCATACTCCAGACACTTCTCCTGCAACTTCTGTTTGAGAAAAAGCTGATTGTGTCAGGATTATTATTACCGAGTAAAGGACTCTCCGGCAGAAGACGGAGAATTTTCTGTTCTGAAAAAGGCATAGAAAACTCATGTTTTCCTCGAAATAATGAATGATAAGGTGTACTAACGAACGAGTACGACCTTGCTTGATCTGATCTGATTGTCGGATTTCAAATTAACGAAATAAATTCCCGATGAAAGAGAAGTTGCATCCCAAATAATTTCGTGTGTCCCGACTATGTATTTACCTTCTACCAGCGTTGCTATTATACGCCCGGAAATGTCTAAAATCCTGATTGATAATCCAGCCGATTCATTGAGACCGAAAGTTATCCTGGTCGTCGAATTAAATGGATTGGGGAATATTCCAGATAATGTAAACTCATCCGGAGGCTCTGGTAATGAGGACATTTCAATGCTCATATCCAGAAAACCGTTAGTTTCGTAAATCAGGGGTTCTGCAGGATTACTTATACGGACAGGAGTTACCGAACTCCCCTCTTTATAGTAATACAGTGAGATTTGAGAACCTTCCAGGAATCCATCACATAGGTCAGTTGTTTCGTCATCACCATATAGAATTGTTGCGGAGTAACCATCAGCGCATATACCTGCTCCAAATATGTCTCCATCTTCCGATTTAGCCAGAATATGAGCGGATTTATTGATATTACTGGAATTCAGTATCATGTTCATGGTTTTTCCGGTTGCAGTCAGTCCATATTCGGTAAGTACGTTATCCCACTCTGACCAAAGATTTGCTGATGCTGCAGCTCGCTCATCCTCCTCTTCGAGGATGGGAAATGCAAATCGTGTGTCCTCGATTACCTTTATCCAGAAAGCTTGACCAGCACGAAAGTCGAAACCCCATCCAAATCGAGGATTCCAGAATAGACCATCTGAATTCTTCGCGAGCAAGACTTGATCCTGAATCAATTCAAGCGCATCACCAACCCAAATATCCTGTTCGGAGTAGCAAGATATAATATTCCAACCAGCGGACAGGTCAATCGGTTCATCATGCTGCACAAGTACGCCTTCGACCTCGAGCAGATCTGCTTCGTTTGTGTTTACCTGGTATCCCTTGCTATAAATCCAACCATTAATATTAATGAATCCCCATTCAGGTGCGTAAAATCGACCAAAATCGTCTTTAACAAGGCGCAGATTTTCACGCTCGACAATCTGCGCGAAAATTTCAATGATGTTTGGATTCTGTGGAACTACTCTCAGTGATACCCCATTCCAATTTTGGATTAAAGGCACTTCCTGATTGAATTCTTCAGCCTCAAACAGATTCGCTCCCATATCAGTTCCTTCGAATCCAGCGTCGATGCATGGCGAATCTGCTCGCAGACGAAAGTCAGGAGAGCCGTTTACCAATCCCTCGACGTCGAAAAGACGTGGATCGACACTTATGCAATCCACCACTCTCACTATACCAACAGCTTCCTCAACATCACTATTCCTTGCAGTGAGAGAACCATTAAAAGCACCGCGCAGTACAATATCACCCCCTTCATTTCCCCATAGGATACTATTTGTGACAACAGATGGACCAAGTGAACCACCTCCTACTCCCACATTATTTCCATAAATTGTAAAATGGTCAATTATTGTTGTTTCGAATCCTGCTTGCCAGAATATAAATCCGGGGCTTTCGTTGTTAATTATTTCATTAAAAGCAAAATTAAACGGACAATAAATATTTGAAATTACGAAAGCACCTGTTTCTGACTCAAGGTTTCCCTCCAATCGACAACCGGTTACAACAAGAGAGTCCTCAGAATTCCGTTCCTGTCCCAAGTAAATGGCACTGGCACCTCGTTGATCGTCGTTAGCAGTTCCGTTATTTGATAAGTAACAATTGAGAAGTTTTAACCCAGCGGCACCAAAAATACCACCTCCGGTTGATGTTGCCTGATTATCTAAGAATTCAGAATTTCTTATTACGCAAAGTCCACCACTCAGAAATAACCCTCCACCAATATGCGCTTGACAAAGCTGGATGATTGAGTTGTTAATTTGATGCTCTCCACCCAGAATCCTGATCCCACCGCCCTGATTTTGCCAATCCTCTTCGTTTGTGTCGATTATCTGATTCTCGATGACGACAAAGTTAAGACTTACGTTGCTGTTCTCACCTTCAAAACTCAAACCGGTTCCCCAAGCATCCTGATCTTCTCCAACACTGCCGAACCGGATAAGATTTTCGGCTTCACCTTCGGCAATTAGGGTTCCCAGCACAGTCAAGACAAATCGATCCTGAAGTAAAACACCAACTCCAGGCTCAATTAAAAGCTCTTCATCCTCAGGAACGATCAGATTATTAACTGCAATATATGGACTGCCTTCAAGTTCCCAGATCCCAGCAACTTCGCCCTCGACTTCAGTCTGAGCTAAGGTTAATTGTATTAAAACTAACACTGCCAAAATGATCATTACTGTGACAGTACGTGTTTCAAAAGTATAAATTGAAGGCTTCATGATGTCTCCCGTTTTTGTAAATACAACACATCTGTAAATTGACGGAACCTTTGGTTCAGAAATTTACACTGAATTACCCCGGGGTTCAAATTATGCATGTTTTCAGGCTACGACCTGAAGCAGGTGCGATTGGTACTCCCGTTCGCACGCTCCGCGCGGTAACGCTTGCGTAATTAAACAATCTGTCGGAATAAGATTCCGACCTACTTGACAAGAACAACTTTTATCGAACGTCTTTCAAACTCAGTTTGAAGGTTAATGAAGTACACACCGGATGCAGTAAAGTCTGCATCCCAATTCATACTGTGATACCCGCTTTTATATTCTCCAGCAGCCAACTTACGGACAACTCTTCCGGATATGTCAAACACTTTCAGTGATATCTCAGCTGCCTCTGGAAAGCCAAAAGTTATCTTTGTGACCGAATTAAATGGATTGGGATAGTTCTGTTTCAGCACTATCGATTCCGGTACAAGTCCTTTGGAACTTGTATTAAGGACGACTAACTCATCAACATGGAATTCAAGGCTATTACTATAGATAAACTCATCAGGTTCAAGTAGAATTTCACAGTCAGTTTTCGAATCCCAGTAAATGAGTCTAAATCCCTCTCCCAATCCTAATCCATCTTTTATTTCCGTAGTCAAATCATCCCCCCAAACTGCCAGTCCACAACGACCATCTTCTTCAACATTCCCAACCCCAACCAAGTTGCCATCGAGATCAAATGCTCCGATCTGGTCTCCCTGCTTTGAGTTGATCCCGTTTATCGAAGTTATTAGTACACTCATATTCTCCCCTGTCCCGTCATTGCGAACGAAGTGAAGCAATCTCGAAGGTGATTCGGAATAATGAGATTGCTTCTTCTCTGCGTTCATTGCAATGACAACCTCTTCCCCACCTTCAGGATAGTTCAGCGCTACATCCTCATCGACTCTGATTTGATATCCCCTGGACTCCCGCCAGGGTAGCATATTTGAGAAATCGAACTCAGGAGCTAAGAACCTTCCCGACTCATCTTTAGCGATGATAACATTTTCGATAATCGGGGATAGAACGCGAAAATCCGGGGCACTTGCATCGAGCTCGAACGTTGGGAAATAGGCAGCATTGTTCCAACCTTCAGATAAAGGTACATCTGAATCAGCAGGGATTATCTCACCTGACCATGATGCCTCAATCTCCGCGTTTGTTTTGACTAAATAGCCTTTTGTTAAATTCCAGAAAGGGATGTTGTTGAATTCAAACTCGGGAGCGTAAAAACGTCCCAACTCATCCTTTACCATAATCAGATGTTCAACTACAGGTTCAAACATTCGAAGAATGTCCGGTCCTTGCTCTTCGTCTTCAACGTAGCAATTTAAAGGATCGATATTAAGAGAGATCAAATTCCATCCCTCTGATAGTACTACATCAAGTGCCCTAATGTTCTCTCCTCCAATCCTCAGAGTGACAGGTATGATAAAAGTTGGATTCTCTGGATCATTACTGTCTATAGTTAAATCCGCTTCATAAATGCCCGGTTGAAAATCCATATCTTCCAACGCGACAATCAAATCCAAATCTTCATCCGGTCTGAGAACACCATTAGGTGGATCACCGGTAATCCAATCCTCATCAAGTAATACTCGCCACCACAGACGACCCTCTCCAATGTTTGTTAGATTAATGACATGGTCAGATGGTTCTTCTGCTTCGATTAAGTCAGGCTCTATGACTACTTGTGGAGGTTCTTCATCATCACGATGGAATGGAATTGGACCCATATCTGGCCATGAGCCGTCGGGATCACGTTGCCTTTCGAGATTCCCTGCGTCTATGCATGGTGAATCCTCAGAAAGGTGAAAATCGAATTCCTCCGGATTAACGAAATGGGGATCCAGGACTATATTGAAATTTTCATCGCACGGTGTTCCGTTAGCGTTCACATGATCCAATGCTCCTATTAATTGTCTACCTGCAACTTCGGATTCGAACATGCAATTATTCCTGAAAAGTGGATGCGGACGGGCAAAGTTGTTCACTATCCCATTCTGATAAAAGATGTTACCTTCACAAACGGCATATTCAATAACGTCGTTCCACATCGAAAAAGCGATATCAATTTCTTCATTAAAAGCAAACTGATTATGATTGAGGATAGTAATTTCCCCATCTGAGTTAATTGCTTGACTACAATTAAATATTGAACTGTACCTAAGAATTCCATCTGCGAGAAGCCTAACTCCTATTAAACAATGGTGGATTATTGAATGGGTGATTTCCCCATCGAATAACGTTACACCAACATTAGCATATTCAACGACGCAATACGCCACCATGCTTCTTCTTAAATACAATCTATTCCAATCCCCGGGTTCAGGTTCATCCTGTGAGGATGTGAAGCGAATTGAATCCTCAGGCGTTCCAATCGCGTAAATTGAACCATTCAGTGAGGTTCCCGGATCGAAACGCATCTCAACTCCAGGGTTAATGCGCAGAGTATCCCAGTTAACGATATCTGCATTTCCAATTATGTGAATCGGTGACATCTCTTGAGTCCACACTCCGGTGACCTGACCCACTACTCCATCGAGGGCTGTGCAATTCAACCGGATAACCGCCATTTCAACGGGTTCATAATCATTGAAAAAATAAGAAATTGTGGCATTATAATCACCCGCTTCCATTGGACTAAAAGTTATCGGGAAGTTAAACCATTCATATGAGGGTATTGCAAGTGGAGCCTCAACTTCTAATGTGAAGTTATCTCGGTCAGAAAGAAGTATTCGATCTAATGCCACCGGATCTTCACTTAGATTGCAGAGGGCGAAATTATCTTCGGTGTTACAGTAATATCCGATTTCACGAAATTCCATCATTTCACCGAATCCAAACAATAAATCGTTACCTCCATATACTCCGAGGTCAGCGCGACTACCATCTTCGTCATTGTAGAGAGGGAGCGGATTTCCAGCATCAATGCATGGCGAGTTTTCTGATACACGGAAGTTGTAGTTTTCAGGATCTATAAAATCGGGTTCTTCATTCACCATGCCCTCGTCACCAAATCTTGACTGGACAATACTGAAACCAATGTTGGAGAAATCCCGTGGAATGTCCGCTCCCTGATTTTCCCAAAGTATACAATTCTGGATATTAATACGATTATCATCATAACGCATATTTATCCCACCGGGACTCATCGGGGAACTATTACCGTAAACAACAGTATTGTAAATGTGTGCTTTACCAGGTCCCTGGAAATGAATTCCGCCAGCTCGTCTCCCTGCGATATTGCCTGCAAAAACATTCCGGGCAATAATAGCCTGTCCGTGGCTTATGAGCAGTCCACCGCCATAGCGAACTGCTTCATTGTCAGTTACAATATTGCCCTTGATAACTGCCCTGGAGGCGTTGGATATTATCCCTCCGCTTGTATTACCGGATATGTCATTGTTTTCGACAATTGAAAGTATATTCTCTACGAATATACCTGTCAGGGTGTTCTCAAGAATCCGGTTGTTTCTGATGATAGCCTTAAGGGATTGACCTGTGTAGATGCCGATTCCGGTATTCCAACGAATTATATTACCACTTATTTGTGCAACTCCCCCACCGTGAGATCCCACAGCGGAACCGGTGTTACCCTCGATAGTATTATCAATTATGATAGCATCCGGTGCATACAAAGCCCAAACACAAGCACTGTAGTATCGATCGCTGTATGTATCGAAGCAGCCTGTAATCAGACAGTTTCGGATAACTGCTGAACAGCGATTGATGAAAATAGTGTTAATCCCCAAAGGTGCTCCTTCCCATCCGACACCGGAAATGTGGGAGAAAGCAACCTCGCAGTCGGGATCAGCTTCACAAAACTGGATTCCTGCCCAGGGAATTTCCTCCTCGGGTTGATCGGATATAAACCATATTGAATCCTCTTCAGTTCCTATAGCTCGCAGGAGACCATTTACAAAAAATTGTACCAGGCCCTGAAATCGAACTTCCACTCCCGGTTGTATTATGAGTTCGTTGTCATTGGGGACAACGATCATGTCAGTTGCGATGTACGGACTGCCTTCGATATCCCAGACTCCGGATACCTCGCCAGCAACTTCAGTCTGCGCCCAGACAACTCGGCTAAATGCGAGGATGATCACAAGAGCAACAATGTAAAATTCTGTTGTCCATTTTGTTAGTAAAGCAGATGAAAAGATCACGTTAATCCTTATCTTACTAGTGCGACTTTTATCGAATGTTTTTCAAACTTTGTTTGTAGTTTGATGAAGTAGATGCCTGAGGCTGATAAATGCGCATCCCAGACAAAATTATAATACCCACTTTTATATTCTCCAGTTGCCAATGTGCGGGCGATTCGTCCGGATATGTCAAATACTTTCAGTGATATTTCAGTTGCCTCTGGCAAGCCAAAAGTTATCTTTGTGACCGAATTAAATGGGTTGGGATAGTTCTGTTTCAGCACAATCGTTTCCGGTACAAGTCCTTCGGCACTTGTTTTAAGGACGACTAATTCATCAGCACGGAATTCAAGGTTATTACCACAGATAAGTTCATCAGGTTCAAGTTGAATTTCAAAATCATTTTTCGAATCCCAGTAGATGAGTTTAAATCCCTCTCCCGCTTCCAACCCATCCTTTTTTTGCGTAGTCAAATCATCCCCCCAAACTGCCAATCCACTACGACCATCGGCTTCGACGTTTCCAACTCCGACTAAGTTTCCATCACAATCGAAAGCTCTAATCTGGTCTACTGGTCCAATCTCGATACCATTCACCGATGTGATAAGCACGCTCATATTCTCACCCGTCCCGTCTTTGCGAACGAAGTGAAGCAATCTCTCGGATAATTCAATTGGATCAAATTTGTTCGTCGCTTCGCTTCTCGCAATGACGTTTTCTTCACCCTCAGGCGGATAAACTAACTCGACTTCTTCCTCAACCTTAATCTGGTAACCGGCACCGCGATGAAGCGGTGGAATATTGTTGAAATTAAACTCAGGAGAGTAGAAGTTACCCCATCCGTCTTTTGCGATAATCAGGAGGTTCTCGATATTCCGGAATGCTTCCCGAGCTTCAATCTCAATTTCCGGGAAATAAGACGCCATTGACCAACCCTGTCTCAATGGAATCGGTCTGTCAGGTGGCACGATATCACCGAAGAATAATAAGCTATCAGATTGTCTTAATTTAACCTGATACCCCTGATTGACATCCCAATCGGGCATGTTATTAAACTGATCCGGAAGATAGAAATTCCCTTGATCATCTTTAGCGAGCGTTAAATTACCATTCTCAACAATAGATTCAAAAACCGTCTCAATTTCTCCGTTTTCCGGAATAACCGGTGAAGAAATTAGTGACCAGCCCTGGTCGATACCCAGAGCGAAATCAGGTTGAGGTGGTGGCTCTATATCAGCATATTTTCGCAGTGAGTACCTATCTGCAACGATAAGCTCATCATCAATCCAGCAACCGTCAAACGCCTGTCCGGGTGTATCGATCCAGCCTATCGAATCCGGATTTGCCGGATCTGAAATATCCCAGAGTATCATACCCCACTGTTCCATAAACTGGATAAGCATGTCGTCTCTAATTGCCAATGAGTTGGTATAAATCCTGTGGTCACTGTTTCTGTCAAACAGTAACTGTGGATTGCGTATATCCGAAATATCAATAACTCTCAAAGCAAAGGGTGTTCTTCGTGCTGTGTAAATGTAATCACCCTCAACCACTGCTGAATGTCCGCATGGCATCTCTGTGTATACGATAAGGTTGGGATCACGAGGATTTTCAATGTCGAAGAATGCAAACCGATTCGCGTTAGAGACGAATAATCTGTTTCCGAGAACCTGTATCTGTTGAAAAGTGTGCGCATTATAGAAATCGCTGATGAATTCCGGATTTTCAGGATCTGAAACATCAAACATTGATAGAAGACGATTACTTCGTACGGTATACATCGTGTTCCCATCTGCGGAGAATGCAGCACTCCTCAAGTATCGTTCGTCCCCCCTGTCGAGTTCCCACAAAAATATAAGCTGAGGTTGGGCAGGCTCAGCAAGATCGATTATTCTGAAACCATGCCATTCAATAGCGAACGCAAAATTGTTATTAATACTAAGATTTTCAGCATCTGGAATGGAGAGTTGACTTAAGAGTCGAATTTCACCATCTCTATCAATCTGCCACGTCCCCAGAACATCGTCTTGTTCGTTTAAAGTCGCTAAAATACCATTTTCCATCAAGTGGACTTCATCAGTCTTAGGTGGTTGTGGAATTTGAAAATACAATTCAGGCTCATACGGATCGTCCAGAAAGAAAAAGCTTAAGCCGTGAGTGCTACCCCCTGTGACCAGAAATTGATCACACAAAGCAATCGAATTTACCTCCCAGAGGGAAGGATCTTCCTGTTCGTCTCCATCGAAGGCAAGTTCAATATCCGGAAAATCCCAGAGACCATATAAACGCAAGGTTGTGCTTCTGTTTACTGCCACCATATTGTCGTTTACGCTCACATTCAAAACGGTCGTGTCCGCATCAAAGAACAATTCTAAATCAGGTTCTTCCGGATTGTTTATATTGTAAAAGGGAACCGAATTGAACGGACCTGCTGAAACGACATAATCCTGCCATCGCGTGAGAGTTCTCCACATACCATTGAACGTACCGAAGAACTCCGGTTCGACAGGATTCTCGATGCTGATCAGGTTCATCGTGAAGGCAGCGGATAAATATAGATAGTTATCTATTGCGAAGGCTTGCGTTGAAGCCGGTAATTCGACTGTGTTCAGAAGTTCCGGTTCTCCACGACGAGACGGTCGAAAAACACTCAGACTTACACGACGATCCTGCTGGCCGGGTAATTCCCAGCCATGTAGCAGATACAGGTGATCGTTTTGTACTACAACATCAAAAGCTCTTCCATGGCGACCATCTTCATCTCGTGCCGGAGGTTCCCACCAGGCAACAAGTTCGGGACTTTGTGGATTTTCTGCATTGATTACATTTAGACTGTTCTGTCCGAGGATTCCCGAATTTTCAGTTACAAAAACGAGCATTCTATCAAAGGTAAAATCCTCCGATATACCTGGAGTTGGACAGCGTCCGATAATCTCAGGCTGCCACGGATCTGAGAAATCAACTATAAGGATTCCATGTTCGTCGGTGCAATATATCAATTCTCTTTCGCGATCAAATTGAATTATGCTATGTTGTGAAGCCACCGGAGTTTCCCAGAGGAAGCGGAGTTCGGCGTTGCATGGTTCGAGAAAACACAGCAGTAAACCTAATGCGAGCATTGGTGGAATGCTGCTATGATATGTTCGGCGTAACATGATTACAGAGTATCAGACCTATTTTACCAAAACACACTTGTGGGTCGCACTGAAAGCTCCCGCTTTGATATTCACAAAATAAATCCCTGAAGAAGCCAAACTCGCTTTCCAGGTTATCGTATGATGTCCGGCAGAAGCCTCACTCGATCTGAGCACATCAACTTGCCTCCCATTCAGATCAAATATGCGAATTACCGAATTTGATGCTTCAGGAAGTCCATATGAAATTATGGTTGTGTTGTTAAAAGGATTTGGACTGATTGGAGCAAGATAGAAATCGGTTGGAATAGCAGTCTTAACCATTGCTTCCAACGCGACGAATCCATCGGTCTCATAAACAAGTTCAGCACCATTTGCATACGAAATTGTTGACAATAAATACTCATTGTTGGTTTCTGCATCCCAAAACTTCAGCGAGAATTCACTTCCTGAGATTAATCCATCAACCTCATCCGTAGTTTCATCATCCCCCCAGACTGCCAATCCACAGCGACCATCTACTTCGACTTTCCCAACTCCAACCAGATTTCCATCAAGATCGATTGCTCCAATCTGATCACCCTCAGCAGCTTGGATACCATTTACTGAAGTGATAAGCAAGCTCATATTCTCACCTGTCCAGTCTTTGCGAACGAAATGAAGCAATCTCTGAGGTTGCTTTGTCACTATGTTCCTCGCAATGACGTTGCCTTCCTGTGCCGGTGGATAATTCAGGACAATGTTCTCGTCAACCCGGATCTGATATCCCTGCGTTTCCCGCCACGGGGGCATATTGGAAAATTCAAATTGAGGAGACATGAAATGACCGAGTTCATCTTTAGCAATCAGCACATTGTTAATAATCGGTGACAATACGTGAAAATTAGGTGCAGCAGCGTCGAGCAGGTATTCAGGTAAATAGGCGATATAGTTCCATCCTTCGGCCAAAGGTATATCCGTATCGAGGGGAATAGGTTCACCTCTCCAGAAGGTTTCGATTTGTTGATTGACCTTGACCAGATATCCCTCAGTCTGGTTCCAGAAAGGGATATTGTTGAAATCCTGCCCCGGTGCGTAAAAACGTCCATTCTCGTCTTTCATGAGTAATAATTGATGGTTTTCCTCATCGATCCGTAACCTCTCCATCATCCGAATCACATCCGGTCCCTCTTCCCTTTCCCAGAATTCTTCCTGAGGCGTTACATTGATCGACATCAGGTTCCATCCTTCACGCAAATTAATAGGCAGCACTCTCATTCCGGTTAATAATCGTGAGGCTTCGTATATCCCCAGATTAGTCAAATCTGCGAGATATATAAACCCATCCTCCGTCACTTTCAGATGACTTGCGGTGCCCGGAGTGTCATAGAAACCAACTTCATTCGGATCTTCGGGATCAGCGACATTCACGACCCGTATTCCAGCCCAACCTCCGGCTACGAAGACAAAATCACCTTGAACGAACAAACCGGCAGGTTTACCGGGTATGGTGCATCTGCCAATTTCTACAGGGTCTTCGGGATTTGTAACATCTACGATTACCAGATCTCCAAATATTATTCCTCCACGAGGGTTACTGAAAGATTCGACGTAATAAAGCAGGTCACCTTCAGCGAAAACTCCCGCTACTTTCTGAGTCCGGATTTCAGATATCTGATTGATATCTTCCGGATTGGAATTATCGAGAATTCGAATTCCGTTGTATTGTCGATTTTCTCTGACATAGCGTGTAGCACCATAAACAAACTCGTCCTGAACAAAAACATCAAAGAATTGATCCCCAACGTAATACTCACCAATCTCATCCGGATTTTCCGGGTCTGAAATATTGACTACTCGGAATGAACCGCCATAAATACCCACACCGCCATCGATTTCGAAATTTGCCAGATAGACATATTCACCTGAAATGCAAATCGTCTGGGTAAAATCATCCGTCTCACAGCTTCCCACCACTTCGGGATTTTCCGGATTTGAAACATCTATCACTCGCAAACTTCCACCGTTCTCAATGTCCGAGGTTTCAGCAACATAAGCAAACTCGCCAGATACACAGACAGCATTTGCGTTGCCAATATCGTCGCAATTGCCAATCTCTTCCGGATTACCGGGATCTGAAACGTCCAAAATCTTCAATCCGTCGTATCCAGCCGTTACGTAAGCAAAGCTGCCGGAGAGTTCTACATCTATTATATCTTCTGTGGTACTAAAAAGAGTTAGTTCTTCCGGTTCTTCTGGATTTGAGACATCTATCGCTTGTAGCGTTCCCTTCATGTATTCCCGATAATTACGAAAGACTGCCCTCTCGTTTCCGGTTGCATAAGCAATATCATTCAGGCAAAAAACGGAACTTAAAACATTTACCGGATAGTTAAGTGAATTGATTTCTTCGGGGTTTGCAGGATCAGATATATCGATTATTTTAAAAACGCTCCCAACTGCGCAGATGTGATTTCCTGTTATAGAAAGGTCATTAAGACGACCGCTTCGAATAAATCCCATCTGTTCCAGATTTGCAGGATCGGAGACGTCAAATATCTGAATGCCATTTAACAATCCGACATAAGCATAATCGTCTGAAACAACAACTCTCCAAATATCAGCCCAATCTCGTCGATAAGCTCCGACCTGTTCCGGATTTGCCGGATCAGATAAATCATATATTAATAATCCATGTGACATTTGATTTTGACCGCACATCGCTGCATATAAAAATCCACCAGATTCACACACATCAGTGATAGTATACCAATTTCGAAAATCCTGATTTTCCCAGACAGTCTCAGAATTTTCCGGATCAGAAACATCAATAACCCTCAGGTTTCCTGCACCGCCCATAAATCTATGACATTCACCAAGATAAGCGTGATCTTCGAAAACTGTTACGCAGATCGGCTGGAAGTCCTCTGCTGCTTCCCACATCCCGACAAGTTCGGGATTCGCAGAATCGGAAATGTCGATAATGAGAAGACCACCGCGTGGTACAACATCCCGACCGATTTGTCCCATATCCGTCGCGTATACATAATTCTCGACAATGCATACACTTACCAATGAGTATGGTGTGTCATCAAACCAGCCTACTATCTCAAGATTCTCCGGATCGGTAATATCAACAATTTGAAGCCCGGAAACGCCTGCTGCGATAAAAGCTAGATTATCCTGTATTTTAACATCATAACACCATTCCCAATGGTTGTATAGGCGCGAGACATGCTCAATTCCTTCCCGCTCCTGACAATATAGCAGGTTTGTTGTTGTAAATGTAAAAACGATTGCAATTAAGAGAAAGCTAATCTTTGACATGATCTAACCCTCAGTTGAGTTAATCGGCAACAGTCGATACGAATATCGGCATCGTCAGCTTATGAATTTCTCGTTCCCACGCTCTGCGTGGTGACGCCTGGTTTTTCTTTGAGTTACTTTCGTTTCCCACATGCACTCCCACATAGAGCATGGGAGCGAGTAAAAGGCAATACGGATATCAGCAACAACAGCATCTAAAACTTATTTCAACAAAATGAGTTTCCTGGTGATTTGTTTCCCCGAAGTCTTCATTTTTACCACGTAATAGCCTGAGGGAGAATTTGATCCATCCCAGATTGCTACATGGTGTCCAGCTTGAATCTCTTTGTTAACAAGAGTTGTAACTCTTCGTCCCTGAATGTCATAAACAGCTAATGAGATATTTGCATCTATTGGCAAGCTGAAGTTCAACTCTGTAAAGCTGTTAAACGGATTGGGATATGCGGGTGACAGGGAAAACTCATTCGGGATGTTTCGATCAGTTGTTGCGTCAAAAACTATTAACTTGTCCGGTTCGAAAACAAGACTATTCCCTTTATGAATTATTCCGGCAGACAATTTGGTTTCGACATCTGAATCTGCTAACCAGATTCGAAGTTCAAATTCTTCGCCCACTCCCAAACCATCTTTAACCTCCGTTGTCAAATCATCCCCCCAAATCGCCAATCCACACCTGCCATCAGCCTCGACATTTCCAACTCCGACCAAATAACCATCGAAATCAAATGCTCCGATCTGATCACCCTGAACAGCATGGATACCATCAACAGAAGTGATGAGCACGCTCATGTTCTCACCCGTATTGTCTTTGCGAACGAAGCGTTGCAATCTCCGAGGTTCCTTCGTCACTACGTTCCTCGCAATGACGTTGCCTTCTTGCTCAGGCGGATAGTTTAACACAACATCATCGGAAACCCGGATTTGGTAGCCCCGGGACTCACGCCAGGGTGGCATATTGGAGAAATCGAACTGTGGTGAAATAAATCGTCCCGACTCATCTTTGGCGATTATTAAATTATCAATAATTGGAGATAGAACATAATAATCGGGAGCACTGGCATCAAGTTGGTATGTTGGGAAATATGCCACATAGTTCCAGCCTTCGGATAATAGCACATCTGCATCAGCCGGGATGATTTCCCCAGACCAGGTTGCCTCAATATCCTCTAACGATTTAACCTTATATCCTTCGGAAATGTCCCAGAATGGAATGTTGATGAAATCAAACTCGGGTGCGTAAAACCTACCGTCCTCATCTTTTACGATAACCATATTATTAATTATCGGTTCGAACATCTGAATGATGTCAGGTCCTCGTTCTTCATCATCAACATAACAATTCAAGGGATTTACATTAAGGGAGATTAGATTCCATCCCTCAGACAGTGACACATCAAGTGCTCTTATATCCTCTCCACCAATTCTCATCAATATTGGAATGGAATATTGCGGATTATCCGGATCATTTGAGTCAATAATCAACTCTGATTCGTATATGCCGGGTTCAAAGTCTAAATCCTGGATTTCTACAATCAAATCCAAGTCCGCCTCCGGGATGAGAACTCCATTTAGTGGATCGCTTGTAATCCATTCCGAATTAGAAATTATTCTCCACCAAAGCCGACCCTCGCCTATATTTGTTAAATTAATGGCATGCTCAGATGGTTCTTCAGCCTCGATTGAATCAGGTTCTATGATAAATTGAGGGGGATCTTCATTGTGAGTAACTGGAAATGAACCAATATCCGCCCATGAATCATCCGGATCGCGTTGAAAAAACGGATTACCGGCATCAATGCACGGGGAATCTTCAAGGAGGTGGAAATTGAATTCTTCAGGATCAACAAATTGCGGGTCAATGATTATATTGAAGTTCTCATCACACGGTGTTCCGTTAATGTTTTCCTGATTGCGCCGTCCAACAAGAGGTTCTCCTTCTATTTCAGATTCAAATATGCAGTTGTACCTGAAGGCGGGATGTTCATTGTTGGTGTTCCTCACAATCCCATTCTGGTAGAAGATGTTGCCTTCAGAGGTCAGGTTGATGATTATATCCCACTCTGGTTGAGCTACTTCAACTTCTTCATTGAATGCAAACAGGTTATGAAAGGAGTAACCGCCCTCATCAGGTGAAATTGCCCGGTTACAGTTGATTATTGTACTGTACTCAACTCTTCCTGAACGTTTTGTGCGAACTCCCTGCACGCAGTTTTCCACGTGGGAGTCTCTCATTATACCTATTTTCGAGCCCTGTCCCAGTACAACACCAGTTCCCTCAATTTGTCGTATAGTTGAATGATCGATCCGGCCTTCGAGTAGATATACGCCAGATCGTCCATATTCAACAATTCCATATTCCATTGAGCCTTTTAACGAAAAACCTACCCAATCACCAGGTGCAGGTTCTTCCTGCGCTGAAGTGAAGCGAATTGAATCCTCTGGAGTTCCAATAGCATACAAAACCCCACCTGAGGTGAACCTGGCTTCCTGATCAAAACACACCTCAACCCCGGGATCGATACGGAGAGTATCAGATTCTGTGGTTTCAACATGTCCAATCACATGAATAGGAGACATTTCCCTTGTCCACACTCCTGAGACCGGTCCAAAAACACCATCAAGACATGTACCGAACATTCGAACTACAATCCTTTCTAATGGTTCATAGTCATTGAAATCTATGAATACCAAGCCTTCATACTCGCCAGCTTCCCTCGGATTAAAAGACATTGGAACGTCAAACCATTTGCAGGGAGGTATTTCGAGAGGAGCTTCACATTCTGTCGAGAAATTATCATTATCGGAAAGGAGTATGCGGTCAATTGTAACTGCATCCTCATTGAAATTACAGAAAACCAGGTTGTCTATTCTATGACAATAATAACCAACTTCGCGGAACTGAATCGAATTTCCAAAACCAAACACCAGGTCATTGCCGCCATGAATGCCGATGTCAACGCGACTACCATCTGCATCGTTGTACAACTGGAACGGATTGCCAGCATCAATAAGGGGTGAGTCCTCCCCCAATCGGAAATCACCATTTTCAGGATCGACAAACCGGGGAACCTCGTTTACCATTCCCTCTTCTCCAAATCGAGACTGGACTACGCTATAACCGATATCGGAGAAACCATCTTCAATATCATCTCCCGTGTTGTTCCAGAGTATACAATTCTGGATGTTTATATTGTTGTGAGCACCTCCCCCATCACGTGTGCTGATTCCACCAAATCCTGAGTTTGATCGATTGCCGTAGACTACGTTGTTGTAGAAGTGTGTTTTACGATCGTTGTATATGTGAGCCCCTCCGCCTCTCCTCTCAGAGAAGTTGCCGATAAAGGTGTTTCCAGCAACAATAGCATACCAGCGGTGAATATATAACCCTCCACCGTCCCGGTCAGTCTCATTGTTTGCAATAATATTTCCGCAGATAACTTTATAACGACCAGAGGCGGTTATCCCCCTGGCTCCACTTCCTGAAATGATATTGTTTTCAACTATTGAAAGTGTATTTTCAAGGTGAATGCCCGTCAAATTGTTTTCGAGGATTTGGTTGTTTCTGATAAGGAGACTGGCGGTGTGGTATGAGTATATCCCGCACCTTGTATTCTCACGAATCGTATTTCCGGTTATATTCATTACTCCACCCAAACACCCCACTCCTGAGCCGGTATTACCCTCGATGATGTTGTTTTCAATATTCAGCTCTTCCGGATAGGTAGCCCAAATAATTCCGGTGTCATGATGATCATTGGGAGGATCAATGCAATCGGTTATAAGACTGTTTCGGATGGAAACAGAACAACGATTTATGAGTACACAGATTATTTCCCGCGGTGCCCCCTCCCATCCGGCACCGGATATGTGCGAGAAAGCAATCTCACAACCATCTTCAGATTCAATAAAATGCATTCCTGCCCAGCGGCGGCCGTTATCAGGATCATTGGAGATAAACCATATGGAGTCTTCTTCAGTCCCAACAGCCCTCAAGGTTCCATATATTAAAAACGGAAGTTCTCCTTCAAAAAGTACTTCAACACCTGGTTCGATTGTAAGTTGTTCACCTGCAGGAATAGAAATGCCTTCAAATGCAAGATACGGACTGCCTTCGATATTCCAGACACCGGAGACATCACCCCTAACTTCGGTTTGTGCAAGGCTTATCTGAATTAACACGTGTAGCATCAGAATAATAATATTGAAGCATATGGTCTGTCTTTTAATAATACCGATAGATGAATTAAACATGTAGAATCCTTTAATCTCTGAGATGCACTCCAACGCTGGAGCTTAGAGCGTGTTTGATTTGAATTGCCACCAGAACACTCTTTCCCACACTTTCAGTCTTTGCAGGAATACAGTTTCGCGCTGTCACACGCCCTCGTGTGACAGTAATATCAATGACTTAACTGACAGTCGGTGGCGTCTGCAAGTGCGTTCAAGTTATTCCCGCACGCCTGAGGGTAAGGGAACGAGGCACCACTTACTTTACCAGCAACAATTTCCGACCAGTTTCAAATCCCAGAGCCACCATCCTGACTAAATAAATCCCGGTCGGATTTGTGTCAGCATTCCAGGTTGTGATATGGTTGCCTGCTTCTATTTCCTGGTGTATAAGGGTTTTGATGAGTCTGCCGGTGATGTCTGTTATTGTAATAGTTACATTACTCATTCGAGGAACGCTGAACGTTATTGTTGTTGCATTGTTAAATGGATTTGGATAAGCAGTTGATAGCGCAAAATCACTCGGCACAAATACTGTAGATCGGACAGATAAAACGTTGAAGTCATCGGCATTGTAAACCAGTGGCTGTCCGAGCTGACTTGATTCTATTGAAAGATTGCTCTCAATTCCCGTTTTTAATGACCACAACCGCAACTGAAACGACTCGCCATCGATCAATCCGTCTTTCTTATCCGTCGTTTCGTCATCCCCCCAAACTGCCAGACCACACCTGCCGTCAGCTTCGATATTGCCAACTCCGACCAGACTACCATTCAGATCGAATGCACCAATTTGATCACCAGGAGTTATTTCGATCCCACTCACTGAGGTTATTATAACAGCCATTTTCTTATCGGTTGGTTTTCTTGTCCAGTGATTAAACTTTGGATTATCAAAAGAGATATCACGGGCTGATGCATCCCCTTCCTCGCGTTCGACCGGGTAGTTCAAAACGACATCATTCCTGACACAAACCCAATATCCCTGACCTTCTTCCCATGGAATCATATTTGAAAAATTCCACTCAGGGATCATAAATCTGCCCATTGCATCCCATGCGAGAAAGACGTCTTCAATAATTGGGGAGAGTACATAAAAATCAGGTGCGCTGGCATCTAATCTAAACGTTGGAAAATATGCTATTATGTGCCAGCCTTCCTCCATTGGTATATCCATATCGAAAGGTATTGGGACACCAGTCCAAACCGTCTCTAACTCTTCAATGACCTTAACCTGATACCCCCGGGTTAAATCCCAATAAGGGATGTTATTAAAACCCCATGCAGGAGCATAAAACTGACCCTGGCTATTTTTCATTATTTCAAGTCTGTGGTCACCATTTTCCCGACGTAGTTGCTCGGTCATCAATACTACATCAGGACCTCGGTCTTCGTCCTCAGCATACATCTCATCAGGTGGGAATACATTAATCGAAATCATGTTCCAACCTGCTCGAAATTCGACATTCAAATCGCGAAACTCCAGGAATTCACCATTGGCTCGAACAATCAAGTCTCCGTTTAGCGCTACCCAGTCTGCATGAGCATTTCCGGGCTCATCTCCAAACTCTTCAACCACAAAGTAGAAACTGCGATCATTGTCGTTGGCTCCATCATACACATTCCACCATCCATCACCTTCATTTCCGCCGTTTCCCATTCCCGGAGATTCGTACATAATTGTAAAGCTCTCACCTGCATCGAAATTTATGAACTGATCATCATCGAAATCAAAAACCAATTCGGCATTTTGTCCGAACTCAGGAACCTCAGCGAATACTACTTCAATTAATAATTCTTCCAGATTATGTTCAGCATCTTCTGAGTATACTCTAACTCTGCAAGCGTCATCCCCGTTTGGACCCTGGTTCAATGGCAGGAAGCTCAAACATTGAAGCTGGAATGGCTCTTCGGGAGTGAATGTGACTTTGGACCAATAAGATCTACCAACAATAAGCCCGGAAGGTTCACCATTATCATAAATTATCCAGTCAGGACCCGGGTCACGGGATGGATCTACGACGTTATTCCCCGGATCTATTTGTAGTTTTTCAGATAGAGAAATAACCCTTTCGGAACTTTCAGCAGGAATTGAGGTTGAGAAAAGGAGAATTAAAAGGAATACATTGAAATAACGCATACTACACCTCCTGAAGACTGCAAATGAACTTTACTAAAGGACAAAATACCTTGCCAGTTTGTGTTGGCAATGATATCGGTTTCTGAATTGATTGAAAAAGCAATGTAGATAGAAATATTGCTAAATCGCAATGAAATGTTCGATGTTGATTTTAATATCAACGGTTGAACACGAATTTATTTTACCAGGATCACTTTTATCGAGTGTCTCTCGAACTCAGTTTGAAGGTTTACGAAATATATACCGGATGCACTGGTGTTAGAATCCCAATTAAAACTATGGTACCCACTTTTATATCTGCCACCTGTTAATGTGCGGACAATACGTCCGGAAATGTCAAAAACAGACAGCGTCAGCTCTGTGGTTTCCGGCAATCCGAATGTAATCTTCGTTACCGAATTAAACGGATTTGGGAAGTTTTGTTTAAGGACTATAGTCTCCGGAACAAGCGCGTTAGCATTAACATCTAAAACGACTAATTCATCGACATGGAACTCCAAATTATTACCACAAATAACGTTTCCAGCTTCGAGTTTAACTTCAGCGTCAATCCGCGCATTCCAGTAAACAAGCTCAAAGGTTTCACCTTCAAATAATCCATCCTTATGCTCAGTCGTTTCATCATCCCCCCATACTGCCAGACCGCACCTGTCATCATCGGTGACATTTCCCATTCCAACCAGATTCCCTTTGCAGTCATAGGCTCGGATTTGGTTTCCCATTTCAGTTTTAATCTCATTCATGGAAGTTATGAGCAGGCTCATGTTCTGCCCGGTTGGGTGTACTCCCCCCCTGGTTTCCAGGGGGGGGTAGGGGGGGGTAAACAATTGCCTACCTGTGCTTTCGTGAGTTTTATTAGTAATGTCAGAGTTTCTCACCTGACCATAAAAGGTTTGTTGCGATTGTGTCAGGTGGGGATGCCTGACAGCACTGAAAGCGACCTCTTCCCTACCCTCCGGATAATTCAACACAACATCCGCATCAACTTTGATCTGATAACCCTGTGACTCGAGCCAGGGAGGCATGTTTGAAAATTCAAACTCCGTTGACAAGAAATGACCATGCCCATCTTTTGCAATAATCAAGTTATCAATAATCGGGGATAGAACGTAGAAATCGGGAGCACTACAATCAAGTTCGAATGTCGGGAAATATGCCGCATAGTTCCAGCCTTCGGTTAGTGGTACATCAGTATCGGCAGGGATAATTTCACCTGACCAATTTGTCTCTATATCCTCATGCACCTTGACCAGGTAACCTTCGGTTAGATTCCAGAAAGGGATGTTATTAAAATCAAATTCCGGGGCGTAAAATCTACCTTGCTCATCCTTTGCAATGATTGTATTATCAATAATTGGTTCAAACATTCGTATTACATCGGGTCCTCTCTCTTCTTCTTCAGCGTAGCAATTAAGAGGATTGATATTCAGAGAGATCATATTCCATCCTTCTCTAAGTGAAACATCAAACGCTCTTATGTTTTCTCCTCCAATCCTTAAAGTGATTGGTATGGCATATAGGGGATTTTCAGGATCGTTCGAATCGATAATCAGCTCAGTTTCATAAATACCTGGTTCAAAATCCAATTCATCGAGTGTTACAATTAAATCCAGATCCTCATCTTGACTGAGTACTCCGATTACTTGTTCACAGTTTCCCCATTCAGCTTCGAGTAATGACCTCCACCAGAGACGTCCCTCTCCTGAGTTG
This sequence comes from uncultured bacterium, assembly GCA_964387885.1. Classification (GTDB taxonomy): domain Bacteria; phylum Electryoneota; class AABM5-125-24; order Hatepunaeales; family Hatepunaeaceae; genus JABGPL01. The sequence goes on along the minus strand of CAYLYZ010000032.1, from coordinate 11,780 downwards.
GTCAGGTTAACAGCATGTTCCGAAGATCCTTCAGCCTCAATGAAATCAGGCTCCACAGTGAGGATCGGGTCCCCTTCATCGTGATTGAATGGAAAAGCACCCATATCAGCCCATGAACCGTCGGGATCGCGTCGCCAATCCGGATTCCCCGCATCTATACATGGTGATTCATCAATCAGGATAAAATCAAAGTTTTCCGGATCGACCAACATCGGATCAATAGCAATGTTTCTATTTTCATCACAAATAGTATTGTTCAGGTTTCTGAATTCCATATCTCCAAGGAGTGGTTCACCTTCTACCGGTGATTCGAATATACAATTATAGCGAAAATTCGGATGGGGACGGTCGGTTGTACTGATTTCATCATTCCTGAAGAAGATATTACCCTCTGAGTTTAGAAACTCGTAGACCTGCCATTCCTCAAAATGGATTTGCATCCAATAATCATAGGATAGTGTTACTCTGTCACAAAATGCTATCAGATTATGATATAATCTTCCACCAGCTTCAGGATTGGTAGCTTGCCGACAATTGACCACAACACTGTTCTCAAGGTTCCCTCGTGGTGAGCCGAAACAAACACCAGTGTTACAGTTTTCAATCCAGCATTCATTTACACCATTACTACCGTAAAGAAGGATGCCAATGCCCGAATTGCGAATTGTAGAGTGCTCGACAAGTCCGTGGCGTAAGCGAACTCCAGTGCTTGCGAATTCGATGACGCAGTAATCCAAATGACCGGAATTCAAATAGATTCCTCCCCAATCACCAATATCGGGATCATCGAGAACTGATGTAAAGAGGATTGGTTCATCTGGAGTACCAATTGCTGTTAATCTGCATTGTGAGCGGATGTCAATCTCAGCATCAGGGCTGAACATGACTTCCACTCCGGGCTCAATCAATAATTCCCCGCCCCTGATTGAAATATCATCGATGACATGGATTGGGGACATCTCCCGTGTCCATTCTCCCGATACGTCTCCGGAGACACCCCCAAGAGCCGTACCGCTCAGGGCAAATGTCGCCTGGTCAACTGGTTCGTAATTCTCGAAATTGAATAAAAGGGTGGCATCATGTTCACCAGGTTGTTGAGGATTGAATCTAATAGGGAATTCAAACCATTCCAACCATTCAAAGGGAGGCATTTCAATTGGAGCTTCACCCGTAACGGAAAAGTTCTCAGGATCGGAGAGAACCAGCTCCTGAAGAGTCAAAACATCTTCATTAATGTTGCAGAAGGTGATACGGTCATCAATGTGAGCGTGAATGCCAACTTCCGGGAATTCAATAGATGGGCCAAAACCGAACATAAGGTCATTGCCACCATAAGCTCCAATGTCTGCACGGCTGCCATCGGCATCATTGTACAACTCAAATGGATTACCCGCGTCAATACAAGGTGAATTTTCAGCGAGTCGAAAATCACCGTTTTCAGCATCTATAAAGCCTGCTTCTTCGTTGACAATGCTGAATTCGACGTTGGCATACTCATTAAAATCCGTATCCTGATTGTTCCAGAAAACACAATTCTGAGTTGAAACATGTGCTCGCTCAGGGGCGTAAACACCACCAGTATTTTCAGCTTCATTTTGGTAGAATATGCAATTATAAATGTGTGAGTAGATACGGCTATCAGAGTCTACCGCGATTGCACCTCCAGAACGTCTGGCTGAATTCCCAATAAATATATTCCCCGCAACTATTGTCTGTCCATCGTGAATGTAGATCCCACCTCCACGCCTGTTCGTAACATTGCCGGAGAAGACATTTCCTTTTATGATAGTTCTCCTGCCAGTTGGATTTATACCTCCTCCTAAATTGCCTGATATAGTGTTATCCCTAATTATCGAACACCCGCCATTGATCACAACTCCAACTTGTGTATTATCTGCTATTTGGTTGTTAAGAATAAAAGATCTGGTCAGAAAGTGATTTTTAATTCCATATCCGATATTTTCTCTTATTAGGTTGCCCAATATTGTAGTGATCCCATCACCTGAGCACCAGAGTCCACCACCGTTATTATTTTCAATACTGTTGTTTTCAATCACGGAATTAGGGTTATATCGAGCCCAGATTCCCCCTGCACCGTTAGTAGATGTGCAGTTCGTGATCAGGCAGTTTCGAATCGCGACTGAGCAGCGATCTATAAAAATTCCTCGTGAAAACTGTGGTGCGCCTTCCCATCCTGCTCCGGAAATGTGGGAATACTCTATGATGGAGGCATTATCTGTTTCCAGCAGACTTATCCCGTACCACCGAACTCCATCATTTTCCGGATCAGCCCGGAAGAAAACCGAATCCTCCTCTGTTCCAACCGCCCTGAGCAATCCGTATACTAAGAACGGTACTTGCTCCTCGAATCGAACTTCAACACCAGGTTCTATTAATAGTTCATCATCCGCTGAAACAGTGATTGTATCGGTTGCGATATATGGGCTGCCATCAATATCCCAGACTCCGGAGACTTCACCTGCAACTTCAGTCTGAGCGCAGATAATTCCTGCGGATGTTAGGATAATCAGTAACACAAATCCGAATAAAAAAGATAGCCGTTCTGAAGATATAATGGTTGATAATAACATGAAAAACCTTTACGTTTCCTGATGTTAAGTCTGAAGTTAGTATTATATCCCTTATTATTTTGGATAGTGAGGGATACTTAACGAATGATTCAATGAACAATTTGTCGGAATAAGATTCCGACCTACCCAACATAAACCTCTTACTTCACTAACAACAATTTCCTCGTCACCTCAAAACCCTGCGCCACCATTCTGGCTACATAAATCCCGTTCGGATTATCGTCTGTGTTCCAGGTTGTGATGTGGTTGCCTGCTTCTATCTCTTGGTTTACCAGAGTTTTGATGTGTCTACCTCCGATGTCGGATATGACGATTGATATCTGACTTATTTTTGGAACGTTGAAAGATAATGTTGTTGTACTGTTAAACGGATTCGGATAGTTCTGAGACAGGAAGTATTGATCTGGAATTGATGGTTTTCCCATAGCTGATATTACAGTAAATCCATCCGTTTCGTATATAAGACCTGATCCCTCTGACACTGTTGTAACATCTATTTCAACCTCAGCTTCATTATCCGAACTCCACAGTCTGATTGAGAATGCCTCACCTTGCAACAGTCCATCCTTGATTTCAGTAGCCATATCATCCCCCCAAACCGCAATCCCGCAACGGCCATCAGGATCGACATCTCCAACTCCAACTATGTTCCCGGCATGATCAAAAGCCCCGATCTGATCTCCCGATATAACTTCAATTCCAATAACCGATGTGATGAGAACACTCATGCGCTCATCTGATGGTTTTATGTTCCAGTGTTTATTCCTGAGAGAAATGGCTGTGCCGGCAATTTCTTCTTCCTGTTCGGGTGGATAGTTCAGTACGACATCATTGTTGACCCTTATCTGATAGCCCTGGCCTTCCTCCCATGGGATCATATTCGAAAAATTGAATCCGGGAGCCATAAATCTTCCCGCCCAATCGCAGGCTATGAAAACATCCTCAATGATTGGGGAGAGAACGTAGAAATCCGGGGCACTCGCATCGAGCTGGAATGTTGGGAGATAGGCAATTATATGCCAACCCTCCTCCATTGGAATATCCATATCGAATGGTATTGGCAAACCAGTCCAGACAGTCTCAAAATCCTCAGTTACACGGACCTGATATCCTCTGGTCAGGTTCCAGTAGGGAATGTTGCTGAAATTCCAGGCAGGAATATAAAAACGACCACGATCATCTTTTATAATTTCAAGTCTATGCTCGCCATTTTCGCGACGTAGTTGTTCTGTCATTAGAACAACGTCGGGTCCACGGTCTTCATTTTCGGCATACATCTCTTCGGGAGGAAATACATTAATAGAGATCATATTCCAATTATCACGAAATGCGATGTTTAATTCTCTCGGACGTTGAAATTCACCGTTAGCTCGAAGCAGTAAATCACCATTTAACTGACGCCAGTCTGCGTGCACCATACTTGGTTCATCTCCAAATTCATCAACTAAACAGTAGAAACTCCGGAATGCATCGTTATTTTCATCGTAGAGGTTCCACCAACCGTTGTTGCCAAACTGATTGCTTGGAGATTCATACATTATGGTGAAATTTTCTCCGGCTTCGAAATCGATGAAATCCTGCTCATCAAATTCGATTACATGTTCCGGTTCTCGTCCGAAACCGTTAACCTCAGCGAGGTTTATTTCCATTAGTATGCCACCAAGATTATGTTCTAGATCCTCTGAGTATACCCTGACCCAACAATCTTCCTCTCTGTTTGGTTCCTGATTTAAAATCGTTACGCAAAATCCCTGTAATTGAAAATCTTCTTCTACGGTAAATGTAACTTTTGACCAGTAAGGTGTTGCACCTGCAATCAGTCCACCACCTTCTCCATCATCGTAGAAGATCCAGTCCGGTCCTAAATCACGGGCTGGTGGTCGGTCATGGTTGCCTTGATTAATTTGAATTCTCTCGAAATCGGGGAGTTCTCTTTCTGCACTCTGGGCTGAAAATGCGCAGATAATGAGGATGAAAACTGAAAGGAATAAACTGAAGAAACGCATACTACACCTCACTAAAACAAATAAAATTTTTTAAACTACGGATAAATGCCATTAAAATCGGCATCAGGTAAGATTAATGAAATGGATAATATGTTGCGGGGCTTATTTAAAGCCTTATAATCATTATAAAATAGGAATGTGTGAAAGTCAACTTATAGTTAATAGAATCAGTTGATTTTCTCTCGACTTATCTTGTTGATTCAGTAAAGTACTCTTGAGCCCTTTTTTCTGGGAATTTAGTAATCCTAATGGATTCTTGAAACCATGTATTGCTCTGTGAAGTGAAAAATTACTAATTTTTCACCAACCTGAATCCAATTGTGCGACTTGTTGTATTCCGATCACTCCAGGAGCGTGATGCGGAACGGCAATTATAGCCTTCGCTTCGCCACGAACCGCCACGAATAACAAACTCCGTTTCTGAACCGTTGGTTGTCCAGGAGCTGCCGTCATCGGGAGCATTCTCGTAGTTTTCATGCCAGTTATCAGAGCACCACTCTGCTACATTTCCAACCATGTCATATAATCCCCAGTAATTGGGCTGTTTTGAACCAACTTCCAAAGTTCTACCGGTGGTATTTCCCCAATGATTTGCATAATCGTCGATATCATCGTATCCGGGATCGTTCCCCCAATAGAATCGTGTCGTAGTCTCGGCTCTACAGGCATATTCCCATTGTGCTTCGGATGGCAGATTAAAATCCTCTCCTATCTCTGATAGAAATACTTGCACGTCTTGCCACGAAACATTATAAACCGGATAATCGTCCCCAACACCAAATCCTCCGGCAGGATTTTCGTTAAACACCGCATGCCATTGTTTCTGTGTAACTTCGTATTTAGATATCCAAAAACCTTCTGCAAACGAAACCATATGATAAGGGCTTTCACTTGTTCTTCTGTCATCCTCGTCTTCTGGGGAACCCATCAGGAATTCACCTTCGGGCATCCAACGCATAATTATGCTCTCACCAGTTTCGCCCAGCGGGAATTCTGCTTCATATCCAGGAAATCTCAGATCGATAGTTAACCTCTTGTCTGCTGCTATTGAGTCCAGTTCATTCCCGGCTCTGTCAGTGAACCTAGCATAAACCTGAGCATTAAGAATTGTCGGAGTATTTATTGTAATATGGAGCTCTGAACTGTATGTGCCATCATCATTATCTGAGAGTTGAATGGGTTCTAAACCATCAACTTCCACTACTGCAGTTCCACCTGATTCTGCGCCGAAAGCATCGTTTTTTACATCCAGGATAAATGTGATGATATCATCTACTTTGATAGAATCCTCGTTGATGGCATTCCAGCTAAACGAGTTAATTTCTGCTTGAGTATCAAGTCTGATAACAGAATATGCGACATCGCTTGTTTTCCCGTTAAGTGCTAAAGCCTGGCACCCCATTAATTTCTCACCATCTGAGCCTGATAATTCAATTATATGAGGTGTTTCGATTGGCTCCCAGTTTGAACTAAGTTCTGTATTAACAGACTGTACTACTTCATACCTTACCATATATGCAGATTCGGTTCCGATATGTATGTCAGGATTTCGATTATTGGTATAAGCACCAACAAAATCAGTTGTTATTGACAAAACCTTTGGAACAATTCCCGGATTCCTCCCATCAAGTGGATTATCTCTTGGCGCTTCAGTTGGAGGTGTATGAGAACAAGACTGAAGCAAAAAGAAGAATACCACGTTTATTAAGAAAAAAGTTGAATGTATCTTGAGATTCAATGTTTATCTCCAAAATATGAGTGCGGGCTTCAGCCCGTTCAGGTTAAATGTAAACGCGCTAAAGCGCGCACTCAGTATAATCAATCCAATTTATCAGCATATTCCACTGAGTGTCAGTTTCAGCCTTTCAGGTTAAAATGTAAACGCGCTAAAGCGCGCACTCAGTCTAATCAATCCAATTTATCAGCATATTCCACTGAGTGTCAGTTTCAGCCTTTCAGGTTAAAATGTAAACGCGCTAAAGCGCGCACTCAGTATAATCAATCCCACTTATCAGCGTATTCCGCGAACGGATAAGTTCTCCAGATTTTTGCTGCTTTAATTTCACCAACTTGCGAAACAAATCTCATCGCACTCGAAAACTGCCAGTCCGTCCAATGCTCTACGTAATCATGTTGTACAGGATTGTGATGAATATAGTTCATGATTGCCCAAAATTGGGATTCGAAGAATACGGGACGTTCAAAGTAGTTAAACCAGACTTTTCGACCAATTTGATTATCTTCAAGGTTCCACTTTCTTGATGATCTGCCATGGAAACGACCAAGTTCATGTAACAATTCCTTTATATTATCTGTCTGTAAAAGGAGATGATAATGATTTGGCATTACACACCAGGCATATACATCTGTGCATATCTTTTCACTTATTGAGAGAATAGCGTCTTCACACTCAAGAAGTCTTTCAATTGTACTGCCAATTACAGGTTTATGCTCGTAACATGTTGCTGAGATAAAGAATTGATATTCACCCTCTTCCTTAAAACGAGGAGGTCGGTGCCAGGGAAGATTGAAGTATTTTCGTCTGCTCAGGACTTTCTTCCTCTCTTCATCTGACATCTTTCTCCAATCATACATATGTTTTCCAAGTTCAACTTATTAGTGAGATTAGGCTTTTTTATATACTTTCAACGCGCTGAAGCGCGCACTCAGTTCAGAATGTTAGCTCTGAAATTGAGACCTACCTTTAGTGTGTTTAATTCAACCTGTGAAAAAGGTCGGATTTGTAGATTTAATCTAAGTTCCTCACTAATCGGCTTCTCCCCTCCTCCAAACACCCATGCGTCAGTGAATTGCAGAAGCCAAATACCTGTGGTCAGAAGTGAAAATATCTTCACTTTTTCGTTATGATCCTTCATATCGATAAGTAGCTGCTCAGCTTTGGAGTGATGAAAATCCATACTGGCTTGATCTGTGGCAGCTCTATAAGCTGTCATTTGATCATTGTAATCAGTTTCGGTGCTTGAGTATTGCACGGACGAAAAAACCATCATTGTCAGACAACCGGCAAAACCGCAAACATATAGGCTCCCACGAACGTTTTGACCGGATATGTACTGCCCGACTCCGGGAATCGGAGACCATCCTCGTGCTTCCCTTTTTGTCCTCAACCACCTTTTTGTTCCGACAGTACCGAGAATTTTTGAGAGCTCGATTTCTTTGTTATGGATTATTTCAACATTGCTGACATGAGTGTCATAACCTTCCTTTTCAATGCGAATCTCATAATTTCCGGTCGGGATACCGATCATAATATTCGGAGTATGTCCACGGGATTTACCATTAAGAAATACTTCAGCAATAGGTGGATCAGTTTTAATGCGAAGCCTGCCAACTTTGCGGATAAGCTCGGCTTCTAATTGCTGCTGTTCGTCGATGATTACGCTAATCGGTCTTTCCCAATTCTCATATAACTCTTTATTAATCAATATTGTGTATGTCCCTGAGGATATCTTACTGTCAACCAGGGGTGTGATACCAAGTTCCTTACCAGTTTCAGCTATTGAAACCGTTGCTCCTTCGGGATTGGAAATCACCGTCAGCAGTCCAAAATTCGGTTTCAACTCAAAGATTTCATCAAAGACTTGTCCATCAACAATATTGATCGTTGACTCAAAATCGAAATAATGCTCGGATGTAATATTAATAATGTGTCTTCCAGAGGGCAATTCGTTTATCGAAACAGGAGTTTTGCCCATTGCCTGACCATCCATGGACAGTCTTGCACCGGGAGGATCGGAAGCAATTACTGCTCTGCCGAACTGGGGTTTTAATTCAAAAGTTCCCTCATATTTACCACCCGGTTGGATCGTAATCGTGTCAGTTTCTTCATAATACATTTCCCGGATCAGACGTATTGAATAAGTCCCTGCCGAATACCGTTCTGCAACAAATGGTGTTTTCCCAACCTGCTGGTTGTTAATCCATATCATGGCGTCAGACGGCAAACTGTTTATTGATAGTCTTCCAAAATTAGGAATCAGGTTAAAGTTTTCCTTAGTGTAGGAATTTGAAACAACTTCGACAATTTTTGTTTCGGGCAGATATAAATTATGGGCAACTTCAATTTGATAGGTACCCGGCAGAACATCGTCCAACGTCAGAGGAGTTTCTCCCTGCTCAAACTTATTCAAGTATACTCCGGCTCCGGATGGTTCAGACATAATAAAGAGGTTACCGGGCTCCTGCACAACCAGATCTTCTTCTCGTCTGGCTGAAAAGGATACTATTTCTTCAACCTTTTCTTTAGGTTTGAGGTCGTAACTCTTTTCCCAGACGCGACCTTCCAGATTCAGCTTAATCCTGTGAATCCCCGGAGGTGGATTAAAAACTGCATACCCTTTCGAGAAGTTTATCTTCATCAGCATATCGTCAAGACCACCATAGACGGCTTCATCTGACGATTCCGGCTGGTAGATCAATTTGATTTCGGTTCTATTCTCGTCAAGTCCACTAAATGCTCCAAGTACAGCTTTTTCCGAAATGCGAATTTTCCTCGCTGGCTGGGGCTGGTAATTGAATCTTCCCAGATTGAGAGGAAGGTATCCGTCTGCTGAAATTGAAACAAGTTGAACACCAGGAGTTAAGTAGATATGCCAAATTCCCGGACCTTCTACCACTACTGAACCGGACTTGATTCCGCGGTTGCTTTCAAACATCAGGTTTGGAATCGTACTCTCAACTATAAGAAGTGAGAATCCCATCTTATCGTGAAGAGTTGAGCCTGAGATATCTTCAGACTGCATCTGCTTAAGTGGTTGAGATGTAGCAATTGTAATTGAAAGCAACAGGACAAGTAAACAAATCGGTATTCTTTTTTCCAGTTTCATTTGGCCGGTTCTCCGATCCAGATTATGGATGCCTCTCCAGTGAAAGCATCTTCATAGTTTTTGTAGGATTGTTTTGTTTTGACGTCTGTATAGCGAGTACCATCATAATATAGCAATGCAATTACATTGTCTGCACCGAGTAAAACCGCAAATTTGTTTGATTCAGGGCTAATCTGCTCACTTTGTTTGGCAATAATTAATCTTTTGGATTTCAAATAATCCGATGTAGTAGTAAGAAAATCGTCTTTGTCCTTTATCTCAGCTAAGACCTTTATCATTCCTGAAATTGGCATGTCAGAGCTTGATGGGGATTTCATAAGATGATTAGGTGTCAAAGTTTCGGTGATCGCTGCTCCCTTATTCCAGGGGAGAATCAGCTCGATATTGACCTCACTTCTGAAGGATTTCTCCTTGAAAAAATGATATAGGTTTTCTATTTCAGGTTCACCCTTCATTATCCCGGGATAGGCAAATTCAATTTGAAGTGGTAATTGCGAACGGTATGCCTGAGGATTGTAATAGAGTGTTATAAATGATCTCCTGCCATCCAAAACACTTATATAATCATCTCCATCACCACAGTAATAGTTGAAATCGAGATTTCTAACAATTTTTCCATCATATGTAAATTCAACCGGAACAATAACGGAACCAGCTTCGCGATAAGGATTATCAACTATTGGAATAATTGCTGCGATAATTCCTTCAATCTTCTGAGATAACGCGAGTTGTGCATCCTGAACACCTAATCCTTTAAAAGGCAGATCAAGGTCTCCGACAAACGTATGAGATAACAGAAACGCCCGGTATAAACTCCGCAGTGCATCAGCTATCCTCCCTTCAGATTCTGCTGTTCTTGCGAGAAGTATAAAATCCAAAACTCTCTTTTTCGAATTGGCAAACGATTTATCCAGATCGCTATTACTGATGTAAGCTATTACCCGAAAGTTGTTTTCCTCATTTAGCTCAATAATTTCCAGGTTCTGCAGCTTCAGAGCCGAATAAGTGTCCGTTGTAATCGAAATTTCATCTACAGGGGCGTCTTCTGCGTCGGAAACTGTGTGTCCGACCTTGGAGCTGACTGCAACAAAAATTTTATGTGTAAGGTCACGTATTGCTGCTTCACGGGTATTTATGAGGTTATTACCAACTGCTTCTCCCCATTTATATTCCCCCGAGTATTTTACCCGGGATTCGAGGATTTTTTCGCGAGAGCTTGATGCAAAGCAAAATGTAACAGTTAGAATCAGCGTTATTAAAGTTAGTATGTTCTTCATGACTCTTCCCGAGATTATTCACAGCAGATCCAATTCCGCATTCTTCATCTGCTCTGTATTCTAATTGGGTGTTCTTGTCTTTTATCAGGATGCGCAAATAAATTCTGCAGATTATCCGTGCGGATATACGGAGTTAAAATAACATCAATGTTCACAGTTTCCCAACTATCCGCGGTCTTATTCACCTCTTCCCGCCATTCGAGAAAGTGATGTCCTGGAAAGCCCGGATAAGTGATCAGAATATAATAGTTAATTTCGATACGATTCAAGTCCGCCTTTAAATCTAACAATCCCGCATATACCTGCAAGTCTGCTGATAATCGATGCAATGCGAAGTTCAGTTTTTTTGCTGCAAAGGAAATATCAACAATATCCCTGCCTCTTAGCAAAACATTAACTGGTTGAGTATCCGACAGAAAACTGGCTGGACGGAGTTTTTGTGGCAAACTAATAGTTCGCAGATGAATAAGCCGATTTGAAATGAGGTCGATTAGGGCTGGATCTAAGGAGATTTCGCCTGTTATTGGAATCGGCAGGCTATCTACTGTCAGGTCATTGCCAATTAGGTTGACTTGAACTGACCAATGTGGTGGAGATTTAAAATTGTACGAGAGTCCGGTAGTCAGAACTCCCATAAAACGTGGCAGTTCGATATCTACAACTCCGGATTGAGTATTCGTTTCCGATTTGCATCGCGGAAAGTATTTTTCGATTTCAATATCGACTTCCCCGGATTCCTCGTCCACTATTTCCGCTGACGGAGTTTTTGCCCATTTCTTCAGGCTATCGGCAAGTGTTGTGATGCGCTCATATATGTCAGGGGGATTTGAACCATTATTAGAATTCAGATTAGTGGCACTTGAATTTGAAAATAGACATAAAAGGCTGAATAGAACACTGCATAGGTAGAACAAGCATTCCTGCTTGTTCCTCCCGCGATAGCGGGAACAGGGAAACACTATGGACTTGTTACGAATCCGTCGAATGACGGATGGTCGAACAGGGACAGCTTGTCCAAGAACAGTTCTTTGAAAACGTTTTCTTTGTAAGTAAACATAT
>CAYLYZ010000031.1:3913-52856 GCA_964387885.1 uncultured bacterium | reverse complement strand
CGTACCAACTAAGAAAAGCAGGCCAAAATTCCAAATCCCGCTGAACCAGGACACAGGCTAACTGTACTTCAAAAATTATGGAGTGTCACAGTCCTGAATTTGATTTTCTTCAGTGTTAAAGAGTAGGACGAGATGAAAAGAGCTTCCTGGAAGTTGTTGATTATGCGTGAGGGTAAATCCTCACAACACATGATAAATTTCTCTCGCCAAAAAGTCATCTGGCTTGCTTCAGTCTTATTCATAGTAATTGGATCTATCAGTTTTATGGCGAGCCGTTTTGTAAATCGGCATTTAACCCAAATTGCCTTATCTGAGGTCAGGACCGAGAACAGCGAGTTAAAAAGGCAACTCTCTGTCATGAATGAGCGCGTTGGTGAAATACAAACAAATCTTACCGATCTCTTCGAAAAAGATGATAACCTTCGACTTGCCGCAGGTATGCCTCGAATAGATGATGAGGTTCGACAGGTTGGTATTGGTGGAACCATTCCCATTGATGCCACTTACGGAAACGGTGATGAAACTGTCCAACAACTCATTTTCGATATTGACAAGATTGAACGAGAAATTCGTTTGCAATATTCGAGCTTCCTTGAAATTGATAAGAAGATAAGGATAAATGCGGATCTGATTGCTCATACTCCATCTATCCGGCCTGTGGAGGGAGGTTATACGAGCTCTCGATTCGGAATGCGAACTGATCCATTTAGCGGGAAATGGAAACATCATAATGGATTAGATTTTGTGCAGGAACGAGGTGCTCCGGTATATGCAACTGCTAATGGCAAAGTTATTTTCGCAAAAAACAGCCCGGGATTTGGGAAACTCGTGATAATAGACCACGGTTATTCATTCTCAACTTCATATGGACATCTCGGTAGATTGCTCGTAAAGAAAGGACAGACAGTGGAGCGCGGTCAAAAAATTGGTGAGATTGGCAATACCGGTAGATCGACAGGTCCGCATCTTCATTATGAGGTCGCTGTCAATAAAAAAGCGGTTGATCCCATTGATTATCTGTACGATGATTTTGCTGTGAGAAGTTATAAGTAGTATTATAACTTACTCGTTTCGGTGATTTGCCAACTTCCTTCCGAAAATTGATAAAAGGATGTATCCGAATCCAGCGGTAAGAGCCAACGAAGAAATGCCCATCCAAACGTGGATGGGTTTTGTCGTATAGTCCAGCAGCAATCCTCCGACTAACGGACCTACTGCCCATCCCAACATCAACACCATACTATATGCGCCCATGTATGCACCGGATTTCCCGGCAGGAGCCAGAGAAGATACGTAAGCGCTTGCAGTTGGACTTTCAATCATCTCACCGATTGTGACAATTACAATTCCTGCAATTATTCCGGTGAATCCACCTGCTATACCAACTCCAAGATATCCGATTGCGTAAACTACAGCAGCTATAATCATCAAACGTAGTGATTTCAAATGCCTTATCTTATGTGCTAAGGGAACTTGAAAGAGTGTCACTAAAATCGCATTGATAAAGAAAATCATACCGATCTGCATTTTCGGCAGACCTACATTTGAGGAGCAATGAATTGATACAGTCGTTAGAAGTTGGCCTCTGACGAGTGTTAGCAGAAGTGTTATTCCAAGGAAGAGGATCAGGTAAGGGTCCTCTTTAACCAGGCGGAAAGTATTACTTTTGACTCCAATCGGTTGAGGCTGCCATGTTTCCCTTACTTTAGTATACGTCAGGACCGTGACAAGGAAAAGAATCGTGGCAGTTGAGATGAATAACCAATGATATCCGAAGCCTATTATTAATCCACCCAATGCCGGACCTAAAGCCCACCCGAGATTTCCGCTAACCCGCATAATGCTGTAAGCTTCACGTCTGTTTTTCACGGGAGTGACATCGGCTACGATAGCATCTGTAATTGGCATAATCGAGCTGCCGAGAATCCCGCTGATTGTCCAAAATACTGCAAAAACAAGGAATACCGGTTTGTTCCAGACAAGGTATGCAATTAAAAGAAATGTGATTGAGCGGGATGCCAGAGTTGGGACGAGAAGTCTCTTACGACCAAATCGATCCGAGAGGGATCCGCCAAATGCGCCGACCGTTGAACCGATAATCCCGGAAATTGTGAGCATCAAACCGATCTGGGTAACCGGTATGGAGAGCTCTTCATTCAAATAGAGAGCAAGGAAGGGAATGGATAATGCAAATCCGAGAGAGCTTATTGATCGAATTAATGCGACCCAGGCAACTGTTTTTTCAATCCGGAGCAGACTCTGAACAAAATTGATTTTTGTAAGTGAATTTAATAGGGGTTCTTTCAAGGGCGCCAACGCTGTGCCAGAGGAATTCTTCTGCCAAATCCGAAAGCTTTGGATGTCAGTTTTATCCCCGGAGGAGCCTGTCGACGTTTATATTCACTTGACCTGACTAATGTGAGAATTCTATCTGCGAGCTCCGCATTAAATCCTTCTCTGACCAGGGCGGGATGGTCAAGTCCTTCTACAACGTGTTTTTCAAGTATTTTATCCAAGATTTCATACGGAGGTAATGAATCAGAATCAAGTTGATCCGGGCGCAGTTCAGCAGACGGTGGTTTTGTAAGTATTGTTTCTGGAATAATTTCTTCGGTCTGGTTTATCGTCCTGCACAGTTCATAAACCATTGATTTTGGGACATCGGAAATTATTGCTAAACCACCTGCCATATCTCCGTAAAGAGTACAGTATCCGGTCGCCAGCTCAGATTTGTTTCCGGTCGTTAATAAGAGATGACCCTTCTTATTTGATAACGCCATAAGTAAATTACCACGGATTCGTGCCTGAATATTTTCTTCAGCTACATCCGGATTATCAGGATTCAAGATATCGGGAGCAGAACTGAAGTATGATTTCATCAATTGTGTTATTGGTTTAATCTTATAAGGTATTTTGAGTTTCCTGGCGAGTTTTTCGGAGTCGGATATTGATCCTTTACTCGAATATTGCGATGGCATTAACAATGCTTCCATGTTATTCGCTCCAAATGCACGGGCTCCAATGACTGCCACAAGTGCTGAGTCGATTCCACCAGAGAGGCCTACAAGACCTTTTTTGAATCCGCATTTACGAGCGTAATCCCTTGTGCCAAGTACTAAGGCTTCAATTGCAGCTTCATTATCGTCGATTGAAGGTTCTCGATCTACTATTTTCCCATTAGTATCGAAATAGACAAGGTCCTCCTTGAACTCACTTCCCTGTCCAAGTAGTTGGCCTTCTGAATTATATGCCATACTGGTACCGTCAAAAACGAGATCATCATTTCCGCCGACCGAGTTTACGAAACAGAAGGTGGTTTTATGATTTGCTGCGAAAGCACTAAACATCCTTCTACGGAAATGTCTTTTAAATAGGGTAAAAGGAGATGCTGCGATGTTGATGATGATTGTTGCACCTGCTTGAACAAGTTCTTTTCCGGGATCGATCTTATATAACCTGTTTTTCCAAAAATCAGTATCGTTCCAGACATCTTCACAAACTGTGATCCCTAATTTCTCACTTCGGAATTCTACCACTTCAACACTTGGAGCCGGATCAAAATATCGGCTCTCATCAAATACATCATAGGTTGGAAGCAGTGATTTTCTATGCTTTGAATAGATATTGCCATTATTAATAAGAGCAGCTGAATTATACAGCCCCTTTCCAAATTCACCATTATACCTTTCAGCAAAACCGACGATTACACCGATTCCTGAAACAGTGCTAACTATTCTCTCAAGTGCAGATAGATTCTGATCAATGAAACGAGTTCTTTCAAGAAGATCATGAGCAGGATATCCAGGGATACACTGCTCCGGAAAGATACAAAGGTCAGCCCCTGATTTCTTGGCAGTCTCAGAGGTCTGAATAATCTTGTCGGTGTTTCCCTGGAAATCACCAATTGTTGTGTTGATCTGTGCAAGTGCTATTTTCATATCTTTTAATCGCCTGAAGAAAGGTTGAAATTACATTGAAAGAGAGTTCTGATCGTCTGAGAGTTGAAAGCTACAATTTGAACATCATTTTATCAACAAACGTCATTTGAATTTAGATTGGCTTTTATTCTAAGTCAAGTAATGGATAAATAATCATAGTCAAAGATCATGATTATGCAAATATCTCAAATTGGACTCAGAAACTGAAATTATTACATTAGTATTCAGTTTAGCAATACCTTGACTTAACTTCTTTTTTTTTTTATCTTCCTTTTGTACATTTTAACATGTAGGTTTTGGAGGAACCTACAGTGTTAATTATAATACTTTTAACGGACTCGCTTTAATTTTCTACGGAAAAATCCTTTCAATACTCAAGCTGCGGATAATTTATGTTTGCATTTAAGGAACGAGATAAGACCATTCCCATGATCCAGATGCTCATGTTTGGCACTCTGGTTGTCGCAACTCCATTTGTAGTTGTTGTCAGATATCTTCAGGGAGCGGTGCATGACCTTTCCCACATGATGTGGTCACCTTTCGGGATTGAAATACCAATAATTGCGACCGCTGTAGTAGTTGGATTTATCGCATTTTTGGTCTGGCAAAGACACAAAATCAACAAGGTCAGTGTCAGTGCCTGTCTTGTTATTGTTGCGATGATAACGCTTGCACAAAACGTTCAAGACCTTTATGGAGATATGTCAGTTTATGATCTTCAACGAAACTGGCATTATATCGCCTATGGTGGATTCTCATTTTTCTTCTTCCAGGCTTTCTACGCTCGTGGGATGTCCATAGCACACATGATTTTTTACTCATTTGTCTGTGCTATCGGAATGTCCGTTTTTGATGAGTTCTTTCAATACTTCATGTCAAACAGGATATTTGACATTTCCGATATTGCAAAAGACTCCTGGGGATCAATAATTGGACTAATCCTGGTGCTTTTCGTTGCCCAGAGATGGGGCACTGTGAACGTAAAAGAGCACACTTTATGGCAAAGAAATCTAAAAGATTACATTAATAATCCTCTGGGAGCGTTCACAGTAACGGGAACGTTCTCCTTAATGGCTATTATGAACAGTCCTTTGATGACTGATGATCGTCATGCATTTATCCTCATGTCAATCATACTTGTCTCAACCGTGTTTGTACTTGCTGTAATACATCTCCTTCAATTTCCTCGGATTAGAATTGTCTTGATTTCTTTTGCGGTACTTCTTCTAGTTGCTCTTTCAGGCAGTTTTCTGATGAACAAAAACTCCAATATCACTTATGCAAAAGATGGAGTCACAATTTACAGGGGATTACCAGTAATAGGATGGGATCTGATGATATACCCGAGTGGTTTCCCAAGACTTGTTGATAAAAAACACTTTTTCAATGGTCAGGACAAGCAGTTTTTCCTGAAGCAGGAAAACGTAGACATTCTCCTCTTTGGAAGTGGTTATGAAGGAAATGGTGCCAAAGGATTTAAAAAAGAAGAAGGGGCATTCTTTATTTATAATGAGTATCATCAAAAAGCCACTCAGGTGATAATAATGAAAACACAAGATGCCGTTAAGATTTACAACAGGTTAATGGAAGAGGGAAAGCGTGTGTTATTTGTATTACATAGTAACTGTTAGAGATTTTTGACTCTGATTTTTTCTTACATTAGTAATGTTCTATCAAGGTGTGCATAAATGGGTCGAGATACAAAAAGGAAAAAGATTTTTTTTATTGGTTGGATGACTTTGATGTGTCCATTATCGATAATACTGCTTTTACTGATATTCGAAAGGACTGCATGGGTAAAGGATAAATCTCAGGTCGGAGGTTTTTCCGAAGCAATGGACTTTGTCGATTACGGTCGGGATTACATGCGTCAGGGAAACTACCAGGCCGCTCTTATTCATTTTAACGGGGCAATAGATATCCAGCCTGATCTTGCGGAAGCTTATATGGCACTTGGGAATCTCTACCATCGAATGGGGGATAATAATGCTTCCATTTCAAGCTTTGAGAAAGCAATCAGCCTGAAACCAAATAAAAAGGAATTAATATATAACGACCTTGGAATGATTTATGTTGAAATGGATGAATTTGAAATGGCATCCGCACAATTCAATAAAGCCGCAGTATTGGGGATAAGACAGGCTCTGATCTGGAGAAATATTGCCATGGCAGAGATGGAGTTGGGGGATTATGATAAAGCGATTTATGCCTGTCAACAAGCGATAAAAAACAGGCCTACCCTGGAGAATATGTATATCGAAATGCTGAGGGAAAAACAGTTTGAAGCAGATCTCGACGGTATGTGCGTCGCTGATATTGAAATGAGATTAGCTCGGGAGGTAAATGAGGATGTCCTTAGAGTATATGACAATAAGACTGTCAGATATTTCTTGCGTCGAGATCCGAAACTGGTGGAAGATATTCTTTGTCTTGCCTTAGCTTATGAGAATACCAACCGGATTGATGACGCGATACTGAATTATCGAAAGGTGATTGATATGCAACATGGTCAGTCAAGCATATACAACAGGATTGGGATATTGTTGGCAAAACAAGGCAGATTTTGGGAAGCTGAAGCGACATTTATTGAAGCTTTGAGAGTAAATCCAGGTAACCGGGGAGCAAAGAAGGCTCTCATGAAGCTCAGAAGCAACCGGTGAGAGTAAATCAAACTAATATTGATTGGTGGGATTGTAATGGTTGTAGGAGTTTGAAACAACTGAAATACTTGAGGTGAAAAGTGAAGTTTAAGAGAAAGCTGTATTTTTACGGATGGCTGGTTCTTTTAGGACCAATGAGTATTGTGATTGGATTACAATTCCTTTACCTGGAAGATTTGCCCTGGGTGAAAAAACAATCGAGCAGAGGCGCTCAAGCTGAGGCTTTAACTGCAAATTCACTCGGTCTGGTCGCTATGAACGAGGGTAAATATAAGGAAGCTTTTGGTCAGTTTCTGTTTTCCACAAAGTTGAAACCAGATTTTGCTGAACCTTATATGAATCTTGGAATACTAAGTCACAAAATGGGCAAGGAGAATGCTGCCGTTGAGTACTTATGGCAAGCAATAGAGAAAAGTCCTAAAAAGAAGGATATGATTTATAATAACCTTGGCTTAGTTTATGCATCCCGAGCCGAATATGATACAGCGAAAGCTATGTTTCACAAAGCTTTAGACCTTGGTTTAAGACCTGCACCAATTTGGAAGAATATTGGTCAGGTCGAGGAGATGCAGGGAAATATTCCTGCTGCAATAGAAGCTTATTCAAATTCTGTTGAGAACCGACCTACTTTAAGAAATATGTACAGGGAGATTTTGCAGGAAGCTCTCTATGCCCCTGATAATGAAGATTATATTGAAGTTGTCGTTGCTCATATCGAAAGGGGAGTGAATGAAAAAGACCTTGAGCCTTATGATTCAGACGTTGTCAATTATTTTCTGAGTAAAGATATGAAAGTGGCTGAGGGTTATAAAGATCTTGCAATGGTATATGAAAAGAATGGTCAGGTTAATGAAGCTATTTTTAATTTCCGAGAAGCTTTAAAAATCCGACCGGACTGGTCTGCAATTCACAACAGGATAGGTATAATTTATGCAAAATATGAGAAATATCCTGAAGCAGAAGAGGCTTTCAAATTAGCAATAAAGACCAATCCGGGCAATGAAGATGCAAAACGAAATCTGGATCGTGTAAATCAGAAAATGAAAGAAAATTTGTAGGTTCCAATTTAAAATTAATTAACAAAAACCCGGTAAGTTTATCGGGTTTTTGTTTTTTTGATAGCGCAATAATTGCACATATTCAAACCTTGCATAGGTACCTCATTCCTTTTAAAAACAAGACCTGGAATTGCGAGCAGGAATCAATGACTATATAATCTAATATGGATGTCAATCTTGCTTTCAAACCAGTTTTGTAGTTCTCTTTGCCATGGAAATCACTATGGTCTGATTAATTCTCCTGTAATTATTCTTAGTTCTCAAAAGAACAGGATAAACTGTTTGATCCGATAATTGACTTCCTGGATTCCCAATCAGGATTGTTATGAAAGATTACTGCCTTAACTCTTGGAGTGAATAAGATTGAGCTTATATTTACCATTGTTTATTTTTGATTTATTTTTCATTGAGTATATTTTTTAATATCATGATAATTAAGCAATAATATTTGCATGAAAGAAAAAAACCAAAGATGAACCGGTATTCAGACTTGCATTTTACGTAATTTTGGGGTTTATTAATTAAAAGGAAGAAGTACATATTAACAAATAAAGGAGGTTTTATGATTGATGTCTCTGCATATCCTAAGAAACTAACTTTGCGTGATCAGACAGATGTAAACGTGCAAATAATGCGCCCAGAGTTAGAGGATAATCTAAAACAATTCTTCGCAATTTTACCGGCATCAGAACGGGTACATTTCAGAGATGACGTATCTGATCCGGCTGTTATCCAACAATGGTCACAGAACATAGATCTGGATAGAGTAATTCCACTGATTGCTACTGATGATAATGATGAGATTGTAGCTAATTGGACCTTGCACCACCGGGAACATGGTTGGACACGTCATCATGGTCATATACGGGGCATCGTCACACTCAAATGGCGAAAGAAGGGTCTTGCTACACAAATGGTTCGCGAACTGCTCAGAATAGCTGGTTCAATGGAGATTGAGAGAGTAGTCATTGAACTTGTTGAGCCTCAGATGCAGCTTCTTGAAAGATACAGGAAGATTGGTTTCAAGATTGATGCAGTTTTGAAAGACTGGGTTAAGGATTTCAGTGGCAGGTACAATGATATTCATGTGTTATCTACTCAACTCGAACCTGCATGGCAGAAAATGGAAAATCTGATTTTCGATTATGGTACTCACGGTGGATAAATAGACAAGTTTAAGCTGTCAGCTTTCAGCAAGATACCTTTTGCCCTTGCTGATTGCAGACAGCTGAATTTCAATCCGCATAATTTCCTTCATTTCAATTCTTCAACTCTCCCGCTTTTCACCTCAGTAAGTTTACATTTCATTGCATTCGAAATAAATATCAATCATCGGCTGTAAACGAAATTTTGAGATATCGTAAGTATTCCATAGTTGCATACATGTGATGACTGGTCATCTGACTCGAATGCAAATTGCACTCTAGTTTGATTTTCTTATTAACGGTCGATTGATTATTTCATTGAACAATTTATCACCTGAATATTCCAGGCAAACTATGCGACTGCAAGTATTAAAAACAAAAATCGCTTCTGAGAGATGTTGGCGCAAATTGTGCATATTTATGTTGTGTAATGCAAATATTTCACTTGAATAATGGTAGACTATCCCATCTCAGGTTTCACGTATTTTCAACCTGCAATGAAGTAAATGAAAATAAATGACATGAAAGGTCTTTGTCTCGAAAAAATCTCGGCAGGATAATTGCTTCATCTTTCCTGACATAGAGTTGGGAAATTGCCTTTCTTACGTTTTTTTGGTTGCTACTTGATAATCATTTATTTATATTTTCAGGTTAAGTAATTTCCGAACATTTCGTTTGGAGCAACGTATAACAAATAAACGGTTTCTAAACTCGTTTAAACAATGGACGTTTCAGGTGCAAAGTAAAGCTCATCTGCAATTCATCAAAAGCCGAAACCCAAAGACATCGGGAGACATAATGCACAGAACACTGGCATCCGCGCTTTTAGTTACTCTACTTACTGTCTTGCTCATTACAAGTGCAACAGCGAAGAGTCTCAATGATCAGTCGAAATCCTGGTTGGAAGTCAACGACAACGGTCAAGTCGGAGTTACGCTGAAGATCAATTTTAGCGAAGATGTTGACAATCAGATTGATTCCAAACCGGATTATTCAACATTAGTTCAAACCGAAAGTGGAGTTGAAATTCCCGTAATCTCACGTCTGATAGCCTTACCTCCCGGCCACAGAGCCGAGGTTAAGGTCATTAATCGAAAGAGTTTACTTCATACTCCTGGAGATGCAAGAGTGAATCTTGCCGGGACTGGAATCAACGAACAAGAATTATCTGGGTTACGATTAGACCCACCTTTACCGGCAACAACAGGATCTATAGGATCAATTCGTGGAGTTCCTGTAACTTCAGTGTCAATTTATCCATATCAGTATAATGCCGAAAAGGATGAGATCATTGAGAACTTGTCTTTTGAGGTAGAGGTCTCATTCGTACACGATAATACTCTGCCATATACTCGTCCGGCACGAGACGCACCCGGGAGTGATATGTCTCGAATGCTTGATAGAGTACTTCTTAACAGCCCCCACCGAGATCCATTTGCCGAAGTCCAAATGGAACACCGCGGTCGTATTCTTATACTCCATCAAGAAAACGATGATTTCGGTGATGCAGAACAGCAATGGGTTGACAATCTTGCCAATTGGAAAAGGCAAATGGGATATTACGTCGAAATTCTCGGTGTAAATGTGAATATCCAGGAAGGTGGATTGACAGGAGCGGAGATTCGAGAGCGACATATTATTGAACGTTATGAAAGTGATGATCCACTTTCATATCTCATAATTATTGGTGCGGATTCTGTCCAACAGAGACTGTGGTTTCCATCTTGTAATCACAATATTTATCAAGGTGATCACTTCTATTCCATAATGGGAAACGAAAATGATGATGATATCTATATATCAGATATCGCTGTTGGCCGTTTCCAGTGTCATGATTTCAACGAACTTAGAGGGGCTATACAACGCAGCATTTTATATGAGCGAGAACCCTATTTCGACGAAGGAGATGAATGGTTCACCAGTGCTTTTGTTCACGCTGAAAATATTAGAATACCTGGTGGAGGATTTGTCCCCTCGATGATTCATCTTGGAAGATGGGAATTTGTGAAATTGACTCGCGCGGGTTATTCTGTTGATACTCTTTGGGTTCCGGAGGAGAATGGTCAGGCAGATCAGGAAACAGTGAGGATGTTAGAGGAGGGAAGGAGTTTTGTATCCAGCCGAGGTTGGTTAGATGCGTGTTATCCCATTGAGGATGAAAATCCTGAACCAGCTGAAACGGGACGGAAGAATCCATTTGTCATGGCAGTAACATGTTTGTCAACACCAACTCAATCTGCATTTTTCCGTTCGTCAATTCTGAATGATATTAATGGACCTATAAACTCAATTTCACTTGATTATCTTTCTCATTCAAAAGCAAACAATAGTTTTATTGGGGGAGCAATAAGGAGTTTTGTTGATCATGGTTTACTCAATGCAGGGATAATACACAACCTCGGTAAATTCCAACTATGGTCTGATAACCGGTATGAGTTAGCGGACTGGGCTCTTGAGAATGTGTCAATCATCAGACTGATGGGAGATCCTACAACCAAATTATTTACGGATGTTCCAGTTGAGTTAGCCGGTCAACATCCGGATGCAATATCACTGGGAAGCAGGGGATTAAGTGTTTTTGTGGAAGTTGATGGTGAAATAGCTCCCGGAGCGTGGGTAACAATCTGGCAGGAGGATAGATTACATCTTGTTTGTCAGCCGGGTGAAGATGGATGGGCTAGATTTACTTTCGAAGATGGTGATCTCGATGAAGGTGAACTGGGATTGACGATTATAGACGAAAATTCAATTCCATATATAGCCACGATAAATGTTTCTGAGGCTGATCAGTCTGTCGGTATTGCCGGAATCGAATTTGAAGACGATGTTTTTGCTAACGGTGCGGAAATCCAGACTTCAGTTACTCTTGTAAATAGTGGTAACGTTGATCTTGACAACTTAGCTGTTGAATTGACTACGGAGGACACACAGATTGCGTTCAGTGAAGACAATTTCCAGATAAACGTCCTTGAGAGTGGTGCAGAGGCTGCGGTTCAATTTGATCTGCAGATCCATCGTGCCAGTCAAGGATTGAGAACTGTCAGAATTCAAATTGACATATCCAGTGGTGAGTTTAGCTGGGAGCACGCTTTTGCCTTCGAAACTTCCGGGCATAAACTCGATAAAATAGGCAATGCTGTTGGCAATGGATTTCAACCGGCTCAGGTTGCTGAAGTTAATCCAATGCTTTGGAATTCAGGAAATCTTGAAACCCCTGAAGTTTCGGCAACTCTCGTTTGTCTCGATGATGAATACATCACCGTTTCCGATGGAAGCTCAGAGTTTGAATCAATTCGAAATGATGCGGAAATGAATCCCCAAAGCGTGTTCCAGGTTGAAGTTCATGAGTTGGCAATACCTGGTAATATTGTCCACTTTATGCTCATCCTTGATGCGCTCGATGAGGAGGATGAATTTGTCGATACTGTATATTTTGAAGAGCCACTGGGACCAGAACCAGGTCCAACGGATCCGTTCGGTCCTGATAGTTATGGGTATATTGCATTTGATTCCGAGGATGAAGGCTGGGAGAAGTGTCCGGACTATGATTGGGTCGAAATCAATCCGTCCCTTGATGAGGACTTTATCGGTGATGAAATTCGTCTACTTGATCGAGGTGATAGTCAGGATACAACCGTGACAGTAGAGTTGCCTTTCTCTTTCAGGTTTTACGGAGAACAGTTTGATGCGATTGCTGTTTGCTCTAATGGTTGGATAGCTTTTGGTGATGATAAATCAATGTTTGTTGACGCAAGAAATCAGCAAATTCCCGGTATCCAGGGTCCGGATGCAATGGTTGCGGGTTTCTGGCAGGATATGATAAATCACGATCCTGAAACAAGAGGTGTTTATTCATATTATGATGAAGATATGGGTCGATTTATAATTGAATGGTCAAACATGAAGTTATATAATGATGGTAGCGGTCCGGAAGAAAATCTGATTGAATTCCAAATTATCTTGTTTGATCCCGCAGCTTTCCCAACTTTCACAGGAAATGGTGAGATTAAAGTCCAGTATAAAAGTGTAAATATTGCTGGAGGAGACCAGTGGGATAATTGGTTCCATACTACAGGGCTGAAAAATCTCGATGGAACTGACGGATTGGAGTACTGCTACTGGAATAATTATCCGGACGCCAATAAACCTGTTGAAAATGAGATGGCAATTCTGTTTACAACAGACAGGATTACGGTTTTCGGAGGATTATCCGGAAGAGTTACCCGTCACGAAGATGAGAATATTGGGATTGAGGGCGTCACCGTGCAATCTATGCGTACAGGTGCGAGAACAGAGACGCTCGAAGACGGGACATTCAGGATAGATGCAGTTCCAGCTGGGAGAGATGAAATAATTCTTTCAAAACCTGGTTTTAATTCGCATTCTGCAATAGTTGACATTATCCAGGACGAAGTTGTTGAGTTGAATGTTTCGCTCACTCACCCTGAAATAATTGCATCTCAGGAGCCGATTGTCCTCGATATTCGTCAGGGTGAAACAACCACTGTTAATTACGAAATTCAAAACCAGGGCAATGGTCCTCTGGAATATTACTTCTCAAGACGATTTGCTGATGGTTCCAAGACGGAATATGCATCTCAGAGTGAAGACGATATTACAGCTTTGACAGGAGAAGGTGAAGACAGGAATATCCGAGGGTGTGAGTTTATTGGAGATAAAGTTTACATTGCAGGTGGTGGTGACAGAAGAGATATTGGGGATGAATTAATATATATATTCTCCGATGCCATGGAATTGGAAGGTTCGTTCAATCAAACAAGTATAACACCGCGAGGTTTCATGGATTTGGCGTTTGATGGGGAATTCGTCTATGGCGCGGAAAAAAGAGATGCAGAGGATTTTCCTACTGTGATTGTCAAATTTGATTTAGAAGGTGCAGTGCATGGAGTATTTGCATTGCCATTGGAGAGAATTGCATCTATTATCCCCTGGGCTCTTGCATGGAACCCGGTTGATGATCAATTAATAGTCACAGGCGATGCAAATGATGTGTTTGTCATTGACAGGGAAGGCAACCTTGTTTCGAGACACCCACTCAGGATGCCTGGTGATTTATTGAGAATTCGAGGTGCTGCCTGGAATCCAATTGATGAAGATGATATGCCTCTATATTTGATCGATGAGAATAATGGTACACGACTTCTGAAAACTAACCTTGAAACCGGTGAAATGAGATTAGTCGCTGTGCTAAGAGAGGATGGTAGAAATCCCGGTGGACTAACAATTGGTTATGATTGGGACCGATCGATGACGAGCCTGGGTATGATTTCTGGTGGTGAAAGAAATAACCCTAATGATCATTTTCAAGTGTTTGAAATTGGACCGAATACACATTTCCTTGAATTTGAACCTGAATCTGGTACCTTGGATTCGGGAGAGAGTTTTTCGCCTGAGTTAATTTTTAGTGCTGAAGACCTATTTGCAGATACATACCGGTTTGGATTGGCAATCGAGCATAATGCTGCTGATGAAGAAATTCTGGTTGATGTCACATTTACTGTTACGTCAGAAGGGATTTCGGGTGAAAGTGGTGATGTTCCTTTTGAATTCGTTTTAAATGCATCCTATCCAAATCCTTTCAATTCGACAACAAGAATTGATTTCACTCTATCTGAGAAAGCTCCAACACGATTGGCTGTTTTCGACATTACCGGACGGTTTGTTGCAAACCTGATTCAGGATAATTTGGAGTCTGGTAAATATTCAATTAGTTTCAGCCCAGAATCACTCGCTTCCGGGATATATTTTTACCAATTGAAATCTGGCCAGAATAGTTCCATAAAACGAATGGTTTATCTTCGCTGACGACTTGAAGAAGCATCTTTTACAAGACCCCGACCATCTTCTCGGTCGGGGTTTTTTTTGTACTTATTTGTGATTCTTTTTTAATACTTATGTAAAAAGTAATGAAATTGTGATTTTTAAGGAATTATGAATAGGGAGTTTAAAAACAAAATACACCTGTAGAAAAGAAAGATGTTTTCTACAGATGGTTTGAATATAGAATGGAGCCAAATTGAATATTAAGATTTTCCTTTATTATTACAGCGTAACTTATTTATAATTAATAATAAAGAATGTTTGTGCCTGGTTAAGTTCAAAATTAAATAATGTTTGCCGAAAATGAGAACCGTATGATATGTCATATTTCATGATTAAAATCGTTAATTTCTCCTGATTTCTTTGGAGAAAATTGCATTTTTTTGATAAAATTTCACATGATTACTTTTTTAGGTCACAATAATGTCTTACCTTCCAAAATCAGTATAAGGAGTAGATAATCCTTTCACCGACTTTCTAATCGTAAACAAACCCAGATTTGGAAACATGGCTGATTTGCTTGGAATAATCATAACTTTTAGTATTAGAACCATTATCTTTGTTGTTTTTTCATTACGACGTTTATATATTAAATTGCTCGATTTTCTGCGGGCAGGAGTGACTATGCTCTGCCATTCAACAATTTTCCCAAACCTTCCCGCAAATTGCCGGTCAGAAAGCCATAGACCGACAGTTTTTAATTTTAATACCTTTGATTTTTATCAAATATGGTACCTTTTTGTGGATTTCTCTTTCAACAAAACTAAGAAGGTGTGCCAAATGGAACGTTCCGCGACCGTTTCCGTTGTGCTAATGTTTGCGCTGCTATTAGCAGCCGGACCAGTTTTTGCTCAACATTTTGTCTTAGACCCAACCAATGGGGATACTCACATGATCATAGTTGGATCAGCTACTATAGCTGGTGAGGACCTCGTTGAGAATGATGAGATTGGAGTACTCACGAACACTGGAGTCATCAGAGGAGTTTCAGTGGTCGATGCAGAGGGCGCTATCCCTATGATCACCGTTTATGGCCAGGGTGATGAGGAGGGTGGCTTCGTCGAGGGTGAAGTTCTGTCCTTCAAGATTTGGGATGACTCAGCTCAAGAAGAGCTGAGTGCATTCGTTTCCGGAGGTGAATTAGTTAACTTTACACCAGATGGTGCTAATGTTATCTCTTTAGAAGTTCTCGATCAACATTTTCAATATCAAGTCAATCAGGATAACGAGCATTATCTGATTGTAACAATTGCTGATATTGATGGGACTGCACTCGTTGCCGGTGATGAAATCGGTGTTTTTACACCTGGCAATGTTTGTGCTGGTGGGTATATTATCCAGGAATTGGATGAAGGTGGTTTATGGCCTGCTGGTTTTCGTGCCTATGGTGGTCAACAGGGTTTTGCCTTTGACGAGGCGTTTTCGTTCAGAGTTTATGATGAGAGCGAGGACACTGAGTACAATGCTAATGCAGACTGGCAGAGTTTTGAGGCACCAACCTTCGGTCGACAGGATAGGATTTCTCCAATTGATCGATTATTTGCGTTCACAAATCCTGTACCAGCAATTCGATTTTCACATACTTCACTTAACTTTGGGGATGTCTATTTACTTGATGGTCATAGTTCCGACATCAATTTGACAATCCTTAACAATGGTTTTGATGATTTGACTGTAAATTCAGTATCGAGCGACAATAACGCATTTACATTCGAATTCGAGAATGCTGTAACCCTCGCACCGGGTGAGACAGAAGTTATAAGCATTACCTTTGTCCCTCCAGAAGCTGGGAATATCGCGGGAACCTTAACCATAGACAGTGATGATCCTAATGATGGAGAAGTTACAATTGAAATGGCTGGTGTTGGTCTTGTGGCTGAGCCAGCGACTCTTGTGCTTTCAGAGGACGCACACGATTTTGGGAGTTTGGATATTGGCAGCCAATCAACCTGGGATGTGCGAATTACCAACACTGGATATTACGATTTGATTGTTAACAGCATTGTATCTGATGATGATGCTTATGAAACCGACTTTGGTGGTGGACCGCAGGTTATTGCTGGAGGTGCGAGCTATGACGTAACAGTTACGTTTGCACCTACTCTTCGCGGACAGCAACCTGCCACATTGACCATAACGAGCAATCATGGGGGAAATGCTGGTACTGAAACAGAGGTGAATGTTACCGGTTATGGAAACGCACCGGATATTTCACTGGATTCAGCACTTGTTAGATTTGGTGGTGTTATCAGAGGTGAGGAAGGGACAGCCGTTGTTACCATCACTAACGTTGGTGAATTGAATTTAACAGTTCAAGATGTTTCAATACCAGGAGATATCTTCAGTTCGGATTGGGCTGGTCAACAACTGGTACTTGCTCAGAACGCGGAAGTCGAGGTAACAATAACTTTTGCCCCGACTGCTGAGCAGGATTATCAGGAAACCATGACAATCACCTGTAATGATCCTGCAGACGGTACTCTCGAGGTTCCCCTGGCGGGTACCGGTGATCCATGGCCACCTCCGGATGTCTCAATTGCTCAAGGTGATCAGAGCCATGATTTCGGGGAAACAACAGTTAATTCAACAGCTCAATGGACTTTCCCGATTACCAACAATGGGTATCAGGATCTTGTAGTCAGTAACTTAACATCTGACAATGGGGTATTTACTACCGATTTTCCGGGTGGTGATGGATGGACAATTGCCAGAGGTCAATCTCAGAATGTTACAGTTTCTTTTACTCCAACAGAAGTCGGAGCGCAAGCAGGAACGCTGACAATTACATCCAACGATGATGGTCAGGAAGGATCAACAACTGAAGTTACGGTTGAAGGTACCGGTGTCGCTGAGCAATTACCTCAAATCTCAGCAAGTCCTGCTAATGTTGTGTTCCCCGATAAAATAATTGGGGAGAGTGCTACCGAGATTGTCACAATCTCAAATATTGGTCAGTTAGACCTGACCGTCTCAAATGTCGTGATAGTAAATGACGCCGGTGGCGTTTTTGGCGTTTTGTACGAAGGAAATGCATGGGATGGGAATGTTGTAATTGAACCTGATGCTTCAATTCAAGTTTCGGTGTCATTCTCCCCCGATGAAGTTCAAGCATTTACGGGTGATTTGCGAATTACTTCCGATGACAGAGACGACGGAACAGTAGATGTGGGTCTTTCTGGTAACGGTCTCATTCAGCCTCCACCAGAAATTACAGTTGCCCAGGCAGATCGATCTCACGATTTTGGAAACGTACTTGTTGGTAATCAGGCGACATGGCAGTTTGATATTACAAACACCGGTTACCTCGATTTAGTTGTCGATAGCATCTTGACCAGTGACGGTGTATTCACTACTGACCTGCCCCAGGAGGGTGTGACCCTTACTCAAGATCAGTCAACAACAATAACAGCAACCTTCACACCTGTCACCGGTGCGGACTACAATGGAACGTTATCAATTTATTCAAATGATGATGAGGAAAATGAGAGTCCAGTTCTGATAACAGTTACCGGTGTTGGTCTTGCGCCGAGAATTGCTGTTGCTCCGGAGAATATCGCATTTGGCGATGTTGTGGCAGGAGTTACAGAAACCAGTACCGTCAGGATAAGCAACCCTGGCAGCGCAGATTTAACAGTAACAGAAATTCAATTCGATATTAACGTTTTCGCTGGTGACCTCGGAGGTCAACAGGTTATTTCTGCGGGACAATTCATTGATCTGGATGTTACATTCACTCCAAATGACAATGATGATTTCGAAGGTAACCTAACAATTATTTCAGACGCTGAAAACGACCAGAGCCTTGAGGTTCCCTTAACCGGTGCAGGTGTGGCTGCTTTCCAGTTTGAGCAAACCGGTGAATCGGCTTCGTTGATTATTAACGCTGGTCGCATCAACAATGAAATGATGGTTGAGGGTGATGAAATTGGTGCATTTACTCAGGGTGGAGTTTGCGCAGGTTCAGTTACCCTTGATGCCGATGGTTTTAATTCCTCAATCGGTTTATCTGCATGGGGAGATGATTTAGGTACGGATGAAGTTGAGGGTTATGTTCGAAACGAGGCATTTTCATTCAGATTGTGGGATCGTTCTACAGGGACGGAATATGTTGCCTATGAAAACTGGGTACGCGATGTTGTCCCGGTCTGGACTCCAAGTGGCGGACCTTATCAGATTTATGAATTATTGGGTTATGACGATCCACCCCCAATCATACGACTCTCAGATTCAAACATTGATTTTGGTGAAGTCTATGTATTTGACGGTGAAAATTCAACAAGAGACTTGACCATAAGCAACATTGGTGGTGTAGCGTTAACTGTCCAGAGCGTTGAAAGTAATAATAACGCATTCTCTCTGGAATTTGCACAGCAGGTCATTCTTCAGCCAGGTGCTTCAACAACAGTTACCATCACCTTCGTACCTCCAAATGTCAATGACTTTGCAGGAGTTATCACAGTTACAAGTGATGATCCGAGAAATGGTGAAATTACATCCGACATGGTTGGTGTTGGTGTTGAAGCTCCTGCACCCGACCTTGGAGTAAATGCAGACTCTCATGCATTCGGTACAATTGAGGTTGGAAGTCCAGCAACGTGGACACTTGAAATCACAAACAACGGTTATGAGGAGCTCGTCATTGATAATGTCGAATCCTCAGATGGTGCCTACACTACAGATTTCGCTGGTGATCAAGTCACACTAGCTCGCCTGCAAACTCTTAATGTCGTTGTCACATTTGATCCTGCTACAGCCGGAGAGTTCAATGCAAATATTACTATTACCAGTAACGATAACGGACAGGCAAACAGCGAATTCAATGTTGCATTAACAGGTACAGCCATTGCTCCGGATATTGCCGTAACTCCTTCACCTGTTGTATTTGATGACACAATAATCGGTGAAGAGGATACAGCAACTCTGGCAATCAGCAATGATGGTGAAGTCGATCTAGTTATAACGTCAATCTCGATTCCAGAAGGTGTTTTCTCATCAGACTGGGATGAACAACATACCATTGCTCAGGGAGAGCAGTACGTCCTTAATTTGACATTTGCTCCGGTTGCAGCTCAAGCTTATGAAGTTCAGGCAACAATTGTCTCTAATGATCCTGTTGATGGTAACCTGAACGTTACTCTGCAAGGTACGGGTACACCGCAGCCACCACCAAATATTGTGATTGCAGATGAAGATTTAACTCATGATTTTAGTGAGGTATTTGTTAATAATAGCAGAAACTGGCAATTCACGGTTACCAATGATGGTTACCAGGATTTGGTCATCAGTGATATTGAATCAACACATAATGTCTTTACTACCAACCACCCCGGTGGTGACGGTTGGACAATTGCCGGTGGAGGAACACAAGTTATTACAGCAACCTTTACCCCAACGGCTGCAGAAGCGTTTAATGGTACATTAACCATTGTTTCTAATGATGGTGATAACGGTCGAATTGAAATAGCAGTCAGTGGTACTGGTACATTTGAAGAACTTCCTGAGATTGAATTGAGTACATTAAATGTTGCATTTGGTAACGTAATCTTTGGAGAAGCCGGTAATGCCTCCGTTCAGGTAACTAACATTGGTGACGCCGACTTGAGCGTTCAAAATGCAGTTCTTGTAAATAATGACGATGATAACGTGTTCGAAATGAGCTGGGACGGTGCAGCAGTATTAGAACCAAATGCTTCATTGACAATTGACCTGACATTTACACCAAGTGCAGTTGCCGATTTTGATGCAATACTCCGAATTACTTCTGATGATGCCGATGAAGGAACGGTTGATGTAAACCTTACCGGTGCAGGTGTTGAACAGCCTCCTCCGGAACTCACTGTTGCTGAGGAAGATCAGTCATATGATTTCGGAAGTGTTGTAGTTGGTCAGAATGCAACCTGGCAGTTCAATATTACCAACACAGGTTATCAGGATTTGGTGGTTGACAGCATTTTAGCCAGCCTTGGGGTATTTACTACCAACCTGCCACAGCAGGGCGTAACGATTGAACGAGATCAGTCAACAACAATCACAGCTACCTTTACTCCGGTTGCGGGGGTGGAATATGATGAGACACTGACGATATATTCAAATGCCGATAATGACAACCAGAATCCGGAAATCATCACAGTTACCGGTACAGGTCTCACACCCAACATAGCTGTGGCACCCGAAAATGTAGCATTTGGTGATGTCGCTGCAGGCGCTACGGAAACGAGTACGCTTCGAGTCAGTAACACTGGTGGCGCTGATTTAACGGTCACAGAACTCCAGTTTAGCAATAACGTCTTCGGTGGAGATCTCGGTGGTCAGCAGGTTATTGCCGCGGGAGAGTTCCTTGACATTGACCTGACGTTTACCCCGAATGATATAGATGATTTCGCAGGTACACTCACAATTGTTTCGGACGCTGAAAACGAACAGAATCTTGTAGTAAATTTAACCGGTTCGGGTGTGTCAGCATTCCAATACATACGGACAGGTGATAATGTCTCTATCATTATTAACGCTGCTTATATAAATGACGAGATAATAGTTGAAGGGGACGAAATTGGTACGTTTACAACAGGTGGAGTATGTGCTGGAGCTGTACTTATGGAAGCCGGTGGATTTGGAAACGGCATTGGTATGGCTGCATGGGCTGATGATGAGAATACTCCGGATGTTGTTGAAGGTTACGTTGAGAATGAGGCATTTTCTTTCAGGTTGTGGGATCGCTCTACCGGAACCGAATATGAGACATTTATTAATTGGGAAGCTGATGAAGTCCCTGCCTGGGTTGGTGGTTCCGGACCTCATGTCATAACTGAATTACTTGGTTACGATGTCTCTCCTCCAATTATCAGGCTTTCATCAGAAAGTTTGAACTTTGGTAATGTCTACGTATTCGATGGTGAGAGTGCAACTCGCGACTTGACAATATCCAACATAGGTGGTGAAAATCTGACAGTCCAGAGTGTCGTCAGTGATAACAATGCATTCTCCTTAGATTTCCCACAGGCTGTAGTTCTTGAGCCAAATGCATCAACGACTGTGACAATAACTTTTGTACCTCCAGAAGTTAATAATTATGAAGGAGTTATCACTGTTACAAGTGATGATCCACGCAACGGTGAAGTTACAGTTGATATAGCTGGTGTTGGTTTAGAAGCACCGGCACCAGACCTTCAGGTCAATGCTGATCTACATGCGTTCGGTACCGTTGAGGTTGGTAGTCCTGCCACATGGACACTTGAAATTACCAACAATGGTTATGAAGTCCTTACAATTGATAATATTCAATCAGGTAATGAAGCATATACTACAGATTTCGCAGGTGATCCGGTAAATCTGGCGCGAAATGAGTCGCTGAATGTAGTAATCACCTTTGATCCACCGACTGCTGGTCAATACAATACAAATCTGATAATAACCAGCAACGACAACGGTGTTGCCGATAGTGAATATACCGTTGGATTAATGGGTGCTGCCATTGCTGCTGATATAGCTGTAACTCCATCCCCTGTTGACTTTGGTGAGGTCATTTTTGGTGAAACAGGGATCGCGACATTAACGATCAGTAACGAAGGTGATGTCAACCTGGTGATCTCTCAAATTACCATACCAGGAGACATCTTCAGCTCGGATTGGGCAGGTGAACAGACAATTGAACCGGATGATGAATATATTCTGAATCTGACATTTGCTCCTGCTGCAGATCAAGCTTATGAGGAACAACTTACCATCGTGTCCAATGATCCGGTTGACGGAAACTTGAATGTGACACTTCAAGGTACTGGTTTACCTCAACCGCCACCAAATCTTGTGATTGCTGATGAAGACCTTACACATGACTTCGGTGAGGTGTTTGTTGATAACAGCAGGAACTGGCAATTCACCGTAACCAATGATGGTTACCAGGATTTGGTAATCTCCAACATTGTTTCAAGCCCTGAAGTCTTTACCACAAACTTCCCCGGTGGTGATGGCTGGACAATAGCAGGTGGTGGAGGGACCCAGGTCATCACTGCAACCTTTACACCTGCAGATGAGGTAGAATATAACGGCACATTGACAATAGTTTCCAATCATGGTGGTAATGATAACACGGAAACACCGATTACTGTCTCCGGTACCGGTACACTTGAGCAACTACCTGAGATCGATTTTAGTACCCTGAGCGTTGCCTTTGGTAATGTGAAATTAGGTAGGACTGGAAACTCCTCAGTTCAGGTAACTAACATTGGTGATGCAGATCTAAGTGTTCAGAATGCTGTTCTCGTCAACAATGATGATGATAATGCCTTCGAGATGAACTGGGATGGTGCTGCTGTTTTAGCTCCAAATGAATCTCTGGAAATCAGCCTGACTTTCTCACCAGAAGCAGTTCAGGCGTATGATGCAGTTCTCAGGATTACCTCCGATGATGCTGATGAGGGTACCGTTGA
Organism: uncultured bacterium; assembly: GCA_964387885.1. Taxonomy (GTDB): domain Bacteria; phylum Electryoneota; class AABM5-125-24; order Hatepunaeales; family Hatepunaeaceae; genus JABGPL01. The sequence goes on along the minus strand of CAYLYZ010000031.1, from coordinate 29,788 downwards.
TATCGCCCTTACCGGTACTGGTATTCCACTTGATCCTGCAGAAATTACCGTTGCAGAAGAAGATTTGACACACGATTTTGGCAATGTCATTGTCGGTGCAAATGCAACGTGGGATTTACAAATCAGCAATACAGGTGATCTTGACCTGGAGATAACTGAAATCATTTCCAGTAATGCTGTCTTTACAACCAATCTGCCACAGGACGGTGCAACTATTGCCGGAGGAGAATCCGCAACCTACACTGTAACCTTTGCTCCTGAAGCAATTGCTCTGTATGAAGCGACATTAACAATCAATTCTAATGATGATGCATTGAGGATAAATGTTTCCGGTAGAGGTATCGGGCCTGAGATTTCTGTAGATCCGGCATCAATTGATTTTGGCACGGTGCGACTCGGAAATTCGGGAACGGAGACGCTTGAAATCCAAAACTCTGGCGATGCAGTAATGACAGTTAGCCAGATTCAGTTTGATAATGAAGCTTTCAGTTCGAATTTCGACGGTGAACAAACGGTTCAACCCGATGGCACACTATCCATTGAAGTTTCATTCGCGCCTGATGTCCGCGGTGAAATAAATGGTGTAATGACAATTGTTTCAGATGCTCAAAACGATCAGAGCCTGGATGTGAATTTAACCGGTTCGGGTGATTTACATTTCCCCTGGGAAAGAACAGCAGTAAGTCATAACATCATTATCGATAATGCAACGATTGATGATGTTCAGACTGTTGCAGGTGACGAAGTTGGTGTCTTTACACCTGCAGGCTTATGTGCCGGTTCCGAATCATTCATTGATCCTGGAGAACAAATTGGTATTGCGGCTTGGGGTGATGATTTAAATACTCAAGAAGTGGAAGGCTTTAGAGCTGGTGAAGAGATGTACTTCAAAATCTGGGATAATTCAGCTCAAGAAGAATATGATGCTTTCGCTGAATGGTCATTTGGTAATGCGATCTGGGTAGGTGATGGACTTGGTCAGATAAGTTTACTTTATGCAAACTCTCAACCGACTCCTCTACTTGAATTATCTGCCGATGCTCTTAACTTCGGTGAAGTGTATGTTTTTGAGGGTGAAAGCTCAACTCAGGAATTAACTCTTGAAAACGTCGGTAATGCTGACCTGGTGATTTCGAATATAGCCAGCAATAACAACGCATACACGACTGATTTTGATCAGGAGATTACAATCCCAATGCGTGAAAGTGCAGTTGTTACGATCACTTTCATTCCACCTCAGGAAGGTGAAATTAATGGGATATTGACCATTACCAGTAACGATGCCGATAATGAAGAGGCAACTGTCGATCTTACCGGTACAGGTGTGGAAGCTCCTGCTCCTGCATTAGGATTGAATGCTAATACGCATGATTTCGGTGTTGTAGAGATTAACTCTCCTGAAGACTGGACGATGGTAATCACCAACAATGGTTTCCAGGATTTGATCGTGACTGGTATCGCCTCCAATAATAATGTATTCACAACCGATTTTGCCGGTGATCCGGTAACAATTGGCAGGGATGCAAGTATTAACGTAGTTGTAACCTTCGATCCTCAAACAGTTGATGAATTTGCCGGTGCTTTGACCATCACCAGTAATACGGGAGGTCAGGAAGGAACAGAAACACAGGTAACCCTGACTGGTGAATCTGTTGCTCCTCAGATTGCTGTTACTCCTTCACCTGTTATTTTTGAGGATACTATTTTTGGAGAACAGGACCAGCAGATTCTCACAATTCGCAACGATGGTGCTGTGGATCTTACTGTCACAGCTCTCAATATTCCGGGTGATATATTCAGCTCCGATTTCAATGGCCCTGTCGTTCTCGGTCAAAACCAGCAAACTGAAATTACCCTTACATTTGCACCAATAGCTGAGGATGTGTATCAGGAAACGTTGACGATTGAATCTGATGATCCCATAAACGGTTCGCTTGAGGTAGCTTTGCAAGGTGCCGGACTTGAACAACCCGTCCCGCAGCTCTTGATTGCCGAGGATGATCGGACTCATGACTTTGGAGATGTCCTCGTTGATGTTACACGAGAGTGGTCGTTTGAGATCACTAATAATGGTTATCAGGATCTTGTCATTTCCAATGTAGTGTCTTCAGAAGATCAATTTGACACTGATTTCCCGGGTGGAGATGGCTGGACGATTACTCGCGGTCAATCACAAACAGTTACAGTAACCTATTCTCCGGACAATGCTCAATTGCATGAAGGGGTTATCACTATTACTTCAAATGATCAGGGGCAGGAAGGTTCGGAAATTACAATTGATGTGGTTGGTACAGGTACACTCGAGGCTATCCCAAGTATATCTGTAGATCCCGAATCAGTTGCATTCGGCACTGTTATAATAGGAGAACAGGGTACCGCTACGGTAACGGTAACCAATGTTGGTGATGCCGACCTCAATGTATCAGGTGTTTCAATTGTCAATGACGCAAGCGGTGTATTCGGATTCACCTGGGATGGTGCAGCCGTTCTGGCAACTAATAACTCACTCGAAATAGATTTGACATTTGATCCGGATGCAGAAGCGAACTTCACGGGTGATCTGAGAATTGTCTCAAACGATCCTGAGGATGGTGTACTGTTGGTCTCTCTATCCGGTGCTGGACAAGAGCCGGACCCTGCAGAAGTTTCACTTTCGGAAGCGAGTCATGCATTTGGTGATGTTTTGGTAGGTGAAACTGACACATGGCTGGTAACAATTGAGAATGTGGGATATTTGCCTTTGACAATTGACGAGATTGTTTCCAACAACAACGTCTTTACAACCAATTTCCCTGAAAATCCAGTTGAGATCACACGAGGGAATTCTGAAACGTACACTGTTACTTTCACTCCTGCGGATGTTGCTGACTATGAAGGTACTCTCTCTATTATATCTAATGATGCAAATAGCCCATCTGTAATTACTCTGACTGGTTCGGGTGTTGTTCCCTTCATTACTGCAGAACCAGATCCAATAGAATTCGGAGAAGCGGGTTTGTACCAGGAGCAATCGACCAACCTGGTAATCTCAAACACCGGTGGTTATGTACTGAATGTTACCGATGTTCGGATTACCAATGATCAGGACGGGAGAGCATTCGGAACTGACTTTGTCGAAGACCAGGCAATTAATCCCGGTGAATCGATAAATGTCGCTATCACTTTCACTCCTGTTGACGAAATCGATTATACCGGTACGGTGACGATTACTTCTGATGCTGCTAACGATCAGAGTGTCGAAATAGCACTCTCCGGTAGTGGTGTTCTTGGGGAGCCTCACTACGATGATACTCCATCTGGTGATAGTCAATCGATTATTGTCGAGGTTGCACTACTTGATGGAGAAGATCTGGGAGTAGGTGATGAAATCGCTGTATTCACACCTGACGGAATATGTGCAGGTTATTCTGTTGTAGGTGCATTTGAGGGTGATCTATTCCCTGTGGGATTATCAGCATGGGGAGATGATGCTCAAACAGATCCAGTCGAAGGTTTCGAAGCCGGTGAGGAAATGAGTTTCAGGTATTGGGATCTTTCTGCACAGGAAGAGGTCGAAGCAGAGGTTACAGACGTAATAATGGGAAGTATTAACTGGGTCAATAATAGCCTGTCAATTATAACTCTTTCAGCAATCTCTGCTCCGCAACCTATTATTATAGTTAATCCTGAGACGCTTGAGTTTGAAGATCTTATAGAAGGTTTCACTTCGGATCTCGAATTTACAATTACCAACATTGGTGTAGAACCTTTAGTTGTTTCCGAAATAATTTCCACGGATGAGGATCACTTCTCCACTGATTTTGATCAGGAGCTCACACTTCAACCCGATGCAAGCCAAGTAATAACGGTGACATTTGCTCCGGATGCCGCACAGGTTTTCGAGGCTGATATTCGGATAACCTCCAATTCGCCCGGTCGTGAGTTAAAAATTGTAACTGTTTCTGGTACCGGACTTCCTACACCACCGCCGGTTCTGACCTTGAGTGAGAACTCCCACGCCTTCGGTGAAGTGCAAATTGGAATCCCTCAGACCTGGGAACTTACCCTTAGCAATACAGGATACGGTAGCCTGAATGTCTCTGCAATTAATTCGAGTCATGAGGATTTCAGGACAGATTTACAGGATGGTGGTGTTCAGCTTGGTCGGAATGAGCAAGTAGTTGTCACTGTTACTTTTGATCCGCAAACTGAAGCGGACTATGACGAGACACTGACAATTGTCTCTAACCACAACGACGAGGACGGTACCGAGACAGTAGTTGGAGTTACAGGTACCGGTGTCCAGGAGGGTGAGCCGGAAATTGTGACTAATCCCGCAGCTCTTGCCTTCGGTGAGGTTGTAGTTAACCAGACCAGTACCATTTCACTGCAGATATCTAACGCTGGATCTGCTCCTTTAACAGTTAGCAACCTCGTCTTAGAAGAAGAAGAATTTACAGTTGAATGGGGTGGAGAACAAGTACTGGCACCGCAAGCATCCGTAAGTGTTGATGTTGCATTTACACCTCCTGATTTCCAGGTTTATGAGGGTACTTTAACAATTCATTCGGATGATCCGCAAACTCCACAATTAGAAGTTGCATTATCTGGTGAGGGTGTTGTACCTGAAGAACATTATGTAGTTACACAATCGGCTGATAATCAATCAATAATTGTTGAATCAGCCGTATTGGATGGTGAAGATTTGACTGATTTTGATGAAATTGGTGTATTTACACCTGCAGGACTTTTGGCTGGTGCGACCGTTGTCCGTACTGGTCAGGACCTTGGATTGTCGGCATGGGGAGATGATGCCCAAACGGAGGACAATGTCGAGGGATTCGTTAATGGGGAAGAAATGAGCTTCCGGTATTGGGATTATTCAGCCCAGGAAGAAATCTCCGCTCAGGTTGTCTCAGTAGAAATGGGATCAATCAACTGGACGGTAAATGCTCTAACCATCCTGCACCTCTCCGGAATTTCAGCTCCTGAACCTTTAATTTACATAGATCCAACTGAAATTGATTTTGGTGAGGTAGTTGAGTTCAACACTTCAGAAGAGGAATTAACAATTCGCAATATTGGTGTTGAGGTCTTGACAGTATCAAATATCGTTTCAACAGATGCTGATCACTTCACGATTAATTTCGATCAGGAGTTTACACTTGATCCGGAAGAAAGTCGGGTATTCACCGTAACGTTCGCACCAGACGTTGATCAGGTATTTGAAGCCGAATTGCAAATTACTTCGGATTCACCGGGACGTGAATTATCAACTGTCGCTCTTAGCGGTACCGGATTGCCCACACCGCCACCGATCCTGACATTGAGTGCGGACTCACACGATTTCGGTGAAGTTCAGATTGGTTTACCACAGACCTGGAATCTGACATTAAGAAATACTGGCTACGGAACTTTGGATATTACCGCAATCAATCCAAGTCATGCGGACTTTACAACCAACTTCCCTGAGGGCGGAGTTGAACTTGCCAGAAATCAGGCTCGGGTAGTTACAGTAACATTTGATCCACAAAATGAAGCTGCATATAATGAAACACTTACGATCATTTCCAATCATAATGATCAAGAAGGATCGGAGACAATCGTAACTGTTACCGGTGACGCTGTAGCAGAAGGTGTACCGGACATTGCCCTAAATCGCAATTCCATTGCATTTGGTGAAGTATTGGTCGGAGAATCAGAGAATGCAACATTGAGGATATCGAACAATGGTTCAGGAAACTTAACAGTAACTAATCTCGTTACTGCTGGAGATGGATTCTCCGTGGATTGGGATGGAAATCAGGTTGTTAATCCACAGTCTTCAATAGATGTTCAGGTTACATTTACTCCACCAGATTACGAAGTATATGAAGGAACATTGACGGTTCATTCTGACGATCCTCAAGATCCTCAAGTCGAAATTCCATTGTCAGGTGAGGGTGTTCGACCTCCTGCTCATTTTGATTTCGTTACAACGGGTGATGATGCGTCTGTTTTGATTCAGTCGGCAACTCTTGATGGGGAATCCCTCGTAATATACGATGAAATCGCAGTGTTTACACCGGGAGGAATATGTGCCGGTGCTGTTGTTGTCGGAGAGGGTAATTTTGAAGATCCTTTCCCAACAGCATTAGCAGCCTGGGGAGATGATTCACAGACCGAAGAGATTGAAGGATTCCGAGCCGGTGAGGAAATGTCATTCCGCTATTGGGATACGTCTGCTGAGACAGAAATTGAGGCATTCATCGATCAGTTAGTAGCAGGTAGTCGAAACTGGGCGGCTGATGGTTTTAATGTTTTGACTCTGATAGCAAATACAGCTGCTAATCCGATTATTAACGTATCCCCTGAGGTTGTTGATTTTGGGGATGTGGTAAATGGATTTACCAGTGTGATAGGAGTTGAAATCTCCAATGTAGGTTCAGAGGTTCTAACTGTGGCGAATATTATTTCCACCGACACCGATCACTTTGCAATTAATTTCCAGGGTGAATTTGATCTCAATCAGGGTGAAGTTCATACTCTTAATGTAACATTCTCTCCTGATGCAATCGCTGAATTCAATGCTAATCTCGAGATTACTTCTAACTCTAATGGTGGAGGGGTTGAGGTTGTGGCAATGACAGGTAATGGTATTGCACCTCCACCGCAGGAGCTCTCAATTGCTCCTGCTAACTGGGACTTTGGTGAGGTTCAAATTGGATTGCCTCAGACGACGGAAATAACTCTTTCAAACGTGGGTTATGAAGACCTTACCATCACTCAGGTGGTTTCAGATAACGAAGCATTCACGACTGATTTTCCGAATAATGATGTTATTCTTGCTCGTAATGAGAGCACAGTTGTAACTGTTACTTTCGATCCTGATGAAGCGATACAATATAATGCAACACTTACCGTACACTCCGATAATCTTGGTCAGGATAGTCAGGACGAGATTCCATTTGCAGGACTTGGTGTGGTTGACGGTAATGCCGAAATGTCAATTACTCCGGATCTTGTTTCATTTGATGACACTGTCGTCGGACAGGTGGCAACCTCAACTATTGCAATCGAAAACACCGGTGCTGCAGTATTAAATGTTACTGACATAACAACAGATACTGAAGTATTCGTGGCAGATTTCCAGAACGCACTTGCTATTGATCCGAACCAGACTGTCACGGTAAATTTAACATTTGCACCAAGAGCTGATCAGGTATATAATGGATCAGTTTCTATTACATCAAATGCAGTTGATAATGAACTAGTCGATATACCACTTGTTGGCGTAGGTATAATACCTCAAGCTCACTTCGAATTTGTCACAACCGGTGATGATGCATCTATCCTTATCGAAACTGCTTTACTGGATGGTGAATCACTGGGTATAATCGACGAAATTAGTGTATTCACACCTGCTGGACTGTGTGCAGGAGCTGTAGTGATTGGTCTTGCAGATTATGATAATCCATTCCCAACAGCAATTGCCGCCTGGGGTGATGATGCGCAAACGGAAGATGTTGTTGAAGGATTCCGCGCAGGTGAGGAAATGTCATTCCGTTATTGGGATGCATCTGCTGAAACTGAAATTGAAGCCTTCATAGATCAAATAATCGTAGGTGGAAGGACATGGACTGCAGATGGTTTTAATGTAATTTCCCTGTCAGCTAATACAGTTGAAGCACCAATAATTAGCGTGAATCCTGCGACAATTGCTTTTGATGAGACAGTTAATGGATACACAAGTGAAATTCAGGTGGAAATATCAAATGTGGGTTCCGAGCTTCTTAGTGTCACAGATATCGTATCTACCGATGAGGATCACTTTACAATCAACTTCCAGAGTGGATTCAATCTCAACCAGGGTGAATTCGCCTCATATACTGTAACTTTCGCCCCCGATGCAGTAGCTGATTTTAATGCAGAACTCAGGATTACTTCGAACTCTGAAGGTGGGGGTGTTGAGGTTATCCCGATGAGTGGTGCAGGTATTGCTCCACCGCCTCAGGAGCTCTCATTGTCCACAAATAATTTAGACTTTGGTAATGTTCAAATTGGTCTGCCTCAGACGAGGGAAGTTACTTTCACAAATATTGGTTATGAAGACCTGACAATAAGTAGCGTTGTTTCAGATAATGCATTCTTCTCTACTGACTTCCCAAATAATGCAGTCGTCCTTTCTCGAAATGAGAGTTTAGTCTTAACAGTGACACTCGATCCCGAGGAAGTTGTACAGTATGATGGAATTCTCAGAGTAAACTCAAACAGCCTCGGACAGCAAAGTCAGGACCAAATTACAATGACTGGTGTCGGCGTAATTGAAGGTGATCCGGAGATTTCCGTTTCTCCGGAACTTGTCTCTTTTGAGAATACAATTCTTAGACAGGTTGGAACCTCAACGGTAACAATCGAGAATACCGGTGCTGGTGTTTTAAATGTTACCGGTATGTCAACAACACCTGACGTATTTGATGTAGATTTCCAGAATGCATTTTCAATAAATCCACGCGAGACAAGAACAGTTGATTTAACATTTGCACCAGTAGCTGAACAGGTTTACAACGGTTTGCTGACAATTACCTCAAATGCAGTCGATAATGCTGAAGTTGAAGTACGTCTTGTTGGAGCAGGTTATACTTTAGAACCTCATTTCGAGTTTGTTGTAACCGGTGATGATGCTTCTGTACTCGTCCAATCAGCTCTCCTTGATGGAGAGTCACTCGTATTCGGTGATGAAATCAGTGTATTCACACCGGATGGATTATGTGCAGGTGCCGTGATCATTGGTGGAGATGATATTAATCAGCTTTTCCCTGCAGGATTATCAGCATGGGGTGATGATACTCAAACAGAGGATGTAATTGAAGGTTTCCAGAATGGGGAGGAGATGTCATTCAAGTATTGGGATGCATCTACTGAGACAGAAATTGAGGCATTCATCGATCAGATAATTGCCGGTGGACGTACGTGGGCTGCCGATGGTTTCAATGTTATTACCCTGTCTGGTAATACCGTAGAAGCTCCAATTATAAACGTGAATCCAGCTACAATTACGTTTGAGGAAACTGTGAATGGATTCACAAGTGAAGTTCAGGTTGAAATATCAAATGTCGGTCTTGAGGTTCTTAGTGTTACAGATATTGTGTCAACCGATGAAGATCACTTTACAATTAACTTCCAGAACGGATTCAATTTGAATCAGGGTGAGTTTGCCACCTTTACGGCAACTTTCGCTCCTGATGCAGTAGCTGCGTTTAATGCAGAACTCCAGATCACCTCGAACTCTGAGGGTGGAGGAGTGGAAGTAGTACCAATGTCTGGTGTTGGTATTGCACCACCTCCGCAGGAACTTTCATTGTCGACCAACAATTTGGACTTTGGTGAAGTCCAAATTGGACTACCTCAGACGAGGGAAATTACCTTCACCAATATCGGTTATGAAGATTTGACGGTTGGCAGCGTTATCTCAGATAACGAGGTAATCACAACTGATTTCCCAAATAATGCTGTTATTCTCGCCCGTAATGAGAGTATGATCCTGACAGTATCTCTTGATCCGGAAGAGGCTATTCAGTACGACGGAGTTCTCACTGTTAACTCGGATAATCTCGGAGAGCAAAGTCAAACCGAAATAGCAGTAACGGGTGTTGGTGTTGTTGAAGGTGACGCAGGGATTTCTGTCACTCCGGATTTAGTTTCATTTGATAATACACTCGTTGGACAGATTGGCACTTCATCTGTTACAATCTTGAATACGGGTGCAGGTGTTTTGAATGTAACCGGAATGGTAACCGATCCTGAAGTATTCGGTGTTAATTTCCAAAATGCTTTCTCGTTGAATCCGCGTGAGACAAGAACAGTCACGATGTCGTTCTCCCCGGAAGCGGAGCAGGTTTACAATGGAACCCTGACAATAACCTCAAATGCTGCTGGTGATGAGCAGGTTGTAATCGTTCTTGTTGGTGCAGGTTATGAAATTCCGCCGCATTTTGAGTTTACTATAACCGGTGATGATGCTTCTGTTTTAGTTCAAACAGCAACTCTTGATGGAGAATCCTTAGTTGCCGGTGATGAAATCAGTGTATTCACTCAGGGTGGGATTTGTGCCGGTGCGGTGATCCTTGGAACCGATGACATTAATAACCCATTCCCGGCAGGTTTATCCGCATGGGGTGATGATGCACAAACTGAAAATGTCGTTGAAGGATTTGTTGATGGTGAGCAAATGTCATTCCGCTATTGGGATGCATCTGCTGAAGCGGAATATCCTGCAACGGTTGAAGAAATTCTTGCAGGTGGGGATGTCTGGGCTGCCAATACCTTCAATGTACTCACGCTTTCTGGCAGATCTGTAGAAATTCCGGAACCTCACTTTGAATTTGTACAAACAGGTGATGATGCTTCAGTCTTAATAAGTTCTGCACTTCTCGATGGCGAAGCGCTCGAATTATTCGATGAAATCGCAGTCTTTACTCCCGGTGGTATTTGTGCAGGTGCTGTCGTTGTTGGGGTGGAAGATGAGAATCAGTTGTTCCCAGCTGCACTCGCGGCGTGGGGAGATGATTCACAAACACAGGATGTCGTCGAAGGTTTTGTGTCTGGTGAGGAAATGTTATTCAAGTATTGGGATGTTTCTGCTCAAACAGAATATGATGCTTTCATTAGTGAGATTGAACTTGGCGGACGTACCTGGACAGCGAATGGTTTCAACGTGATATCCCTGGGCGCCCTAACTGCAGATACTCCAGTCATTAATGTTATACCGGAGCCGATCGCATTTGAGGAAACTGTTGTTGACTTTACCAGCGAAGTAGAAGTGGAAATTTCGAACGTTGGTCCTGAAGTATTAACCGTAACTGAAATAGTTTCGACAGATGAAGATCACTTCTCCCTCGATTTCCAGGGTGAATTTAGTTTGAACCAAGGTGAATTATATACATTTATAATTACCTTCTCACCGGATGCCATTGATGATTTCAGTGCTGAGCTACAGATAAGCTCCAACTCAAACGGAGGTGGTGTTGATGTATTTCAAATGACTGGTACCGGTATTGCACCACCACCTCAGGAACTGTCAATAACTCCAACTGAATGGGATTTTGAAGAAGTACAAATTGGGCTGCCACAGTCAACGGAGATTACGCTAACGAATATTGGTTTCGGTGATTTAGTAATTAGTAGTGCTGAATCCAATAGTGCTTTCTTCACCACCGATTTCCCGGATAATGGTGCCGTACTTTCCCGTGACCAGAACCTGGTTATGACCATTACTTTTGATCCGGAGGCGGCAATTCAATATAACGGTATAATTACTCTGAATTCAAATAGCCTTGGAGAGGATAGTCAGGATGAGATTACAGTTGCTGGTCTTGGTGTGGTTGAAGGTGATGCCGAAATATCAGTGACTCCTCAGATCGTATCATTTGATGAGACACCAAGATTAGCAGTTAGCACAACATCTGTAACAATCGAAAATACCGGAGCGGGAATTTTGGAAATTACCGACATTGTTGCTGCTCCTGCAGTATTTGGCGTAGATTTCCAGGAAGGCTTTTCACTCAATCCAAATGAGACTGTTTCTATCGATGTAACATTCGCACCAGAAGCGGAACAAGTTTACAACGGCACACTAACAATTTCCTCAAATGCAGCTGGAAATGAAGAATTTGTTGTAAATATGGTCGGTTTAGGGATAGTTCCTGAACCACGTTTCACATTTGAAACTACAGGTGACGATGCTTCGATATTGGTCAGCTCAGCAACTCTCGATGGAGAGGCACTTGAGTTATATGATGAGATAGGTGCCTTTACCACGGATGGACTCTGTGCAGGTGCGACTGTTATTGGCGCAGATGACCCTGATGCTCCGTTCCCTGCTGCTATCGCCGCGTGGGGAGATGATACCCAAACAGAAGAGGTTGTTGAGGGTTTCGTGGCAGGAGAAGAATTCTCTTTCCGCTATTGGGATAGATCAGCTGAGACGGAATATGATGCAGTTATCGGTGAGATTGAGATAGGAGGCAGGACTTGGGTAGCAAATGGATTTAATGTGTTATCATTGGTTGCCTTCACTGGTAATGTTGCTCTAATTGAGGTCTCCCCGGGTGAACTTGATTTCGGAGAGGTCATTGTTAATCATAGAGAGTCGAGAACACTGACAATAACAAATGATGGTGGATTGAATCTCGAGATTGATCCAATTCAGGATATTCCGGGATTCTTGATTTCTCCAAGTAATAATTTAGTTGTCGAGCCAAATGGAGAGCTTGAAATAACCGTTATCTTCCATCCTTCCGAAGATGCGGCTTATGATGAAGTTCTGACTTTGAGTTCTAATGCTGACAATTCTCCTGAAGTAAATATCAGCCTGACCGGTAGTGGTATACTTAGCGATTTGAGATGGTTATATGTTGAAACTGATGCCGGGATGACGCTGAATATTCAGGAAGCAGCAATAGGTGGTGTACGTTTGGTTGAAAATGATCAAATTGCTGTATTTACCGAAGCCGAATTATGCGCTGGTGCAATAGCAGTACCAGCAGAATTCCCATTTACATTGGAAATATGGCGCGATGATCCATCCACACAAGAAGTTGATGGATTTGCTGAAGGTGAAGAGATCAGCTATCTTTTCTGGGATGAAGATGCTCAGAGTGAACATGTAGCTTTAGCCAATTATTTAGCAGGACCTGAAATCTTCCAGACAAACGGAGCTTCAATAGTTGAGCTGAACTCGTATCTGGCAGGTGAGAGATTCAGTTTTGTAACAACTGAAATTAACCACTCTCTAATTGTTCACGAAGCATTAATTGATGATGCTTCAATTGAAGATGATGATGAGATTGGTATCTTCACTCCCGAAGGAGTTTGTGCGGGAGCAATTGCCTTTGGAGCAGCTTATAATAATCCTGAATTCCCGTTGGGTATCGCCGTCTGGGGTGATGATGGTGGAACTGATGAAATTGATGGTTTCAGGCAGGGAGAAGCATTCTCATTCCTTATCTGGGATTATTCATCGCAGGCCGATTATGAGGCCACTTCTGAATTTATAAGCGGTCCCGAAACGTGGACAGGAAATGGTTTCTCAGAACTGAATCTTAATGCTGTCTCGATTACACCCCCAACAATTGCATTATCAGCAAATAATATTGACTTTGGACCGATAATTGTTGGAGAGCAGGATACTCAGCAGATCACTATAACGAATGAAGGTGATGAAGACCTGACGATCACTGAGGGTGTGATCAGTATTGATGTGTTCTCGGTTAGTGTTGATGGTCAACCCGGTATTCCGGAGACTGTTCTTGGATCTAATCAACAATTAGTTCTTGATTTGACTTTCACACCTGATGCCGGAGATGACTTTGAAGGTACTTTAGAGATTTCCAGTGATGATCCTGACAATCCAAGTGTAGTTGTTACAATGACAGGGTCAGGTATTGCAGAAGGACCTCCGATTATTTCATTGTCGGCAGACCAGAACGATTTCGGTGACGTAATAATTGGTCGATTTGAGCAGTGGATTTTAACGATTTCAAATGAAGGTGGATCTGATCTTGAGATATTAGGTGTTAATCCCTCAGATGAAGCATTTGATTACTCCCTTCCTGGTAATAACATAGTTGAGGCTGGATTCTCAACAGAATTGACGATAACATTCCGGCCTGATGAGGTGGCTGATTTCAATGGTATTCTTGAAATTCGCACCAATGATGAGCAAACACCAACTGCGGAAGTACAGGTTACTGGTGGAGGTTTAGCTGTAGATGTGCATTGGCCATTTACTATGACCACCAGCAACATGTCAATAGTAATTACAGGTGCAACACTCAACGGGATTGATTTAGATAACAACTTTGATATTGGTTTAGTAACACCTGATGGAGTTTCAGCTGGTGCTGCAGCTATTCCAAATGCCAATCCATTCCCATTAAATGTAAATGCTATTGGTGATGATGACAATACTGGAGAAGTCGAAGGTTTTGTTGCAGACGAAGCCATTGGTTACAGAGTTTGGGATGCAGCAGGCAGGTTGGAGATTTCAGCAGTTCCCATTTATAATGTTGGTGAGGGAATATTTAGTGAGGGTGGATATGCTGAAGTCGAATTGATGGTACTGTATGGATTACAGGAAGATCAACACTTCCAGCATTTCGAGACCGATGTGAGTCACTCACTTGCAGTCCAGTCAGCAACTCTTGACGGTCTACCGCTATATCTTGGCGACGAAGTTGCTGTATTTACGGAAGTAGGATTATGTGCTGGTGCTACGGTTGTCACAGAACTTGAAGCGGAGATTGGAATTGCTGCTTGGGGTGATGATGCTGAAACAGGAAACATCATTGAGGGATTTGTACAGGGTGAAGGATTTGAATTCCGTTATTGGGATGCATTTGCAGAAATGGAAATTCCCGCTGAACCTACGTATATTCAGGGTCCCGAAACTTACGTTGATAATGGTTTTACGGTCATTACCCTGAACGCTGATTTGGGTCGCAGATCTGTCATTGAGTTAGCAGAGAATGAACATGACTTTGGCGATGTCGAGGTTTTCCGATCCTCTGAATGGAGATTAAACATTACAAACAGTGGAGATGGTGATCTCTATCTTCAGGATGCAATCATCGAAAATGATGCATTTACTGCTGAGTTCGATGACATTTGGTTGAATCCTGGTATTAGTACAGATCTGGTTGTGACATTCAATCCTGTACTAATTGGTGAATATGCCGAAGTAATGACATTAGTTTCCAGTGATGAAAACAATCCGGAAATTCCTATTAACCTTACAGGTATTAGTTTCTACAATCCTCGTCCGGATATTGTTGTAAGTGAAGAAGCTATCGATTTTGGTGAGGTTTTTGTTGAGGCCTCTGGTCAGAATACAATCACGATAACTAATGGTGGTGACGCTAACCTGATTGTTTCCCGTATCAATACTGACAATGATTTGTTTACACTTGACGTATCAGTTTTACCATTAGAATTCTATTGGGAGGTTACAGAAACGGGATTCTCAATGGAAGTGACAATTTCCGAGGTATTTTATCAGGGTGAAGCCCTTGGAGTTGGGAACTCCGTTGGAATCTTTACACCCTATGGCCAGTGTGCAGGTTTTGGCGCTGTTGCAGTTGATGAAGAGTTAGTCATAACTGTATACGGTGATGATCCTGATACTGAGGAAGTTGATGGTTTCCGCGATGGTGAAGAACTGAACTTCCGAATTTGGATTGATGATGAAAACAGGGAATATGCAGCCAATCCAACAATTAATCAGGGTCAAGGGGTATTCCACTTTGGTACGTCGGCTGATATCAGTCTGAATATGGATGAAGGTCAGCCTGAAATGGTTCAAGGATTGCAGAATCCTGTAATTATCCTCCCGGGTCAGGTCATCGAAACTGTCGTAGGTTTCGAGCCGGATGTTGAAGGTGATCATGCTGGGATTTTGACCATTGCATCTAATGATATTGATGCTCCCGAAATTGAAGTACCTCTTACTGGTGTAGGTGTTTTGACTCCTCCGGAGATTAGCCTTGCAGAGGATGCACACGATTTCGGTAATGTACTCGTCGATGAACAGGTAATCTGGGAAATCCAGATTAATAACCTCGGTCAGCAGCCTCTTTCTATCGAAGACATTACAATTGAAGGTGAGTACTTCTCACGCGTATTTGATGGTGTCTTTGAAATCCCACGCGCTGGTCAGGCTGTTGTTCCAGTGACATTTGCTCCTCTCGATCAGGGTGACGCAGCAGGTACAGTCGTCATTTTCTCTAATGACGCAGATCAGCCAGAAGTGACCGTCACTTTAAATGGTCGAGGTACAATGTCATTGCTCCGCGTTGATCCTGCCTCAATTGCATTTGATGATATCATCCAGCAGGTGGAGGAAATGCAGGAACTCAATATTTACAATGATGGTAATATCACGCTCGACATTGAGAACTTCCTTACATCTAACGAGGTGTTCTGGGTTGAAACTGAATTTGCGAATGAATTTGATTGGGCATTTGTTGAAACGGATAACAACCTTGTTGCTACTATTGAATCTGCAACAATTGATGGAAATGCACTTATCGCTGAAGACTATATAGGTGTATTTACAACTGAAGGAATTTGTGCAGGTTATATCCAACCAGCTCAATTCCCGGTTGATTTGACTGTTTATGGTGATGATGATCAGAATCAGGAAGTCCAGGGATTTGCAGCAGGTGAAGCACTTGAATTCAGATTCTGGGATGAAAGTGTTGGTGTTGCGAGCGTTGCTTCTGCGGAGTACTCCGTCGGTGACGGTAATTATCAAGCAGGAGTTGCTCATACCCTAACACTGACCGCAGCCCAGGGATTTGCACCTATGGAGGCAAATCAAGTTCTGAGTATTGAACCTGGTGAGATGCAAACGGTTGGTGTATTCTTCCAGCCTGCAGAGCAAATCGCCTATGATGAAACCCTTACAATTGTTTCTAATACACCTGAAGCACACGGTGGTCCGGAACTTGTAATTCCTTTAACCGGTAATGGATTGAATATTGCGCCGGTTGTTGCAAACCCAATAGATCAAGTTGTAGTTGATGAGGATCCGGGAGAAGTTGTTGTGGGTGATCTCGATGATGTATTCTTTGATGGAGATGAAGATGCCTTGACCTACTCTTTCACCGGAAATCCTGACGAACTGAATCTTGCTCTCGACGATGAAAATGTTCTGACATTTAATCCCTCTCCTAATTATAATAATGCTGATGGTGTTGTCGTAACACTGACGGCAACTGATGAGGATCAGAGCTCGGTTGATCATGATGTAACCTTCATCATTAATCCAATAAATGATGCTCCGGCAGTCACAGCTGCAATAGATGATCAGGTTCTAAACGAAGATCCCGGGAATGTGGGATTTGCAGATCTTGACGATGTCTTTACCGATGTTGAGGGAGATGCTTTAACTTTCGCGTTCGATGGAGCACCTGAAGATTTGGGAATGTACATCGACGATGAAAATGTTCTTGGAATCGATCCTGTGCTCGATTTCATTCTGCCTGATCCGATTGCGATAACGGTAACTGCAGAGGATGTTGACGGACTTATCGGAACAGATGAGTTTACTGTCACCATTACCCCCGTTAATGATGCTCCTGTGGTTAATAATGCAATCGCTGATCTGACTGTTGACGAAGATCAGGGGCTGGTGAATGTCGCTGACCTTGATGATGTTTTCTTCGACGTTGATGGTGATGCTCTTACATACGGTTTCACAGGTGCTTCCCAGGAATTGAACATGTCAATTGATGGTGATAACGTGCTTAATTTCAACCCGGAAGAGAATTTTAACCTTGAACGGGGAGAAACCATTACCGTTTCAGCAGAAGATGGTGATGGTGAGATTGTCACAGATGAATTCTTATTAATTGTTACCCCAGTTAATGATGCTCCATTGGTTGCCAATCCGATTGGTGAGATCGTTGTTGATGAGGATCACGGCAGGTATGATGTTGGAGACTTAAATGTTGTCTTTAACGATGTTGAAGAGAACGCGATGCGGTTTAGCTTTACAGGTGCTGTTGAAGAATTGAATATGGAAATTGACATAATGACCAAAATTCTATTCTTCAATGCCGATGCGGAATTCAACCTTCCGGATGGAGTAGACATAACCGTTACTGCCGATGACAGGCGGGGTGGAATAACCGACCACGTCTTTAATGTTGTCATTAATCCTGTGAATGATCCTCCAACTGTTGTTCAGGAACTCTTCGATGTCCGCTTCCCTGAAGATGTTGGTTTGGTGAACTTCCCGGATCTTGATAATGTATTTGATGATGTCGACAGTGAAGTACTAATTTATACAATAACTGAGACCATCGAACAGTTTAACCTTCAGATTGACGAGGATAATATTCTGTTCATGAATCCTGATGCCAACTTCCATTTAGACGATGGAGCACAGGTAACCATTACTGCAACTGATGATACAGATCTGTCTGTTTCAGAGAGTTTCGTAATTGCATTAACTCCTGTTAATGATGCACCATCCCTGATTGATAATATCGCTGATGTCGCTGTTGATGAAGATCCCGGTCGTGTAAACGTCGCAGACCTCAATGACATCTTCACCGATATTGATGGGGACGCGTTGACTTACACCATTACCGGAGCTCCGGATGAATTGAATATGGCTGTAGATCAGGATGGAGTATTGTTCTTTGATCCGATTGCTAATTTTGCCATACCGAATGGAATTGATATTACAATTGGTGCATCCGATCCAGACGAAGCCATTGTTGAAGATGTATTTAATCTTGTAATAAGAGCACTTAACGATCCACCTGTGATTGCAAATCCAATGGATGATGTTTCGGTTGATGAGGATCCAGGTCGAGTCGATATTGCCGATCTTGATGATGTCTTTTCAGATGTTGACGGTGAAGCTTTAACATACTCATTTGTCAGTGATATTGACGAATTAAATGTTGAAATTGATGGTGACAATGTTTTATTCTTCAATCCCGATGCAAACTTCAACCTTGCGGGTGGTACCGATGTAACTGTAACTGCTGAGGACGGTGCTGGTGAGACTATTTCTGATGTTGTTAATCTTACTGTCGTTCCGGTTAATGATCCACCAACTGTAATAACAGAGATTGATGACCTGACCCTTCCGGAAGCTGTTGACCTTACTACAATTGCAGATCTGGATGATATATTTACAGATGCTGACTTCGGAGACGATAATCCAGATGTTCTGACCTTCTCATTTGAGGGAGCACCTCAAGAATTGAACATGGTCATTGATGGAGATAACGTTCTTACTATTCATCCTGAAGATGATTATTACAACGAAAACGGAGTTGAAATCACCGTGATCGCAACTGATCAAGCTGAAGAATCAGCGCAGGAATTATTTGTTATTATAATCCTGCCGTCCGAAGCTCAGATATTTGTTTCCGATGATGCTCACAACTTTGGGACCATAAATGCCGGGTTAACGGCTGATTGGGTATTCCAGATTACTAATCTGGGTTCAGGGATATTGACAGTTGATGAGATAACAGTCGCGACTGAATATTATTCTGTAGACTTCGATCAACCAGTTGACGTCGAACGTGATCAGACTATTGACGTAACTGCCTCATTTACTCCTGACGGATTAGGATTCTTCCAGGATGAGATTATAATTTCCTCGAATGACAGGGCTAACCCTGAAGTTACGATAGCTTTGATTGGTCAGGGTAATCGTTCGATCGTCAGGGTCGATCCTGAAGAGCATGACTTTGGTGATGTGTTGGTTGGCTCAAGTACAAGACGAGAACTTGAGGTTTATAATGACGGTAACATTAATCTGGAAATTACAGATGTAACTGTTAGTGACGATCAATTCCGGTTTGTACTTGGAGCATTGAGGGAGTTTGACTGGGAATTCATTGACACCGGTCTGAATATGTCCGCGTTGGTAATGTCCGCTGAACTTGATGGAGAAGCACTGGTTGACGGAGATTATGTTGGTGTATTTACACCAGGTGGTGTTTGTGCCGGTTATGAACCGGTTTCAGATGAAATGGGAATAACAGTTTGGGGTGACGATCAAAACACCGGAGACGTTGAAGGATTCCGAGCTGATGAAGATATCGAATTCCGTTATTGGGATGAAAGTCTGCATCGTGAGATCGTTGCTGAACCTACAATGATTGATGGTGAGGCTACTTATCAGGAAGGTGGGTTCATTATTCTGACCCTTGAAGCATTTACCGGTAATGTGCCTCTTGAATTAGATCCTCATGTATTTGTTGCTCCTGGAGAAAGTTACCGTATTTCAGTATTCTTCGAACCGACAATTCGAGATCAATATAACGAGACCTTGACAATCGTTACAAACGACCATGTAGTTCCTGAACTGGAAGTGGTACTTATCGCTAACGTTCTGAATTCACCACCGGTTGTTGCCAATCCTATTGATCCGTTGTCAGTGGATGAGGACGCAGGCGCGACAATTGTTGCAGATCTGGACGAAGTATTCGAAGATCCCAACGACGATGCTATGACCTTTGATTTCAGTGGTGCTCCGGAAGAAATTCACATGGTTCTCGATGAAGAGAATGTACTTTCATTTGAAGCAGACTTGAACTTTAACCTTGCGGGTGGTGCTGATATTACACTTACAGCCTCTGATGACCAGGAAGGTTCAACAGACTTCATATTCACACTTGTAATAACACCGGTTAATGATCCACCTGAAGTTGCTAATGCCATTGCTGATGTGACGGTGGATGAAGAGCCCGGTAGAGTTGAAATAGTAGATCTTGATGATGTCTTCTTCGACCTTGATGGCGATGTGCTCGTATACACTCCTGTTGATCCTCCGGAAGAGTTGAATATGGAGGTAGATGAAGAGACAGGAATTCTGTTCTTTGAGCCGAATGAAGATGTTGCATTCCCGAATGGCATTGACATTACTATACGCGCAGAAGATGCTGGCGGTGTAACGGTAGACGATGTATTCGTTCTCACTATCAACCAAATTAATGATGCACCGATTGTGGTAGAAGGTAATGAGATAGTCGACAGCCGGATCAGTGAGGATTTACAGCAGGTAGACCTTGCCGATCTTAACGATGTTTTCTTCGATGTCGACAGAGATGAACTCACATACTCATTTACCGGTGATCTCGAAGAATTGAACATGGCGATTGAGGAAGGACACTTACTGCTCTATCGTCCTGATCGAGACTTCAACCTTCCGAATGGTGTAGAGATAACGGTAACAGCTGAGGATCCGGGTGGTCTTTCGGTTGATGATCTATTCTGGATCTTCATTGAACCTACTAATGACCGGCCGGATGTTGTAAATCCGATAGTCGATACCGAGGTTCCGGAAGACTCTGGTCCAACCGTTATTGTTGATCTTGACGATGTCTTTGACGATATCGATGGTGATGCACTGACCTATTCGTTTAGTGGTGCGCCTGAAGAGTATAACATGGCACTTGATGAGGATACCAATGTTCTCTCTATTAATACAGTAGAGGATTATTATCTCGTTGAGGGTGCAGAGATTACTGTAACTGCCGAAGATCCCTCCGGTGAATCCCAAGATGACACATTCATTCTGACGATTACCCCAGTCAATGATGAACCGGTAGTGGTTCGCGCTATTGAGGATGTGACTTACGATGAGGATGTAGATCAGACCATTATTGATGATCTTGATGAAGTATTCGCCGATCCTGAGGGAACAGCCCTTACATTCTCATTACAGGATGATCCTAACGAATTAAACATGCTGGTTGATCAGGATAACCAAATTGTATTCAACCCAGATGATAATTTCAATATTCCGGGTGGTGTAACAATAACTGTTATTGCTGAAGATGAGGATCGAGGTACAGCCGAAACAACGTTTGTACTGACACTTACTCCAGTTAACGATGCTCCTGCAGTACTCGCCCCATTAGTTGACCAGACTGTTGAAGAGGACCCGGGTCGTGTCGATGTTGGAGATTTGGATGATGTCTTTACTGATATTGACGGTGATGAACTTACCTATTCCGTTGTCAGTGATGTAGCCGAACTTAATGTCGCCATTGATGATGAAAACATCCTTTACTTTGATCCTGATCCTGATTTCAACATTGTTGAAGGAGTAGAAGTAACAGTCACCGCAGAAGATGGTGGTGGTTTGACTGTAGATGATGTTGTTCGTTTGACCGTACTTCCAGTCAATGACGGTCCAGAATTGGTCGGAACTATTGAAGATCAGGTCATTGATGAGGATGCAGGTCGTGTTGACTTTGTAGATTTGACAACGATCTTTGAGGACCTCGATGGTGATGTTCTCGAATATACAATCGAAAATGCTCCTGCAGAAACAGGTGTAGCGATTGATGGTGTCACCCTGTATGTCGAGTCCGAACTTGACTACAACCTTGCCGGTGGTGTTGATATTACGATTATCGCAACCGACATTGAAGGTCTTACAGCCGATGACACTTTCAATTTAGTGATTACTCCTGTTAACGATGCTCCTGAGGTAATCGGTGCCATCGAAGACGTGACCATTGAGGAGGATGCCGGTCGCGTCGACATAATCGACCTGACTACGGTCTTCGCCGATATTGAGGATGCCGATCTTGATTATTCGATAGAAGGCGCACCTGCTGAGGCAGGACTGCAGATCGAGAATGGCATTCAGTTGTTCATGGTCGCAGATGATGATTTCAACCTTGTCGGTGGTGCAGATATAACTATAGTTGCCACGGATGATGAGGGTCTGACCGCTGAAGAAGTATTCAGGCTCGTAATCACCCCGATTAATGACGCACCTGAAGTAATTGGTGCAATAGAAGATCTGACCATTGATGAGGATTCTGACCGAGTTGACATAATTGACCTTGTTGAAGTATTCAGCGATGTTGAGGATGACGCTCTTGATTATACAATAGAAGGCGCACCCCCTGAGGCAGGCTTACAGATCGAGGGTGCCAGTCTGTTGTTTATCCATCCTGAGGCTGACTTCAACATTCCGGAAGCAATCGTGGTGACGGTCATAGCTTCAGATGATGAAGGTTTGACCGCTGAAGAGACTTTCAGCCTGATCATAACACCGCAAAATGATGCACCTGTAGTAATTCAGGAGATCGCCGACCAGAACATCGATGAAGATGACGGTAGAGTTGATATTGCTGACTTGACAGCTATCTTCGCTGATGCAGAGGATGAGCAGCTTGAATATGAGATCGTTAATGCTCCAGCCGAGGCTGGCATGCAGATTGATGGAAACGATTTGTTCATGGTTGCAGAAGATGATTACAACCTGCCGGGTGGCACTGATATAACGATTATTGCCTCCGATGATGAAGGATTAACAGCCGATGACACCTTCACACTGGTAATCAACGCTATTAACGATGCACCGGATGTCATTGGTGCGATAGCAGATCAGACTATCGATGAGGATGCCGGTCGAGTTGACATCGTTGACCTGACCACAATTTTCGTCGATGTTGAAGATGAGCAGCTTGATTACACTATAGTAAATGCACCAGCTGAGGCAGGTCTGCAGATTGAGAACGATAATCAATTGTTTATGATTGCCGACGATGATTTCAATCTGCCTAATGGTGTTAACATCACAATAGTCGCCACCGATGATGAGGGTCTTGATGATGACGAGACTTTCACACTGATAATCAATGCAGTCAATGATGCACCGGAAGTAATTGGTGCTATTGACAATCAGACAATCGATGAGGATTCAGAGAGGATCGATATAATCGATCTGAATGATGTATTTGCCGACGTAGAGGATGCAGAACTCGATTATTCAATTGAAGGTGCACCTGGTGAGGCAGGTTTACAGATTGAGAACGGTAACCTGTTGTATATAGAGCCGGATGCGGACTTCACGGTTCCTGATCCGATCGAAGTTACCGTGGTAGCTGCGGATGATGAAGGACTGACCGCAGATGTCAGCTTCTTACTTGAGATCACTCCGATTAATGATCCACCTGAGGTAATCGGAGACATTGCAGACTTAACAATCGATGAGGATGCGGGTCGAGTTGATATAGTTGACCTGACCGAGATATTCAGAGATGTTGAGGATGACGTTCTGGATTACGAGATAGTTAGCGCTCCTGCTGAAGCAGGCTTGCAAATTGAAAATGTAAGCAGTTTGTTCATGTTAGCTGATGACAATTTCAATCTTGCAGGTGGTGCAGAGATAACCATCATTGCTTCAGATGATGAAGGTTTGACCAATGAAGAAATCTTCACTCTCATAATTACACCGATCAATGATGCTCCTGTGCTTGTCCAGGAAATCGAAGATATAGTAGTTGATCAGAATCCGGGTCGTGTTGATGTTGCTGACCTTGATGATGTATTCTTCGATGTTGACAATGACGTATTGACGTTCTCAATTGCTGGTGATCCTGAAGAAATCCGCATGGACATTGATGAGGATAATGTTCTCTATTTCGATCCGTTAGCAGAATTCTGGATGGACAGAGAGACACTCATCTTCTTAGTTGCAAGAGATCCGTCTGGAGTGGAAGCTGAAGATGCCTTCACCCTGCTGATTGAACCATCCTTCCCGGACATTGTAGTAATTGAAGAAGCCCATGACTTTGGTATTGTTAATGCAGGTGAATCTTCTGATTGGGCAATTCAAATCACAAATATCGGGACACAAACTTTGAACATTGAGGATATTACCGTCGAAGGTGAGTACTACTCTACTGATTTCGATCAGCCATTCGGTATAGAGCTCAATGATGTCGCTGAGGTTACTGTCACATTTGCTCCGGAAATGTTTGGTGATTTCCAGGGTCTGGTGACAATTTTCTCGAATGATCCCGATGATCCTGAAGTTACTATCGATCTCACTGGTTCAGGTAATCGCTCAATCGTGAGAGTAGAGCCTGATGCTCATGACTTTGGTGAAGTTTATATCAATTCCAGTACAAGAAGAGAACTTGAAATATTTAACGATGGTAACATCGACCTCGATATATCTGACATCACGACAAGTATTGATGAGTTCCGTCTTGTTCTTGGAGCACTTCCAGAGTTTGACTGGGAGTTCATTGAAACAGGCATAAATATGTCAGCCTTTGTAGCTTCTGCTGAGCTTGATGGAGAAGCACTGTCCGATGGAGATTATGTTGGTGTATTTACACCAGGTGGTATTTGTGCGGGTTACGAACCAATTTCCGACGAGATGGGAATAACAGTTTGGGGTGATGATGTAAATACCGGAGATGTAGTAGAAGGATTCCGCGCTGGTGAAGATATCGAATTCCGTTATTGGGATGAGAGCGCACGTCGTGAGATTGTAGCAGAACCAACAATGATTGAAGGTGAACCTGCATATCAGGAAGGTGCATTTATCATGCTGATGCTTGAAGCATTTACCGGTAATGTGCCTCTTGAATTAGATCCCCACGTATTTGTGGCTCCTGGTGAAAGCTACCGAGTCTCAGTCTTCTTTGAACCGCTCGTTAGAGGTCAGTATGATGAAATCTTAACAATCGCTTCAAATGACTTTGAAACCCCCGAGTTGCAAGTAAGTCTTGTAGCAAATGTATTGAATTCACCACCAGTTGTTGCCAATCCGATTGATCCATTGTCAGTCGATGAGGATGCAGGCGCAACAATTGTTGCGGATCTTGATGAGGTGTTTGCCGATCCGGATGATGACGCCATGACATTCGATTTCAGTGGAGCGCCTGAAGAGATCAATATGGTTCTTGCTGAGGATAATGTACTTTCATTTGATGCAGACTTGAACTTTAACCTTGAGGGTGGTGCAGATATTACTCTTACAGCTACTGACGATCAGGAAGCTTCAACAGACTTCATATTCTCGCTTGTTATAACACCGGTTAATGATCCACCGGAAATAACTGCAGAGATTGAAGATCAGGTATTTGACGAGGAACCCGGAAGAGTACAAATCATTGACCTCAATGAAGTATTCTTCGATCTTGATGGTGATGTGCTCGTTTATACCCACGATGGTGCTCCTGAAGAAGTGAATATGGAGATTGATGAGGAGACGGGAGTTCTCATTATAGAACCGGATATCGATTTTGTAATCCCTGATGGTATTGATATTACCATAACCGCAGAAGATGCAGGTCAGGAAACAATATCTGATGTCTTCCTCCTTACGATCAGGCAGGTTAATGATGCTCCTGTTGTAGAAAATGAGATAGTTGACAGCCGGATCAGTGAGGATTTACAGCAGGTCGACCTCGCCGATCTCGACGAAGTCTTCTTCGACGTTGATGGTGATGAACTTACATATTCATTTACCGGTGATCTTGAAGAATTGAATATGGCGATTGAGGAAGGTCACTTATTGCTCTATCGTCCTGATCGAGACTTCAACCTTCCGAATGGTGTAGAGATAACGGT